>NZ_CP137630.1:4295000-4336255 GCF_033348475.1 Aeromonas sp. XH | reverse complement strand
TGACTTTCAAGGATCCAACGCCCCAGGATCTCATTTCATCCCCAAAGTTACCCACAGCCGCCAACCGGCGATGTGGACAGAATGGAACTCTGCGACCACAGTTATTTTATATAACCAAATATCATTTATTTTTTATATTTTATTCCAATAACATCAGCGCCGTCCCGTGATTACAACTAAAAATACAGCACTACAGAGAGAGGAATCCCCATGAAATCCACCATCAAACTGATTTCCGGCGCCGCCATTCTGCTGGCCAGCCTGTCCGGTCAAGCCATCGCCCAGGAAACCATCAAGGTCGGCATGTCCGGCAAGTATTTCCCGTTCACCTTCGTCAAGCAGGACAAGCTGCAAGGCTTCGAGGTGGACATGTGGAACCAGATCGGTGAGCGCACCGGCTACAAGGTCGAGTTCGTGACCGCCAGCTTCTCCGGCCTGTTCGGCATGCTGGAAACCGGCCGCGTCGATACCATCTCCAACCAGATCACCATCACCGACGAGCGCAAGGCCAAGTACGACTTCTCCCAGCCCTACGTCTATGACGGCGCACAGATCGTGGTGCGCAAGGGCAACAACAGCATCCAAGGTCTCAAGGATCTGGAAGGCAAGACCGTTGCGGTGAACCTGGGCTCCAACTTCGAAGAGCTGCTGCGCAAGAACGACCCGAACAAGAAGATCGACATCCGCACCTATGACTCCGCCTTCGAGCAGGACGTCGCCCTGGGTCGCATCGATGCCTTCGTAATGGACCGCGTCTCCACCGCCCAGCTGATCAAGGAATCCAAGCTGCCGCTGCAACAGGCTGGCACACCGTTCGAAACCATCGAGAACGCCCTGCCCTTCCTGAAGACTCCGGAGAAGCAGGCACTGCTGAAGAAGGTCGACGAGGCCCTGACCGCCATGCGCAAAGACGGCTCCCTGACCAAGATCTCGGAAAAATGGTTCTCTGCGGACATCACCAGCAAATAAATGATGGAATTTGATCTCGAGTACACACTAGGGCTGTTCCCCATCCTGCTCAAATACCTGGGCACCACGATGGAAATGGCCCTGTGGGGATTCGTATTGGCACTCGTACTGTCGCTGATCCTGGCGATAGTACGGGTCTTTCGCGTTCCCGCAATTCACTGGCTGGCGATGCTGTATATCTCGTTCTTCCGGGGTACCCCGCTGCTCGTCCAGCTGTTCCTGCTCTACTACGGGCTGCCGCAGCTCTTCCCCATCTTCGTGGGGATGGATGCCTTCACCGCCGCCATCATAGGCCTGACCCTGCACTTTGCCGCCTACATGGCCGAGTCGATCCGGGCCGCCATCCTCGGCATCCACAAGAGCCAGATGGAGGCCGCCCTCAGCATCGGCATGAGCCGGCTGCAGGCGATGCAGCGGATCATCCTGCCCCAGGCCGCCCGCATCGCGACGCCGTCCCTGATGAACTACTTCATCGACATGATCAAGAGCACCTCACTGGCGTTTACCCTGGGGGTGGCCGAGATCATGGGCAAGGCGCAGATGGAGGCCTCCTCCTCCTTCAAGTTCTTCGAGAGCTTCATGGCGGTAGCCCTGGTCTACTGGGTCGTCGTCATCTTCTTCACCCGCTTGCAGCACCTGCTGGAAGTGCGCCTGAACCGCGCCTATTAAAGGAGACCTGTCATGATCAAGCTAACGGGTCTTTCCAAGGCCTATGACGGAAATCAGGTGCTCAACGGCATCGATCTTGAGGTGAAAAAGGGGGAAATTGTCGTCATCATCGGTCCCTCCGGCACCGGCAAGTCGACCCTGTTGCGCTGCCTGAACCTGCTGGAGACCCCGGACGCCGGCCGGCTCGCCATCGATGATCTGCAGCTGGATCTGGCCAGGGCCAGCGACCAGCAGGCCATCGAGCTGCGCAAGCGCGCCTCCTTCGTGTTCCAGAACTATGCCCTGTTCGCCAACAAGACGGCGCTGGACAACATCGCCGAGGGGCTCATCACCGTCTGGAAACAGCCGAAGGCGGAGGCCCGCGCCACCGCCCTCGGCATCCTCAAGGACATAGGCCTCGCCGAGAAGCAGGATGCCTACCCGGCCTCCCTCTCCGGCGGCCAGCAGCAGCGGGTCGGCATCGGCCGGGCCATGGCGGCCCACTCCAAGGTGATCCTGTTCGACGAGCCCACCTCGGCCCTGGATCCCGAATGGGTCGACGAGGTGCTGGGCCTGATGAAACAGCTCGCCCGCCAGCACCAGACTATGGTGGTGGTGACCCACGAGATCGAGTTCGCCCGTGATGTCGCCGATCGGGTGATCTTCATGGAGGGAGGCCGGATCGTGGAGCAGGGCCCGCCGAGCCAGATATTGGTCGATCCGCAGGATCCCCGTACCCGGGAATTCCTGCGCAAAGTGCTGAAATAGCTCTCTCTTTGGCGGCTCTGCCGCCTTTTTTCTTGGCGGATCCTTGTTTAACCCAGGGTTGCCAGTATAATTCGGGGCCCTTGATCCTCCGGATCCTGCCAGCTTCTCCTGCTCTTGTTTGACGAGCAGGGCGAGACGGGAGGGAACGGCGGATTGACGAGAAGCCGAACTCTGTTTAGAATTCGGCCTCTTTTGCTAGTCGTCACACGCTATAGCTGGCGCGTCGGCTAAGTGTGACAATCAAAACTGTACAGAAATACGGAATCGAATCATGAAACGTACTTTTCAACCGTCCAACCTGAAGCGCAAGCGCTCTCACGGTTTCCGCGCCCGCATGGCTACCGCCAACGGTCGCAAAGTTCTGGCCGCTCGTCGTGCCAAGGGTCGTGCCCGCCTGGTAGTCTAATGCCTACCCAGCACACCTTCTCTCGGGAGTTACGTCTGTTAACTCCCGAACACTTCAAACGCGTTTTCGCCGAGCCTGTCCGGGCCGCTTCTCCGCAAATTACGCTTCTTGCTTGCCCCAATTCCCTCGAACACCCCCGTCTTGGTCTCGCCGTGCCCAAAAAGGCGCTCAAGCGTGCCGTCTGGCGCAACCGTGTAAAACGAGTGGTTCGGGAAAGTTTTCGCCTCAATCAAGCCAATCTGCCCGCTATCGACATCGTCGTGATCGCCAAGGGTGGCGTGAAGGAGATGGACAACGAAGCGCTGTTCAAGTTACTGGAAAAGCTATGGCGCACTCTGTCACGCCGTTGCAATGGGTAGCCATCAAACTGATACGCCTGTATCAGCTAATCCTTAGTCCCCTGCTCGGGCCGCGCTGCCGTTTCACCCCGACTTGTTCCCAATTTGCGATAGAAGCAATCCGACTTCACGGTTTCATAAAAGGCGTTTGGTTAGCCAGCAAACGTCTATTAAAATGCCATCCCTTATCCGAGGGTGGTTATGACCCGGTTCCGCAACCAAAGCGAAGAAACTGAAGACTATGGAATCACAACGCAATTTACTCCTGATCGGTTTGCTGTTCGTGAGCTTCTTGCTCTGGCAACAGTGGGAGTCCGACAAGGCTCCGAAGCCGGCCCCGACGACCGTGGCCCAAACCGAACATTTCGTACCTGAAGCCGGTCAGACCGGTGATATTCCCCAGGTTTCCGAGCAAGCAAATGGTAACGCCGCGCGCAAGCTGATCACCGTCTCCTCCGACGTGCTCAAGTTGACCCTGGATACCCAGGGCGGTGACATCGTCTCTGCCGAACTGCTGGCCCACAAGCTGGAAGAAGGCAAGGAACAGCCGTTTACCCTGCTGACCAGCCAGCCGGCGCACCTCTATGTCGCCCAGAGCGGCCTGGTCGGTCGCAACGGCCCGGACAGTCAGGCCGAGGGCCGTCCCACCTATGATGTGGCCCAGACCAGCTATCAGCTGGCCGACGGTCAGGATCAGGTCGTGGTCCCCATGACCTGGACCGACAGCAAGGGGGTGGTCTTCACCAAGCGCTTCGTGCTCAAACGCGGTGACTACGCCGTTGGCGTCGACTACAAGATCAACAACAAGTCTGCCGAGCCGGTCCAGGTACAGTTCTACGGTCAGTTGAAGCAGACCATGACCACGCCGAAGGATCAGGAAGGCCACGCCATGGTGGCCAGCGCCTACCGCGGTGGCGCCTTCTCCAGCGACGACAGCCGCTACAAGAAGTACACCTTCGACGAGATGAAGGATGCCGACCTGAACAAGACCACCCAGGGTGGTTGGGTCGCCATGCTGCAACACTACTTCGTCTCCGCCTGGGCACCGAATGCCAACGACACCAACAGCTTCTACAGCCGCGTGATCCCTGGCAAAGACCAGGCCATCATAGGTTACAAGGCGCCGCAGGTTGACGTCGCCGCCGGCCAGCAGGCCGAGGTGAGCGGCAAGCTGTGGATCGGTCCCAAGCTGCAGGATCAGATGGCCAAGGTGGCCAACCACCTGGATCTGACCGTCGACTACGGCTGGCTCTGGTTCATCGCCCAGCCGCTGCACTGGCTGTTGACCGTGTTCCATAGCTTCGTTCAGAACTGGGGCCTGGCCATCATCATGCTGACCCTGCTGGTGCGCGGCATCATGTTCCCGCTGACCAAGGCCCAGTACACCTCCATGGCCAAGATGCGCATGCTGCAGCCCAAGCTGGCGGCGCTCAAGGAACGCTTCGGTGACGATCGCCAGAAGATGTCCCAGGGCATGATGGAGCTGTACAAGAAGGAGAAGGTCAACCCGCTGGGCGGCTGTCTGCCGATCCTGGTGCAGATGCCCATCTTCATCGCCCTCTACTGGGCTCTGATGGAATCAGTTGAGCTGCGTCACGCGCCGTTCGCCCTGTGGATCACCGACCTGTCGGTGAAGGACCCCTTCTTCGTGCTGCCGATCCTCATGGGTGCCTCCATGTGGTATCTGCAGAAGATGAGCCCGACCACCATCACGGACCCGATGCAGCAGAAGGTGATGCAGTTCATGCCGATCATCTTCACCTTCATGTTCCTCTGGTTCCCGGCAGGTCTGACCCTGTACTGGCTGGTGAGCAACGTCATCTCCATCATCCAGCAGACCATCATCTATCGTCAGCTGGAGAAGAAAGGCCTGCATTCCCGCAGCTAATCTTCCCTGATGACAAAAGAGGCGGCCTTCGGGCCGCCTTTTTTATTACAATGTCCGCAATTACCGAACAGACGAGTCAAGCAAGATGACAACAGAGACCATAGTGGCCCAGGCCACCGCCCCCGGCCGTGGCGGCGTCGGCATCGTCCGCGTCTCCGGCCCCGCCGCCGAGCGGGTCGCCGAGATAGTGCTCGGCAAGCTCCCCCGGGTGCGCTATGCCGAATACCTGCCGTTCAGGGACGAGCAGGGTCAGCCTCTGGATCAGGGCATCGCCCTGCTGTTCAAGGCCCCCAACAGCTTCACCGGTGAAGATGTGTTGGAGCTGCAGGGCCACGGCGGCCCCGTCATCCTGGACATGCTGATCCGCCGCATCCTGCAGATCGAGGGCCTGCGCCCCGCCCGCCCCGGCGAGTTCAGCGAACGCGCCTTCCTCAACGACAAGCTGGATCTGGCCCAGGCCGAGGCCATTGCCGACCTCATCGAAGCATCCAGCGAACAGGCCGCCCGCAGTGCCATGCACTCCCTGCAGGGGCAGTTCTCCGGCAAGGTGCAGCAGTTGGTGGAGAGTCTCACCCGGCTGCGGATCTATGTAGAAGCCGCCATCGACTTCCCTGACGAAGAGATCGATTTTCTCTCCGACGGCAAGGTGGCAGGGGATCTGTACGCCATCATGGACGAGCTGGATGCCGTGCGCAGCGAGGCCAAACAGGGTGCCCTGCTGCGGGAAGGGATGAAGGTGGTGATCGCCGGCCGTCCCAACGCCGGCAAGTCTAGCCTGCTCAACGCCCTGGCCGGCCGCGAGTCTGCCATCGTCACCGAGATCGCCGGCACCACCCGCGACGTGCTGCGCGAGCACATCCACCTCGACGGCATGCCGCTGCACATCATCGACACCGCCGGCCTGCGCGACACCCAGGACAAGGTGGAGCAGATCGGCATCGAGCGCGCCTGGGCCGAAATTGAACAGGCCGACCGGGTGCTCTTCATGGTGGATGGCACCACGACCGATGCCATAGACCCCCACGAAATCTGGCCTGAATTCGTTGACCGGTTGCCAAAAAACATCGGTCTCACCGTCATTCGCAACAAGGCCGACCTGACCGGCGAGGATCTGGCACCGAGCGAGGAGCAGGGCCACGCGGTCTACCGCATCTCCGCCAAGACCGAGCTGGGTCTGCCCGCCCTGCGCGAGCACCTTAAACAATGCATGGGCTTCCAGGGCAACACCGAAGGGGGCTTTATGGCGCGCCGCCGCCATCTGGACGCGCTGGAACGCGCCGCCGAGCGGCTGCTGGTGGCGAAAGAGCAGTTGGAGGTGTTCGTGGCCGGCGAGCTGGTGGCCGAGGAACTGCGCCTGGCGCAGGAGTCCCTCTCCGAGATCACCGGCGAGTTCAGCTCCGACGATCTGTTGGGTCGCATCTTCTCCAGCTTCTGCATCGGCAAGTAAACCTGCACGGCAGGCAATGAAAAGCCCGGGATGATCCCGGGCTTTTTTTGTGCGCTTTTTATGCTAAACCCTACAGCCGGCGCAGGCACCACATGAAGTAAGCGCCCCCTAACAGGGTGGAGACCAGGCCGACCGGCACCTCCTGCGGGAACAGCACTTGCTGGCCTACCCAGTCCGCCAGCACCATCAGCAGGGCGCCACAGCCCGCCGCCCCGAGCAGGTGCCAGCGCGCCCGCACCAGTCCCATCATCCTGGCCAGGTGCGGCGCCAGCAGGCCGGCGAAGGAGAGCGGCCCTATCACCATGGTGGCACTGGCGGTGAGCACGGCCACCAGCAGCAGGATGACGAGCTGGGCACGGTTGAGGCGGATGCCGAGCGCCGTCGCCACCGCCGGCCCCATGGGCATCAGATCCAGCCAGCGGCTCACCAGCAGACAGGCCGCCAGCATCAGCAGCGCCAGCAGGGCCAGCGCCATGGCCACCGGCTGGGTGACGTAATAGGTGGAGCCGGACATCCAGGAGAGCAGCTGCTGCGCCCGCGGATCACCATTGGCGAGCGCTATGGCCTGCAGCGGCTCGAACAGCGCCGTGATAGCGATGCCGGACAGCAAAATCCGCTCCGGCTGAAAACCGTTCTTGCGGTTGATCAACACCAGCAGCAACAGGCAACCGAAGGCCCCCAGCACGCCTCCCAGCAGCATCATGGGCAGCGGCAGCGCAGGCAGCAATAATGCGGCAGCAATGACCCCCATAAAGGTGCCACCGCTTACCCCCAGCAGCTCAGGGCTCGCCATGGGGTTGTTGCTGACCCGCTGCAGCAGGGTGCCGGCCAGGGCCAGCAAGACACCGGCCGCCCCCGCCGCCAGGGTGCGTGGCAGGCGCCACTCCAGTTGGGCCTGCCACCTGAGCCAGCTCGGCCAGCTCCAGCCGTGCATCCCCTGCCCGACCAGCAGGGAGGCGATGACGGCCAGCATCAGGGCGATCACCAGCAAGCCGATAAAGCGGGCCGGTGCCGGGTGCCGCGCCACCACCAGGCCGGCGGCCGCTCTGGGGGTCGACTTGAGAGCGAGGCGCGGGATCAGCCAGAGCAGCAGCGGCGCCCCCAACAAAGCCGTCATGGCACCGGTCGGGATCAGCACGGGCCAGAAACGGCTCAGGGATTGCAGCAACAGATCGGTGGCCGCCAGCAGCAAGGCGCCCAGTACCGGTGCCCACAGCAGCCGCAGCCCAAGCCGCCTCACCCCCAGCATGCGCACCATGACCGGCGCCGCCAGCCCGATGAAGCCGATCAGCCCCACCACGCTCACCACGCAGGCGGTGATGAAGACCGCGAGACCCAACCCGGCGAATCTCAGGTGCTTGAGGGAGACCCCCAGGCTGCGGGCGCTGGCATCATCCAGCTCCAGCACCGCCAGGGGACGGGCCAGCACAGCAGCCAGCACAGCCGCCACCAGCAGCCGCGGCAGCAGGTAGAGGGTGCCGCTCCAGCTGGTCTGGGCCAGTGAGCCGCTGCCCCACACCAGCAGGCCCTTGAGCTCCTCCTGGAAGAACAGCAAGAGCCCCAGGCTGATGGCAGCGAGGTAGAGGTTGATCACCAGGCCCGCGAACACGATGACCACCGGGTTGAGCTGACGACGCCAGGCCAGGGCAAACACCAGCCCCATGGCGAGGCTCCCCCCCGCCATGGCGATCCATTCACGCCCGATCAGCAGCCAGGAGGGGGCAAACAGGGTCACCATCATCAATGCCAGCTGGGCACCTGAGGCCACCCCGAGCGTGGTGGGAGACGCGAGGGGGTTGCGCAGCACCTGCTGCATCAGGGTGCCAGCCAGGCCAAGAGCGGCGCCGGCCAGCAGGCAGATGGCGAGTCGCGGCAGCCAACTGAAGTGGGTCACCGCCTGACGGGCATCATCCAGCTGCGGCGAGAACAGGGCCTGCCACCAGAGTGCCTGCGGCAGCTGGCGCGCCAGCTCACCACAGGCCAGCATCAGGGTCAGCGCCAGCAGGCAGAGCCCGGGCCGCAGCAGGGAAGAGGGAAGAAACTGGTTCATTGGATGGCCCCCTCGGCGGTCACATGGGTTGCCGGATCGGAGGGTATCCCCCCTTGCAGGGCCCCGCTCAGCAGATCGGCGAAGCGGCGGGCGGCGAGCAGGCCGCCGAAGCTCCAGACGGCGGGCAGGTGCAGCACCTTGCCCTGCTTCACCAACGGCAGATGCTGCCACAGGCCAGGCTCCTGCAGTCGCTCGCTCACCCCGACCGGGACGGGATCCACCACTACCAGCCGGGTCTCAGGCAGGGCCAGGAACTGCTCCAGGCTGACCACGGCGAAGCCCCAGGCGTTGGTCTCCCCCTGCCAGGCGTTGCGCAGCCCGAGCCGCTGCATCACCGCCTCGAACAGGCTGTGGCGGCCAAACACCCGCACGTGACGCTCATCGATGAATTGCACCACCAGCAAGGGCGGCAGATCGGTCGGCAGTTGTCCCTTCATCCGTGCCAGATCCCGATCCAGGGCCGCGAGCTGGCGTTCGGCCTCGGCACTCTTGCCCACCAGGGCGGCTATGGTCAGGGTCGCCTCGTGCAGCCGCTGCCACAGATCCGCATCGGGTTCATAGAGGGCGATGGATTGCACCGGGGCGATACGGGACAGGGTGGGTTCAAGAGATTCCATCAGCGGCGAGATGAGGATGAGGTCGGGCTTGAGCTCCGCCAGCAGCTCGCGGTTGGGTTGCATCCGCAGGCCGATATCCACCACCTCGGCGGGCAGCCTGGGTTCCCCCACCCAGGCGCGATAAGACTCCACATCCCCCATGGCCAGCGGCGTGACGCCTAGGGCCAGCAGGGTTTCTGCTATGGTCCAGTCAACTGTGGCGATACGGGGGACCGACTTCACAGCATCGGCTTGAGGGAGGCCTGCAGCGGCAGGCATGGCTGGCTCGGCCTGCAACATAAGCGGAGCCAAGAGGCAGCAGATCCAGCCAAGTTTCTTTAATAAAAACATCGAGATAACAAGCCTTCTCTAGACGATGGCGATGGCATGGTCATGGGCCGGATGGCGAATGACTTCCATGGAGATGCCGTAGATGGCGTGCAGGGTTTCGCCGGTCATGATGTCGTCTGGCACGCCGTGGGTCAGCAGGCGGCCGCTGTGCAGCGCCACCAGTTGATCGCAGAAGCGGGACGCCATGTTGATGTCGTGGATGACGATGATGACCCCGAGGTTTAGCTGGCGACTCAACTGTTTGACGAGGGTGAGCACCTCCACCTGATGGGCCACGTCCAGGGCGGCCAGCGGCTCGTCCAGCAGGATGAAGCGGCTCTCCTGGGCCAGCAGCATGGCGAGCCAGACCCGGCCCCGCTCGCCGCCGGAGAGGGTATCCACCAGCCGGTCGGCGAACCTCTCGGTATGAGTGAGCTCGATGGCCTTCTCCACCTGGCGGCGATCGGCCTCCCCCATGCGCCCCAGCAGACCGCGCCAGGGGTAGCGCCCCATATCCACCAGCTCGCGGCCGAGCAGGTTCTCGGCGCTTGGCAGATGCTGAGGCAGATAGGCCACCTGGCGGGCGAAGTCCCGGTTGCCCCACTCCTGCAGCGGCTTGTCGTCGAACAGGATCTCCCCATAGCTCAGGGGCTGCTGGCGGGCCAGCAGCTTGAGCAGGGTGGACTTGCCCGAGCCGTTGTGGCCGATGAGACCATAGACCTGACCCTGCTCGAAGCGCAGGCTGGTGGGGTGCAGCAGCTGACGGTCGTTAACCGTGAAGCTGGCGGCTTTCATCTCAAACATAAAGGGTTCCTGTTGGCCGGATTCAGACCGGCACCTCTGCATTCAAATCCGTATCCAGATGGGCGACGGCATCCCGGCTCACCTGCTCGCGCCGCTCGCCGGTCAGCTCGGTAAGCTGGCCCTGACGCATCTCCAGCAGGCGATCCGCCAGGGAGAAGTAGAGATCGTCGTGGCTGATGGCGATCACCGTCTTGCCCATCTCCTTCAGGCGCGGCAACAGCACCTGATAGAAGATGCGGCGGAACTGGGGATCCTGATCCGCCGCCCACTCGTCAAACAGCATCACCTCCCGCTGCTCCGCCAGTGCCAGCAGCAGGGCGACCCGCTTGCGCTGCCCCTGGGAGAGATCGATGTCGGCGATGAAGCCCTCCTCGATGGCGAGCTTGCTGCCCATCTGCAACCGCTCCAGCCACTCTTCAATCAGGGCTTCTTTCGGCTCAGGCCCCAGCAGGTGCTGGAACAGGTGATAGTCGGTGAAGATGGCGGAGAACAGCGCCAGGTAGGCGTTGCGATCGGCGAGGGGTTCACCATCCAGCAGGATCCGGCCAGAGACCGGCTGATAGAGGCCGGTCAACAGCATGGCCAGGGTCGACTTGCCGGAGCCGTTGCCCCCGATGATGAAGATCTGCTCCCCCTTCTCGATGGTGAGGTTGATCGGCCCCACGGCGAAGCCGCCCTCCCCCTGATAGTGAAAGCTCACCTCCTCCAGCTGGATCCGCTGCCAGGCACGGTGGGCCGGCGGCAGCGGGAAGGCGGGATCCGGCGAGGCCAATGTCAGGGTCGCTATCTTGTCGAACGCCACCTGGGCGGCGATCAGGGTCGGCAGGGCGCCGATGCCCTGCAGCAGCGGGGTGCGCAGGAACAGCAGGGTCAGGGCGAAGGTGGCGGCCACATTGGTGTTGGCCCAGCCCAGCCCATTGGCCAGGAAGAACACCAGACCAATGGCCCCCAGCATCATGATGTTCGACCAGTTCACCGCGCTCAGGTGATAGGTATCGGCACGAATGATGTGCTGGCGATAGTCCTGAGCGTTCTGCTCATAGAGCCGGTGGTAGACGAAATGGGCCCGCTCGCGGTTGAGCGCCAGCTCCTTGCTGCCGGCGATGATGGACTGGTAGTTCTGATAGAGCCTGTCTTCGGCCTGACGCATCTGGGACAGGTGGCGATAGACATGGTTCACCAGCAGCCAGCCCACCACCATGGTCACCGTGACCCAGAGCGCGGTGACACCGAGCAGGGCGGGAGAGAGCATGCCGAGGTAGATGATGGAGCCCAGAGTCAGCACCAGCCCCTGCACCAGCTCCGGCAGGCGCACGAAGGCGATGGTGATCTGGCCGATGTCGCTGGAGAGGGAGGCCAGCAGCGGCCCCTGCCCTATCTGGCGAATGCGGGCGACGTCGGTGTCCAGCAGCTGCTTGAGCAGGCGGCCGCGCAGGTGATAGACGAAGTGGTGGCCGAGGGTGGTCAGGGCCAGCTGGGAGCCCAGGGTAATGACCAGCAGCAGCAGGATAAGGCCGATCAGCTGGCCAAGCACCGGCAACGGCTCTCCAACTGATTCTATAAGCGATTGATTGATAAAGGCGATAACACCGATCCCACTCACCGCACTGAGCAGACTGAGCAGGGTAATGGCGATGAAGGGCCAACAGTATTGGCGGTAAACCAGTGACAAGAGTTCCATGGCAGGCCTGTATACAAAAAGAAGGAGGGCGGGAGCTTGAGGCACCCGCCCGGCCTGGATCTTACCAGCGGTAGTTGACGGAGCCGACTATGCTGCGCGGCTCACCGTAGTAGCAGTAGTAGTCACAGCTCGCCACATAGGTGTCGTTCAGCAGGTTGTTGACGTTGACCTGGGCACGCCAGTTCTTGGCGAAGTCATACCCGATCATCGCATCCCACACCGTCTGGGCCGGCACCTGGGCCGAACCATAGATGGGGGTGTAGTCCGCATTCACGGCACCTATGCCGACACTGGATCCGATGTAACGCACCCCGGAACCCACTTCCAGTCCGGAGACCGGACCCTGTTGCACCTTGTAATTGCCCCAGAAGGAGGCCTGGTGACGCGGGATCAGGCTGGCGCGACGATCACCGTTGCCGGTGTCGTTGGTCTTGGCATCGGTGTAGGTATAAGCAGCGGTCAGGCGCAGCGCCTCGGTGGCCTGTACGCTCCCTTCCAGCTCGACGCCCTGGGAGGTCACTTCGCCGGCCTGGGTCTGCTGGCCGGATCCTGTAGAGACGAGCGAGTTGGTCTGCTCCAGATCGAACAGCGCCAGGTTGATGTAACCGTCGAGGAAGCTGGGGGCGTACTTGATGCCGGTCTCATACAGCTTGCCTTCCAGCGGCTTGTAGGAGTTCTTGGTGTTCGGATCTATGCCCGGCAACACTTCGAACGACTCCGCATAGGCAAAGTAGGGGGAGAGGCCGTTGTCGGCCAGATACATCAGGCTGCCGGAGAGCGAGAGGTTGTCGTCATACTGCTTCTCGTTCTTGCTGGTGGCTTCGCTGATGTTGTGGGTTTCCACATAGTCGAAGCGACCACCTGCGGTCAGCAACCAGCGATCGTCCCAGCGGATCTGATGCTGGGCGTAGAGACCGCTCTGGCCCTTGGTGTTCTTCTGATAGGTGGCGGTGGACTCATCGAAGCCGGGGAAGCCGCTGTAATCCGGGTTCATGGTGTCGATGGACCCCATACCGTAGTTGTCGGCCTCGACCCCTTCGTTCACGTGGCGCTGCAGATCGATCCCCATCAACAGGGTCTGCTCGGTGCGATCCGTGTTCCAGTAGCCCACCAGCTGGTTGTCCATGGTGGCACTCTTGGTGTCGCCGTCACGGTAGACCAGGCCGCGGTAGGCGGTGGTGCCTTCGTACGTCGGGAAGATATAGGTCTGACGCAGCAGCAGATCGTTGTAGTTGAAGCGGACGTTCTGCTTGAACTCCCAGGTCTGGTTGAACTGGTGGGCCAGCTCGTAGCCGGTGGAGATCTGGGTGTTGCGGTTGCGATCGTAATCCGGCTGACTCAGGTTGGTGCTGGGATCGATCTGGCCGCCCGAGGTGTTCAGGGTGCCATAGACGGGGAAGAAGCCGTTGGTGGGCACCCCTTCATCGTGCAGGAAGCTGGCCAGCAGGGTGAGGCTGGTGCGATCCGAGATATCCAGGGTCACGCTCGGCGCCAGGTAGGCGCGCTCGTTGTAGGTGCCATCCAGCACGCCGTCGCGCTCTTTATAGAGTGCAACCATGCGATAGCGGCTGTCGTCGGTCAGATCGTCGGAGAAGTCGACCCCGACCTGGCGCAGATCCCGGTTGCCCAGTTGCAGATTGACCAGGCCTTGCGGGGTCGCGGTGGGGCGCTTGCTGATGGAGTTGATCACGCCGCCGGGAGGCGCCTCGCCGTAGAGGATGGAGGCCGGGCCCTTGAGCAATTCCACGCTCTCGAGACCGAAGGGCTCAGGAGTCCAGACGTAGTAACCGGTGCCGAACAGGCGGTTGCCATCGAGGTATTGGGCAGCATCGAAGCCACGCACCTTGAACCAGTCGGTGTTGTTGTCCGAGCCATAGAGACCGGTGAGCACGCCGGAGCGGTAGCGCACGGACTCGTCGAGCTGCAGCACGGCGTGCTGATCCAGCTCCTCGCGGTTGACCACGGAGACGGCGCGAGGGGTCTCGGCCATGGGCACTTCGACCTTCATGGCGGTGCCGGTGACCACCATGGTTTCAGCCGCCTTGGGCAGCTCTTTGTCCGCCGGTTCGGCAGCCAGCACCGGCAGGCTCGCCAGCAGGCAGGAGAGCGGCAACAGTTGGGCCCCCTTCTTTCGCATCACTGCATTCTGGGTATTTCTTTGCGCAATCATATAAGTGTCTCAAATATCAATGAGTTATATTTTGGTTTCTTATTATGGGTGCCCAATGCGGCCGGTTTGCCCGACTCCTTAGGCGAATAAAGCGGCACAATGCTACTACAGGAGCCATGATCGAATCGATTCAATAATTGCTAATCATTTGCATCTCTATTGTTACCTGCTGTATCAACGGACGACTTTTCCGGCAGAAAGACTCATTCAGGAAGGTGGTCAAAAGAAGGGAACACAGGGGAAGATGAAAAAAGATGGTGAGGGCGGCCTCTGCCATAAAAATAGTGAAGGATCCTTATCCCCAAGCTTTATCCATATTTATCCACATGCTTTGGCGGTAAGATCCCTGCTCTTCACTCTTTCGATGACATCAGGATCATTCCATGGCCAAACTCAACCTCGTCGTCGGCTCCATGCTGGGGGCCTCCGAATATGTCGCAGATCATGTGGCCAGCCTGCTGGAACAGGCGGGCCACCAAGCCGAGATCCACAACCCGGCCAGCCTGGCCGAGATCCTGGCCGAGCCCGAGGCCATACTGCTGGTGATCACCTCCACCCACGGTGCCGGCGACGTGCCCGACAATCTGCAACCCTTCGCCAAGGATCTTGCGGACCAGCGCCCGGATCTCAGCGCCTTGAAATATGGGGTGATCGCCCTGGGGGATCGCAGCTATGACACCTTCTGCCAGGGCGGCAAGACGCTGGATCGGCTGCTGGCCGAGTGCGGAGCAAGCCGGATCGGGGATCGTCTGGAGATAGACGTGACCCAGCACGAGATCCCGGAAGACGCCGCCGAAGCCTGGATCCACGACTGGATGGCCTCGATCGCCTGATCAGGGGGCGGGAGATCCGGTCTCACTCCCCCGATCTCCCCCTTTATCCCCAGATCCCTATCCACCAGGTTATTAACAGGGGGATCCGGAGAAGTTGTTCCGGCTCGTCACCCACAACACTCCGGATAAATGTGCATAACTACGGTGCAAAGCTCTGCAAAACCTATAGTTATTCATGTATTAGATCCCATGTGACGTGCTCCTGTGTATAAAAACCAGGGTTATCCCCCCGTTCGCCCCTCCAGGATCCAAGCTTTTCCACAAGCAGCGATCGGCTTTAAGCGAATGATCTTTATGATCAAAAATGGCTTATCAACAGAAGTGTCGGATCCTAATAAGAGATCCAATAAAAGATCGATCTAAAGATCCTTAAGATCTATTTAGCGGATCCCTGATCCATACTGATCCTGAAGTAGACGTTCCCCTCCGGATGCTAAACAGATAGAATGATCCGCCCTTCAGACCAGGCAAACAACGATCTTCAGGCGTGCAGATCAAGGTGATCCCCAATGCAATACCATGAACAATTTGATGTGATCGTCGTCGGTGGCGGTCACGCAGGCACAGAAGCAGCGACAGCAGCTGCCCGTATGGGCCTCAACACCCTGTTGCTGACCCACAACATAGACACGCTGGGGCATATGTCCTGCAATCCGGCGATCGGCGGGATCGGCAAGGGACACCTGGTCAAGGAAGTGGATGCCCTCGGTGGAGTCATGGCCCAGGCCATCGATCTCGGCGGGATCCAGTTCCGCACGCTCAACTCTTCCAAGGGGCCTGCCGTACGGGCTACCCGTGCCCAGGCGGATCGCCTGCTCTACAAGGCGGTGGTGCGCCAGACGCTGGAGAACTACCCGAACCTGAAGATCTTCCAGCAGGCCTGCGACGATCTCATCATGGATGGGGATCGGGTGGCCGGTGTCGTTACCCAGAGCGGGATCCGCATCGGTGGCAAGACGGTCGTACTGACCGTCGGCACCTTCCTGAACGGCCTGATCCACATCGGGATGGAAAACTACAAGGGTGGTCGCGCCGGGGATCCTCCCTCGATCGCCCTGGCCCAGCGCCTGCGTGAAATGCCGCTGCGCATCGATCGTCTCAAGACGGGCACGCCACCGCGCATCGATGCCCGCACCGTCGATTTCTCCGTGATGCAGGAGCAGCATGGCGACGATCCTCGCCCTGTTTTCTCCTTCATCGGCAACGCCAGCCAGCATCCGCGCCAGGTGCCCTGCTACGTGACCCATACCAACGAGCAGACCCACGAGGTGATCCGCAACAACCTGGATCGCAGCCCCATGTACGCCGGGGTAATCGAAGGCATTGGCCCGCGCTACTGCCCGTCGATCGAGGACAAGATCACCCGCTTCGCCGACAAGACGGCGCACCAGATCTTCGTCGAGCCGGAAGGCCTCACCACCCACGAGCTCTACCCGAACGGGATCTCCACCAGCCTGCCGTTCGACGTGCAGGTGCAGATCGTCCGCTCGATCCGCGGCTTCGAGAACGCCCACATCACCCGCCCGGGCTACGCGATCGAATACGACTTCTTCGATCCGCGGGATCTCAAGGCCAACATGGAGAGCAAGTGCATCGAGAACCTGTTCTTCGCCGGCCAGATCAACGGCACCACCGGCTATGAAGAGGCCGCCGCCCAGGGGCTGATGGCCGGTCTGAACGCCGGTCTGCGCGCCCAGGGCAAGGATGCCTGGCACCCGCGCCGGGATCAGGCCTACATGGGCGTGATGATGGACGACCTCTCCACCCTGGGAACCCGCGAGCCTTACCGCATGTTCACCAGCCGCGCCGAATACCGCCTGCTGCTGCGGGAAGACAACGCCGATCTGCGCCTGACTGCTATCGGTCGCGAGCTGGGTCTGGTGGACGATCATCGCTGGAGCCTGTTCAATGCCAAGGTGGAACAGGTGGAGCAGGAGCGTCAGCGCATGCGCTCGACCTGGATCCACCCGCAGCATCCGTCTCTGGAGGCCGTCAACGCCCTGGTCAACACCCCGCTGACCCGGGAGCAGAGCCTGGAAGAGCTGCTGCGTCGCCCCGAGGTGACCTACGATGCCTTGATGGCCATCGAGGGTGTGGGCCCTGCCCTGGCAGACGCCGCCGCCGCCGACCAGGTGGAGATCCAGATCAAGTACGCCGGTTACATCGAGCGTCAGCACGACGAGGTGGAGAAGCAGCTGCGCAACGAGAACACCCTGCTGCCGCTGGACATGAACTACCGCGACGTGAACGGTCTCTCCAACGAGGTGATCGCCAAGCTGAACGATGCCAAGCCAGAAACCATAGGTCAGGCTTCCCGCATCTCCGGCATCACTCCGGCCGCCATCTCCATCCTGCTGGTACACCTGAAGAAACACGGCCTGCTGCGTAAAACCGCCTGAGGAATTCCCTGTTGGAAAACAAGCTGGAAAGATTGAACGGCCTGCTCATGCAGGCCGGCATTGTTATCACCGATACCCAGAAGACCCAGTTGGTGCAGTTGGTCGAGTTGCTGCACAAGTGGAACAAGGCTTACAATCTCACCTCGGTGCGAGATCCGGACGCCATGCTGGTCAAGCATATCCTCGACAGCCTGGTGGTGAGCCCTCACCTGCAGGGTGAGCGTTTCATCGATGTGGGCACCGGCCCGGGCCTGCCCGGCCTGCCGCTGGCCATCATCAATCCGGACAAGCAGTTCGTGCTGCTCGACAGCCTGGGCAAGCGGATCAACTTCATCCGCCAGGTGATCCTGGAGCTGGGGTTGACCAATGTGACCCCTGTCAAATCCCGGGTGGAGGAGTATCAACCCGAGACGGGATTTGATGGTGTACTGAGCCGGGCCTTCGCCTCCCTGGAGGACATGCTGAGCTGGTGCCATCATCTGCCGTCACCCGAGGGCAGCTTCCTGGCGCTCAAGGGACAGTACCCCGAGCAGGAACTGGCACAGTTGCCTGCCAGCATTCGTCTGGTCGCCACCCACAAGCTGGTGGTGCCGGAACTGGAAGGCGAGCGCCATCTGCTGGAGTTTAAAGCCATCCAGCCCGAATAGGGCCGCCGCATTCATTTAGGGGACAGTGTGGGAAAAGTCATTGCCATAGCCAACCAGAAGGGTGGAGTGGGTA
This sequence comes from Aeromonas sp. XH, assembly GCF_033348475.1. Classification (NCBI taxonomy): domain Bacteria; kingdom Pseudomonadati; phylum Pseudomonadota; class Gammaproteobacteria; order Aeromonadales; family Aeromonadaceae; genus Aeromonas; species Aeromonas sp. XH. The sequence continues at coordinate 4,318,208 of NZ_CP137630.1, read as the reverse complement.
AAACCACCACCTGTGTGAATCTGGCCGCCTCCATGGCCGCTACCCGGCGCAAGGTGCTGGTGATCGATCTGGATCCGCAGGGCAATGCCACCATGGGCAGCGGTGTCGACAAGTACGATGTCGAACGCACCGCCTATGAACTGCTGATCGAAGATGCCCCCATCGGCGAGGTGATCATCCCCGAGACCTCGGGAGGCTATCACCTGATCGCCGCCAACGCCGACGTGACCGCGGCAGAAATCCGCCTGATGGAGTTCTTTGCCCGCGAGATCCGCCTGCGCAACGCCCTGGCTTCGGTCCGGGACAAGTACGACTACGTCTTCATCGACTGTCCGCCCTCTCTCAACATGCTGACCGTCAACGCCATGGCCGCCGCCGACTCCGTGCTGGTACCCATGCAGTGCGAATACTATGCGCTGGAAGGGCTCACCGCCCTGGTGGACACCATCAGCAAGCTGGCAGCCGTGGTCAATCCGGATCTGAAGATCGAGGGGGTGCTGCGCACCATGTTCGATCACCGCAACCGGCTGGCCAATGATGTGTCCGATCAGCTGAAACAGCATTTCGGGGACAAGGTCTACCGCACCATCATCCCCCGCAACGTAAGACTGGCGGAGGCGCCGAGCTTTGGCGCTCCGGCCATGCACTATGACAAATCATCGGTGGGAGCCAAGGCCTATCTGGCCCTGGCTGGCGAGATCCTGCGTCGCCAGGAGCAGGAATTCCAGCCGATCACCGCAGATCGAGAGAGCCTATGACGCCGAAGAAACGTGGGTTGGGCAAGGGGCTGGACGCCCTGCTCAGCACCAGCACGGCCGCCCGCCAGAAACAGGTGATGAGCGACCAGCGTACCGAACAAGCCATGGCTCCCGCCAATCAGGGCGAGCTGCGCAAGCTGCCGGTGGAGTGGCTGCAGTCCGGCAAGTACCAGCCCCGCAAGGACATGTCACAGGATGCGCTGGAGGATCTGGCCAACTCCATCCGTGCGCAAGGTGTGATTCAGCCCATAGTGGTACGCTCCATCGGCGAGAATCGATTCGAGATCATCGCCGGTGAACGGCGCTGGCGTGCCTCCCAGCTGGCCCGGCTCGAGGTGGTACCCTGCCTGGTCAAGGAGGTGCCTGACGAGGCGGCTGTCGCCATCGCGCTGATCGAGAACATCCAGCGCGAGGATCTCAACGCCATCGAGGAGGCGGTCGCCCTGCAGCGCCTGCTGACCGAGTTCGAACTGACCCATCAGCAGGTGGCCGATGCGGTGGGCAAGTCCCGCACCACGGTGACCAACCTGCTGCGCCTCAACCAGCTCAACGAGGACGTGAAGCGCTTCGTGGAGCATGGCGATCTCGACATGGGCCATGCCCGTGCCCTGCTGGCCCTGAGCGGCCCGGCCCAGTCCGAGCTGGCCAAACTGGTGTCCCAGAAGGGGCTGACAGTGCGAGATACCGAGAAGCTGGTGCAAAAAGCGCTGGAACCGGCAAAAACCAGGGTCCAGCCTGTCCGCGATCCCCAGTTTGGTTATCTCGAGCGCCAGATTTCAGAAAAAATTGGCAATCAGGTGCAACTTCAGCCGGGCAAAAAAGATAGCGGCAAGTTAGTAATTAGTTACGATAACTTAGCGGATTTGGACCGGGTATTGGGCTATTTTGGCCTGTCAGAATCGTGATTTTTACGCTTTTTGTAGTAATAAAACATCCATTCCTTTCGTTATGAACATAACCTTAATTTCGCGCGGAAAGCCGCAAAAATTAAGGATTTTTGCCATGTTGCAATAGCCGTCTCCACGGGTATAATTTGACCGGCTTTTCGAGCTGTGAACCTGGGGTCTTCGGATCCCGATTTTTTACAGTTCTGTAATGTTCAGGGGTAGGTTGGTGAAGCAGAAAATAGCCTTGGAAGGTTTGACGCTGGCCTTGGCTATGCTCGTTTGTCAGCTCATCCTGATCCTGGCAATCGGCTCCGTCTGGTTTTATCAGAAGGGGGTCTTTGCCGGACAATCCTCTCTCTACGGAGGGGGGATGTACTGGGTTCCTCAGGCCCTGTTCACGCTCTGGGTTCTGCGCCGCAAGGTGACGAAAGAGAGCGTGGGCCTGGTCTTGCGGGACTTTTATGGTGGGGCAGGGATTAAGCTCATTACTACAACAGGACTTTTCGCCCTGATGTTTGGCGCCGGGATCGAGGTCGACACCGTCTCGTTCTTCGCCACTTATATCCTCGCCCTCGTTGTACAGTGGATAGTTTCATTCACGCTTAACAACCACTATTAGGAAAACTCATGTCTGCAACCGGAGAAGTCCTGACTCCTCAGGGATATATCTCCCACCACCTGACCCATCTGCAAGTAGGGTCCGGGTTCTGGACGGTGAATATCGATTCCATGATATTTTCCGTCGTGCTAGGCGCCCTGTTTATCTGGTTGTTCCGCAAGGTTGCCGTCAAGGCCACCAGCGGTGTGCCCGGTAAGCTTCAGTGCTTTGTGGAGATGCTGGTCGAGTTTGTGAATGGTAACGTCAAAGACATCTTTCATGGTCGCAACAAGGTCATCGCGCCTTTGGCTCTGACGGTGTTCGTGTGGATCTTCCTGATGAACTTCATGGACCTGATCCCCGTTGACTTTATCCCTCACGCTGCACAGTTGATGGGTGTTCCCTATCTGCGTGTGGTTCCCTCTGCTGACGTTAACATCACCATGTCCATGGCTTTGGGCGTGTTCTTCTTGATCCTGTACTACAGCATCAAGGTCAAGGGTATCAGCGGGTTCGTGAAGGAGCTGACGCTTCAGCCTTTCAACCACCCTGCTGCCATCCCGGTTAACTTCATCCTTGAAACCGTCACGTTGATTTCCAAGCCTGTTTCATTGGGTCTGCGACTGTTCGGCAACATGTATGCTGGCGAACTGATCTTCATCCTGATTGCGGGTTTGTTACCCTGGTGGTCACAGTGGATCCTGTCCGTGCCTTGGGCAATCTTCCACATCCTGATCATCACTTTGCAGGCGTTTATCTTCATGGTTCTGACCATCGTCTATCTGTCGATGGCGCAGGAAGACCATGGTTGATGCAACTCAAATAATCCTTTTTATACAATCAATTACATCTAAATAAATGGAGATCCTCATGGAAAACTTGAACATGGACCTGCTGTACATCGCTGCTGCAATGATGATGGGTCTGGCGGCTATCGGCGCCTCCATCGGTATCGGTATCCTGGGTGGCAAGTTCCTGGAAGGTGCGGCTCGCCAACCTGACCTGATCCCTGTTCTGCGTACCCAGTTCTTCATCGTGATGGGTCTGGTGGATGCGATCCCGATGATCGCCGTTGGTCTGGGTCTGTACGTGATGTTTGCGGTTGCCTAAGTCGTCTCGACTCACGCAGAACCCATTAACTAACTAAAGAGGACATCGGCTGTGAATATCAACGCCACCCTCCTCGGCCAAGCAGTTGCTTTTTTCATCTTCGTAGTGTTTTGCATGAAGTACGTATGGCCGCCGCTGATGGCTGCCATCGAAGCCCGTCAGAAAGAAATCGCTGACGGCCTCTCTTCTGCAGAGCGTGCCAAGAAAGATCTGGAGCTGGCCAAGGCCAACGCCACCGATCAGCTGAAAGAAGCCAAGCTTCAGGCTGCTGAAATCATCGATCAGGCCAACAAACGCAAAGCCCAGATCATTGACGAGGCCGCTGTCGGAGCTCAAGCAGAGCGGGAAAAAATCCTGGCTCAGGGCCGTGCAGAGATCGAAGCTGAACGTCATCGTGCCAAAGAAGAACTGCGCAAGCAGGTTGCTGCTCTTGCCATCGCGGGTGCAGAGAAGATCCTGGCACGCCAAATCGACCAGGCTGCCAACAGCGACATCGTCGACAAACTGGTAGCAGAACTGTAACGGGAACGGGGCTATGTCTGAACTGACTACAATCGCTCGCCCCTACGCCAAGGCTGCTTTCGAGTTTGCCGTTGAGCACAAGGCGGTTGACCAATGGCTGGAGATGCTCGATTTCGCCGCTCAGGTGGCAGAGAACGAGACCATCCACAACCTGGTAAACGGCTCCGTGGCTGCCGAAGAACTGGCAAACCTGTTTGTCGGTGTCTGCGGTGAGCAGCTCAACGAGCACGGTCAGAACCTGATCCGGGTGATGGCCGAGAATGGTCGCTTGGGTGTGCTGCCGGCGGTCGTTGCCGAATTCGTCGCGCTCAAGGCTGAACTGGACAAAGAAGTTCAGGCTGACGTGATTTCGGCGATCGAACTGACCGACCAGCAGAAAGCCAATATTCAGGCTTCTCTGGAACAACGTCTCGCGCGCAAAGTGAAGCTGAATTGCAGCACAGATGCGTCCTTGATGGCCGGGGTGCTCATCAAGGCCGGTGATCTCGTTATCGACGGCACGGTCCGCGGTAAGCTGGATCGCATGGCCGATGCGCTGCAATCTTGATTGGGGTATTAGAGCATGCAACTGAATTCCACTGAAATCGCCGAGCTGATCAAGCAGCGCATTGCGCAGTTTGATGTCAAAAGCGAAGCGCGTAACGAGGGTACCATCGTCTCTGTGAGCGACGGTATCATTCGTATCCACGGTCTGGCCGATGCCATGCAGGGTGAGATGATCGAGCTGCCGGGCAACCGCTTCGCTCTGGCATTGAACCTGGAGCGTGACTCCGTTGGTGCCGTTGTCATGGGTCCCTATGCCAACCTGGCGGAAGGGATGAAGGTAAAGGGTACCGGCCGTATTCTGGAAGTGCCGGTCGGTCGTGGTCTGTTGGGCCGGGTGGTCAACACCCTGGGTCAGCCGATCGACGGTAAGGGTCCGGTAGAACACGACGGCTACTCGCCAATCGAAGTGATCGCCCCGGGCGTTATCGAGCGTAAGTCTGTTGACCAGCCAGTCCAGACCGGTCTGAAAGCCATCGATGCCATGATCCCCATCGGTCGTGGCCAGCGTGAGCTGATCATCGGTGACCGTCAGGTAGGTAAGACCGCCATCGCCATCGACACCATCATCAACCAGAAAGACTCCGGCATTAAGTGCGTCTACGTTGCGATCGGCCAGAAGGCCTCCACCATCGCCAACGTGGTGCGCAAGCTGGAAGAGCACGGTGCCCTGGCCAACACCATCGTCGTCGTCGCCTCTGCCTCCGAAGCCGCCGCCCTGCAGTACCTGGCTCCCTATGCCGGTTGCTCCATGGGTGAGTACTTCCGTGACCGCGGTGAAGACGCGCTGATCATCTATGATGACCTGTCCAAGCAGGCCGTTGCCTATCGCCAGATCTCCCTGCTGCTGCGCCGTCCGCCAGGACGCGAAGCCTACCCGGGCGACGTCTTCTATCTGCACTCCCGTCTGCTCGAGCGTGCCGCTCGCGTGAACGCCGAGTACGTCGAGAAGTTCACCAAGGGTGCCGTGAAAGGCCAGACCGGTTCTCTGACCGCCCTGCCGATCATCGAAACCCAGGCCGGCGACGTCTCCGCGTTCGTTCCGACCAACGTGATCTCCATCACCGACGGCCAGATCTTCCTGACCTCCCAGCTGTTCAACTCCGGCATCCGTCCGGCGGTTGACCCGGGTATCTCAGTATCCCGTGTGGGTGGTGCGGCTCAGACCAAGATCGTCAAGAAGCTGTCCGGTGGTATCCGTACCGCGCTGGCCCAGTACCGCGAGCTGGCGGCCTTCGCCCAGTTCTCCTCCGATCTGGACGATGCGACCCGCAAGCAGCTGGATCACGGTCAGAAAGTGACCGAGCTGATGAAGCAGAAGCAGTACTCTCCGATGAGCGTGGCCCAGCAATCCCTGGTGCTGTTCGCCGCCGAGAAGGGTTATCTCGCCGATGTCGAACTGAGCAAGATCGTCGACTTCGAAGCCGCTCTGCTCTCTTACGCCAATACCCAGCATGGTGAGCTGATGGCTGAAATCAATGCCAAGGCTGACTACAACGATGCGATCGTTGGCAAGCTGACTGCGTTGCTGGATGACTTCAAGGCAACCCAGACCTGGTAAGCGTGTGTGGCAGCGCAAGCTGCCACCTGATGGAGAGAAGAGATGGCCGGCGCAAAAGAGATACGTAACAAGATCGGGAGTGTGAAGAACACTCAGAAGATCACCAGCGCTATGGAAATGGTGGCAGCGAGCAAGATGCGCCGTGCGCAGGAACGCATGTCTGCCAGCCGTCCGTACGCTGAAACCATGCGCAAGGTGATCGGCCATATCGCCCAGGGGAACTTGGAATACAAGCACCCCTACCTCATGGAACGTGAGGTGAAGCGAGTGGGTTACATCGTCGTCTCCACCGACCGTGGCCTGTGTGGTGGTTTGAACATCAACCTGTTCAAGGCTGCCCTCAACGATATGAAGCAATGGAGCGCGAACGGTGCCAAGGTTGACCTGGCACTGATCGGTAACAAGGCCTCCAACTTCTTTGAACGGCACGGCGCCAAGGTGAAAGCCCATGTCTCCGGACTGGGTGACAACCCGAGCGTCAATGACCTGATTGGTTCAGTCAAGGTCATGCTGAAGGCTTACGACAACGGTGAGATTGACAGGCTGTATCTGGTGTACAACAAGTTCGTCAACACCATGGTTCAGCAACCAAAAGTCGATCAACTGCTGCCTTTGCCCGTAACTGAAGACAGCAAGCTCGCCAAGAAACACCACTGGGATTACCTCTATGAGCCGGATCCCAAGCAACTGCTGGATACCCTGCTGATTCGCTATGTCGAGTCCCAGGTCTACCAGGGTGTGGTTGAAAACTTGGCAAGTGAACAGGCAGCCCGAATGGTTGCCATGCAAGCCGCGACTGACAACGCCGGCAACCTGATTAACGATCTGCAACTGGTATACAACAAGGCCCGTCAGGCCAGTATTACCCAGGAGCTGACTGAGATCGTTTCCGGTGCTGCCGCGGTGTAAGGCAAGGGTTATCAAAGGTTTAGAGGATTTGACATGAGTAACGGTTTCATCGTCCAAATCATCGGCGCTGTGGTGGACATCGAGTTCCCGCAGAATGCCGTGCCCCAGGTGTACGATGCACTGAAGGTTGTCAGCGAAGGCCAAGGCCAGGGTCTGGTACTGGAAGTTCAGCAACAGATCGGCGGCGGCGTCGTGCGTTGCATCACCATGGGTTCCTCCGACGGTCTGCGTCGTGGGTTGGAAGTAGTTAACAGCGGCAAGGCCATCCAGGTACCGGTCGGTACCTCGACCCTGGGCCGTATCATGAACGTACTGGGCGATCCCATCGACGAGAAGGGCCCGATCGGCGAAGAAGAGCGTTGGTCCATCCACCGGGAAGCCCCCAGCTACGAAGATCAGTCCAACAGCACCGAGCTGCTGGAGACCGGCATCAAGGTTATCGACCTGGTATGTCCGTTCGCCAAGGGTGGTAAGGTTGGTCTGTTCGGCGGCGCCGGTGTAGGCAAGACCGTCAACATGATGGAGCTGATCCGTAACATCGCCATCGAGCACAGCGGTTACTCCGTGTTCGCCGGTGTGGGCGAGCGTACCCGTGAGGGTAACGACTTCTACCACGAGATGATGGAGTCCAACGTACTGGACAAGGTATCTCTGGTTTACGGTCAGATGAACGAGCCGCCCGGAAACCGTCTGCGCGTGGCGCTGACCGGCCTGACCATGGCCGAGAAGTTCCGTGACGAAGGTCGTGACGTGCTGTTCTTCGTGGACAACATCTACCGTTACACGCTCGCGGGCACTGAGGTATCCGCACTGCTGGGCCGTATGCCCTCCGCAGTAGGCTACCAGCCGACCCTGGCCGAGGAGATGGGTGTTCTGCAAGAGCGCATCACCTCCACCAAGACCGGTTCCATCACCTCCGTACAGGCCGTTTACGTGCCTGCGGATGACTTGACCGACCCGTCTCCGGCGACCACCTTCGCCCACCTGGATGCGACCGTCGTACTGTCCCGTCAGATCGCGGCACTGGGTATCTACCCGGCCGTTGACCCGCTGGACTCCACCTCCCGTCAGCTGGATCCGCTGGTGGTAGGCAAGGAGCACTACGAGACCGCTCGTGGCGTTCAGACCGTGCTGCAGCGCTACAAGGAGCTGAAGGACATCATCGCCATCCTGGGTATGGATGAACTGTCAGAAGAAGACAAACTGACCGTAGCCCGTGCCCGTAAGATCGAGCGTTTCCTGTCCCAGCCGTTCTTCGTGGCCGAAGTATTTACCGGTTCTCCGGGCAAGTATGTGCCGCTGAAGGAAACCATCCGTGGCTTCCAGGGCATCCTGAAGGGCGAGTACGACGATCTGCCCGAGCAGGCGTTCTACATGGTTGGCGGCATCGACGAAGTCGTCGAGAAGTCCAAGAAACTGTAAGCCTCGATAGGAGGGCCCATGGCTGAGATGATCTCCTTTCACCTGGATGTGGTGAGCGCCGAAGGGAAACTGTTTTCCGGTCGGGTGCAATCTGCCCAGGTATCAGGCTCCGAAGGTGAGCTGGGTCTCCGCCACGGTCATGCTCCGTTGCTGACTGCCATCAAGCCGGGCCTGGTCCGCTTGATCAAGCAAAATGGTAGCGAAGAGGTGCTGTACATCTCCGGCGGCATGCTGGAAGTACAACCCGAAGCCGTGACCGTGCTGGCCGATACCGCCATTCGTGCCGACGACCTGGATGAGGCGAAAGCCCAGGAAGCCAAGCGTCGCGCCGAAGAGCGGATCAACAGCTCCCATGGTGATATCGACTACGCTCAGGCGTCTGCCGAGCTGGCCAAAGCGATGGCCCAGCTGCGGGTTATCGATATCGTCAAAAAGAATTACCGCTAATCACGGTGATGCAAAAAGCGACCTTCGGGTCGCTTTTTTTTTGCCCGTTGGATAGACTCCGCCCAGCATTTCCACCTGTTTCAAAGGCTAGCTATGTCTCTCAATGTCGTGATCCTGGCTGCGGGTAAAGGTACTCGTATGCGTTCTGTTCTCCCCAAGGTGCTGCACCCCGTGGCCAACAAGCCCATGGTCTCCCATGTGATCGATACCGCTCGCCAGATCGGTGCCGAACAGCTGCATCTGGTCTATGGCCACGGTGCCGAGCTGCTGAAGGAGCGGATCGTCGCGGAAGATGTGAACTGGGTACTGCAGGCCCAGCAGCTGGGAACCGGTCACGCCGTCGCCCAGGCCATCCCCTTCTGGAAGGATGAGGACGACGTGCTGGTGCTCTACGGCGATACCCCGCTGATCCAGCCCGAGACCCTGCAACGGCTGCTGGCCGCCAAGGCCGACGACGGCATGGCGCTGCTGACCGTGGTGCTGGACAACCCGACCGGCTATGGCCGCATCGTGCGGGAACATGGTCAGGTGGTTGGCATTGTCGAGCAGAAGGATGCCAACGCCGAGCAGCTCGCCATCCGCGAGGTGAACACCGGCGTGCTGGTGGCGAACGGCGGCCAGCTGCGCAGCTGGCTGTCGCGTCTGGACAACAAGAATGCCCAGGGCGAGTTCTATCTGACTGACGTGATTGCCATGGCCCATGCCGACAACTGCCCCATCGCCGCCGTCCACCCGGACGACGCCATGGAAGTGGAAGGAGCCAACAACCGGGTGCAGCTGGCCCAGCTCGAGCGCAGTTACCAGCAGATGCAGGCCGAGAAGCTGATGATCGCCGGCGCCACCCTGATCGATCCGGCCCGTTTCGATCTGCGGGGCACCCTGGAGATCGGGGAAGAGGTGGTGATCGACGTCAACGTCATCATCGAAGGCAAGGTGGTGCTCGGCAATCACGTGCGCATCGGGGCCGGCAGCGTGCTGAAGGATTGCGTGATTGGCGACCACACCGAGGTGAAACCCTACTCCGTCATCGAAGGGGCACAGATCGCGGATCAGTGCTCGGTCGGTCCCTTCACCCGTCTGCGCCCGGGCGCCGTGCTGGAGCAGGATGCCCACGTCGGCAACTTCGTCGAGATGAAGAAGGCGCGCCTCGGGGTGGGCTCCAAGTGCGGTCACCTCACCTATCTGGGAGATGCGGAGATCGGTGCCAAGGTGAATATCGGTGCCGGCACCATCACCTGCAACTACGACGGGGTGAACAAGTTCCAGACCATCATCGAGGACGACGTCTTTGTCGGCTCCGATACCCAGCTGGTGGCGCCGGTGCGCATCGGCAAGGGGGCGACCCTGGGGGCGGGTTCGACCATCACCAAGGACGTGGCGGAGAACGAGCTGGTGATCACCCGGGTGCCCCAGCGTCACATCCAGAACTGGGCCCGCCCGGTCAAGAAGAAGTGATGCCCGATCAATGAAATGCAAACCGGCGCCTGATGGCGCCGGTTTTGTTTTCAGTCTGCCTGTTCAGCTGCGGGGATTTGGTCGTCCGGGCGGCTCATCACCCGGTACCAGTCCAGCTTGCGGGTCAGCACCATGACCAGCGTCAGTATGGCGAACAGCAGCAGGGCGCCGAGCAGCAGGGCTGTCTCCTCGGCCTGCAGCAAGCCGAACAGGATGGCGTAGACCAGCCCGAGCAGGGCGGCGAATCCCATGCCCTGTTTCGGACCGCCCAGCACATGACTCAGGTAGAAGCCGTTGAGGGCCACGCTGGCCAGGGCGGCAATGAGATAGGCCCAGGCAAAGCCCAGATGCTCGGTCAGCGCCAGCAGCACCAGATAGAAGATGGCCAGCCCCATGCCCACCAGGGCGTACTGGATCGGGTGCACCCGCAGCCCCCTGAGCAGCTCGAACATGAAGAAGCTGAGGAAGGTGAGGCCGATGAACAGCAGGGCATACTTGGCGGCCCGCTCGTTAAGCTGGTAGTGATCCACCGGCTGCACCAGGCTGACGCTGAAACTAGGCAGCTTTTCTGAGGGCCCGAAGATTGAGTCGTGGAACTGATTTTCCATATCAGTGGCAAACCAGCTGGTCTGCCAGTGAGCGTTGAATCCTTTCTCTTGTACCTTGCGGCTGGTCGGCAGGAAGTCACCGAGAAAATTGGGATGAGGCCAGTTACCAGAGAGGGTCAGCTTGCTGTCACGGCCTATCGGGATCAGGGAGAATTTCTCCATGCCCTGCAGGGAAAACCTTACCTCGAAACACCCTCCTTGCTGTTGTTTGGTCGTCAGCGGGACATGCACGCCGGACAAGGTGCCAAGGCGGGCTCCTGGGATGACGGCCAGTGGTTCGTTGGCGAGGGTGATGGCCGGGATCTGGGTGATGCCGCGGGCATCGGAGACGACCAGGCTGAGATAGGGCTGGCCGGGTAGGCTGTTGCGCGGAGGTTGCCAATCAGGGAGCGAAGGTAATTGACCGGTCAGAGTGACGTTGGCCTGATATGGTTGGGCTTGGTAAATCCCCAGTTTGCGCGGAGTAACTTCCATGTCGACAGTAGCATCCAGCTGTTCCGGTAGGAGGTAGCGATAGAGGGTTTCCACTTCTCGCCGGGATTCCTCACCATCGATCAGGATGTTCTCGCTTGTGTACGGCTGTACCACGATCGGCCCCAGCAGCCGTTGCGGCCCGCTGGTGCTGGCCATGATTTGCTGGATGGCTTCTGAGCGATAAGCCTGGCGCTCCCGGTTCAGCTCCATGATGGATTGCACCGGCACCATCAGCAGCAGGCTGAGCAACAGCAGCAGAAAGATCTTGTGGTTGAAAATCTGTTTGACCATGACTCATCTCCTTGTGGTTGAAAGGGAGTGTGCCGGGGTCGGGTGAAGGGAAGGTGGGGCTGTGTGAAGGGGTGGTGAAGGGGGTAAAAAAACCGGCGCCAGGCGCCGGTTCTTGTTGGCATTACAACTTCTTCAGCTCGACCGGCAGGGCGGCAAATACCTCGTCCCTGGCCTTCAGGGAGGCAAACTGTTTACCCGGCTTCTGGATGACGGTGTGGACGAAGATGAGCTTCTTGTCCTGCTTGCTGGCCCAGCCGACGAACCAGCCGATCTGCTGCTCCCTGTCCAGACTGCCATCCAGCAGCTTGGGGTAACCCATGCCGGTCTTGCCGTGGATCTGCCAACCGTCGATGCCGGGTTGACGCATCAGGTTGGCGGTATGGCGCAGGGTCTGGGCGGAGACCGGCAGCTTGCCGCTCACCATCTTGCCGAGGAAGCGGGCCTGCTCCTGGGGGCTGATGGCGAGGCTGGAGCTGAGCCAGGCCTGGGTCAGACCGTCGTGCTTGCCCGGGTTGCCCGAGAGATCCCGGTTGCCGTAGTCGAAGCGGTCGACATAGTGCTGGAAGCGCGCCTCTCCCAGCCACTCGGTGAGGCGCTGTGAGTACCAGATGACCGAGAATTGCATCCAGCGGCTTGGGGTGGTGGTCTGCTTCCACACCGGCAGGAAGTCAGGGTCACCGGGTTTGAACGGCAGGGCGGGCAGCTGTTCATCCACCAGGAAGCCGCTGTCATAGCCCATCAGGGCCAGCGGGATCTTGAAGGTGGAGGCCGGGGTCAACTGGGCGGCACACTCCCCCTGGGTGCTGAGGGGTTTGCCGGTGGCATCGGCAAACAGCATGCAACCAGAGGCGGCGCTGGCGGGCAGGGCACAGAAGAGGCCGGCGGCAAGCAGGCCGGACAACAGCATACGGGGCATCACTCTCTCCTTGATTCATGGGAATGCGCATCGACGGGGAAGGTCGTCATCGAGGAGGCGCAGCTTAGCCCGGCTCTGTGTGCTCAGTGTGAAGTGCCCTCAGTTGCCGGGCAGCCAGAGCTCTGCCAGCACGCCGCCGTCCGGCTGGTTGGCAAGGGTCAGCCGGCCGCCGTGCTGGCGCGCCACCTCAGTGGCGAAGCTGAGCCCGAGGCCGCTGCTCTTGCCCTTGTCTGGTCTGGGCAGCGAATAGAAGCGCTCGAAAATCCTGGGCAGCGCAAAGTCGGGAATACCTGGTCCCTGATCCCGCACCCGGAAGCAGTAGCCCCCCTGCTCCATGGCGCCGTTCAGCCGGATCTGACCCCCGGCGGGTGAGAAGTCGAGGGCGTTGTCCAGCAGGTTGCCGAGGGCCTGCTCCACCAGCAGGGGATCCCACTTCTGCCTGGGGGCGTCGGCGAGCTCTGCCGTCAGGGCCACATGGCGACGGGCTGCAACTATCTGGCGGGCGTCGAGCGCCCGTCTGCCCAGTCGGGCCGGCTCGACTGATTGTCTGTCCAGCCCCTGCCCCGACTCCAGTTTGGCCAGCTGCAGCATCCGCTCTATCAGCTGCTGCATGCGGGCCGTCTCCAGATTGATGTTGCCGATAAAACGCTTTGCCACCTCGGGTGGCGGTGCCTCGGCCAGGATCTCCCCTGCCCCGCGAATGGCCGCCAGCGGGCTCTTGAGCTCGTGGGTCAGGCTGTGGACATAGGCTTCGATGTAGGCCTTGCCGTCCAGCTGGCGGCGCATGGTTTCCAGGGATCGGCCGAGCCGATCCAGCTCCGGACTGTAGAGGCGCGGCAGGCTGGCAGGCTGCCCCTGGCTGACCGCATCGGCGTAGTGCACCAGCTTGCCGATGGCGCGGTTGAGCCACCACACCAGCAGGGCGCCGATGAGCAGCGAGATGAACAGCAGCAGGGCCGCCCCCTGTAGCAGCTGGTGTTCGCTGCGCTCTATCATGGGCAGCAGGGTGCGGTTGGGCTTGGCGACGGTGAGGGAGCCGAGGATCGCGTCCCCTTCCCGCAGCGGGGCGGCCACGTGCATTACCGAGCTGGCGGGGTCGTCCGGATCGCTGCGGGTGCTGCGGGCGCCATATTCGCCCCGCAGGGTCAGATAGACGTCGTTCCAGCGCGAGTAGTCCTTGCCGAGATCCACCCCGTCCGAGTCGTAGACCACCTTGCCCCAGCGGTCGACCACATAGATGCGGTACTCCGCCTGCTGCTTGAGGTGACCGTCGATCAGGGCGTTGATGGGGCTCTGGTTGAGGCGGGCGAAGGCGCTGGCCAGCCTGCCATCCGCCATCTTCCCTTCCTGCATGTCGTCCAGTGCCAGCGGCGCCAGCATCTGGGCCATGTCGACCAGGGTATCTTCGGTGGCGCTGCGCACCCCGGGTTTTATCTCCTCGACGAAGATCTCCAGCACGAACCAGGCGGCCAGGGCGAAGATCAGCACCAGCCCGCACAGCAGTTGCAATCCAATTCTCATGTCGGCTCCCGGCCGCTGCACGACAGCAGCATGTTCATGCCAGCTCCAGGCTGTAGCCCAGCCCGCGGTGGGTCAGGATCAGGTTGGCGTCAGGGTCCCGCTCCCGCAGCTTGGCGCGCAGGGTCTTGATATGGGTGTCCACGGTGCGATCCAGGCTCTCCTCCGCCCCGCTCCACACCAGGTCCATCAGCTGCTGGCGGGAATAGACCCGGCCCGGCGCCAGCATCAGGGTCTTGAGCAGCAGGTATTCGTAGCGGGTGAGCGCCAGCGGCTGGCCGTGGAAGCAGATGCGGGCCCGCTCCTCATCCAGCACCAGCAGCTGGCTCGGTTGGGGAGCGCTGGGCTGGCTGCGGCGCAGGATGACCCGCACCCTGGCGCACACCTCGCGGGGCGAGAAGGGCTTGGCCACATAGTCGTCTGCCCCTATCTCCAGACCGATCAGCCTGTCTATCTCCTCGCTGCGGGCGGTGAGAAACATCAGGGGAATATCGGTCAGTGCCCGCACCCGCTTGCACAGCTCGAAACCGCCGATGTCCGGCAGTCCCACATCCAAGAGCAAAAAATCCGGTCGCGTCTGTTCCAGTCGCGCCAGCAACGGCTGTCCGAGGGGGAACCACTCCACCTCGAAACCGTCGGTCTGCAGGGCGTAGATCAGGGTGTCGGCGATGCTGGTCTCGTCTTCCACCAGCCAGATGACTCGTTTTTGCATGGCGTCCTCGTCGCAAATCGTCTTGCCCATTCTGGCATCGAAGCAAATCGGATCCTATTTGCCGTTTGATTTTTCCCGAAAAGGCATTAATATTTCGCCATTCTTTCGAATCGAAACTTAACGATGACCAAACGCAACACTCAACAGCGTCGCCACACCATAGTGAGCCTGGTACAGGAACAGGGTGAAGTCAGTGTCGACGCCCTGGCCAAACACTTCTCCACCTCGGAAGTGACCATCCGCAAGGATCTGGCGGTGCTGGAGACCGGTGGCCTGTTGCTGCGTCGCTACGGCGGTGCCGTTCCCCTGCCCAGCGAGATGGTGGTGGACAGCAACCCGGATCAGATTTCGAAACGAAAGCTGGCCATCGCCCGCGCCGCCGCCGAACGGATCCGCGATCACAATCGCATCATCATCGACAGCGGCAGCACCACCAGCGCCATGATCCCCATGCTGAGCAGCAAGCGCGGCCTTATCGTCATGACCAACTCCCTCAACGTGGCCGGCGCCCTGCGCGAGCTGGAGAACGAACCCACCCTGCTGATGACAGGCGGCACCTGGGATCCCCACTCCGAATCCTTCCAGGGCCAGGTGGCGGAGCAGGTGCTGCGCTCCTATGACTTCGACCAGCTGTTTATCGGCGCCGACGGCATAGACCCTGAGCGAGGCACCACCACCTTCAACGAGCTGGTGGGTCTCTCCCGGGTCATGGCCGAGGTGTCGCGGGAGGTCATCGTCATGGTGGAGTCGGAGAAGATAGGCCGCAAGATCCCGAACCTCGAGCTGCCCTGGTCCGGCATCCATACCCTGGTGACCGACGAGGGGTTGGCCAGCGAGGCCAGAGAACAGATCCGGGCCAGGGGGATCCTGCTGATTTGCGCCCCCGTGGCCGTGTGACTTGAACAAACCATTATCGAACCGAATTAACGTCTTACGTTTCAAGGAGAAGTCTATGTGTGGCATCGTCGGGGCCGTCGCCCAACGTGATGTGGCTGAAATCCTGGTAGAGGGCCTGCGCCGTCTGGAATACCGCGGTTATGACTCCGCCGGGGTGGCCGTGTTCAGCGCCGATCGACCGCTGCAGCGGGTGCGTCGCCTCGGCAAGGTGGCCGAGCTGGCCAAGGCGCTGGACGAGCAGTCCGTCCATGGTGGCACCGGCATCGCCCACACTCGCTGGGCCACTCACGGCGAACCGTCCGAGCGCAATGCCCACCCTCACGTCTCCGAGCATATCGTGGTGGTGCACAACGGCATCATCGAGAACCATGAAGAGCTGCGGGAAGAGTTGAAGGCGCTGGGCTATGTGTTCAGCTCCGACACCGACACCGAGGTGATCGCCCACCTGGTGCACCATGAGCTGAAATCCGCCCCCAGCCTGCTGGCTGCCATGCAGGTGGCGGTGAAGCAGCTGCGCGGCGCCTACGGCACAGTGGTGATGGACAGCCGTGACGACAGCCGCGTGGTGGTGGCCCGTTCCGGCTCCCCGCTGGTGATCGGCCGCGGCATCGGCGAGAACTTCATCGCTTCCGACCAGATGGCGCTGCTGCCGGTGACCCGCCGCTTCATCTTCCTGGAAGAGGGTGACGTGGCCGAAGTGACCCGTCGCGACGTGCACATCTTCGATACCCACGGCGAGGCCGTGGTGCGCGAGGAGCTGGAGTCCGAGCTCTCCCACGACGCCGGTGACAAGGGCGAGTACCGCCACTACATGCTCAAAGAGATCTACGAGCAGCCCAAGGCCATCACCAACACCCTGGAAGGCCGCCTGGGCAGCGATCACGTCGTGGTCGAGTCGTTCGGCAACGGCGCCCGCGCCATCTTCGACAAGGTCGAGCATGTGCAGATCGTGGCCTGCGGCACCTCCTACAACTCCGGCATGGTGGCCCGCTACTGGTTCGAAGAGATCGCCGGCGTCTCCTGCGACGTGGAGATCGCCTCCGAGTTCCGCTACCGCAAGTCGGTGGTGCGCCCCAACAGCCTGCTGGTGACCCTGTCCCAGAGCGGCGAGACCGCCGACACCCTGGCGGCCCTGCGGCTGGCCAAGGAGTCCGGTTACATGAGCTCCCTGGCCATCTGCAACGTGCCGGGTTCCTCCCTGGTGCGTGAATCCGATCTGGCCTTCATGACCCGCGCGGGGGCAGAAATCGGGGTGGCTTCCACCAAAGCGTTCACCACCCAACTGGCCGGTCTGCTGATGCTGGTGGCCTCGGTCGGTCACTGCCGTGGCAACCTGAGTGCCGCCGCCGAAGCCGAGCTGGTCAAGGCGCTGCAGGCCCTGCCGCTGCGCATCAAGGAGAGCCTGGCGCTGGCCAAGGATATCGAGGCCCTGGCCGAAGAGTTTGCCGACAAGCACCACAGCCTGTTCCTGGGTCGCGGCAGCCAGTACCCCATCGCCATGGAAGGGGCACTCAAGCTGAAAGAGATCTCCTACATCCACGCCGAGGCCTATGCCGCCGGTGAGTTGAAGCACGGTCCGCTGGCGCTGATCGATGCCGAGATGCCCATCATAGTGGTGGCGCCGAACAACGATCTGCTGGAGAAGCTCAAGTCCAACGTGGAAGAGGTGCGTGCCCGTGGCGGTATCCTCTACGTCTTCGCCGATGCGGACGCCGGCTTCAAGAGCGACGAGACCATGCGGGTGATGAGCCTGAACCACGTGGAAGAGATGATAGCCCCCATCGTCTACACGGTGCCGCTGCAGCTGCTCTCCTACCACGTGGCCCTGATCAAGGGCACGGACGTGGATCAGCCGCGCAACCTGGCGAAGTCCGTGACCGTGGAATAAGCCGTCGCCAGAAATGAAAAAGAGCCGCATTGCGGCTCTTTTTGTTTGCCTGATCGAGTGGCCGTTATGAGAGCCGCAGGTTGGTGATGGTCACGTCGTCCAGGGAGGGCACTATGATGCCGCTGGAGATGCTCTTGGCGATCGCCTGGTTGCGGTTCTTGGAGTCAGTCTTGTTGGTGACCTGATTGAGGTGGAAGTTCACGGTACGCTCGCTGATGCCGAGGATGGTGGCGATCTCCCAGGAGGTCTTGCCCTCGCTGGCCCAGAACAGGCACTCCTTCTCCCGATCCGATAGCTCGGTCAGGTGCTTCATCAGCTCGGGTCTGCTCTTTATCAGCTGCAGTGCCGAATTGAAGATGTAGCTGGCGCAGAACGACAGCAAGGGAACGTTTTCAAACATCAGATCGGAATTGGACTTCTCCTTGCTGATGAAAGAGAGGATACCGTGCTCCCCCTGCGGGGTGTGGAGCGGGAAGGAGACGCCGTTTCTCACCCCGAAGTCGGCGGCCAGATTCATCACCTCCCGGCTGGCACTGGGCAACCAGGGGGAATCGCAATCTAGCTTGTTCCAGAAGATGGGCTGGGTCTGCTTCAGCCCCAGGAAGACGACCGGATCCTGGGTCAGGTAGTGGCGCTCCGAATAGGCGTCAAACCAGCTGGTGGGACAGTTGTTGAACAAGGCCACATGGGACTTTTGCATGCTGATGGGAAAAATGATCAGCAGCCGAAAGTAATCAAAGCCCATCTGATGGCTGAAGCGCTCCAGTTGCTGCTGGATATCGCTCGTTTTCTTGGCCTTGGTGAACCGATCTATGTGTTCCCAGATCGCATCGTTAAACATGTAACTCTCCTTTTTCGACCACTCATCATCCTGATCGAAAAGACATTTTTTAGTTATTTAGAATGGTGTTGTGACTACCAACGCCAGTAATTCCCGTGCTTGTCTAAAAAGTATCCTGTTTTTTCGGCCAGAGGCCAAGAAAATCATCTGATTGCCACTGGCCCGACTCTTTGAGACAATGAGAATAGTTATCATTGTTAAGACTGTGTACCATGAAAAAGATTTGGGGTCTGGCCTTGTTGCCATTGGCCGTTCATTTCGTCGCCTCTGCGGACGATATGGTTGCGCCCGAACTGAAAAAAAGCATCGCCGCCGGGAAAGCCTCCCAGCAGCGCGTGGAAAAAGCCGCCGATGCGGCCGTTGCCGCCCGGCTGGAGCTGCAAAATGCCCAGCTGCAACTGCGCGATCTGGAAGCCTACAACCGCTACATGCAGTCTCTGGTGGCCGATCAGCAAAATGAGCTTGGCAAGCTGAGCCAGCAGCTGGAGGCGGTACAGGAGACCCGGCAGGGCCTGATCCCGCTGATGCTGCAGATGCAGGCCGATCTGGAGCAGCTGGTACAAAATGACATGCCGCTGCGCAAGGAAGATCGCCTGGCGCGGGTTGAACAGTTGAAAGCGACCCTGGCCCGAGCCGATGTGAGCGAGGCGGAGAAGTTCCGCCAGCTGCTGCAGGCCTACCAGATTGAAGCCGAATACGGCAGCCGGTTGGATAGCTACTCTACCGAGCTGGCGCTGGACGGCGCACCGCGCCGGGTCGATGTGCTGGCGGTGGGCCGGGTCTCCCTGCTGGCGATGACTGCCGATCGCTCCCAGGCGTGGCGCTGGTCTGCGCAGAGCAAACAGTGGCAGGCTCTCGACAGCCAGTGGCTCTCTCCCATCGCCGAGGCGCTGGAGATGGCTGCCGACAAGAAGGTTCCCCAGTTGTTGAATGTCCCCCTTTCCGTCAGCCGTGGTCAGGAGGCCCAGTCATGAGCGTCACCATGAAGTGGTTCCCCCTCGCCATCGCCCTCTCCCTGGGCATCACCACTGCCGTTGCCGATGAAGCCTGGCGGCAGCAGGAGCAGGCTCGTGAGCAGCAGGCCCAGCAGGATCTGGCGTCTGTCTCCACCGAGCTGAACAGTGCCCGTGCCAAACTGGCTGCGGCCCAGCGCCTGAGCAAGCAGCTGGCGGCCGAGTTTGCCGGCAACGAGAAGCAGCTGGTGGAGCTCAATGCTCAGTGGGAGCAGGCCTCCGGCGACATGAACGAGATCTTCGCGGTGACCCGTCAGGGGGCCAGCGATGCGGTCAAGCTGCTGAGCGAATCCGCCGTCGAGGGCCAGTACCCCGAGCGCCTCGCCCCGCTCAAGGCCATGGCGCAGGAGAAGCAGGTGCCGGATCGCGCTGCCCTCGCCCTGCTGCCCGCCACCCTGCTGCAGGAGATCCGTGAATCGGGCCGGGTTGCCCAGTTCGACGGCAAGGTGCTGGATGCCCAGGGGGCTGCCAGCGAGCAGACGTTGACCCGGATCGGCAGCTTCGTGCTGTTTGGCGAGCAGGGGTTCCTGCAGCCCACCGCCGAAGGCCTGAGCCCGGTGCTGGGTCTGCCCGGCAGCGTGCTCTCCGCTGCGGCCGCCTATCAGGGTCAGGAGGGGGAAGCGCTGCCGCTGGATCCCTCCCACGGCACCCTGCTGGATATGCTGGCACAAGCCCCCACCTTCTGGCAGCAAGTCCAGCAGGGCGGCCAGGTTGGCGCCATTATCGTGCTGCTGGCCGCCATCGGCCTGGGGATCGCCGGGGTTCGGCTGTGGAGCCTCTCCCGCGAACTGGGTCGGGTTCGTCGCCAGCTCAAGAGCGGCGAATATCATGCCGACAACGCCCTCGGTCGGGTGCTGACGGTGGCTGACAAGCATCCCGAGCTGAGCATGGAGACCCTCGAGCTGCGTCTCGACGAGGCGATCCTGCAGGAGACCCCTCGCATGGAGCGCGGTATCGGTATGATCAAGGTGATCGCGGCCATTGCCCCCATGCTGGGCCTGCTCGGTACCGTGACCGGGATGATCGGCACCTTCCAGGCCATCACCCAGTTCGGCACCGGCGATCCCAAGATCATGGCGGGCGGCATCTCCATGGCGCTGGTCACCACGGTACAGGGTCTGGTGGCGGCCATTCCGCTTATCCTGGCCCACAGCCTGCTGCAATCCCGCTTCACCGAACTCTCCAACGTACTGGAGCAGCAGGTGGCCGGCATTTTGGCCGAGCGGGCCGAGAGCAACCGTGACGGGATGGAGCGGGTGGCATGATGCTCGACATCTGGCAACAGCTGCAGAGTTTCATGGGCCGTGGCGGCCCGGTGCTCTGGGTCATTCTGGCCTTGCTGGTGCTGATGTGGATTCTGATGATCGAACGGCTGCTCTACCTCAACCTGGGGTTTGCACCGTTGCAGCGTCAGCTGCTTGGCCGCTGGCAGGCCCGCAGCGAGCGCCACAGCTGGCACGCTCGCGCGATTCGCGGGCGCTGGCTGGCCGAGGCCGAGCTTGAGCTCAACCGTCATCTGATCTTCATCCGCACCCTGGTGGTGCTCTGCCCCATGCTGGGGTTGCTGGGTACAGTGACCGGCATGATAGGCGTATTCGATGCGTTGGCCGCGGCCAACCGCTTTAACCCGGAGAGCATGGCGGGTGGGATCTCCCGCGCCACCATCCCTACCATGGCTGGCATGGTGGTCGCTCTCTCCGGCGTGTTGTTACTCAGCCGACTCGAGAGCCAGGCCAAGCGCGCGCTGGCCAAGACCCGGGACGGCCTGCGAGAAGAGAAGGTAATGCAATGAGACGGCAATCCAAACGCCAGCGCGATGAAGTGCAGATCGACATGACCCCCATGCTGGATATCGTCTTCATCATGTTGATCTTCTTTATTGTCACCACCTCCTTCGTGCGCGAAGCCGGGCTCGAGGTGCACAGGCCCCAGGCCAGTCAGGCCAAGGCGCAGAAGTCCTCCAGCATCATGCTGGCGATCGGCGCTCAGGGGCAGATCTTCCTCGACCGCAAGCAGATCGACGTGGAGCGGGTGCAGGCCAGCATCGCCCGCCTGCTGGCGGAACAGCCTGATGCCAGTCTGGTGATCCAGGCCGACGAGCGGGTGCCCCACGGCAAGGTGGTACGGGTGATGGATGAAGCCAAGGCGGCAGGCATCGCCAACATCGCCGTGGCGGTGGCCCCGAAATGAAATACAAGCTGATGAGCCTGGGACTGGGGATTGCCCTCAGTCTGGGGATCCTGCTGTTCATGGCCACCCTGGTGGAGCCGCCCAGAGGGGAGAAGGCGAGCGCCGAGCAGAAATCCATCGTCATCAACATGCAGAACGAGGTGACTGAAGTGCTGGTGCGCGAGCGCCCGGTACCCCAGGAGCCGGAACCCTTGCCGGAGCCGCCTGCCGCGCTGGCCTCGACACCGCTGCCTATGCCTGCGGCGGCCCCGCTGCCCTCGGTGCAGCCGAGCCTGGATCTGGTCTCCAGCCTCAGTGCGGTGCAGGTCTATGCCCCTGGCGTTGCGACCAGCCCTACCCCGGTCGCGAGCGGCAACTTCCACGGCCAGCAGCAGGGTGTCGGGATCGGTGCCGGCGACATCTTGATGCCGCTGCAGCGGATCGAGCCGGTCTATCCCTATCGAGCCCAGCAGGCCGGCATCGAAGGGTCGGTGACCTTGCGTTTCAACGTCGATGCAGACGGCCGGGTACAGGATGTGGAGGTGGTCGAGGCCAAGCCGAAGCGTCAGTTCGAGCGGGCGGCCATTCAGGCGATCAACAAATGGCGCTACCAGCCGAGACCGGGCGCCACCGACAAGCTGGTGCAAGTCATCACGCTCAAATTCAAACTGGAGTCATAACCATGTTGCGGATCTGGATCTGTGTGCTGGCCCTGGTCAGCCAAGCCTGTCTGGCGATGGAGGTGAGCCCTCATTTCTCCCGCCAGCTGGAGCCCGTGATGAAGCTCTATCAGTCCGGCCAGTGGCAACAGGCACAGAGCAAGGCTGCTGTGCTCAAACCCAGTTCCGAGGCTGAGCGTGCCTGGCTGGCGCAGTTACAGGCGTCTCTGGCGGCCAACCTGCAGCAGACCGCGCTGGCGAGTCGCTACGTGGAGCAGGCCCTGGCCTATAAGGAGTGGCCAGAGCAGCAACAACTTCAGTTGTTGCGTCTGCGCGGCGACATCCAGGCCCAGCAATCCAACTGGTCCGGTGCCATCGCTAGCTACAAGGCGGCTTTGGCCATCCAGGCTGACGATGCCTTGCGCCTGCGTCTGGCCGGCCTCTATTACCACAACAAGCAGTACGGTGAGGCGGCCAGTCAGAGTGAACAGCTGTTGAAGAAGAGCTGGCAGAAGCAGGCCGCTATCATTCGTCTCTCCGCCCTTACCGCACTGCAGCGCTACGGTGTGGCGGCCGATCAGGCCGAAGAGCTGATCCGCTACGAGCCGAAAGAGAGCAAGTGGTGGCAGCAGGCTGTGTCGCTCAACCTCTCCGCCAAGCGCGGCGATCAGGCGCTGGCACTGCTGCAAACCGCCATCGACCGTCAACTGATGGATGACGGCGCTGCCCGCAACCAGCTGATCCGTCTTTATGCCTGGCAGGGACTGCCCTATCGCGGTGCCCGTCTGCTGGAGTCTGCCATGGCCAAGGGGCAGATGAAGCAGAACGCCGAGAACCGCCAACTGCTGGCCCAATTGTGGGAAGGGGCCCGTGAGTGGCCGAAGGCCGTCGACAGCTGGCAACTGCTTGCCCGCGAGCATGCTCACCCCAAGGCGGCCATGCGCGCCGCCGAACTGTTGTTGCAACAAGGTAGAACGGATGCGGCCATGACCCAGCTCGCGGCCATCAAG
>NZ_CP137630.1:4217500-4290000 GCF_033348475.1 Aeromonas sp. XH | reverse complement strand
TGGTTCTGAATGGAAGGGCCATCGCTCAACGGATAAAAGGTACTCCGGGGATAACAGGCTGATACCGCCCAAGAGTTCATATCGACGGCGGTGTTTGGCACCTCGATGTCGGCTCATCACATCCTGGGGCTGAAGTCGGTCCCAAGGGTATGGCTGTTCGCCATTTAAAGTGGTACGCGAGCTGGGTTCAGAACGTCGTGAGACAGTTCGGTCCCTATCTGCCGTGGGCGTTGGATGATTGAAGGGAGTTGCTCCTAGTACGAGAGGACCGGAGTGAACGAACCTCTGGTGTTCGGGTTGTCACGCCAGTGGCACTGCCCGGTAGCTAAGTTCGGAATCGATAACCGCTGAAAGCATCTAAGCGGGAAGCGAGCCCTGAGATGAGTCATCCCTGACCCCTTGAGGGTCCTAAAGGGCCGTTGGAGACCACAACGTTGATAGGTGGGGTGTGTAAGCGCGGCGACGTGTTGAGCTAACCCATACTAATTACCCGTGAGGCTTAACCATACAACACCCAAGAAGTGTTCGAAGACTTGTAGCAAGTGCATGAACTACTTACAAATTCAGTGGTAATGACAAAGCAAACTAGCCGAGTTGTTATTCACGTCAGCTTTCTGGATTGAAGAATTTGCCTGGCGGCAATAGCGCAGTGGAACCACCTGACCCCATGCCGAACTCAGAAGTGAAACGCTGTAGCGCCGATGGTAGTGTGGCATTCGCCATGCGAGAGTAGGACACTGCCAGGCACCCAATTTCAAGATTACGCCCAGCGTGGTCTTTACCGGTTAGTGTGCTGATATGGCTCAGTCGGTAGAGCGCATCCTTGGTAAGGATGAGGTCCCCAGTTCGATTCTGGGTATCAGCACCATTAAATAAGAAAGCCTCCCAATCGGGAGGCTTTTTTGTATCCGCCTTTCTCAGTTCACCGATATCTGCCTGGCATCCAGGTAGAAACGGGGCTGTCCCGATGCCTCTATCTGGATGGCTGCCACCAGCCGCTCGTTGCGCCTGTATTCCCACAGCCGCGCTATTGGCGGCATGGCTGGTTGATGCCCAGCGTCTGCAGATACTCGTGAAACAAGCTTGCGCTGCCGATCTCGGTCAATCCTGCTTTCATCCCGGTGCACTCCTTTCCTCGTTGCCCTTGATCAAGGCTATCAGCCCCATATGTCTTCTGAGTGATCGCTTTTCTATTAAATTGATCCGAGCTAAGTTGTGGATTGGCAAAGGCAATCGGTCTTTCGAAGGGGAAAAGCATGCTGATAAAGAATGTGCGTCTGGCCGGCAAGGAGGGGACATGGCAGATCCTCTGTCAGGATGGCTTGATCCGGACCCTGGCGCCAATGAGCCAGATGCTCCTCTCGACCCGGGAGCTGGATGGGGAAGGGGGGCTGGCGATGGCCCCCTTTATCGAACCTCACATTCACCTCGATACCACCCAGACGGCGGGCGAGCCGAGCTGGAATCTCTCCGGCACCCTGTTCGAGGGGATAGAGCGCTGGGCCGAGCGCAAGGCGTTGCTCACCCATGAGGATGTGAAGCGGCGCGCCATCCAGACGCTGAAGTGGCAGATTGCCAACGGCATCCAGTTCGTCCGCACCCATGTGGACGTCTCCGACCCCAACCTGGTGGCCTTGAAGGCGATGCTGGAGGTGCGAGAGGAGATGAAAGAGTGGGTGGAGCTGCAGATCGTGGCCTTCCCCCAGGAGGGGATCCTCTCCTACCCCAACGGCAAGGCGCTGCTGGAGGAGGCTCTCAAGCTGGGCGCCGACGTGATCGGCGCCATCCCCCATTTCGAGTTCACCCGGGAATATGGGGTCGAAAGTCTGCACTACGTGTTCGATCTTGCAGAGAAGTATCAGGTTCTGGTGGATGTGCACTGCGACGAGATCGATGACGAGCAGTCCCGCTTTATCGAGACCCTGGCAACCCTGGCTTACGAGCGCGGCATCGGCCATAGAGTCACCGCCAGCCACACCACCGCCATGCACTCCTACAACGGAGCCTATGCCTCCCGCCTGTTCCGGCTTCTGAGGATGGCGGACATCAACTTCGTCGCCAATCCGCTGGTGAACATCCATTTGCAGGGGCGCTTCGATACCTATCCCAAGCGCCGCGGCATCACCCGGGTGAAGGAGATGCTGGAGGCAAACATCAACGTCTGCTTCGGCCACGACGACGTGTTCGATCCCTGGTATCCCATGGGGACGGCCAACATGCTGCAGGTGCTGCACATGGGGCTGCATGTCTGCCAGCTCATGGGTTACGAGCAGATCTATGACAGCCTCAAGCTGATCAGTTGCCACAGTGCCCGCACCCTGAACGTGCAGGATCGCTACGGCATCGAAATAGGAAAACCGGCCAACCTGCTGATCCTGCCCGCGGATAACGGCTTCGATGCGGTGCGCCGCCAGGTGCCGGTGCGCTACTCCATTCGCCACGGCAAGGTGATCGCCGAAACCCGCCCGGCCCAGACGTCACTCCATCTGGCACGGAGCGAGCCGATCGACTTTCGTCGCTGAGGCGGGCCGACCGCGCCGATTAATTGCCCGGCTGTCCCCGACGGCCGGCATTTTGCATAATAGCGACCCGATACTATTGGAGCCTTTTCCATGCAAACCTGGTTATTTGTTGCGGCCGGTGGCGCCATCGGCGCCTGCCTGCGTTTTGGCATCGCCGAGCTGATGGCCTGGCTGCTGGGACGCCACTTCCCCTATGGCACCCTGGTGGTCAACGTGGTGGGCTCCTTCATCATGGGGGTGGCCTATGCCCTCATCAGCCATGGTCACGTGGTGGAACACCCGATGAAGCCGCTGCTCATGGTGGGCATCCTCGGTGCCCTGACTACCTTCTCCTCCTTCGCCCTGGATACAGTGGTGCTGGCCCAGCACGGTGCCTACGTCAAGGCGCTGCTCAATGTCGGCCTCAATCTGTTCCTCTGCCTGGCCATGGTGGTGCTGGGGATGCAATTGGTGGCGAGCCGGGTTTGAGGTGTCCGGACGCTGGCGGCTCTGGTAAACTGGCGGCCATTCTTTGCTCTATGGGTATTTGAGGGATGTCGGAACAGACTAGTACTACGCATTTTGGCTATAAAACCGTGGCCGCGACCGAGAAGGAAACCCTGGTCGCCGGTGTCTTCCATTCGGTGGCAGCCAAGTATGATCTGATGAACGATCTGATGTCGTTCGGCATTCACCGCCTGTGGAAGCGCTTCACCATCGACTGTTCCGGCGTGCGCAAGGGCCAGAAGGTGCTGGATCTGGCCGGCGGCACCGGCGATCTGACCGCCAAGTTCTCCCGCATCGTGGGCGAGACCGGTCAGGTGGTACTGGCAGACATCAACGACTCCATGCTCAAGGTGGGTCGCGACAAGCTGCGCAACCTGGGGGTGGCCAACAATGTCTCCTATGTGCAGGCCAACGCCGAGGCGCTCCCCTTCCCGGACAACCACTTCGACGTCATCACCATCGGCTTCGGCCTTCGCAACGTCACCGACAAGGACAAGGCGCTCGCCTCCATGTTTCGGGTGCTCAAGCCGGGCGGTCGCCTGCTGGTGCTGGAGTTCTCCAAGCCTGAGAGCGAAGTGATCGCCAAGCTCTATGACCTCTACTCCTTCAAACTGTTGCCGAAAATGGGCGAAATCGTCGCTAATGACGGGGAAAGCTACCAGTATCTGGCAGAGTCCATCCGCATGCACCCGGATCAGCAGACCCTGGCGGGCATGATGGAGCAGGTCGGGTTCGAGCAGGTAGAGTTCTACAACCTGACCCAGGGTGTGGTCGCCCTGCACCGCGGTTACAAGTTTTAAGGTCGCCTATGCCGATGGATGCCATGGTCACCGCGGTGATCGAAACCAGCCTCAACCAGTTGCTGTCTCTCGACAAGCGGAGTCCGGAGCGGCTGCGAAAACTGGCGGGCAGGGTGCTCAAGCTGGAGCTGCGCGAGCTCAAGCCGCTCTGGTTTGTCTTCTCCGAGCGCCGGCTGGATGTGCTGGCCCGCTATGAGGGGGAGGCCGATGCGGTCCTGAGCCTGTCGCTCACCGCTCTCGGTCTGCTCAAGGACCCGTCCGCCCTGACTCGCTACATCCGCGAGGAGAAGCTGGATCTGAGCGGCGATCCCCAGCTGGTGCAGGCGTTCAGCGCCCTGCTGGGGGAGCTGGACATCGACTGGGAAGAGGAGCTCTCCCGCTACACCGGCGACGTGCTGGCCCACACCCTGTGTGGCGGTGCCCGTCAGGCCCGCCGTCTGGTGGGGCGCGAGCTGTGCCGCAGCCAGCGACAGCTGGCGGAATACCTGACCGAGGAGGCGCGACTCGCCCCCGGCCCGCTGGAAGTGGCGAGCTTCAACGACGACGTCGAGGTGCTGGCCCAGCAGATGAAGGCGGTCGAGTTGCGGCTGGCCCGCCTCGAGCAGCAGGTGAGCTGATGACCCCGAAGGAGTTCAAACGCCTCTATCGCATCGTCAGCATCCTGCTGGAGCAGGGCATCGACGAGCTGGTGCCTGCCCGCTACCAACCCTGGCCGGGCCGTCTGGCCCGTCGCAGCCTGTTCTGGCTCAAGAACAAGCAGCCGGACCTCAGCCGTGGTGCCCGCATCCGCCGCGCTTTCGAGGCCCTGGGCCCCATCTTCATCAAGTTCGGCCAGATGCTCTCCACCCGCCGCGATCTGCTGCCACCGGACATCGCCGAGGAGCTGGCGCTGCTGCAGGACAGGGTGCCCCCCTTCTGTGGCCAGGCTGCCCGTCGCCAGATAGAGGCGAGCCTGGGATGCCCCATCGAGACCCTGTTCGATGACTTCGACGAGACGCCGCTGGCGTCGGCCTCCATCGCCCAGGTGCACACCGCCCGGCTGAAGGAAAATGGCCGCGAGATCGTCATCAAGGTGATCCGCCCCGACATCGAGCCCGTCATCGACGCCGACCTGCGCCTGATGCAGGCCCTCGCCCGCCTGGTGGCCCGCTTCGTGCCCCAGAGCGCCCGGCTGCGTCCCGTCGAGGTGGTGGAGGAGTATCGCAAGACCATCCTCGACGAGCTGAACCTGATGCGGGAGGCGGCCAACGCCATCCAGCTGCGCCGCAACTTCACCGGCTCGGAGGCGCTTTATGTGCCCGAGGTGTACACGGATCACTGCCGTGAACAGGTGCTGGTGATGGAGCGCATCTACGGCATCCCGGTGTCCGACATCGAAACCCTTGAAGCGAATGGCACCAATATGAAGCTGCTGGCGGAGCGCGGCGTGGAGGTCTTCTTCACCCAGGTGTTTCGCGACAGCTTCTTCCACGCCGACATGCACCCGGGCAACATCTTCGTCTCCTATGAACACCCTGAAAACCCGCTCTGGATCGGCATCGACTGCGGCATCGTCGGCACCCTGAACCGGGAAGACAAGCGCTACCTGGCGGAGAACTTCCTCGCCTTCTTCAACCGCGATTACCAGCGGGTCGCCCAACTGCACGTGGAGTCAGGCTGGGTGCCGCCCGATACCAAGGTGGACGAGTTCGAGTTCGCCATCCGCACCGTGCTGGAGCCCATCTTCGAGAAGCCGCTCTCCGAGATCTCCTTCGGCCACGTGCTGCTGAACCTGTTCAACACCGCCCGCCGCTTCAACATGCAGGTACAGCCGCAGCTGGTGCTGCTGCAGAAGACCCTGCTCTATGTGGAGGGGCTGGGGCGCCAGCTCTATCCCCAGCTGGATCTGTGGCAGACCGCCAAGCCCTATCTGGAAAACTGGATGCATCAGCAGGTCGGCCCCAAGGCGGTGTGGAATGCCATCAGGGAGAAGGCGCCGTTCTGGGCGGAGAAGCTGCCGGAGCTGCCGGAGCTGGTCTACGAGACCCTGCGCCAGGCCCGTCACCAGCAGCATCACTTCGACCAGATGTTCGCCGATTTCCGTCGCCACAGCCGTCGCCAGGGGCAGGCCCGCTACCTCTTAGGGGTTGGAGCCAGCCTGCTGCTCGCGGGTGTATTCTTGCTGACCCAGAAACAACACATTGAGTGGGGACAAATCAGCCTCGCCGGCGCCGGGTTATGTTGGCTGCTGGGTTGGTTGCGAGCCCGTTCCCATTAAACACACTGCGCCATCGGGCGCCTATCCGGAGAGAAAGTCATGGGTGGTATCAGTATTTGGCAGTTGTTGATCATCGCAGTCATCGTCGTGCTGTTGTTCGGCACCAAGAAGTTGCGCGGTATCGGCGGCGATCTGGGCGCGGCGGTCAAGGGGTTCAAGAAGGCGCTGTCCGATGAGCCGGGCGAGGTGAAGCCGGAGCAGAAGGACGCCGAGTTCCCGCCGAAGCAGCTCAACGAAACGGCCAGCCAGAGCGGCGATCCCGCCAAGCAGAAAGACAAAGACCAGGCCTAAGCCATGTTCGACATCGGTTTTTGGGAGCTGGTCGTCATCGGCGTGGTGGCGCTGGTTGTGCTGGGGCCGGAGCGGCTGCCGGTCGCGATCCGCACCGCCAGCCACTGGATCAGGCTGATCCGCAGCACCGCCAACTCGGTCAAGAGCGAGCTGGAGCAGGAGCTCAAGCTGCAGGAGCTGCACAACGATCTGAAGAAGGCGGAGCGGTTGCAGATGAACAACCTGAGCCCAGAGCTGCAGGAGTCCATCGAACAGCTCAAGGCGGCGGCCCAGTCGGTGAATCGCCCCTATCAGGGGGAGAACGAGATCCGTCCGCCTCAGGAGCCTGCCCCTCAGGCTGAGCCGGCTACCCCGGTCGCAGTGCCCGCGACCCCAGAGGTGCCACCGGTCAACAGCCAGCGAGAGAGGGCACCTGAGACCGCCAGCGAGTCCGCGGCCAAAGGGGAGGTGAAGCCATGAGCCAGGCCGAGCAACCCCTCATCAGCCATCTGGTGGAGCTGAGAACCCGTCTGCTGCGGTCGGTCGTGGCCATACTGCTGGTGTTCATCGCGCTCATTTACTTCTCCAACGACATCTACGACTTCGTGGCCCAGCCGCTGCTCAGCCAGCTGCCGGCAGGCACCAGCATGATAGCGACGGATGTGGCGACCCCCTTCATCACGCCCATCAAGCTGACCCTGATGGTCTCCTTCTTCGTGGCGATCCCCTATCTGCTGTATCAGGCCTGGGCCTTCATCGCCCCCGGTCTGTACCAGCACGAGCGCCGTCTGATCCTGCCCCTGGTGGCCTCCAGCGCGGTGCTCTTCTACGCGGGGATGGCGTTTGCCTACTACGTGGTGTTCCCCCTGGTGTTCGGCTTCTTCACCAGTACCGCCCCCGCCGGGGTGACGGTGGCGACCGACATCGCGA
Organism: Aeromonas sp. XH; assembly: GCF_033348475.1. Taxonomy (NCBI): domain Bacteria; kingdom Pseudomonadati; phylum Pseudomonadota; class Gammaproteobacteria; order Aeromonadales; family Aeromonadaceae; genus Aeromonas; species Aeromonas sp. XH. The sequence goes on along the minus strand of NZ_CP137630.1, from coordinate 4,282,735 downwards.
GCTACCTGGACTTCGTGCTGACCCTGTTCTTCGCGTTCGGGGTGGCGTTCGAGATCCCGGTGGCCACCATACTGCTGTGCTGGACCGGGATCACCACCCCCAAGAGCCTGAAGGAGAAGCGCCCCTACGTCATCGTCGGGGTCTTCGTGGTCGGCATGCTGTTGACGCCGCCGGATGTCTTCTCCCAGACCCTGCTCGCGATCCCCATGTGGGGCCTGTGGGAGATAGGCCTGTTCTTCGCCCGCTTCTACGTGAAGAAAGAAGACGAGCAGGATCAGGAACAACCGGAAGAGGGGAGCTGAGGCTCCCTTCCTCTTTTCATGCCCCCCTTCGAGGCGTATGGTAAGGCCCCATCGAGTAGATGGTTTTCAAATACCTGATATGCATCTCTTCTGTTCGGAACCCATGAGCCCATGATCGACATCGGTTTGAACCTGACCAGCAGCCAGTTTGCCGGCGAGCAGGCCGACCTGGTGGCCCGCGCCCGTGCCGCCGGGGTGGAGGCGCTGATCCTGACCGGCACGGATCTGGTCGGCAGCCGGGAGAGCGCCACGCTTGCCACCCGCTGGCCGGGCTACTGCTTCTCCACCGCCGGGGTGCATCCCCACGATGCCAAGGGCGTCGATGAGGCCACCCTGCCCGCCTTGCGCGAGCTGGCGGCCCTGCCCCAGGTGGTGGCCATCGGCGAGTGCGGTCTCGACTACAACCGCGACTTCTCCCCCCGTCCGGTGCAGGACGCGGTGTTCGACGCCCAGCTGGCCCTGGCCGCCGAGCTCGGGATGCCGGTCTTCCTGCACTGCCGGGACGCCCACGCCCGTTTCGTCGAGATCCTGCGTCCCTGGCTGCCCCGCCTGCCGGGGGCCGTGCTGCACTGCTTCACCGGCACCGACGCCGAGCTGGACCAGTGCCTGGCGCTGGGGCTGCACATCGGGGTGACCGGCTGGCTCTGCGACGAGCGCCGTGGCCAGCTGCTGCGCGAGCAGGTGGTCCGCATTCCGGCGGGTCGGCTGATGATAGAGACGGACGCTCCCTATCTGGTGCCGCGGGATCTGAAGCCCAGGCCCAAACGCAACGAACCCGCTTTCTTGCCGCACATCGCCCAGGTGGTGGCGGCCTGCCGTGGTGAAGCGCCCGAGGCCTTGCTGGCCCATACCCGGGCCACCTCCGCCGCATTCTTCCAACTTCCGCTTTTGGAGTGATTCATGGCCACAACTCTTCCGGGGGCCTTCCCGGGCCGTCGTCTGCGCCGGGTGCGCAAACATGATTTCAGCCGCCGTCTGGTGCGCGAGCATACGCTGACCGTCGACGATCTCATCTATCCGGTGTTCGTGCTGGAGGGGGAGGGACAGCGTGAGGCCGTCGCCTCCATGCCTGGGGTGGATCGCCTCTCCATCGATCTGCTGCTCGAAGAGGCCGCCGAACTGGTGGCCCTCGGCGTGCCAGCAGTGGCCCTGTTCCCGGTGACACCGCTGGCGCGCAAGAGCCTGATGGCGGAAGAGGCCTACAACCCGGATGCCCTGGCCCAGCGGGCGACCCGTGCCCTCAAGGCCCGCTTCCCCGAGCTCGGGGTCATCACGGACGTGGCGCTGGATCCCTTCACCACCCACGGTCAGGACGGCATCATCGACGATGAAGGCTATGTGATGAACGACATCACCACCGAGATCCTGGTGAAGCAGGCGCTTTCCCACGCCGCTGCGGGTGCCGACATCGTCGCGCCGTCCGACATGATGGACGGTCGTATCGGTGCCATCCGGGCTGCGCTGGAGGAGAACGGCTTCGTCAACGTCCAGATCATGGCCTACTCCGCCAAGTACGCCTCCCACTACTACGGCCCGTTCCGCGATGCCGTGGGCTCCGCCGCCAACCTCGGCAAGAGCAACAAGGCCACCTACCAGATGGACCCGGCCAACGGCGACGAGGCCCTGCACGAGGTGGCCCTCGACATCGCCGAAGGGGCCGACAGCGTCATGGTCAAGCCGGGCATGCCCTATCTGGACGTGATCCGCCGGGTCAAGGATCAGTTCGGGGTGCCCACCTTCGCCTATCAGGTGAGCGGCGAGTACGCCATGCACATGGCCGCCATCCAGAACGGCTGGCTGAAGGAGAAGGAGTGCGTGCTGGAGTCCCTGCTCTGCTTCAAGCGGGCCGGTGCCGACGGCATCCTCACCTACTTCGCCAAGCGGGTCGCCCAGTGGTTGAAGGAAGACGCCCGGCGCTGATCATGTGGCGTGACTGAGCGGACAATGCCGGCCCTCGGGCCGGCATTGTCGTCTCTGGCGGGCGAGCCGGTGATTTTGTGAGCGGTTTTCCTCAAAAAGTGGGCAAGAGCCCGTCTCTTGGCGGCAAAGGCTTGATAAATGGGGTTTCTGCCTACATCTTAGATGGTCCAAGCAAGCTTCTGGACGGCAGGGGCTGCAGAGCATTTAGAGGTACCGCAGATGACTAACCCTTTGCTGACAATGGACTCGCTGCCTCCCTTCAGCCAGATCCAGCCCGATCAGGTGCAACCTGCCGTGACGCAGGCCATCGCCGATTGCAAACAGAAGATTGAGGACGTGCTGGCCCAGAAGGAACCCCACACCTGGGACAGCCTGATCGCGCCGCTGGAAGAGGTCAATGACCGCCTCTCCCGGATCTGGTCGCCCGTCAGCCACCTCAACGCCGTACTCAACAGCGAGGCGCTGCGGGCGGCTCACGACGCCTGCCTGCCGCTGCTCTCCGAATTCCAGACCTATGTCGGCCAGCATGAAGGCCTCTATCAGGCCTATCTGGCGCTGTCCGAGAGCGACGACTTCCCGCGGCTGGACGATGCCCAGCGCAAGGAGATCCAGAACACCCTGCGCGACTTCCGCCTCTCCGGCATCGGTCTGCCCGCCGAGGCGCAGCAGCGCTACGGCGAGATCCAGGCCCGCCTCTCCGAGCTGGCCTCCCGGTTCAGCAACAACGTGCTGGACGCGACCCAGGGCTGGAGCAAGCTGGTGACCGACGAGGCCGAACTGGCCGGGCTGCCGCAGAGCGCACAGGCCGCCGCCCGCCAGTTGGCCGAACTGAAGGGCAAGGAGGGGTGGCTGTTCACCCTGGACATCCCCTCCTACCTGCCGGTCATGATGTACGCCGACAACCGCGCCCTGCGCGCCGAGCTGTACGAGGCCTTCACCACCCGCGCCTCCGACCAGGGACCGAACGCCGGCAAGTGGGACAACTCCGCCATCATGACCGAGCTGCTCGCCCTGCGCCGCGAGCTGGCCCGGCTGCTGGGCTTTGCCAACTATGCCGAGCTGTCGCTCGCCACCAAGATGGCGGACAAGCCCGAGCAGGTAGTGACCTTCCTCACGGATCTCGCGGCCAAGTCCCTGCCGCAAGGCAAGGCGGAGCTCGAAGAGATCCGCGCCTTCGCCGCCGAACAGCACGGTCAGACCGAGCTGGCGGCCTGGGATCTCGCCTATTACGCCGAGAAGCTCAAGCAGCACAAGTTCGCCATCTCCGACGAGCAGCTGCGCCCCTACTTCCCCGCCGGCAAGGTGGTGAAGGGGCTGTTCGAGGTGGTCAGGCGGGTGTTCGGCATGAAGGTGCGCGAGCGCCTCGGCATCGACACCTGGCACCCGGACGTGCGCTTCTACGACATCTTCGACGCCGATGACGAGCTGCGCGGCAGCTTCTACCTCGACCTCTACGCCCGCGAGCACAAGCAGGGGGGGGCCTGGATGGACGTCTGCCTCGGTCGTCGCTACCGTCAGGACGGCTCGCTGCAAAAGCCGGTGGCCTACCTGACCTGCAACTTCAACGGCCCGGTGGATGGCAAGCCGGCCCTGTTCACCCACAACGAGGTGGTGACCCTGTTCCACGAGTTCGGCCACGGCATTCACCACATGCTGACCCGGGTCGACGTGGCCGGGGTGGCCGGCATCAACGGCGTGGCCTGGGACGCGGTGGAGCTGCCGAGCCAGTTCCTCGAGAACTGGTGCTGGGAGTCCGAGGCCCTGGCCTTCATCTCCGGTCATCACGAGACCGGCGAGCCGCTGCCCGCGGATCTGCTGGAGAAGATGATGACGGCCCGCAACTTCCAGGCGGCCATGCAGATGCTGCGCCAGCTGGAGTTCGCCCTGTTCGACTTCCGCCTGCACCAGACCTTTGACCCGGCCAGCCCGGACCAGATCCCGGCGCTGCTGGCACAGGTGCGCAGCCAGGTGGCGGTGATGACGCCCCCCGCGTTCAACCGCTTCCAGCACAGCTTCTCCCACATCTTCGCTGGTGGCTATGCGGCGGGCTACTACAGCTACAAGTGGGCCGAGGTGCTCTCCGCCGACGCCTTCTCCCGCTTCGAGGAGGAGGGGATCTTCAACCCGGTCACCGGCCAGTCCTTCCTGAAGCACATTCTCGAGAAGGGGGGCTCGAAGGAGCCGATGGAGCTGTTCCGCGCCTTCCGTGGCCGTGAGCCCCAGGTGGATGCCCTGCTGCGCCACAGCGGCATCGCGGCCTGAGTGGCCTTCAGCTTGCCGGACGGGGCAGGAGCGGCGGGCCCCTGCTGCCTGCCCGCCGATCCGGTGAGTTTCAAGCAGGTACATATTTGCGGCATAGTGGGATCAAAACGTGATTTTTGAGAGAAAAAGGGACCTTTTGGTCCCTTTTCCCAAGGCTTTTTAATATCTTGCAGAGTGCATGTTTGCACTGTCCCCGCCTCTTCAGTAGAGTCGGGTTCTACCTTGCCGGGAGAGAAAGAACCTTGCCATGAGGCGAGCACTCGAGTCTGTCTATCAAATCATCTCCAGCCTGTCTCATTCGAGTGGTCAGGGATATTTCGATACCTTTGTGAGTGAAATCGCCAACGCGGTCGGGGCTGACTTCGTCCTGGTGTCGGGCAAGGATCAGGCCGGGTTGTTTTTTACCGTGCACGCCGCCTATCCCGCCTCCCTCGACATCAACTCCTACAGCTTTCCCCTCGCCAGCACCCCGGGTGAAATTGCCATGCAACAGGGGGAGGCCTGGTTTTGCGATCGCACCCGGCAGCTCTTCCCCCACGCGGCCGTGCTGGAACGCTGCGAGGTCAGGGCCTATGCCGGCATCGCGCTGAAGAGCGCCGAAGGGGAGACCATAGGGCTGTGCAGCGTCATGTTCAAACGGGCCATGCCCAGGATGGACAAGATCATGGGGCTGCTGCGCCTGCTGGCCCCCCTCGCCGGTCGCGAGCTGGCGCTGATGTATCAGCAGGAACGCCAGTGCGGGCCGGCCCAGGCGGACAACCCGGACCATCCCCACTTCCTGGACACCATGATGTCCCACGCCCCCGTGGGGATCGGCAAGCTGGATCTGGCGGGGCACATCCTCTGGGTCAACCCGGCCATCGAAAAGATGCTGGGCTACAGCCAGGAGGAGCTGCTGCGGCTCACGGTCGCTGAGATCAACCACCCGGACGACTGGCGGACCAGCATTCCGCTCTACGACGCCCTCAAGCGGGGAGAGCGTCCCGCGTTTACCCAGGAGAAGCGCTACCTGCACCGGGATGGTTCCGTGCTCTGGGGGCGGGTGACGGTGACCCTGATCCGCAACGAGCAGATGCATCCCGACTACCTGATGGTGGTGCTGGAGAACATCGACCCCATCCGACGCCATGCCGAGCAGCTCAAGCTCTCCCACCGGGTCTATGACAACCTCTCCGAGGCCATACTGGTGTGCGACGCCGACAGCCGCATCATCTCGGTGAACCCGGCGTTCGAGAAGATCACCGGCTACAGCGAGGAGGAGGCCAGCGGCCAGCGGCCCAGCATGCTCAAGTCCGGGCTGCACGATCAAACCTTCTACGCGGACATGTACCACGCCCTGGAGCGGGTGGGGATCTGGCGCGGCGAGGTGTGGAACAAGCGCAAGAACGGCAAGCTCTATCCCCAGCAACTGATGATCAGCGCCTTGCGGGAAGAGGGCAGGATCAGCCAGTACATCGCCATCTTCAGCGATCTCTCCCAGACCAAGCTGGCGGAGCAGAAGATCGCGGCCCAGGCGAACTACGACAACCTCACCGGGCTGCCGAACCGCTGGCTGTTCGGCCGCTGCCTCACCCGCTTCTGCGAGCGGGGCGAGCGCTTCGCCCTGATGGTGCTGGATCTCAACAACTTCAAGGCGGTCAACAACAGCATGGATCACCACGTCGGTGACGCCCTGCTGAAGGAGGTGTCGGATCGGCTGGTGAGCCGGGTGCGCACCGAGGATCTGGTGGCCCGCATCGGGGGCGACGAGTTTGCCTTCCTGGTGCCCGGCATCGTCAACCGGCGCCAGGCCGAGGTATTTGCCAAGCAGGTGATCGGCGGCTTCGCCCGCCCCTTCATGCTGGCCAACCAGCACCTCTATGTGACGGCCACCATGGGCATCACCCTCTGCCCCAACGATGGCGGCGACAGCGACGAGCTGCTGCGCAATGCCGAGCAGGCCCTGTTCGTCGCCAAGCGGCATGGCCGTCCCCTGGGCACCTACAACGCCTCCATGCGGGAAGAGGTGAGCCAGCGCCACCAGATGCAGCGCGATCTGGCGGAGGCCATCAAGCTGGGGCAGCTGACCATGGCCTATCAGCCCATCTGGGACAATCGCAGCGGCCGGGTCGCCAAGCTGGAAGCCCTGGTGCGCTGGTACCACCCCCACTGGGGTCAGGTCTCGCCGGCGGACTTCATTCCGCTGGCGGAGGAGGCGGGGCTCATCCAGGGGCTGGGGGCCCTGGTGCTGTGGCAGTCGTGCCGGGATCTGGCGCGGTTGCAGCAGTCCGGTTTCCCGGATCTGCAGATGTCCATCAATCGCTCCACCCTGGAGTTCCAGACGATCGATCCGGAGGCGAACGAGTGGCTCAGGGTAATCCGTCACTTCAACCTGGACCCGGCGGACATCATCATCGAAATCACCGAGTCCCTGCTGATGGAGACCAGCGATCAGCACAGGGTGCGGATCGATGCCCTGCGCGAGGCGGGCTGCAAGCTGGCCATCGACGACTTCGGCACCGGCTACTCGGCCCTCAACTACCTGCGCACCTTCCCGGTGGATCTGGTGAAGATCGACCGCTCCTTCGTGCGCCACATCCCCTTCAACGAGCAGGACAGGCTGCTGCTCGACGGCATCATCAACATAGTGCACAACCTCGGCATGCAGGTGGTGATCGAGGGGGTGGAGACCCGCGAGCAGCTGAACTTCCTCTGCCTGAAGGGCTGTGCCTTCACCCAGGGCTACCTGCTCAGCCGTCCGCTGCCCTATGACGATCTGGTGGAGTACCTGGGCCTCAACCGTCAGGGGATGAACCTGACCACGGTGAGCTGATCTCCCGCTTCTGCTATCATGCCGGCTCCTGCGCCGTGATGAGTCCGTGTTATGCCCCATATTCAGGTTTTCAGTGAAGTCCCCGCCCGCGATGGCGAGCTCGACGCCCTGCGGCTGCGGCTGGCCGGGGTGGAGTTTCCGGCCCCCTTCGCGCTGGTGCTGACCGAGGCACGGCTGGAGCTGCGCAAGCTGGACGAGCCCAAGCTGGGGGCCGTCTATGTGGACTTCATCGAAGGGGCTGTGGCCCATCGCCGCAAGTTCGGCGGGGGGCGCGGCCAGTCCATCGCCAAGGCGGTGGGGCTGAAGTCGGGGGCCATGCCGACCGTGGTGGACGCCACCGCCGGGCTCGGTCGCGACGCCTTCGTGCTCGCCTCCCTCGGCTGCAGGGTGACCCTGATCGAGCGCAGCCCCGTGGTGGCGGCCCTGCTGCAGGACGGCCTGGCGCGGGCGGGCCAGGATCCCGAGATAGGCCCCTGGGTGCGCGAGCGGATGCAGCTGCTGCACGGGCCGGCGGTGGAGACCCTGCTGGCGCTGACCGAACGGCCCGACGTCATCTACCTGGATCCCATGTTCCCCCACAAGCAGAAGTCGGCCCTGGTGAAGAAGGAGATGCGGGTGTTCCAGTCCCTGGTGGGGGCCGATCTGGACGCCGACGCCCTGCTGCCGGCGGCGCTCAGGATGGCGGAGAAACGGGTGGTGGTGAAGCGGCCGGACTACGCGGGCTGGCTCAACGAGCACAAGCCGAGCATGGCCATCGAGACCAAGAGCAACCGCTTCGACGTCTATGTGATGGCGGCGCTGGCGGCGGGCTGAATCGAGCGCGCTTGAGTCAAGGTGTCAGATAGCAAGAGGGCCCGCAGCGCGGGCCCTCTTTCGTTGTTCGCACTCGGCGGCTAGAAGCGGATCCGCTTCTCTTCCCCCTGCCAGAGCAGCTCCAGACTCGCCAGATCCGCCAGGCTGAGGCGCTCGCCGCCTTGCAATAGCAGGTACTCGACGCCTTCTCTGGCCTCGATGGTGCGGATCCTGTCTGCCCACTGGCGGCCGTCCCGACCGGTGAGGGTGACCGGCAGCTGCCAGCGGGCGGCGATCTCGAGCCAGTCGTAGAGGTCGCAACTGATGGGTTGATACCCTGTCATGGTGCTTCTCCTACCTCGGCCCCAGGCCCGTCACTGGAAATTGATGCTGGTGGTCGGGGCCGTCACCGGCTGCGCCTTCAGCACCTGCTCCAGCTGCAGCGGGTCGTTGGCCAGCTCGGGATCATCCTCGTCGCCGTTGCAGACCAGCACCATGTCGTAGCTGCCGAGGTTGACGAAGCCCAGCTCGTAGCCGTAACCACCACCCGTCAGGGGAACGACGGGGGCGCTGGCGTAGAAGCCGTTGTCGAGGTCGGCCATGTCGGGATAGGCGTCATCTCCCACAGGGCGCAGCTCGTCGTAGAAGTAGACGAAGGCCTTGTCGGTGAGCTGGCCGCCGCAAAGCCCTGCCGCCACCGTGCCCCTGACGGTGGCGACCTCGGTGTTGTTCACCAGTCGCACCCCTCTGGGCTTGAGCTTGTAATGCTCCTCGTGGCCCGGCAGCACCATGGAGTGGCGCAGGTCGAACTCTGTGGTGAAGGCGCTGAGGCCGTTGGCGGCGATGGTGAAGGCATCCAGCTTGAGCTCGTTGCTCGGCACCTCCAGCGGCTTGATCACGCCGTCATCCTGCAGGACGTAGGAGTAGGGTGTGCCATCCAGGAATTGATTGCCTGCATCCCGGCCATCCAGGATCCGCAGCCGCATCTGGCTGTAGTCGCCGGGGACCACGCTCTGGCTGGCTAGCAGGGGGCGGCTGCTGGAGCCCGGGTATTTCAGCAGATCGATATAGGTGAACAGGGGATGGCCTGAGGCGTCCAGAGGGATGATCTCTCCCGTCGGCGTGCAGCCATCGTCCTGGGCCGATGTCAGGAAGCTGGCGGTGGTCCAGGCCAGCTCGCTCCCCGAGACGGGGTGGATGCTGATGTTGGAGACGGCGATGCAGACCTTGCTGACCGAATCCACCGGGGCATCGGAGAAGGCCAGGGACATTTCGGCATTCTGCTGGCTGTTGTCGTCACTGCCGCCACCGCAGGCGGTCAGCAGGGCAGTCAGGGCTATCAGGGGTAAATGTTTCATGGTTTCCGTTCCTGTGAGAGAGACAACTCAACTCTAGCCGAGCCGCTGGCACAGGCTAGATGGCAGGAGGGAGCGGAGAACCGGAATTGGGTTGAAAGTACAATAAAATCAACGGTAAGGCGTTGAATGGCGCCAATGATGGCTGCGAAAGGGATTGTCGGAACGGGCGGGAAAAGAAGCGAAGCGGGCGCAGGGCGCCCGTTCAGGCTTCCAGCAGGCGGGTGGACCAGCCCATCTTCTGCTGGCGCTCCACTTCCAGGCGCAGCTCGCTGGCCCGCAGGTAGTGCTCGTCCAGCCAACCTCTGGGCAGGGTCAGGGTCAGGGCATCCTCATCGGCCTGCAGCATGAACTGGGGCACTGTACCCTGGGTGCGGCGCATGCAGAGGATCAGGGAGATGCGCAGGATGCGGGCCAGCCGGATCGCCTGGCGAGCCGTCACGGCGCCCTGTTTCTCCAGCGGCTCCAGCTTGAAGTCGTCCCGCTGGTTGAGCAGCAGGGCCGACAGCAGCTTCTTCTGGGCCGGGGTGAAGCCCGGCATGTCGATGTTGTCGATGATGTAAGCGGCGTGTTGCGGCGCCTTCTTGTACTCGATGCAGAGCCCGATCTCGTGTAGCAGGGCCGCGTAGCGCAGGATCGGGCGACCGTAGCGCTTGGAGAGGCGCCAGGCTGGCTGCAACTGGGTGAAGGCCTGGATGGCGGTGTCGCGCACCCGCTCGGCGTGTTCCTTGTCCAGCTGGTAGCGGCTGATCAGGCTGTCGGCGGTGCGATCCCGGGCGTCACAGTCGTGATTGTTGCCGAGCAGACCGTAGATCAGCCCCTCGCGCAACGCCCCACCCGCCAGCGTCATGCTCTCGATGCCGAGGGTCTCGAAGATGGCGATCAGGATGGCGAGGCCGGAGGGGAACACGGTCAGCCGCTCGGCGGCCAATCCTTCCAGCCGCAGTTGATCCAGCCTGCCGCAGGCGATGGCCTGACCCATCAGCTCCTGCAGTTTCGGCAACGTGACCCGCTCGCTCTTCCCCTGGGCCAGCATGATCTCCTGCAGCGCCTGGACGGTGCCGGAGGCGCCGACGCAGGTGCGCCAGCCGAGGGCGCGGTAATCTTCCGCTACCTTCTCCAGTACCGCCTTGGCGCCGGTGATGGCCTGCTCGAAGCGGGTCTCGGAGAGCTCGCCGTCACCGAAGTGGTTGTTGAGCCAGGTGACGCAGCCCATGTGCAGGCTGTTGAGCAGCTTGGCCTCGCTCTGCTCGCCGATCACCAGCTCGGTGCTGGCGCCGCCGATGTCGATCACCAGCCGGTTGCCTTCCCCGGCCGAAGTCCAGGAGACCCCCTCGTAGATGGTCTTGGCCTCTTCCTCGCCCGAGATGATCTCGATGCTGTGGTTGAGCACCCGTTCCGCTTCGCTCAGGAATTCGTCGACATTGGTGGCCAGGCGCAGGGTGGCGGTGCCGACGACCCGGATGTTGTCGGACGGGATGTCCTGCAACTGCTCGGAGAAGAGGCGCAGACAGTCCCAGCCCCGCTCCATGGCGGCGCGATTGAGGCGGAAGTCGGCATCCAGGCCGGCGGCGAGGCGAACCTTGCGCTTGACCTTGGTGACGGTGCGCAGGGCGCCGGCGACCTCGCGCACCACCAGCATGTGAAAGCTGTTGGAGCCGAGGTCGATGGCGGCATAGAGAGGCGAGTTGTGCAACTTGGCCAGTCCCTCAGTTCTTGCGGGGCGGACGGCGGCGGTTGTTGCTGTTGCCGCCACCCTGGCGATCCCGCATGTTGCGGTTCACCGGCTGACGGTTGCGGAACACCCGTTTCGGGGCGGTCACGTCATCCAGCAGCGCCTCGCGGTCGTACTTGCTGACCGGGATGGGGTGGTGGATGTACTCCTCGATGGCCGGCAGGTTGAAGGCATAGTCTTCACAGGCCAGGCTGATGGAGTGACCGCTCTTGCCGGCGCGGCCGGTACGGCCGATGCGGTGGACATAGTCCTCGGCGTCGTCGGGCAGGTCGTAGTTGAAGACGTGGGTCACGTCCGGGATGTGCAGACCGCGGGCGGCCACGTCGGTGGCGACCAGGATGTCCAGCTGACCCTTGGTGAACTCGTCCAGGATCTTCATCCGTTTCTTCTGGGGCACGTCGCCAGTCAGCAGGCCGACGCGGTGGCCGTCGTTCTCCAGCCAGGCGTGAACGTCTTCACAGACGTGCTTGGTGTTGGCGAAGACGATGGCCTTCTCCGGCCACTCCTCTTCCATCAGGGAGAGCAGCAGCAACATCTTGTCTTCGTTGGAAGGGTAGAAGAGCTCTTCCTTGATGCGCACGCCGGTCATCTGTTCCGGCTCGACCTGCACGTGTTCCGGGTGGTTCATGTGCTCGTAGGCCAGCTCCTGCACCCGCAGGGAGAGGGTGGCGGAGAACAGCATGCTCAGACGCTCGGTGGCGGGGGGCATGCGGCGGAACAGGAAGCGGATGTCCTTGATGAAGCCGAGATCGAACATGCGATCCGCTTCGTCCAAGACGACGACCTGGATGTTGCCGAGATCGATGACCTTGGACTTGAAGTAGTCGATGATGCGGCCCGTGGTGCCGATCAGGATGTCGACGCCCTGCTCCAGCACGGCCAGCTGCTTGTCGTAACCTTCGCCGCCGTAGGCGAGGCCGAGTTTGAGACCGGTCGAGGCGGACATGCTTTCCGCGTCGTTATAGATCTGGACCGCCAGCTCCCGGGTCGGGGCCATGATGATGGCGCGCGGCTGGTTGACGAGGCGCGGCCTGGTCAGCGGATGGGTCAGCAGATAGTTGAAGGTCGCCGCCAGGAAAGCCAGGGTTTTGCCGGTTCCCGTCTGGGCCTGGCCGGCGAGGTCATGACCTTCTACCAGCAGCGGCAGGGAGAGCGCCTGGATGGGCGTGCAATAGTGAAATCCCTTTGATTCCAGACCAGCCAGAACTTCGGGTTCGAGGCCCATTTGGGCGAATTTTTCGGTCGTTAGATGTGTTTTGCTCATGGCGGTAGGTTATCAGGTTAGGCTTGCAATAATAAACAGGATCATTTCAAATAGGGCAACTATTGCCTTTGTTGAACCATCAATAAAGCCTTAATTACTGACTGGAGTTGGAGATGAGTGACAAGATTGTTCAGCTGAGCGATGCCAGCTTCGAGGCCGATGTAATCAAAGCCGACAGCCCCGTTCTGGTCGATTTCTGGGCTGAATGGTGTGGTCCGTGCAAGATGATTGCCCCGATCCTGAACGAGGTTGCTCAGGAATACGAAGGTCGCGTGACCGTGGCGAAATTGAACATCGATCATAACGCCGACACTCCGCCCAAATACGGCATTCGCGGTATCCCGACCCTGCTGCTGTTCAAGAATGGCGAAGTGGCAGCGACCAAGGTCGGCGCCCTGTCCAAGACGCAGCTGAAAGAGTTCCTGGACGGTAACCTGTAATAATCAAGAAGGAGCGCATTGCAATAATGCGCTCCTTGTGTTTTATCACCTAGACGCTCATCCCGATTGGTGCTAGTTTATCGCTCGTTTGCTAACCTTTTTGCCTGACTCTTTGCTTCACAAGCCTGGCAAGTCAAATCCGATCAGCATCAATCCAGCAGACTGTCTCCTCATTTCAATCCTTGCTTACAGACTTTCACCACTATGAATCTGACTGAACTTAAGAACACTCCTGTGTCCGAGCTGGTACAGCTTGGCGAATCCATGGGGTTGGAAAATCTGGCTCGGGCGCACAAGAAAGACATCATCTTTGCCATCCTCAAGGCGCACGCCAAGGGCGGTGAGGACATCTTTGGCGACGGTGTGCTGGAAATCCTGACCGATGGCTTCGGCTTCCTGCGTAGCGCAGACGGCTCCTACCTGGCCGGCCCGGACGACATCTATGTCTCCCCGAGCCAGATCCGCCGCTTCAACCTGCGCACTGGCGACACCATCTCCGGCAAGATCCGGCCGCCGAAAGAGGGCGAGCGCTACTTCGCCCTGCTCAAGGTCAACGACGTCAACTACGACCGTCCGGAAAACTCCCGCAACAAGATCCTGTTCGAGAACCTGACCCCGTTGCACGCCAACGAGCGTCTGCGCATGGAGCGGGGCAACGGCTCCACCGAAGACATCACTGCCCGCGTGCTGGATCTGGCGTCCCCCATCGGCAAGGGCCAGCGCGGCCTGATCGTCGCACCGCCCAAGGCCGGTAAGACCATGCTGCTGCAGAACATCGCCCAGAGCATCGCCTACAACCACCCGGACTGCGAGCTGATCGTCCTGTTGATCGACGAGCGTCCGGAAGAAGTGACCGAGATGCAGCGGATGGTGAAGGGCGAAGTGATCGCCTCCACCTTCGACGAGCCGGCCTCCCGTCATGTCCAGGTCGCCGAGATGGTGATCGAGAAGGCCAAACGACTGGTCGAGCACAAGAAGGACGTGGTGATCCTGCTGGACTCCATCACCCGTCTGGCCCGTGCCTACAACACCGTCATCCCGTCCTCCGGCAAGGTACTGACCGGTGGTGTGGATGCGAACGCCCTGCACAGACCCAAGCGCTTCTTCGGCGCGGCCCGCAACGTCGAAGAGGGCGGCAGCCTGACCATCATCGCCACCGCGCTGATCGACACCGGCTCCAAGATGGATGAAGTCATCTACGAAGAGTTCAAGGGGACCGGCAACATGGAGCTGCACCTCTCGCGCAAGATCGCCGAGAAGCGCACCTACCCGGCCATCGACATCACCCGTTCCGGCACCCGCAAGGAAGAGCTGCTGACCGCGCCGGACGAGCTGCAGAAGATGTGGATACTGCGCAAGATCATCCACCCCATGGGGGAGATCGACAGCATCGAGTTCCTGATCGACAAGCTCTCTGCCACCAAGACCAACGACGAGTTCTTCGACTCCATGAAGCGTCAGCAGAAGTAACTGCCTCTTGGCATGACAAAACCGCGGCCCAGGTCGCGGTTTTTGTTTATCTATTTCACGGCTGGCTTAGTAGTATGTGAGCCTAGATGTCACAAGGACAGGGACGTCATGAAGCTGGTATTGCTCATATGGATTGGTTGCCTGCTGGCCACCCAGGCGCACGCCGATACGCCGCCTCGGCTGCAGGCACCTCTGGTGGCGGACGAGGGGCTGCAGGGTCACCGCGACTACCTGAACAGCCGGCTGGCGCTGGGGCAGTTTGATGCCATGGACTCGCTGCTGGCATCGCTGGCGGTGGGGCAGCGGGAGTACCTGCTGTTCCGGTTGCTGGGCGATCTCAAGTCGGCCGAGGCCCCCAGCCCGGCGCTGATCGCCTGGGTGCGGGAGCAGGCCGCCAAGGCACCGCAATGGCTGGTGGAGGGGGAGGTGGACGGTTTCCTGGTCCAGCTGCCCGCCTATGACTTTGCCGCCGAGGCCAGGCTGGTGCTCCATCACTGGCAGCAGCTCGCCTGGCAGGGCAACTACCGCCAGCTGCTGGAGCAGGATCGCTTCGACTTCAAGCAGATCTACTACAGCCGCAATCCGGATCTGGCCCGGCAGCAGCAGGCGCTGCTGACGGTGCTCGAGCGGCAGCCGCCGTCCGTGCTGCGGCGCGAGGCGCAGCGGCTCGCCACCCTCAACCTCTTCCTGCCGGACAACCAGCTGCTGCTGCACTTCATCGAGCGGACGGGGGACACCGCGCTCTATCTCAAGCTGTGGCGCCAACCCGTGGATCACGACAGCCTGGCGGCGCTGCACACCATTCCCCGCTTCTACTCGGGCCAGGAGGCGAGCGATCTGCTGATCGCCGCCAGCCGCAACGGTCGCCTGATGGTGCCCGCCCTGCACCAGCTCAGCCGATTGTCACCGCTGCCGGACGGGGCACAGCAGTATCTGCTGGTGGAGCTCGGCAAGCATCAATATGGCGGGCTGGTGGCCGGACTGCTGCTGGAGATGGACGAGCCCAGGCTGCTGGGGCAGCTGGCGGACAGGCTCACCCGGCAGGAGCGGCGTCACGCCTCGTCCGTCATGATGTCCGATACGGGTACACCGGATTCCCGGCCGGGGTTATAATGCGGGACCTCCTGATCCCGCTAGGGTACCTGCATGAAATACAAGGACTTGCGTGATTTCATCGCGCAGTTGGAACAAAAAGGCCAGCTCAGGCGCATCAGCCGCGAGATAGACCCCTATCTGGAGATGACCGAGATCAGCGACCGCACCCTGCGGGCGGGCGGTCCGGCCCTGCTGTTCGAAAATCCCAAGGGTCATACCATGCCGGTGCTGACGAACCTGTTCGGTACCCCGGATCGGGTCGCCATGGGCATGGGCCAGCCCGACGTCGGCGCCCTGCGCCAGGTGGGCATCTGGCTCTCCTACCTGAAGGAGCCGGAGCCGCCCAAAGGCTTCAAGGAGCTGATGGAGAAGCTGCCGATCTTCAAGCAGGTGCTCAACATGCCGACCAAGCGGCTCTCTTCCGCCCCCTGTCAGCAGGTGGTGCTGGAGGGGGAGGCGGTGGATCTGGACCAGATCCCGATCCAGCACTGCTGGCCCGGCGACGTGGCACCCCTGGTCACCTGGGGCCTCACCATCACCCGGGGCCCCTACAAGAAACGCCAGAACCTCGGCATCTATCGCCAGCAGAAGATCGGCAAGAACAAGCTCATCATGCGCTGGCTGGATCACCGGGGCGGCGCCATCGATTTTCGCGAGTGGCAGGAGGCCCATCCGGGCGAGCGCTTCCCCGTGGTGGTGGCGCTCGGCGCCGATCCTGCGACCATACTCGGCGCCGTGACGCCGGTGCCGGATACCCTCTCCGAATACGCCTTCGCGGGTCTGCTGCGGGGCAGCCGCACCGAGGTGGTAAAAGCCATTAGCTGCGATCTGGAGGTGCCGGCCAGCGCCGAGATCGTGCTGGAAGGCTATCTGGAGCCGGGGGAGATGGCCCCCGAGGGGCCTTACGGCGATCACACCGGCTACTACAACGAAGTGGACGAGTTCCCGGTCTTCACCATCACCCACATGACCATGCGCCGGGATGCCATCTACCACAGCACCTACACCGGCCGTCCGCCCGATGAGCCGGCGGTGCTCGGGGTGGCGCTCAACGAGGTGTTCGTACCGCTGTTGCAGAAGCAGTTCCCCGAGATCGTGGATTTCTACCTGCCGCCGGAGGGGTGCTCCTACCGGATGGCGGTGGTGACCATCAAGAAGCGTTACCCTGGCCACGCCAAGCGGGTGATGCTGGGGGTCTGGTCCTTCCTGCGCCAGTTCATGTACACCAAGTTCGTGATCGTCTGCGATGACGACATCAACGCCCGGGACTGGAAGGACGTTATCTGGGCCATCACCACCCGGATGGATCCGGCCAGGGACACCACCCTGATCGAGCACACCCCCATCGACTACCTGGACTTCGCCTCGCCGGTCTCCGGGCTCGGCTCCAAGATGGGGCTGGATGCCACCAACAAGTGGCCGGGGGAGAGCAACCGGGAGTGGGGGCAGCCCATCGTCCAGGACGAGGCGGTAAAGCAGAAGATCGATGCCATCTGGGACGAGCTGAAGATCCTCGACTGAGGGATCCCCGATGGGGCGCGGCCATTGTGACGCAAAAGTGCGGTATTGCCGTGCCGAATTGGGTATGCTCGACGGACCTGACCACCAACTGGTCGCCATAAAAACAGTGAAACCATGAGCGAAGCGGGCCGGGCAGGCCCCTCACAAGGACAAGAATGCAACGTATCAAGTGCCGCGTAGAGGAACTGCGCGAATATGTCGACACCATCTGGCACGTGGCGCTGGCGCCGCAGCAGGAGGTGAGCTTCAAGCCGGGCCAGTATCTGCTGGTGGTGATGAGCGATTCGGACAAGCGCCCCTTCTCCATCGCCAACTCGCCGACCCGCTCCGGCGTGCTGGAGCTGCAGATCGGTGCCACTCCCGAGAATGCCTATGCCGGTCAGGTGTTGGCCCGCATGCGCGAGCAGGGAGAGATCGAGGTCGAGCTGGCCGCCGGCAAGGCGTTCCTGCGCGATGAGTCTCCCCGTCCGCTGATCCTGATGGCGGGCGGCACCGGCTTCTCCTATGCCCGCGCCATCTTGGAATACCTGATCGGCAGCGGCAGCAAGCGTCCGGTGTTCCTCTACTGGGGGGTACGCCAGGCGCACTGGCTCTACGAGCTGGAGCAGATGCAGCAGTGGGAGCGCGACTATGCGCCGCTGACCTTCATTCCCGTGGTGCAGGAGCCCGAGAGCGACTGGACCGGCAGGACCGGGCTGGTGCACAAGGCCATCATGGATGACTTCGTCAGCCTGCATGACTACGACATCTATGTGGCGGGCCGCTTCGAGATGGCCGGTGCCGCGCGGGAAGAGTTCAAGGTGCTGGGCGCCGAGCCCGAGCGCATCTTCGGCGACGCCTACGAGTTTATCTGACCACGGCCAACCGCAGAGCGTCGATCTGCCCCCTTATCGTCTTGCGAGAGAAGGGGGGATGAGAAACTCGTTGTCCCCATAAAAACGACAAACCCCAGCCTGGCTGGGGTTTGTGCTATCTACGGCGGGTCACGCCGGATCATTCGCCCTTGGCAGCGAGCTGCTGCTCGAGCTGGGCCAGCTTGGCCTCGAGGGCGGTCAGCTTCTCCCGGGTGCGCAGCAGCACCTTGGTCTGCACGTCGAACTCCTCGCGGCTCACCAGATCCAGCTTGTTGAGCTGGGCCTGCAAGACCTGACGGGTCTTTTTCTCCACCTCTTCACCCATGCTGCGAATGCCGGGGGGCAGGGCGTTGTGTATCTGTTTGGCGATCTCTTCCAGTTTTTTCGGGTCGATCATGGGGGTCTCCTTAAGCAATGGCGCCATTCTACCGACAAATCGTCCCCTTTGCCGAGATCGGAGCGGCTTTTTGCGCCATGGATCCAGCCGGGCTCTGGTCGGGTCTGGTTGATGCACCCTGGCTGCTACCCTGTGACGCCGGGGATCAATTCCAATTCCTTGATGGTGTACACAAAAAAATCAGATCAGATGACTGACCAGAGGCTTATTAATTGTTGCGTTGCTGTTAATATGATTCGGTCGGGTTTGAACCCTACCCCGTCAGGCTCATCATGGATAACAACATAAAAGAGATAAGGATATGAAGAAAAAGCTAATTTACGCGGCCGTCGTCAGTGCGCTGCTGAGCGGTTGTGGTGGCAGTGACGACAACACAGGCGATACCTCAAGCTATCTCGATTATCTGCTGAGCGGCTCCAATGCAGTCCGACCCAGCGCCCTGGCAGCCCGTGCGACCGACGGTACCCTGAAATTCTCCACGGAAACGGCGGATCTCTCCAACCCGGTGTCCGCCCTCTCCACCCTGGATGGCTGGTCGACTACCCAGGCGATCCAGATTGTGCCGGTGACGGCCTCCGGCATCCAGGTCAAGGCGCCGGCCGCTGCTGAATTCGCAGCCTCCGTGGCACCCCTCTACCTGATGGAGCTGGAGTTTGACAGTGCTGCCCTGCGTCCGAGCGGCGTGAAGAAGGTGCTGACCTACGGGGTGGACTTCGTGGTGGCCGAGACGACCGGCAAGCTGAATCTGGTGCCGCTCAAGCCGCTCAACCCCTCTTCCTACTACATGATAGTGGCGACCGATACCCTCAAAGACAGCACGGGTGCCCCCCTGCGACCGGGTAGCGACTACAGCAACTACAAGACCAGCACCGGCAGCAACGCCCAGGAGCAGACCATCAGCGGCCTGATTGCGCTGCAGGAAGGGCTGTTCAAGGCTGCCACCGGTATCACCAGCGACCACGTGATCTTCTCCGACTGGTTCGGTACCCAGTCCGGCGCCGACGTGCTGGTGGCGGTGAAAGGGGCGGCCGCATCCGTGCTCAAGAGCCCGACCCTGGACGCCGCCGCTCTGTGGAAGCAGGACGCCCTGGGCAATACCAGCCTGCCTGGCACCTATACCCTGTCGGTGAGCGGCGGCAGCCCCTTCCTGACCCAGCTGGACGCCGAGAACTTCCTGCCCCAGGAGCAGAAGGATGCGATTGCCGCCGCTTTTGGTGACGGCACTCCACTCCACAATCTGGCCTTGGGTACCACCGTCTACAGCGGTACCGTCAAGCTGCCCTACTTCCTCTCCTCCCCGGCCACCGCCGGCTCCTGGGACAAGGCGAAGACCCAGTCCTGGCACGGTGCCATCCCCAGCCTCTACGCCATCGCGAACGCCCTGAAGGCCCAGGATGCCGAAGTGATCGGCGGCCTGGTGGGGGCGGGTGTGGATCCGGCCCTGCTGGGCGAACTCATCGCCGATCCGAGCCGTCAGGCCGAGCTGCTGGCGGAGGCGAGCAAGCTGATCGGGGTGACCCTCACCTCCGGCGGCAAGGCGCTGGATCCCGAGATGAATATCGGGCGCTTCAACCCGCTGCCGGCACTGGAAGAGGTGCAGTCCGTCCCGATGCGGATCTTCGCCGCCGCGCCGCTGGCGAACATCACCGACGTGATCATCTATCAGCACGGCGTCACCTCGGTGAAGGAGAACGCTTATGCCCTGGCCCTTGGCCAGATTGGTGCCGGTGCCCAGGCGAGCAAGAACGTGGCCGTGGTGGTGATCGATCATCCGTTGCACGGTGAACGCGGCTTCGCCCTGACCGGCAGCATGGACTCGGTGACCACCTCCGACAACCCGACCCCCTACCTGAACCTGAGCTACCTGACCGTGGCCCGCGACAACCTGAAACAGAGCGTGGCGGATCTGCTGGGCCTGCGTCTGGCAGTGGGGCTGGCC
This sequence comes from Aeromonas sp. XH, assembly GCF_033348475.1. Lineage (NCBI taxonomy): Bacteria > Pseudomonadati > Pseudomonadota > Gammaproteobacteria > Aeromonadales > Aeromonadaceae > Aeromonas > Aeromonas sp. XH. The sequence goes on along the minus strand of NZ_CP137630.1, from coordinate 4,262,577 downwards.
AATGCCAAGGGCGCCATCGGCACCGCAGGCAGCCTCAAGGTACACTTCCTGGGTCACTCTCTGGGCGCCATCGCGGGGGCCAACCTGCTGGCGGTGGCCAACCAGTCCATCGGCAATCCCCAGGCTGATGCCCTGTTCAAGTTCGATACCGGCGGCCTGGCCATGCCGGGTGGCGGCATAGCGCCGCTGCTGCTGAACTCGCCGACCTTCGGCCCGACGATCCAGATGAGCGTGCTGACCGCCGGCAGCGCGGCCCTGAAGGCAGCCTTCACCGCCTACGCCCCGAACTGCAAGACGGCGGTGCCGACCTGCTTCGTCAACGAGTTCCTGCCGAGCCAGGATGCGACCACCCAGGCGAGCGCGGCCAGCACCCTGCAGAGCTACAGCTTCGCGGCGCAGTCGGTGCTGGATTCCGCGGACCCGATCAACCTGGGTCGCGGCATAGCGGCGGACTTCCCGCTGTTTGCCACTGAAATCGTCGGCGACGGCGCCCTGAGTCTGTCGGATCGGGTGATCCCGAACAGCATCGCCACCGCCCCCCTGGGCGGGACCGAGCCGCTGTTCAAGATGCTGGCCCTGCAACCGCTGACCGCCACCGGCGCCGCCAGCCACCATGCGGCCCGTTTCGTGGCCGGGGGTCACAGCTCGCTGCTGGCACCGGACGAGGACTTCGATCCGACCGGCGCCGTCACCACAGAGATGCAGAGCCAGTTCGGCAGCTTCTTCGCAAGCGATGGTGCTCTGGTCAAGGTGACCGACGCCAGCCTGCTCAAGCAGTAAGCCGGCCGACCAATAAAAACGCCGCCCCTTGGGGCGGCGTTTTTATTGGCAAATCGGCTCAGGCTGGCCTGTGGTGCCTGTCCAGCCAGCCCTGAGCCAGGCCGAGCAGCAGGCCGATCAGGTGAGCCATGTTGGCCGAGCTGTTGTCGACAACCAGGTCTCACACCGGCCTGTGGTGCCTGTCCAGCCAGCCTTGGGCCAGGCCCACCAGCAGGCCGACCAGTTGAGCCATGTTGGCCGTGGGGGTGCCGAGCATGTCGAAGAAGCCGAGCACCAGCCAGACCAGCATGAAGCCCATCAGGGCTGGCGGCATGGCGAGGCCGCAATCCGGTTTCAGCCTGGTTCGCAGCCAGCTGTAGCCGAGCAGGGCATAGACCACCCCGGAGAGGCCGCCAAAGCGCGGGCCGCTGGCAAAGAACTCGGCGATATTGGGCAGGGCAGCCCCGACGATAAGCAGGATGAACAGCTTGCCGCTGCCGAGGCGCTGCTCTATCTGGCCACCGAGATACCACCACCACAACAGGTTGAACACCAGGTGCAGCACCGAGAAGTGGATGAAGGCCGGGGTGACGTAGCGCCAGGCCTGCCAGTCGGTGAACTGGGCCAGGGTGGGGTGGAAGGCGAGCTCGTCGAAGATGGGCAGGCCGATGGCATCCAGGGCATAGATGGCCAGGCAGGCGATGATGACCACCAGGGTCAGGGGGCCCGCCTGGTGGAGGAAGTCGGTGACCGGATCCGTCATCCCCTTGCTGTAGTCGATCCGGGCATCGGCATGGCCGGATTGCCAGGAGGCCTCCATGTAGCGGGGGTGATTGGGTTCGCTCAGGAAGCGTTTGACCTCCTGCTGGGCCTGGGCGAGGCGCCGTTCGTCCGCCAGCCAGACCGAGACGCCGAGCTCGGACTGGGTCAGCTCGCACGAAATGCCCAGGGTAGCGAGATAATCCACCAGCGCCTGGGCCATGCGGGCGTTATCGAGCACCAGCAATTGGATCATGCCGGTGGAGGAGGAGCGACCCGCCTCTGTCATGCGTCCCCCGCCTGGATGGGGAACTCCCTGCGCCAGGCCTCGAAACCGCCATCCAGGCTATAGACCTCGTCATAGCCCTGTTGCAGCAGGTACTGGGCCACCCCCTGGCTGCTGTTGCCGTGATAGCACATCACGATGACAGGGGTATCGAAGTCCACCTCGTTCATAAAGCGAACCAGGGTGCCGTTGGTGAGGTGGAAGGCGCCGACCGCGTGGGCCGTCTCGAAGGATTGGGGATCGCGAATGTCCACGAGACGGGCTTCGCCTGCGCTCAGCTTCTGGTGGGCATCATGGGCGCTGATATGGGCAAACTGGTCCATTGAGATGTCCTGAAAATGGAGGGTTGAAGGGCAGTTTACCGCAAGCGGCGGTTTGCGCTAAGTGTGCAATGGGGGCGGCATCCAGGGGATCGCAATTTTATTCAATATCGGGCCGCCCAGGCCGGGTAGGCTCAGACTTCCCTCAATTGAACGAGCATCATCCATGGAATTCAGTCTGCTGTTATCCATGGCCGGGTTTGCCCTGGCCATGTCCATCTCCCCGGGGCCGGTCAATCTGGTCGCCCTTGGCACCGGCGCCCGGTACGGTTTCACGGCCAGCCTGCGCCACGTGGTGGGTGCCACCCTCGGCTTCATCCTGCTGCTCCTGCTGATGGGGCTGGGTCTTGGCGGCGCCCTGTCCCGCTGGCCTGTGGCGCTGGGGGCCATTCACTGGGGCGGCGTGCTCTTTCTCGGCTGGATGGCCTGGCAGTTGCTGGTGGACAGCGGCGAGGTGGAGGAAGTGGAGGGCGTGCCCCCCGCCTTCTGGTACGGGGCCTTGATGCAGTGGCTCAATCCCAAGGCCTGGCTCGCCGCCAGCATGGGGATGGGAGCCTATGGGATCGCGGGCGGCATGAGCCAGATCGCCCTCTTTACCGGCATCTATCTGGTGATCTGCCTCGGCTCCATCGCCTGCTGGGCCTATGCGGGCAGCCGATTGCAGGGGTGGCTGGTCTCTCCTCGCCGATTGCGCTGGTTCAATCGGGCCATGGCGCTCTTGCTGCTGCTCAGCGCCGCCTATCTGGTGCGCTCGTCCTGAGGGACGAGCTGCGCTCTGTACTGGCCCGGGGTGGCGGCCACCCGGCGTTTGAACTGGCGCTGGAAGTGGGCCTGATCGGCAAAACCGCTGGCAAGGGCCACTTCCGCCAGGGGCTGCCCCTGGCGCAGCAGGGTGCGGGCGTGGCGAATGCGCTGATCGAGCAGGTAGGCGTGGGGCGTCATGCCGTAGTGGCGGCTGAAGGCGCGCACGAAATGGGAAGGGGTAAGCCCGGCCACCGCACTCAGCTGCGCCAGGGTGAGGGCGCAGGCACTCTCGTCCTGCATCAGCTCGGCGGCTCGCTGCAGGTGCTGGGGAGGGCGGTCATCCCACTTGGCCGGGGTGAGCCTGGCCAGAAGCTGGCGGCTGAAGAGGTGGCAGGCCACCTCCCGGGCCAGGGGATCGGGCTCATCCACCAGTTGCCGGTGAAGTCGGCACAGTCCCCGATAGAGCAGGGGATCCCGGCTTGCGGTCATGTCGAAGGGGCGAAACGCGTTGCCGAGCCCGGCCTCCTCCTGCTGGCGCTGCAACCAGAGGTTGTCGATGTAGAACATCAGATAGGACCAGGGCTGGTCAGCGACGGGATTGCAGGCGTGCACCTCTTCCGGGTTCATCAGCACCAGGCTGCCGCGGCCGACCTCTTGCAGGCTGCGCTGGTTGAGGTAGTGGCTGTGGCCGCCGGTGATGGCGCCGATGGAGAAGTGGGGGTGGCTGTGCTTGTCGTAGCAGACGCGCCGGCCATCCTGCACCGCCCTCGCCTCGATGAAGGGCAGGGCGGGATCGTGCCAGAAGTGGTGCTGATCCTGTGTCGCCCGCGCACGGCTCACAATGTGCTCCTCGGCGGGGGGCTGTTCCCCTGCCGGGCTCGGGGAGCGCGGCAGGGGAAGGGTGACGATGGTTGCTGCATCCTCAGCCGCCGAGATAGGCCTGGCGGACGGCGGGGTTGGCCAGCAGGGCCTCTCCCGTGTCTTGCAGCACCACCCGGCCGTTCTCCAGCACATAGCCGCGATCCGCCAGCTTGAGCGCCTGGTTCGCGTTCTGCTCCACCAGGAAGATGGTCATCCCCTTCTGGCGCAGCTGCTCTATGGTGTCGAAGATCTGCTGGATGACGATGGGCGCGAGTCCCAGGGAGGGTTCATCCAGCAGCAGCAGGCGCGGCTTGCTCATCAGGGCGCGGCCGATGGCCAGCATCTGCTGCTCGCCGCCGGACATGGTGCCTGCCCGCTGCTCCAGCCGCTCGTGCAGGCGGGGGAACAGGGTAAATATCTGATCCAGCAGGCCGCGCTGTTCCGCCTTGTCGACGAAGAAGGCCCCCATCAGCAGGTTCTCCTCCACCGTGAGGCGGGCGAAGATGCGGCGCCCCTCCGGCACCACGGCGATGTCCTTGCGCATGATGCGGGCGGTGGTGAGGGAGTCTATCTGCTCCCCCTCGAACCAGATGGAGCCGCTGCTGGGCTTGGGCTCGCCACACAGGGTCATCAGCAGAGTGGTCTTGCCGGCGCCGTTGGCGCCGATCAGGGTGACGATTTCCCCCTCTTTCACCTCGACGCTGACGTCGTGCAGCGCCTGAATTTTGCCGTAGTGGGTCGATACGTTGCGAAGTTCTAACATCTTTTTGTCCTTACGACTCGCCCAGATAGGCCTTGATCACCGCCGGATTGCTGCGGATTTCGTCCGGTTTGCCGTGGGCCAGCGGGGTGCCCTGGTTGACCACGAAGATACGGTTGGAGATCTCCATCACCAGCTTCATATCGTGCTCGATCAGCAGCACCGAGACCCCGAACTCGTCCCGCAAGTTGGAGATGAGCTCGTTGAGCTCGTCGGTCTCCTTGGGGTTGAGGCCTGCGGCTGGTTCATCCAGCATCAGCAGCTCGGGCCGGGTCGCCATGCAGCGGGCGATCTCGAGGCGGCGCTGCTGGCCGTAAGCCAGGTTCCCCGCGGCGCGGTTGGCGAGATCCTTGAGGCCCACCTTTTCCAGCCAGAAGGCGGACTGCTCCAGCCCCTCTTTCTCGGCGCGGCGGAAGGAGGGGGTCTTGAACAGGCCGGCGATGAAGCCGGTATTGAGATGCCTGTGCTGGGCCACCAGCAGGTTTTCCACCGCTGTCATCTCCTTGAACAGGCGCACGTGCTGGAAAGTCCGCACTATGCCCTTGCGGGCGATGAGGTGGCCGGGCAACCCCTGGATCTCCTCACCCTTGTAGCGAATGACACCGCCACTCGGGCGATAGAAGCCGGTCAGGCAGTTGAAGATGGTGGTCTTGCCCGCCCCGTTGGGGCCGATGATGGAGATCACCTCCCCCTTTTCCACATCCAGCTTGACGCCGTTGACTGCGAGCAGGCCGCCAAAGCGCATCGACAGATCTGAGACATCCAACAATGGTTGATTGTTGCTCATTTACGCAGCTCCATATGGGGTCGACTCATGGGCAGCAGTCCCTGCGGCCGCCAGATCATCATGAATACCATCAAGAGACCGAACATCAGCATGCGATATTCGTTGAACTCGCGGGCGAGCTCCGGCAGCACCGTCATCACGATGGCAGCCAGCACCACCCCGATCTGGGATCCCATGCCTCCCAGCACCACAATCGCAAGGACGATGGCCGACTCGATGAAGACGAAGGATTCCGGGCTGATGAAGCCCTGGCGGGAGGCGAAGAAGCTGCCGGCAAAGCCCGCGAAGCAGGCGCCTATGGTGAAGGCGGTCAGCTTGATGATGGTGGGGTTGAGCCCCAGGGACTTGCAGGCGATCTCGTCTTCCCGCAGCGCCTCCCAGGCACGGCCGAGCGGCATGCGCAGCAGGCGGTTGATGACGAACAGGGTCGCCACTACCAGCACCAGGGCCATCAGGTAGAGGAAGATCACCTTGTGGTTGGCGTTGTAGGCGATGCCGAAGAAGTCGTGGAAGGTGCCAAAGCCCCCATCCTTGACGGTGCGGTTGAACTCGAGCCCCCCCAGGGTCGGTTTCGGAATGCCGGAGATCCCGTTCGGACCGCCGGTCAGGGTGGTCATGTTGTTGAGCAGGATGCGGATGATCTCGCCAAAGCCCAGGGTGACGATGGCCAGGTAGTCCCCCCGCAGCCGTAGCACCGGGAACCCGAGCAGGAAGCCGAAGGTGGCCGCCAGCAGACCGGCGATGGGCAGACACTCCCAGAAGCTCAGACCGAAGTAGGTGTTGAGCAGGGCGTAGCTGTAGGCGCCGACCGCATAGAAGCCGACATAGCCGAGGTCGAGCAGACCGGCGAGGCCCACCACCACGTTCAGTCCCAGCCCCAGCATGATGTAAATCAGGGTGAGAGTGGCCAGATCGATGGCGCCGCGAGAGGCCATGAAGGGCCAGCTCACCGCGAACAGCAGCACCAGCACGGCAGTCAAGTTATAGAGCTTGGGCGCCTCCTCCGGGCTCGGCAGCACCAGCTTGGTGAAGCCGACGGAGAAGCCGCTGATGGAGGCCTGGAACAGGCGCGCGATCTGGCCGCGCAGCATCTGGAACCAGAAGACGAGGGTGGCGCCCCCCAGCAGCCAGGCGAGGGACACATCGAGGCGACTCACCACCAGCAGGCGGGAGCCGTCGGTCTCCAGCTCGAAGCCGAGCAGCCAGAAGGAGAGCACCAGCAGCATCAGGCTGGCGATGCAGGCATGGATGAATTGCTTTTTCATACCTTCTCGACCTCCGGGCGACCCAGGATGCTGCATATGGACATGAACAGCAGCATCAGACAGGTGATAGGTGCATGAATGAATTGATGTTGCATCATACCTTCTCGACCTCCGGGCGACCCAGGATGCCTGTCGGCATGAATAGCAGCACGAAGATGAGCAGGGCGAAGGCCATGACATCCTTGTACTCGGTGCTGAGGTAGCCGGCGGTGAGTGCCTCCACCACGCCGAGCAGCAGGCCGCCCAGCACGGCACCCGGGATGCTGCCGATGCCGCCCAGTACCGCTGCCGTAAATGCCTTGAGACCGGCCATAAAGCCGAGATAGGGGTTGATGACGCCGTAGTACATGCCGAGCAACACCCCGGCGACGGCGGCCAGGGCGGCCCCCAGCACGAAGGTGATGGAGATGACCACATGGGTGTCTATGCCCAGCAGGTTCGCCATCTTGATGTCTTCGGAGCAGGCGCGGCAGGCGCGGCCCATGCGGGAGCGACCGATGAACTGGGTCAGCGCCAGCATGGTGACGAAGGTCACCACGAAGATGATGAGCTGCATGTAGGAGAGGCTGGCCTGGAAGCCGTCCTCGCCGCCGAGGGACCAGCCCCCGGAGATCAGGGTGGGCATGGCGATGTCGCGCGAGCCCTGTGCCATCCGCATCATGTTCTGCAGGAAGATCGACATGCCGATGGCGGAGATGAGGGGGATCAGGCGGTTGCCGCCCCGCAGCGGGCGATAGGCGACCCGCTCTATGGTCCAGCCATAGCTGCCGGTGATGATGATGCTGACCAGGAAGGCGCCCCCCAGCAGCAGCACAGTGCTGTCGATGCCCATCATCATGAGCCCGGCCATCACCATGAAGGCGACGTAGGAGCCGATCATGTAGACCTCGCCGTGGGCGAAGTTGATCATGCCTATGATGCCGTAGACCATGGTGTAGCCGATGGCGATCAACGCATAGGTGCTGCCTATGGTCAATCCGTTCAGCAACTGCTGAACCAGGTAAAGAAGGTGTTCGGACATACCGCGTTCCCTGTACTTGCCCGCAAAGAAAGGAGGGGTGACTCATGTCACCCCGACTGGCAGATTATTTGACTTGAGTGGAGGTTCCGTCGGCGTGCCACTGGAAGACACCGAACTCGAAGCCTTTGAGGTCACCGTTCGGTGCCCAGGTCAGGGGACCCATGACGGTGTCGATCGGTGCGGCCTTGATGGCGGCAGCCACGGCAGCCGGGTCATCCTCACCCGCCTTGGCGATACCGGCCGCCAGGGCCTGCATGGCCGCGTAGGTGGTCCACACGAACGGACCGGAGGAGTCCTGACCCTTGGCCTTGAAGGCTTCCACTATGGAGGCGTTCGCCGGCACCAGGTCGTACTTGTTCGGCAGGGTGACCAGCAGGCCTTCGGAAGCCGGGCCGCCGATGGCGGAGATGTCCTTGTTACCCACGCCTTCCGGACCCATGAACTTGGCCTTCAGACCCTTCTCGCCAGCCTGGCGCAGGATCAGACCCAGCTCCGGGTGGTAGCCGCCGTAATAGACGAAGTCCACGTTCTCTTTCTGCAGCTTGGCGATCAGGGCGGAGAAGTCCTTGTCCCCGGCGGTGATGCCCTCATAGGCCACGACCTTGACGCCGGCCTTGTCCAGGGCGGCCTTCACGCTGGAGGCGATGCCTTCACCGTACTGCTTCTTGTCGTGGATGACGGCCACGCGCTGGGGCTTGACCTGCTCGATGATGTACTTGGCGGCGGTCGGGCCCTGGTCGCTGTCCAGGCCGATGGTGCGCAGGGTCAGCTGGTAGCCGCGCTCGGTGATCTTGGGGTTGGTGGAGGCCGGCGTCACCATCAGCACCCCTTCATCTTCATAGATGTCGGAGGCGGGCAGGGTGTTGTCGGAGCAGAGGTGGCCGACCACGAACTTGACGCCGTCGTTGATCACCTTGTTGGCGATGGCCACGGCCTGCTTGGGATCGCAGGCGTCGTCATAGATGACGGCTTCGATCTGCTTGCCCTTGATGCCGCCCGCCTTGTTGATCTGCTCGACCGCCATCTTGCCGCCGGTGAACTGCATGTCACCGTACTGGGCGACCGGGCCGGTCAGGGGGCCGGCGATGCCGATCTTGATGGTATCGGCCGCATTGGCCATGGATACCGAGCCAAACAGGGCCAAAGAAACCGCTGCCCTGACCGCTATTTTGTTGAAGTTATGCATTGATTCGTCCCTTAATCAGTGAATTGTTTCATTTTATGCACGTCATTCCGAGCCTGTGTCCCGCCAGCCCGGCGATAGATAAGGTTCTATCATTCCTCGCCGTGCAATAACAAGATGTTAAAGATACTAACCGGGTGGGGGTGGAGGGTCGTTTTTTGGAGCAAACAACCTGCCATTTTTTCCGTATCGGGATTAAATTCTGTTTTGGTTGGTTAACATATTCACAACACCGGGTGGTGTGGTGGAAAAACAGAGTAAAAAACTGACGATATTTCATTCTGCGTTCGCTCTCATTTTGACCAAAATTCGTTTGCGCAAAAAGAAATGACCGCCTAGATTAGCCAAGATTGACAATTCACTGGCAGCTCTCGTTAAAACCAAGCCTTTATTCGGGAAATCTGCTACTGTTCCGCCTTTGATCTTCAGGAGACAGAGATGGCCACAATCAAGGATGTCGCCTCACGGGCAGGCGTATCCATCTCCACCGTCTCACATGTACTCAATCACACCCGTCGGGTCAGCGAAGATGCGACCCAGAAAGTGCTTGAGGCGGTGGCAGAACTCAACTACGCGCCCAATTCGGTGGCACGCAGCCTCAAGATAAATGCAACCAAGACCATCGGCATGCTGGTGACGACCAGCGCCAACCCCTTCTTCGCGGAAGTGGTGCAGGGGGTGGAAGCCTACTGCTTCGAGCAGGGCTACAGCCTGATCCTCTGCAATACGGAGAACCAGCCTCCCCGCCAGCAGCACTATCTGCGCATGCTGATGGAGAAGCGGGTCGACGGCCTGCTGGTGCTGGGAACCGACATCGATACCCAGTTCAGGGACATGCTGCGCATCCACAAGAACGTGCCGCAGGTGGTGCTGGACTGGGGCAACGAGTGCGACTTCGCCAACGTGATCAACGACAACGCCCGCATCGGTGCGCGGCTGGCCGTGCGCCATCTGCTGGAGCAGGGCCACACCGACATCGTCTGCATTACGGGGCACCTCGCCAAACCGACTACCCAGCAGCGGCTGGACGGGGTGCGCGATGCCCTGGCCGAGCAGGGCCTGACCCTGAAGGACGAGCAGATCTTCGAGGGAGACTACGAGAGCCAGAGCGGCTTCGATGCCATGCAGCGCATCCTGGCCCTCAAGCCGCGTCCGACCGCGGTGTTCGCCTTCGACGACCCCATGGCCATCGGCGCCATCTGTGCCGCCTGGGAAGCCGGGGTCAAGGTGCCGGACGACATCTCCATGATCGGCTATGACGACGTGGAGATGGCCCGCTTCTCCAGCCCGCCGCTCACCACCATCCGCCACCCCAAGGCCGAACTCGGTCTGCTGGCGGTGCAGCAGCTGGTGAGCCGGATCCGCAACAAGGAGCTGGAAGTCGAGTCCATGACGGTGCAGCCGGAGCTTATCGTGCGCCGCTCGGTCAAGTCCCTGCGCTGATCCCCGCGTCGCCCGCGAGGCAACGCCATGAAAAACCCCCTCCCTCGCGAGGGGGTTTTTGTTTTTGGACTGCTCATATCTGGGGAGTCGTCAGGCCTTGAGGCCGAGCCGCCTGGCGAGCCGGTGCAGGTTGCCGCCGTCCAGATCCAGCGCGCGGGCGGTGGCGGCCCAGTTGCCGTCATGGGCGGCCAGGGTCTGCTCGATGAGCTGGCGTTGGAACAGATCGGTGGCGGCGCGAAGGCCCAAGCCGGCAATGGCCGGGGAGGCGGGCTGGCTGACGGTGTCGGCGGGCAGGGATGAAACCGTGGTCCCCAGGTTGAAGTGGTGGGGTTCCAGGGTCGGCGAGGGGCTGCCCTGTTCGGCCCGCGCCAGCACGGCGGCGCGGTGGATGGCGTGCTCCAGCTCCCGCACGTTGCCGGGCCAGTCGTGGCGTTCGAGCAGTTGCAGCGCTTGGGGCTGGATGCGCAGCCGTTCCAGCCCCAGGCCGAGCCGGCAGCGCTCGCAAAAGTAACCGGCCAGTAGGGGGATGTCGCCGGGGCGCTCGCGCAGCGCCGGGGCCTGGATCGGGAAGACGCTCAGACGGTGGTAGAGATCGGCCCGAAACTGCCCCTCGACCACCGCCTGCTTCAGATCCCGGTTGGTAGCCGCCAGGATGCGCACGTTCACCTTGAGGGGGGTGTCGTCACCGATCCGCTGCAGATCGCCGTATTGCAGCACCCGCAGCAGCTTGGCCTGCAGCGCCAGCGACAGCTCCCCTATCTCGTCGAGAAACAATGTGCCCTTGTCCGCCAGCTCGAACTTGCCCGCCCGGTTGTGGATGGCGCCGGTAAAGGCCCCCTTCACGTGGCCGAACAGCTCGCTTTCGGCCACCGATTCCGGCAGGGCGGCGCAGTTGAGGTAGACCAGCGGGGCCTTGGCGCGCTGGGAACCGCCATGCACCGCCTTGGCGATCAGCTCCTTGCCGACCCCGGTCTCCCCCAGGATCAGCACGTTCAGCTCCGAGTTCGCCACCACCTCTATCTCGTGGCGCAGCCGGGCCATGGCGGGGGACTGGCCGATCATCTCCGGCTGCTCAGGGCCGGGCCGGGTGCCGGGGATCAGGGGCTCGCTGCTCTGGCGGGCGAGGCGTTCCAGCAGCAGGGCATTGTCGAGGGCGGCGGCGGCCAGGGCGCCCACCAGCCGCAGCTCCTCGTCGCTGATGCCGTCGAACTGGGCCGGGTTCATGCCGTCTATGGTCAGGGCGCCGATCAGCGTTTGCTCCGAGAACAGCGGCAGGCCGACGCAGGCGTGCACCTTGAAGTCGTCGTGATCCGGCAGCAGGCCGTCATAGGGGTCGGGCAGGCTGCTGTCGGCGGGGAAGCGCACCACGTCGCCGGCGCGGGCGATGGCCTCGAGGCGCGGGTGATCCCTGAGGGCGAAGCGGCGACCCAGCACGTCCTGCATCAGGCCGTCGATGGCCAGCGGGATGAATTGGCCCCCCTCGTAGCGCAGCAGAGCCGAGGCATCGGAGTTCAGCAGGCTGCGCACGCTCTGGATCAGGCGGTGGAACCTGTCCTGATGGGAGATGCCGAGTTGCAGGTCGAGGGCGATGCGCGCCAGGCTGTCGGTCGAGATCACGAGAATTGTCCAAATGACAGTGTGTTTGTGATTTTGACTATATGTGGTGATTGTCTAAATGACAATAATTGAAATTGAGTTAGATAAAAATCAATGAGTTATAACTTGGCACGTCCGCTGCAATAGCTGGTTCAGTCGAACATCCACTATTGCATTCGAGGAACTGCCTGATGAGCATTCACGTCAAGAACAACATCCACTGGGTCGGCCAACGGGACTGGGAGGTGCGCGACTTCCACGGCACCGAGTACAAGACTCACAAGGGCACCAGCTACAACAGCTATCTCATCCGCGAAGGGAAGAACGTGCTGATCGACACCGTCGATCACAAGTTCAGCCGCGAGTTCGTGCAGAACCTGGCGGCGGAGATCGATCTCGCCGCCATCGACTATGTGGTGATCAACCACGCCGAGGAGGATCACGCCGGCGCCCTGACCGAGCTGATGGCCCGCATTCCCAGCACTCCCATCTACTGCACCCACAACGCCATCGACTCCATCACCGGCCATCATCACCACCCGGAGTGGAACTTCCACCCGGTCAAGACCGGTGACAGCCTGGACATCGGCAACGGCAAGCAGCTGGTATTTATCGAGACCCCCATGCTGCACTGGCCCGACAGCATGATGACTTACATGACAGAAGATGCGGTGCTGTTCTCCAACGACGCCTTCGGCCAGCACTACTGCGACGAGCACCTGTTCAATGACGAGGTGGACCAGACCGAGCTGATGGAGCAGTGCCAGCGCTACTACGCCAACATCCTCACCCCCTTCAGCCCGCTGGTGACGGCCAAGATCAAGGAAGTGCTCGGCTTCAACCTGCCGGTGAGCATGGTGGCCACCTCCCACGGCATCGTCTGGCGTGAGGACCCCACCCAGATCATCCTGAAATACCTGGAGTGGGCCGATCACTATCAGGAAGATCGCATCACCTTGTTCTACGACTCCATGTCCAACAACACCCGCATGATGGCTGACGCCATCGCCCAGGGCATCCACGAGGTGGACCCCGGCGTGGCGGTGAAGATCTACAACGTGGCCCGCCACGACAAGAACGAGATCCTGACCCAGGTGTTCCGCTCCAAGGGGATACTGGTGGGCTCCTCCACCATGAACAACGTCATGATGCCCAAGGTGGCGGGCATGCTCGAAGAGATCACCGGCCTGCGGTTCCGCAACAAGCGTGCCTCGGCCTTCGGCAGCTACGGCTGGACCGGCGGCGCCGTGGACCGGATCCAGACCCGGTTGATGGACGCGGGCTTCGACATCAGCCTCTCCCTCAAGGCCAAGTGGCGGCCGGATGGCTCGGCGCTGGCCGAATGCCGCGAGCATGGCCGCCGGCTCGCCCGTCAGTGGGCGCTGCACCCGCTGGACGCACCCCGCCCGATCACCACAACCCAGGCGACGCCTGCCCCCGTGGTGCCCGCTGCTGTGGTTGCAGAGCTGAAAGCCGCCCCGGCGGCTGAATGGGATGACGACCAGGCCATGCTCTGCACCGTCTGCCAGTGGGTCTATGACCCGGTCCAGGGCGAGCCGGATCAGGGGGTGGCGCCGGGCACCCCCTGGGCCCAGGTACCGGACAGCTTCCTCTGCCCGGGTTGCGGCATCGGCAAGGAGGTATTCGAACCCTGCGCTGTGGAGGCTTGCGTATGAGTGCCATCCCCCAGCGCGACGAGACAGTGGTGATCGGCAGCGGCTTCGCCGCCCAGCAGCTGGTCAAGAGCCTGCGCAAGCTGGACGCCGAGCAGCCCATCCGCCTCATCACCGCCGACAGCGGCGACGAGTACAACAAGCCGGACTTGAGCCATGTGGTGAGCCGGGGCTGTGCCGCCGCGGCCATGACCCGCCAGAGTGGCAGCGACTTTGCCGAGCAGCAGCGCATTGCGCTGCTGCCCCACTGCCCGGTGCTCGGTATCGACCCTGCCCGGCGGTTGGTACTGACCGAGCAGGGCAGCTTCCCCTATGGTCAGCTGGTGCTGGCCACCGGTGCCAGTGCGGTACGCCCCGAGCTGCCGGGCAGCGAGCATCTGGTCACCCTCAACAGCCAGCAGGAGTATGCCGCCGCCGAGGGGGCAATCCAGCAGGCCCGCCGCATCCTGGTGCTGGGGGCCGGCCTCATCGGCTGCGAGCTGGCGATGGACATGGCGAGCGATGGCCGCGAGGTCACCCTGCTGGATCTGGCCGACAGCCCGCTCAGCGCCCTGCTACCCGCCACCCTGACCCAGCCGCTGCAACAGGCGCTGCGCAGCCAGGGGGTCAGCCTGCAGTTCGGGACAGGTCTCGCCAGGATAGACGGCCAGCCGGGCGATGGCTGGCGGGTGACTCTGACCGATGGCCGCACCAGCGAGCAGGATCTGGTGATCGCCGCGATCGGCCTGCGGCCGAATCTGGCCCTGGCCCGGGGGGCCGGGCTGGCAGTGGAGCGCGGCATCCTAGTCGACGATCGGCTGCAGACCAGCAATCCCCATATCTTCGCGCTGGGGGATTGCGTGCAGTGGCAGGGTCAGCTGCTCCCCTTCCTGCAACCCATAGTGCTGGGCGCCAATGCGCTGGCGCGTACCCTGCTTGGCACGCCGACCCCGCTGACCCTGCCGCCCATGCTGGTGAAGGTGAAGACGCCGCGCTACCCGCTGCAACTGGCGGGTCGTACCCGGGGTGAAGATCTCGCCTGGCAGTGCCGCTGGAACAGCCACGGCATGGTGGCCGAGGCGCGCGACCCAGCCGGCGAGCTGTGCGGCTTCGTGGTGGGGGGCGACCAGATGAGCGCCGCCTTCCCGCTGCTGCGTCAGCTGCCCCGTTAACCCCTTTCATTGCACCGGCCGGGGTGACCCGGCCACTCGAGGAGAACCGATATGGCCATGCAACTGATTCCGTCTCACTGGGTAGTGCGCCGCTCCACCCCCTTCTTCACCCGTCAGAATGTGCCCCAGGCCCTGCTCACCCACCACAACACCGCGGCCGGGGTGTTCGGCCAGCTCTGCGTGATGGAGGGCACCGTCACCTATCACGGCTTTGCCGACGAGCAGGCCGAGGAGCCTGAGCTGAGCCTGGTGATCCGGGCCGGGGGGTTTGCCACCAGCCCGCCCCAGTACTGGCACAGGGTCGAGCTGTCGGAGGATGCCCGCTTCAACATCCACTTCTGGGCCGCACAGGCCGAATCCGACCAGCCGCTGTTCAACAGCCGCAAGGCATAAGGTTCAACCATGGGGAGGGGCATTGGGCGCAAATGTCCCCCTCTGCCCATGTAGATCAAAACAGTCAATTCAGATGTCCGTTATCCTTGCCGCCAGTGGTGGATGAGGCAGTGAGGGAAACATGAGCGTGATCGAAGCCGTGACCATGGCCGCCGGCCTGGCCTATCTGGTGCTGCTGGCGTGGCAGGCGCGATCGGGCTGGCAGTGGCGTCTTGCCCTCGGCCTGCTGCTCATGCTCTGGTTGCTGGCGGCTGACAGCCTGCTCTGGCTCGGCATGGGGCTGGTGGCCGGCGCGCTTTCCCTCTGGCACCAGCGGCGGCCGCTGCCCGCCCTCGAGGCGCTCGACAGCCAGTGGCTGCGGACGCGCACACGGCAGATGCTGTTGCTCTGCTGGGGGCTGGTGACGCTGCAGTACGGCCTGCATGTCTGGCAGCTGGGGCAGGGGATGAGCCCCTGGCTGGTGCGCCCTGACGTGGTGGACGGCTTCCTGCCCATCGCTGGCGGGCTCGGGCTGCGGGCCTGGCTCGGGCAGGGGCTGGTGGATCCCCACCATCCGGCGGCCACCGTGACTGTGCTGGTGCTCTCGCTGTCGGCCCTGCTGCTGGGGAGGGCGTTCTGCGCCTGGTTCTGCCCGCTCGGGCTGGTGGGCGAGTGGCTGCACGGCCTGCGCATCCGATGGATAGCGGGGGAGTGGACGCCGCCGCGCTGGTTCGATGTGGTGTTGCGCGGCCAGAAGTTTCTGGTGCTTGCTTTCCTGCTGTTTATCGTGCTGATCGCGGTGCCAGGCGCCGCCCTGCCCGGCTACCTCGCCAGCCCCTACCATCAGGCGGCGGACATGAAGATGGGGGCCTTCTTCTTCAACCTGACCCCGATCTCGGGCCTCTGCCTTGTCTGGGTGCTGCTGCTCACCGCCACCTTCCGGCAGGGGTTCTGTCGCTACCTCTGCCCCTATGGCGCCTGGCTGGCCCTGCTGGGTCTATTGACGGTGCTGCGCATTCGCCGTGACCCGGCCCGTTGCCTGCGCAGCGCGGGCCACGACTGCGACAAGTGCAGCCGGGCCTGCCCGTCGCGCATCCAGGTACACCAGCTCATCGCGGTGCGCAGTCTCGAGTGCACCAGCTGCCAGAGCTGTGTGGCCGCCTGCCCCAAGCGGGCCGATGCGCTGCACTTGGGCTCCCAAGGGCGCCGGCTCGCCCCTCGCCAGTTGCTGGGGCTGCTCTGCCTGTTGCTGCTGGTGCTGCCGCTGCTCTCCTACGGCTTGCTGGATCTCTGGGTCAGCCAGACGCCGCTGGCGGAGCGCTATGACCTGCTGCAACGGCTGCCCTGGTTGAACCATTGAGCCACCGAGTCGCCGCGTGCATCGGGGTGGGACAGTGCCCGCCCCGATGCGACGGCGACCTGTATAAATTTCCCCCGGCAAATTGTTATCGCCATCCCAAATTGCTCATGTTGCAATTGATCATATGCAAGGGCTCACCATAATGGACCCTGTTAATTGGCGTTGTTAATTCCAACCAGATGAGCAACAACATGAATATCAAGGTCAGCTATCCCAAGTGGTTTACCCTGGACCATAAAATCGCGTTCTTCTTCCCGCTGTAATATCCCTGCGGTGCCGCTGCATTTCCCGCAATGCAACGCGCCCGTCTGAATACCTAATCTGAAATAGTCTGCACCTGTCTTCGCTTGTTTATTTTGCGAGGCGATGTCGTGCACCCATTCTCAATATTTTCTGTCTGCCGGATATTCTATTTTCGGCGGGGGATGAGACACATTCTGAATATTTAACTCTGGGGTGTTTATATTATGGAAAACTTCAAGCATCTGCCCGAACCCTTCCGCATTCGTGTCATCGAGCCGGTCAAGCGCACCACCCGCGCCTACCGGGAGGAGGCCATCGTCCGGGCGGGCATGAACCCCTTCCTGCTGGACAGCGAGGACGTCTTTATCGATCTGCTGACCGACAGCGGCACCGGCGCCATCACCCAGGACATGCAGGCCGCCATGCTGCGCGGTGACGAGGCCTACAGCGGCAGCCGCAGCTACTATGCGCTGCAGCAGGCGGTGCAGGAGATCTTCGGTTATTCCCTCACCATTCCCACCCACCAGGGGCGCGGCGCCGAGCAGATCTACATCCCGGTGCTCATCAAGAAGCGGGAGCAGGAGAAGGGGCTGGATCGCAAGAAGATGGTGGCGCTCTCCAACTACTTCTTCGACACCACCCAGGGTCACACCCAGATCAACTGCTGCGTGGCGAAGAACGTCTACACCAGGGAGGCGTTCGACACCTCTGTCACCGCCGACTTCAAGGGCAACTTCGATCTGGTCAAGCTCGAGGAAGCCATCCTGGAGGCGGGCCCCGCCAACGTGCCCTACATCGTCAGCACCATCACCTGCAACTCCGCCGGCGGCCAGCCGGTCTCCATCGCCAACCTGAAGGCGGTGTACGAGATCGCCAGAAAGTACGACATCCCCGTCATCATGGACTCCGCGCGCTTCGCCGAGAACGCCTACTTCATCCAGCAGCGGGAGCCCGGCTACGCGAACTGGACCATCGAGGAGATCACCAAGGAGTCCTACAAGTACGCGGACGGTCTCGCCATGTCCGCCAAGAAGGATGCCATGGTGCAGATGGGGGGCCTGCTCTGCTTCAAGGACGACAGCATGCTGGACGTCTACACCGAGTGCCGCACCCTGTGCGTGGTGCAGGAGGGCTTCCCGACCTACGGTGGCCTGGAGGGGGGCGCCATGGAGCGTCTCGCGGTGGGCCTGCGTGACGGCATGCGCCAGGACTGGCTGGCCTATCGCATCGGCCAGGTGCAGTACCTGGTGGACGGGCTGGAAGCCATCGGCGTGGTGTGCCAGCAGGCGGGGGGCCACGCGGCCTTCGTGGATGCGGGCAAGCTGCTGCCGCACATCCCGGCGGATCAGTTCCCGGCCCACGCCCTGGCGTGCGAGCTCTACAAGGTGGCCGGCATCCGGGCGGTGGAGATAGGCTCCCTGCTGCTGGGGCGTGACCCCGCCACCGGCAAGCAGCACCCCTGCCCGGCGGAGCTGCTGCGCCTCACCATACCGCGTGCCACCTATACCCAGACCCACATGGACTTCGTTATCGAGGCCTTCGGCGAGGTGAAGAAGAACGCCAAAAACGTGAAGGGGCTCGACTTTATTTACGAGCCGGCGGTGCTGCGCCACTTCACCGCCCGTCTGAAGGAGGTCGACAATAACAATCAAGCGGCCTGCACCAAAACTGAAAAATTAGTAGAAGCATAACGAGTCAGGGGCACAGATTATTCTGTGCCCTTTTTTTTCACAGCCTTGTGAATTTTCGGGAGTGACAACACATGACATCGAAACCGTCCGTCATCGGAGGGGCCTGCATCATTGCCAGCGTCTGTGTCGGTGCCGGCATGCTGGGGCTGCCGAGCGCGGGAGCCGGGGCCTGGACCAGCTGGTCAACCCTCGCCATCATTCTTACCATGGTCGTCATGACGGTTTCAGGCTGGATGCTGCTGGAAGCCCTGAAACCCTACGCATTGACCGCCTCCTTCAACTCGGTGACCAAGGATCTGCTCGGTCACAGGATCAATCTCTTCAACAACCTCACCGTCTATTTCGTGGGCGGCATTTTGCTCTATGCCTATATCACCTCGTCGGGTCTCATCCTGGGCGGCCTGCTGGGCATCGACAGCCAGCTGGCCTCGGTGTTGTTCGTGCTGGTGTTCTCCTGGTTTGTCTGGCATTCGACCCGAGCGGTGGACAGGATTTCGGTCGTCCTGATCGTTTTTATGGTGCTGAGCTTCGTGTTCGGGGTCTCCGGGCTTGCCAGCAAGGTCGACACCGCCAAGCTGTTCAACTCCTTTGCCGAGGAGCTGGGCCGCGCCCCTTACGCCCTGGCCATGTTGCCGGTGGCGCTCACCTCGTTTGGCTACCACCACTCGGTGGCATCGATGCGCGCCTATTACGGCGAGGAGCAGAAAGCCAGGCAGGCGATCCTGGGGGGCACCCTGATCGCCCTGGCGCTCTACCTGCTGTGGCTGCTCAGCATCTTCGGCAATCTGCCCCGCAGCGCCTTCGGCCCCGTCATCGCCAAGGGGGGCGACGTGGACGTGCTGCTCGGGGCGCTGGCCTCGGTGATCGAGTCCAGACAGGTATCCCAGGCCATCAACCTCTTCTCCATGGCGGCCATCCTCTCCTCCTTCATCGGGGTGGGGCTGGGGGTGTTCGACTATCTGGCGGATCTGTTCAAGTTCGACAACAGCCGCCAGGGCCGCGCCAAGTCCTGGGCCGTGACCTTCCTGCCGCCCCTGGTGCTCTCCCTGCTGTTCCCGTTCGGCTTCGTGGTGGCCATCGGCTACGCCGGGGCCGCGGCGACCGTCTGGGCCTGCATCATTCCCGCCCTGCTGGCGAAGAAGTCCCGGGAGCTGGCCCCACAAGAGGCGGGCTTCAAGGCTCCCGGCGGCCAGCCCATGATCTTGGCGGTCATCGTCTTCGGGGTGCTCACCGCCATCTTCCATCTGATGGCCATGGCGGGCATGTTGCCCGTCTATACGGGGTGATCCGCAAGGGCGGGCATGCGGCCTCTCTATACGGGATGAGTGCGGCATAAAGCGGGGCCTGGCCCCATCACGGTGAAACGGCGCCCTTGGGCGCCGTTTTGTTGTTTATGGCTGCGGCCGGGATCGGTGGCGCATCAGCAGGACCAGCATGATCCCCATGGCGATCAGCACCGCCAGGGAGGAGGCGGCGAGGAGGGGGTCGACCCGCTCCGGTGGCAGCAGCCGGCCATAGAGCAGGTAGAGCCCCGCCGACATCACCAGCGCCCCCAGCTGGTGCAGGTAGAACTGCACGGACACCAGCCGCCCGCTCGGGTTGTCGAGCCACAGCCGGTGGCACAGGGCATAGATGAACGAGACCACGAAGCCGACCAGCATGATGTGGGCATGGGTCACGAACTGGCCGTGATCCTTGCTGGCGGCCATATGGATGCCCAGCACCATGCCGAGCAGGGCATAGCAGAGGGCGCTGATGACGAACTTCCTGTCCATGGGATGGCTCCTTGCCGTGAAAACCGGCTTGAGTATAGTCCCGTGCCCGCGGCAGGCGGGGCGCACGGGGGAGTGACTCCAGGGGAATGGCGCCAACATTTGATACCCGGGGGTGAGCAGGGTAAAGTCACACCCCCAACATGGCGGCCCTGCTGCCATGTTGGGATCGGTAGCTGGCCTCAGCCACGTCTTGCCTCGCTGACGCAGCAGCAAGCGGCTGGGCACCGATAGCACAGATGATCGCGATCTTACGATGACAACCGGCGTAGCAGATGCAACGGTCCGCGGTCGCGACCAGATCAACAATCGTCTTTGGGGAAGTAAATGGAACATAAACCATCGTTGGTGGGCGGGGCATGCATCATTGCCGGCGTCTGTGTGGGGGCTGGCATGCTGGGCCTGCCGAGTGCGGGCGCGGGGGCCTGGAGCCTCTGGTCCATGCTCGCGGTGGCGCTGACCATGGTGGTGATGACGGTCTCCGGCTGGATGCTGCTCGAATCCTATCGTGGCTACCCCCTGCGCGTCTCCTTCGATACCGTGACCCGGGATCTGCTGGGGGAGAAGGTGAACGCCCTCAACAACCTCAGCGTCTACTTCGTCGGCGGCATTCTGCTCTACGCCTACATCACCTCGGCCGGCCTCATCATAGAAGGCATGACGGGGATGGGCAGCCAGCTCTCCTCCATCCTCTTCACCCTGGCCTTCTCCCTGCTGGTGTGGCACTCCACCCGGGCGGTGGACCGCATCTCGGTGCTGCTGGTGATCCTGATGGGGCTGAGCTTCGCCTTCGGCATCTCGGGCCTGTCCATGAACGTCCGCCTGGATCTGCTGCTGGATCGGGTCGGCAGCGAGACCCACTACGCCCCCTATGCCCTGGTGATGCTGCCGGTGGCGCTCACCTCCTTCGGCTATCACCACTCGGTGTCGTCCATGCGCGCCTATTACGGCGAGGAGAAGCGTGCCAGCCGCGCCATCCTGGGGGGCACCCTGATCGCGCTCGCGTTTTACCTCGTCTGGCTGGTGAGCGTCTTTGGCAACCTGCCGCGCAGCGAGTTCGGCCCGGTGATCGCAGAGGGGGGCAACGTGGACGCCCTGCTCAAGGCGCTGGGCTCGGTGATCGAATCCAGGGCGGTGGCGAGCGCCCTCAACGCCTTCTCCATGGCGGCCATCCTCTCCTCCTTCATCGGGGTGGGGCTGGGGGTGTTCGACTACCTGGCGGATCTGTTCAAGTTCGACAACAGCCGGGGCGGCCGCGCCAAGTCCTGGGCGGTGACCTTTGTGCCGCCCCTGGTGCTCTCCCTGCTGTTCCCGTTCGGCTTCCTGGTGGCCATCGGCTACGCCGGTGCCGTCGCAACCCTCTGGACCTGCATCATACCGCCGCTGCTGGCCTGGAAGGTGCGGGCGGCTCAGGGCGACAAGGGCGAAGGCTTCCGCGCCCCCGGCGGGGTGCTGATGATCGCCCTGGTGATCGGTTTTGGCGTGCTGACCGCCGCCTTCCACCTGCTCAACATGGTCGAGCTGCTGCCCGCCTACAAGGGGTGATAGACCCGCGATGCTGCGAGCAACGGCGCCTTCGGGCGCCGTTTTCTATGGTGTCGAGACGAAAGGGGCAAGAGGGCACAGGGACCGGCGACCCATGGTTATCCGGGAGGGGGCCTGGACAGCGTCGGGGGCAAGCTTTCAGGGGTGGCCTGCGACTGCCTGGCCACCAGGGTCTGCTCCACATAGCGGTCGCTGCGCCCCTTGAGCAGCTTGCCCATCCCCTGCTCCACGGTGGCGATGTCGGACAGCCTGCCCGGCGCGACCCCCCTGGTCAGCATCTGCTCCGGCAGCTTGGCGCCGCGGCGAAACTCCACCCGATAGCCGGTCCCTTTGGCCCCACCGGCGAAGGGACCCGGAGGGGCTATAGTCAGACAGATGGCACCTGCGCGTCACTGCCTGCGGGCTGCCAGCTTTCGATCACCCCGTCCATCCACCAGACAGCTGCTGCCCGGCAGCACGGCCGCCATGGTAGTCAGGCCGTGCGTGATCCTGTTTTGCATCGTATTCACCCAACCGGGAGAGAGATGTTATGTGCAAACACCTATTGGCCCTGGGCGTGCTCGCGGCCATCACCCTGGCCACGCCGGTCCAGGCCGAAGAGCAGGCCGGCATGCCAGCCATGACAGACGAGGCGATGATCGCCAGCGCCATGGCGGCGGCCCCCGTCAAGGTCGGGGCCGGCGCCACCGTCGTCGCCATGGGGGCGGACGGCAAGATGCGCACCCTGCGCGAGGGCGGCAATGGCTTCACCTGCATGCCAGACAACCCGGCCACGCCGGGGCCGGATCCTATGTGCATGGACGCGGCGGCGATGGCCTGGGCCCATGCCTGGATCAACCACGAGATGCCGCCCAAGGGCAAGATTGGCTTCATGTACATGCTCAAGGGCGGCACCGATGCCAGCAACACCGACCCCTACGCGACCCAGCCCACCACCAGCAACAACTGGTTGCAGACCGGACCCCACGTGATGATCGTCGGGGCGGATGATGCCTTCTACGACATGTATCCGAAGGGTGCAGATCCGGATACCTCTGCCCCCTACATCATGTGGTCTGGCACCCCCTATCAGCATCTGATGGCACCAGTGGAGTAAGACGTTGTGTGCAGCTGGTCGGCGGCGTCGCGGCCGATCATCAAAAGGCGCCCGTCGGGCGCCTTTTGCATGGGGCTCGCTGGCGGTATGCCTGCGAGACGCGCCTGGGTGGCAGGCTCTCATTCCCGATAACGGGCCGAGGTAATGAACTGTCCGAAGGTTTCACACCAGACGATCACGGTGTCGTAGCGGGCGGGGTCGATGCCGGCGGGGAGCGGCACGATAAAGTTGTCGAAGGTCTTCACCGGCCCGACATGCACCATCCGATCCTTCAGGCGGGCAAAATCTGCCTCGGTCTCGACGAAGGCGGGCGACAGATAGAGCTGGTAGTCGGGGCCCGGCGCCAGCCTGCCCATCAGGCTGATGGCGTCCGGCCCTATGCTCACCTTGCCTTCCCCCCAGTGCAGACGATCGCTGTCCTGCCGCTCCCGTTTGAAGGTGCCCTGATAGGTCGCCTGCGCCTGACGGGACGCGACCTGTTCGCCGCTGGGGGCGGGCGGCGCGATCAGGATGGGCAGCAGATAGATGCCGGCGGCGAAGCCGGCAGCCCCCACCAGCAGATGGCTGGCCAGCAGCAGAGCCAGGGTCTTGCGTTGCATGGCTGTCTCGGTCGGTGATCAATGGATGGCACCAACATATCAGTGCCTGCCGCCCATGCCCATCCCGGGGGGCGTGAAAGCTGCTGACGTGAGGCTGCTCTCCCTCAACGCTCCTGCTGCAATGTCCGGAGGGTGGCAATCAGCCGGCCGGCGTGGTCGCGGGCGCGCGCCTCGACCAGCTCCTGGGTGTTGTAGATCCCCGGGATATAGACCATGCCGTGGCTCCAGATCGGCGGCTCGAAGACCATGCCGGTCAGGTAGGCCAGCTGCTCCAGGGGCTTGAGCAGCTCGGGGATGGCGAAGTGGTTGTACCCGAGCGTGCGGTAGGACTCCTGCGGCCCGCCCACGGTCAGGGAGAGCAGCAGCGGCTTGCCCTTGAGCTTGTCCCCCTCAGGCCCGTAGGCGAAGTTGAAGGTCATCACCTCGTCGATCCACTTCTTCAGCAGCGCCGGCACCGAGTACCAGTAGAAGGGGAACTGCAACACCAGGATGTCCGCGTCCAGCAGGGCCTGCTGCTCGGCCGCCACGTCGATGCGGCCATCGGGGTAGCGCTGGTCGAGGCGCCGCACCCGGACGTGGTCGACGGCCTCCTCCAGCTCGCCGAGGATCACCCGGTTGGTGAAAGAGTGGGACAGGTCGGGATGACCGGAAATGACCAGCACCTTGCTCATGATGCGTTCTCCTGTGAATGCCGTGTTGGATGGATTGGCGCCACTATAAGGGGGAGAACTGTTTATTTTTAGACGGGATTGGGCAAAATGATTGTTAGTCATCAACTAACAATGGCGGCTGCCACCATGAAAGGATCCACCTTCCACTGCCTGATGATTTTCCACTGTATCGTGCAGGAGGGGTCGATCCGCGGCGCCGCCCGCCGGCTCGAGATGTCGGCCCCGACCGTGAGTCTGGCCCTCAAGCAGCTGGAGCAGACCCTGGGACTGGCGCTGTTTCGGCGCACCACCCGCAGCATGGAGCTGACCGAGGCGGGGCAGCAGCTGCACGATCAGACCGGCCACGCCATGGCGACGCTCGATGGCGCCCTGGAGCGGGTCGGGCAGCATGGCCGCGCCCCCGCCGGCAAGGTGCGCGTGACCCTACCCCGCTTCGTGTTCCAGAGCTTCCTGCAGCCGCTCTATGCCGGTTTCTGCCGCCAATACCCCGAGATCGAGCTGGAACTGCACCTCTCGGACGCCACGGTTGACATCCTGCGGGAGGGGATAGATCTCGGCATTCGCTCAGGCGACAGAGTCGACGAGGGCATGGTGGCGCGGCCGCTGAGCGGCCCCCTGCGCGAGGCGCTGTTCGCCTCCCCCGACTACCTGGCCCGGCACGGCGAGCCGATGACGCCGGCGCAGCTCAGCGAACATCGGCTGATCCGCTACCGCTTCACCACCTCCAACCGCCTGTCAGCGCTGCGGCTGGCCCTCGACGACAACACGCCGGCCCCGGAGATGGGCACTGCGCTTATCGTCAACGACACCGACGCCATGATCGATGCCGCCAGGCAGGGGCTGGGCATCGGCAAGATGATCGAGCCGGTGGCAACCCCCCATCTCGCCGCCGGCACCCTGATACCTGTGCTGGAGTCCTGGTGGGTGACCCACCCCGGCCTGCACCTCTACTACCGGCGGGAAAGCGCCCAGACCGGCCGGGTACGCGCCCTGATCGACTACCTGCTGGCCCATCGAATGCAACCATAAGCGGCAGCCTTCATCAGGCTGTGGTCTGCACCAGATACCATCACCCCATGTGGGGTAAACTGGCGCGGCATAATCGGACGAACGAGTCGCCTTGGTTGCGGTTGTTGCCGTGAAACAGGGGTTGCCAACGGGAGGGGAAATTAGGTTTGGCCGTGATGGAGGGAAAATCCAGTGACGCGAACGTCCGATTACGCCTGACGGCTCATCTAACCTAGGGGCTCTGTCATTTCGCATATATCAGTTTGATGTCTGTCACATCGTGCATGTCTCTAGGAATCAAATATAAAGTGTTGCTAGCAGATTAAAGAGACATATGGTCAAATTCATGCCTGTCAGGGATAGTGTTTCTTGATAACAAAAAATAAATTCAGGCTAAATGTTGTACGGGGAATTTTTAATGGTTTGTAAAAAACTGGCATTGGCCTCATCTATATTGGGTGCCATGTTTTTGGCTGGTTGCGCCAGCAGTGTTCCAATGGCAAGTACTCAGGAAAGTGCCAAGTTGAAGGCATTTCCGGCACCGAAAGATAATATGGCTGGACTTTATATCTATCGAGACAGTTTTGTAGGCAAGGCGCTAAAGAAAGATGTCTACGTTGATGCTGAATGTGTCGGTGAAACTGCTGATCGGACTTTCTTTTATAAGCAGGTAACAGCTGGAAAGAATCACGACATTTCTACAGAATCAGAGTTCTCTGATAACAAACTCTCTATTTTCACCGAGCCAGGTAAGAACTATTTTGTACGCCAATATATAAAAATGGGTGTCTTTGTCGGCGGTGCCAATCTGGAGGCTGTTTCTGAGGAAGAAGGCAAACGCGTAATTTCCAAAGATAGTGTGCAACTCGCACAATCCGGAGTATGTGGTAATTAATTTCCGGTAGAACATACATGCCATCAGTTGATACCATGTATCTCTCGTAACAAAACAAACGGCGCCTTAACGGCGCCGTTTTTAATATCACAAACCCAACCAGCATCACTGCAGCAGCGAGATATCCGCGACTTGCAGGAACAGGTTGCGCAGGTTGTTGAGCAGCGCCAGACGGTTGGCCTTGAGGGCCTCGTCGTCGGCCATCACCATGACTTCGTTGAAGAAGGTATCGACCGGCTCGCGCAGGGCGGCCAGACGGGTGAGGGCGGCCTGATAGTCACCGGCAGCGAACAGCGGGGCCAGTTCGGATTGCAGTGCTGCAATCTGGGTGGCCAGCGCCTGCTCGGCGGCGTCCTGCAACAGCTCAGCTTTGACCACGGTCGGCAGTTCACCTTCCACCTTGGCCAGGATGTTGCTGACGCGCTTGTTGGCGGCGGCCAGGGCCAGGGCGGCATCCAGGGTGCGGAAGTGGCTGACGGCCTTGACGCGGCGATCGAAGTCCAGCGGACGGGTCGGGCGGCGGGCCAGCACGGCCAGCACCACGTCGGCACCGATGCCTTCGTCCTGATAGGCGGCGCGGAAGCGGCCCAGCATAAAGTCGACCACGTCGGTGACGACTGTCTTGTTGGTGAGCTTGTCACCGTAGACGCTGACGGCCTCTTCGACCAGCTCCACCAGATCCAGCTCCAGCTGCTTCTCGGTCATGATGCGCAGGGCACCGATGGCGGCGCGGCGCAGGGCGAACGGATCCTTGTCACCCTTGGGCAGCATACCGATGCCGAAGATGCCGGCCAGGGTGTCGAACTTGTCGGCCAGGGCCACGGCGCAGGAGACCAGGCCGGACGGCAGGGCATCGCCGGCGAAGCGCGGCATGTACTGCTCGTTCAGGGCCAGGGCCACCGCTTCGGCTTCGCCGTCGTGACGGGCGTAGTGCATCCCCATGACACCCTGGGTGTCGGTGAACTCGCCGACCATGTTGGTCATCAGATCACACTTGGAGAGCAGACCGGCACGCTGGGCCTGGCCCACGTCGGCACCGACCTTGGCGGCGATGAAGCCGGCCATGGCCTCGATGCGGGCGGCCTTGGCACGCACGGTCCCCAGCTGTTGCTGGAACAGCACGGTCTCGAGGCGCGGCAGGCGGTCGGCCAGCTTCTGCTTGAGGTCGGTCTTGAAGAAGAACTCGGCGTCGGAGAGACGGGGGCGCACCACCTTCTCGTTGCCGCTGATGATCTGGCTCGGGTCCTTGGACTCGATGTTGGTGACGAAGATGAACTTCGGCAGCAGCTTGCCGCTCTTGTCGTAGACCGGGAAGTACTTCTGGTCGCCCTTCATGGTGTGCACCAGGGCCTCGGCCGGAACGGCCAGGAACTTCTCTTCGAAGTTGGCGGTCAGCACCACGGGCCACTCGACCAGGGCGGTGACCTCTTCCAGCAGGGCGTCGTCCAGATCGGCCACGCCACCGAAGGCGGCCGCGGCGGCCTCGACGTCAGCCTTGATCTTGGCCTTGCGCGCCATGAAGTCGGCGATGACCTTACCGCGCTCCTGCAGGATCTGCGGGTACTGATCGGCGGTATCGATCTGGAACTCAGCCTCGCCCATAAAGCGGTGGCCGCGGATGGTGCGGGCGGAGTCGATCCCCAGAATGTGGGCGGGGACCAGATCCCCATCCAGCAGCAGGGTCACGGTGAAGACAGGACGCACGAACTGGATGGTCTTGTCGCCCCAGCGCATCATCTTGGGGATGGGCAGCTTGGCCAGAGATGAAGCGACCAGCTCACCCAGCAGTTCGCGGGCCGGACGGCCTTCGACGCGGGCATTATGAACCAGCCACTCGCCCTTGTCGGTGATCAGACGCTCGGCCTGCTCGACTGTGATGCCGTTGCCACGGGCCCAGCCTTCGGCGGCCTTGGTCGGCTTGCCGTCGGCATCGAACGCCTGGGCCACGGCCGGGCCGCGTTTCTCGACGCTCTTGCTCGGCTGTTCGCCGGCCAGTGCGCTCACCTTCAGCGCCAGACGGCGCGGTGAGGCGAACCACTCGACGTCGCCGAAGGCCAGGTCGGCCTTGGTCAGTTCGCTCTTGAGGTTGTCGGCAAAGGCTTCGGCCAGGGAGCGCAGGGCCTTGGGGGGCAGCTCGGCGGTGCCGATCTCTACCAGAAATGTATGTTGTGCCATGTCCGTTCCTTAACCTTGCTGCTCGTTATTGCCACGCTGGCACATCGGGAAGCCCAGCGCCTCGCGGGAGGCGTAGTAGGCCTCGGCCACGGCCTTGGTCAGGGTGCGAATGCGCAGGATGTAGCGCTGACGCTCGGTGACCGAGATGGCCTTGCGGGCATCCAGCAGGTTGAAGGAGTGAGCGGCCTTGAGGATGCGCTCGTAGGCGGGCAGCGGCAGCGGCTTCTCCAGTGCCAGCAGGGACTGGGCTTCCTTCTCGTACTGCTCGAAGCAGTGGAACAGGAAGTCCACGTCGGCGTGCTCGAAGTTGTAGGTGGACTGCTCCACCTCGTTCTGGTGGAAGACGTCGCCGTAGGTGGTCTTGCCCAGGGGGCCGTCAGACCAGACCAGGTCGTAGACGCTGTCCACGCCCTGGATGTACATGGCCAGACGCTCGAGACCATAGGTGATCTCGCCGGTGACCGGCTTGCACTCGAGGCCGCCCACCTGCTGGAAGTAGGTGAACTGAGTCACTTCCATGCCGTTCAGCCACACTTCCCAACCCAGACCCCAGGCACCCAGCGTCGGGTTTTCCCAGTTGTCTTCCACGAAGCGGATGTCGTGGATCTCGGGATCCATGCCCAGCTCCTTCAGGGAGCCCAGATAGAGTTCCTGAATGTTGTCGGGGGAAGGCTTGATGATCACCTGGAACTGGTAGTAGTGCTGCAGGCGGTTCGGGTTCTCACCGTAGCGGCCGTCGGTGGGACGGCGGGACGGTTGGACGTAGGCGCAGGCGATGGGCTCAGGGCCCAGGGCGCGCAGGCAGGTCATGGGGTGGGAGGTACCGGCACCCACTTCCATATCCAGCGGCTGAATGATGGTACAGCCCTGGCGGGACCAATAGTCCTGCAACTGCAGGATCAGGCCCTGAAAGGTTTTGACATCGAATTTTTGCATAGTGTTTTTCGCGCGAAATGAAATCAGAGCAAGATTTGCTGAATGTGAACCGAGGGAGTATACCGTCTGGCATGGTCGGATAATAGGCGAAATTACAGGGGATTAGTGGGGCTATGCTGCCGCTTGCCCTATGATGTCGCCAGCGGAAGCGGCCTGTGGATGGCCGATGAAATGACAGGGGAGAGGAAATGGAACTGCGCTGCGCCTGGGTGACCAAGGACCCGGAATACATCGAATACCATGACAAGCAGTGGGGCAGGCCGGTGTATGACCCGCGCGAGCTGTTTGCCAAGCTCTGCCTCGATGGCCAGCAGGCGGGGCTGTCGTGGATCACCATCCTCAAGCGCACCGAGAGCTACCATCGCGCCTATGCGGACTTCGATCCGGTGCGCATCGCCCAGTTCGACGACCGGGATGTGGAGCGGCTGATGCAGGACAGCGGCATCATCCGCAACCGGCTCAAGGTGCAGTCGATCATCAAAAATGCCCGCGCCTATCTGGCGCTGGAGGCCGAAGGCATCGACTTTGTCGATTATCTGTGGGGCTTCGTGGGCGGCGCCCCCATGGTCAACCGGCGCCAGGGGAATGGCGACATTCCGGCGACCTCGCCGGAGTCGGATGCCATGTCAAAAGCCTTGAAAAAACGCGGCTTTACCTTCGTCGGCAGCACCATCTGCTACGCCTTTATGCAGGCGGTGGGCATGGTGAACGATCACCTGGTGACCTGCCCCTGTCACGCCGAATGCCAGCAAGCGATGCCGGAGTGAATGGGGGAGTGAGCGAAGAAGGGAGGCCTGGGCCTCCCTTCTTCTTTGGGCCCGAATCAGCAGGGTTGAAGGACCTGGCTCAGCGCCTCGCGCACCTCGAGGATGTCTCTGCCGGGGCTTGCAAGGCCACCTGTGTCACCCTGGTCGGTGCCTCGGGATGCCGGTGGTTGCCAAGATGAACGAGCATGGCTGGCTGGTCCCTGCCATGCCAGAAGCCGCCACCGTGGGGAGCCCATTTTCGCTGCCGGTACAGCCGGCATACAGTCGTGGCTGCCCAGAATCGGGATATCCATCACGAGGATTTCCCTATGTCACTGAATTCATTCCGCCCCCGTACCCTCGCCAGCCTGCTGCTGGCCAGTTGCTCCCTGCTGGCGACCCTGCCCGCCCAGGCGACCGATCGCCAGGACTCCCGCGACGTGCGCCAGGAGGTGCGTCCCGAGATCCGCGACGCCAAGCAGGATTGCCGCGAGAACGACCAGAAGGACAACTACGAGTGCCGCCAGGACAAGCGTGAGGTGAAGCAGGACGTGCGCGAGAAGGCCCGCGACGTCAAGTACTGATCCCCGTGACCGCCCCGACGTCCGTCCATCCATACAGGAGCCTCGACATGAAGACCTCAACTCCTCGCTTTGGCCGTAGCGCGTTGCTGTCAGCCCTGCTGGCCGGTTGCACCCTGTTGGTGGCCCTGCCGGCCCAGGCCACCGAACAAGCCCAGCAACGCCGCGACGCGCGGGATCTGCGCCAGGAAGTCCGCCAGGAGTCCCGCGAACAGAAGCGCGACTGCCGCCAGGAAGAGTTCCTTGGCAATGCCGATTGCCGTCAGGAGCATCGCCACCACAAGCAAGATGCCCGTGAAGCGGCTCGTGATATCAAGTATTGAGGCCGGGAGCATTCCCCCGCCGTCAACCCTTATTGGAGTGCCCATGACCATTGCCATCTCTCGCCTGGGCGCCGCCCTGCTGACCGCCTGCACCCTGCTTGCCGCCGTACCGGCCCAGGCCACCAATCAGGGCGAGCAGCGCCAGGATGCCCGTGACATCCGCCAGGACAGCCGTCAGGAGTCCCGCGATGCCAAGCAGGAGTGCCGCGAGGGGCTGGTCGGCAATGCCGACTGCCGCCAGGACCATCGCGACAGCAAGCAGGACGCCCGCGACGAGGCGCGCGACGTCAAGTACTGATGTGCCGGGCCCCACCGGGCTCGGTGTATAATTGAGAGACGCCGATCCGCTGCGTTTCATCCCTTTCAGGAGTCATCATGAAGAAATTTGTATTCATGCTGCTGGCGGCCACCGCCCTGTCGACGGTACTGCCCGTGCAAGCCACCGAGCAGGCCAGGCAGCGGCGCGAGGCCCGCGATGTGCGTCAGGACACCCGTCAGGAATCCCGCGACGCCAAGCAGGAGTGCCGCGAGGGGCTGGTCGGCAACGCCGACTGCCGCCAGGAACACCGCGAGAACAAGCAGGAAGGGCGAGACCAGGCCCGCGACATCAAATATTGATGCCCGACCTGCAGGGTGCAGGTTCCGCCATCTTTGCGCCACAAGGAGACCCGGTTTCCTTGTGGCGCTTTGTCGATCCTCAGCGTCACACTCTGGCGCCTCTCTGGGTTAGAATGCGCGGCCATTGGCTAGCGTCGTTCTTTTTCGGAGATTTTTCATGCATTTCAAGAAACTGGTTCCTGCCCTTGCCCTGACCGTCGCCATCACTGGCTGCACCACCAACCCCTATACCGGTGAATCCCAGACTTCCAAGGGGGCCTGGGGCGCACTGGCCGGTGCGGCGACCGGCGCCGCCGTGGGGGCTCTCTCCTCCAGCAAGGGGGATCGCAAGAAGGGCATCCTGACCGGCGTGGCGGCCGGTGCGGCTCTGGGTGGCGGTATCGGTTACTACATGGACGTGCAGGAGGCCAAGCTGCGCGAGAAGCTGCAAGGTACCGGGGTCAGCGTGACCCGCAACGGTGACGAGCTGATCCTGAACATGCCGAACAACGTCACCTTCGACAGCTCCAGCGCCCAGCTGAAGGCGGCCGGTGCCAACACCCTGTCCGGCGTGGCCATGGTGGTGGCCGAGTTCGACAAGACCCGGCTGAACGTGGTCGGTCACACCGACAGCACCGGCTCCCGCGAGCTGAACATGAAGCTCTCCCGCGATCGCGCCGATGCCGTCGCCGCCCAGCTGATCGGTCAGGGCGTGGCGGGCAGCCGCATCGCCATCAGCGGTGTGGGCCCGGATCAGCCGGTGGCCACCAACAGCACCGCCGAGGGCAAGGCCCAGAACCGCCGGGTGACCATCACCCTGACCCCGACCGCCTAAGCGGCCCGGTTCGCGCCAAATAAAGAGGCCCCGCCAGTCATGGCGGGGCCTCTTGCTATCTCAAGCCAGGGAAATCTTAGACGGCGGCGGTCAGCTGCACTTCCACCTTGTAGCCTTCGTGGGCGAGGCGGGCCTGTACGCAGGCTCTGACCGGGGCTGTACCCGCAGGGATCCAGGCGTCCCACTGGGCGTTGAAGGCTCCGATATCGGCGATGTCTTTGAGATAGATGTTGGCCATCAGTATCCTGTCGACGCCGGAGCCGTTGGCTTCCAGCAGACGCTGCAGGCTTTCCAGCACCTCACGGGTCTGCTGGTGAATGTCGGCGGTCTCGGTGGCGGGCACTTCCACCACATAGAGGGTGCCGTTGTGGATGACAACATCAGACCAGCGGGCCGTGGTGCCGATTCGGGTAATCGTCATGGATTGCTCCGGTACTGGGCTTATTGACCCTTGCGGATCAGATAGCGATAGGGGGCCTGCTCTGTCTCGCTGGCGACCAGAGTGTGGTCCATGAAGCGGCAGAAGCTGGGAATGTCGCGGGTGGTGGAGGGATCGTCGGCGCTGACCAGCAGGGTCTCTCCCTCGGCCATCAGCCGCACTTTCTTGCGAACCATCATCACGGGTTCCGGGCAACGAAGCCCGATTGCGTCCAACTCATGAGTTGCATCGCAGAATAAAGCACTCATCAATAATCAACCTTCAACCAATTCAGCCAGCAATGATACTCACGGCGAAAAAATAATCAAACCGCGGTGCGGTTATGCAGCATATGCTACCAAAATGTGAACCGGCTCTACCCAGGCTCCGCTCGATGAGTAATATAAAAATTGAACCATATTCAACAAGGAGGTGTGAATATGCAGGTCTCCTACGGCAGATTGCAAGCCTACGCGGGCATGGGGTTCTTGTCGTTCGCCATGATAGTGCTGGGCAGCCCGATCGGTAATACCGGTACCTGGTTCGGCTCCATGGTGATGATAGGGCTGGGGCTCTGGATCGAGCTCAGCGACTATTACGACGAGGATGAGGACGAGAACGATCCCTCCTGAGAGCCAGGCTCTCGGCATTCAAAGGCGGACAGGTTCCGCCTTTGTCATTTCTGCTCCGCGCCGGATCGGGTCGAGCGCATGGCGCGCTCCAGCTGCAGCGCCGTCTGCTCCGGGTTGGCCCTGGCATCGTTGAAGAAACTGCTCAGCACATCCATGATCCCCTGACGCATGTTGGTCGGCACCGCCATCCCCTCCGCCATGCTGGGCAGCAGGTTGTCCTGCTGCTCGGCGTGGAGGAAATCCTGATAGGAGCGGATGGCGCAGCGGTCAAACTTGCTCATGTCCGGCTTGATGAGCGCCGGAATGGACCCCTTCACCCGGTTGAACTCCTCCTGGAATCTCGGCGTCATCAGCAGCCTGGCCAGCTCGCCCTGGGCCTGCAGCTGGGCGGGGTCCCGCTGCTTGAACATGGCGATGGAGTCGAGGTTGTAGCTGAACAGCCCGGCACTGCCGGGGCTCGGCAGGCACTCGATATCCTCACCGGGTCGGTAGTTGCCGGCGCTCAGCTCCCCCTTGACCCAGTCCCCCATCACCTGCATGGCGGCACCGCCGCTCTCCAGCAGATTGGTGGCCTGGTGCCACTTCAGGCCGGCGTATTTCTCCGGCACATAGGCGCGCAGCTGCTGGAAGCGGGTCAGCACCCGCACCATGTCGGGGCCGGTCAGGGTGGCGCTGTCCTGTTCGAGGAAGGCCTTGCGGTAGAAGATCTTGCCCCCTTCGCCGAGGGCTACCGTCTCGAACAGCACCGCGAGCTGCCAGGGTTCGTTGCCGATGGCGAGCGGGGTGATGCCTTTCTCCTTGAACTGTTCCGCCACCGCCACGAACTGGGCCCAGTCGGTGGGAGGCCTGAGCCCCAGCCGCTCGAACGCCTTGCGGTTGAGCCACAGCCAGTTGACCCTGTGGATGCCGGTGGGCACCGCCATCAGGGCGCCGTTCTGGCTCAGGGTCTCCCGCACCATGGGCGGCAGTTGCGGGTACCAGCCGAGGTGTTCGGCCATGGGGGTGAGATCGCGCAGGAAGCCCAGACTGCCCCACTCGTGCAGCTCGTACCCCTTGAGGTGGGCCGCCTCCGGCGGGTTGGCCGCCAGGGCCCGGCTCTTGAGCACCGTCATGGCGCTCTTGCCACCCCCGCCCTGCACCGCGAAGTCGTTCCACTGGTTGCCCTGCTCGGCCCATTCCGACTTGAGCACTTCCACCGCCTTGGCCTCGCCGCCGGAAGTCCACCAGTGCAATACCTCCACCTGGGAGGCGCGAACGGGCAGGGAGAGCAGGGCGATGACAGAAAACGACAACCACTTCATACATTACTGCCTTGGTAGGGAGAGGGTGGCCTGCAGGCCGCCCTGGGGGCGATTTTCCAGCACCAGATCGCCGCCGTGGGCGTGGGCGATGTTGCGGGCGATGCCAAGGCCCAGCCCGGTCCCGGAGGGGTCGTTGCTGAGGCGATAGTAGGGCTCGAAGATGCGTTCGAACTGATCTTCCGGCAGGCCGGGGCCCTCGTCCATGATGAAGAGGATCAGCATCTCCTCGTCATCCATGATGATGACGCGCACCCTCTGGCCGTACTTGATGCCGTTGTCCACCAGGTTGCCGATGCAGCGCTTGAGGGCCAGTAGCTTGCCGCGGTAGGGCCACTTGCAGTGCCCCTCTATGGTGAGCAGATCCTCGTGCAGGTTCATGGACTCCGCCATCTGCTCCAGCAGGGCGTTGATGTCGATCTGCTCGAGGTTCTCGTGGATGTCGGTCTCCTTCACCGTCTGCAGCGCCCCTTTCACCATCAGCTCCAGCTCGTCGAGATCCTTGTTGAACTTGGCGATCTGCACCTCGTCGTCCAGCAGCTCGACTCGCAGCCGCAGCCGGGTGATGGGGGTTTTGAGATCGTGGGAGATGGAGCTGAACAGCCGCTCCCGATCGTCGATGAAGCGGCGGATGCGTTGCTGCATGATGTTGAAGGCGCGGGTCGCGGCCACGATCTCGGAGGCTCCCTCCTCTTTGAGCGACGGCTGGTCGATGTCCTTGCCGAGGTTGACCGCCGCCTTGGCCAGCCGGCGCAGGGGGCGGGTCTGCCAGCGCACCAGCATGAAGGTGAAGAAGCAGAGGAAAACCGTCATCAGGGCGATGAAGCGCACCTGGTTGCTCGGCATCACGGTGTCATCCAGCGTCATATAGGGGGCGGGCAGCAGGGCCGCCAGGTAGAGCCACTCCCCCGGCTCTATCTCGATCTGGGTCACCAGCACCGGCGGATTGATGGGCTCCAGTGACAGGGTGTAGCGGGCCCAGGAGGAGGGGAGGTCCGCCAGCAGGGTGTCGTTGTTGAAGACGTGCAGCTCCTCGGGACGGGAGAAGTCCACCTTGATGGCCATGGCGTCGGAGAGCTTGCGGGTCAGCACCTCCTGCACCTCCTTCAGCACCAGCGTCTTGCGCTCGCTGTCGGGGATGGCGCTGATGTGGATCTCCTCCTCGTTCAGGGACACGAAGAAGCGGCTGCCCCCCATGTTGCGCAGCTGATCCAGCGCGATGTGGCGGTACTGCAGCGGCAGGGACTTGAAGAAGTTGACGGTGGAGGCGGCCGACAGCGCCAGGTTGCGGGTGGTGCTGAGCATGCCCTCCAGCTCCCGCTTCTGGATCTGCTGCATCCAGATGCCGGTGAGTATGGTCTGGGAGAGCAGGATGGCGAGCAGCAACAGCAGTAGCATCCGCGACAGCAGGGAGCGGGGCACCAGGGCCCGCCAGAACCATCTCGTTCTCACGGATTTTCGCGCCTCTTGTCGATCAGCATGGGGTGGTTACCTCTGCGCCTTGCCGTTGACCCGTCATGGGCCTCTCTTTTGCCGTTCAAGGCCACTCGTGCCTCTCGCCGTACAGCCTGCCTGTTACGGGATCTCGTGGACTTCGGCGATCAGCATGTAGCCGCTGCCGCGTATGGTCTTGATGATGCGCGGGCTCTTGCCGTTGTCACCCAGCTTCTGGCGCAACCGGCTGATCTGCACGTCGATGCCGCGCTCCATGGGCAGGCTCTCGCGACCGCGGGTGGCGTCCGAGATGGTATCCCTGTCCAGCACCACGCCGGGCTGTTGCAGGAACATGCCGAGCAGCATGGCGTCGCTGCCGGAGAGGTCCAGCAGGCTGCCGTCGTCGTGGGTCAGCTGGTGGCTCAGGGTGTCCAGGGTCCACTCGGCGAAGCGCAGCCGGCGGCTCGGCTCCTTCTCCTTCTCCGGCTGGCGGAATTCGGCGCGGCGCAGCAGCGCCTTGATGCGGGCCTGCAGCTCGCGCGGGCTGAACGGCTTGGCGATGTAGTCGTCGGCGCCAAGCTCCAGGCCGATCACCCGGTCCGCCTCGTCGGAGGCGGCGGTCAGCATGATGATGGGTACCTGGGAGTCGCGGCGGATCTGCTGGCAGAGGGTAAAGCCGTCGTCGCCGGGCATCATGATGTCCAGAATGATGAGGTCCGGGCTGTGCTGGGCGAGTTGCTGGCGCATCTCGTTGCCCTCTGCCGCGGTCAATACCTGAAAGCCCGCCCGGGTCAGGTATTCGTTGAGCAGCTCGCGGATCTCCTGATCGTCGTCGACGATAAGCAGTTGTTTGCTCGTTGACATATGTATGTGCATCCACCCATTTTTTTGTGCAGATTGAACCTGTCGGGGGAGCAAAAAGCAAGCAAGGCCCCCCTCTAATGTGAAGTTATGGGCAATATAGCCCCCGGATTGACCCCGATCGCGGGAAAAGAATAAAAAAGGCCGACCCAAACGGGCCGGCCAACACGCAGATTCCGACGACAGGAGTGCACCCCGTGTGGCGCACTCCACAGACTCGATAACGGGGTCGCAAAGGCGGCCCCAACACCTGTGATGGGGCCCGCTGCGCCGGGATGCAGGGGCGGGCCCGTGTCTGTTGTTTCCCCCTGACCGGCGAGCCGGCCAGGGCGTTACTTACACTCGTTCGAAGACGGTGGCGATGCCCTGACCCAGACCGATGCACATGGTGGCAACCCCCAGGGTCGCATCCTTCTCCTCCATCAGATTGATGAGGGTTGTGGAGATGCGGGCGCCGGAGCAGCCGAGGGGGTGACCCAGCGCAATGGCGCCGCCGTTCAGGTTCACCTTCTCGTCCACCAGATCCTGCAGACCCAGGTCTTTCACGCAGGGCAGGGACTGGGCGGCAAACGCCTCGTTCAGCTCGAACAGGTCGACATCACCGACGGTCAGACCGGCACGTTTGAGCGCCTTCTGGGTGGCCGGCACCGGGCCGTAACCCATGATGGCGGCGTCACAGCCGGCGATGGCCATGGCACGTACCTTGGCGCGCGGTGTGAGGCCGAGGGCCTTGGCTCTGTCCGCGCTCATCACCAGCATGGCGGCGGCACCATCGGACAGCGCCGAGGAGCTGCCGGCGGTGACGGTACCGTTGACCGGGTCAAACACCGGGCGCAGCTGGCTTAAGCCATCGACCGTGGTCTCCGGGCGGATCACCTCGTCGTAGTCGTAGAAGAAGCGGGCGCCGCTGGCGTCATGGCCTTCCAGCCCGACGATCTCCCTGGCAAAACGCCCTTCCACAGTGGCGGCGTGAGCGCGGCGGTGGGAGCGGGCGGCAAACTCGTCCTGCTGCTGACGGCTGATGCCGTGCAGCTTGCCGAGCATCTCGGCGGTCAGTCCCATCATGCCGGAGGCTTTCGCCACCGACTTGGCCATGCCGGGGTGGAAGTCGACGCCGTGGCTCATCGGCACGTGACCCATGTGCTCGACGCCGCCGATGATGAAGATATCCCCATCACCCACCGCAATGGCGCGGGAGGCATCGTGCAGCGCCTGCATGCTGGAGCCGCACAGGCGGTTGACGGTGACCGCCCCCACCTGCTTGGGAATGCCAGCCAGCAGGGCGGCGTTGCGGGCGATGTTGAAGCCCTGCTCCAGGGTCTGCTGCACGCAGCCCCAGTAGATATCCTCGATCTCGTTCGGGTCGAGGTTGGGGTTGCGCAGCAGGATGGATGTCATCAGGTGCGCGGACAAGTCTTCTGCACGCACGTTGCGGAAGGCGCCGCCCTTGGACCGGCCCATCGGGGTCCGGATACAGTCGACAATGACTACGTCTTTCATGAATGGATCTCCTTTCCGCAATCAGTAGAAGGTTTTGCCCTGGGCGGCCATCTCACGCAGCTTGTGGCTGACGCGGTAGAGCGGGCCCAGGTCGGCATACTGGTCGGCCATGGCCACGTAGCGATCCAGACCGATAGTGTCCAGATAGCGGAACACGCCGCCGCGGAAGGGAGGGAAGCCCAGACCGTAGACCAGTGCGATGTCGGCTTCGGCTGGCGTGGCAACTATGCCCTCTTCCAGACAGAGCACTACCTCGTTGATCATCGGGATCATCATGCGAGCGATGATGGCGTCCTTGTCGAAATCCTGTTTCGGCTTGGCGATGGGGGCCAGCAGCTCGTAAGCAGCGGCGTCGGCCACCTTCTTCGGCTTGCCCTTCTTGTCCTGCTCGTAGGCGTAAAAGCCCTTGCCGTTCTTCTGACCGAAGCGGTTCACTTCGTACATCACGTCGATGGCGGTGCGACCTTCCTTGCTCATGCGCGCCGGGAAGCCCTGCGCCATCACGTCACCGGCGTGGTGGCCGGTGTCGATGCCGACCACGTCCAGCAGGTAGGCGGGGCCCATGGGCCAGCCGAACTCCTTCTCCATCACCTTGTCGACGGCGGCGAAGTCGGCACCATCGGCGACCAGCTTGTTGAAGCCGAAGAAGTAGGGGAACAGCACCCGGTTGACGAAGAAGCCCGGGCAGTCGTTGACCACGACCGGGGACTTGCCCATGGCGGCGGCGTAAGCCACCACGCGGTTGATGGTTTCATCCGAGGTCTGCTCGCCGCGGATGATCTCCACCAGTGGCATGCGGTGCACCGGGTTGAAGAAGTGCATGCCGCAGAAGTTCTGCGGGCGCTTCAGCCCCTTGGCCAGCAGGGAGATGGGAATGGTGGAGGTGTTGCTGGCGAGCACGGCGTCTTCGCCGATGATCCCTTCCACTTCGCCCAGTACGGCGGCTTTCACCTTGGGATTCTCGACCACGGCTTCGACCACCACATCCACATGCTTGACGTTGTCATAGCTGAGGGTAGGAGTGATGGCGGAGAGCACCTGGCCCATCTTGATGCCGTCGATGCGACCACGCTCGAGCTGGCCGTTGAGCAGCTTGGTGGCCTCATTCATGCCAAGTGCCAGCGCCTTCTCGTTGATGTCCTTCATCACCGCCGGGATGCCCTTGCTGGCGGACTGGTAGGCGATGCCGCCGCCCATGATGCCGGCACCCAGTACGGCGGCGTGGCCAGTGGCCTTGCTTGCCTGCTTGGCGGCCTTCTTGGCCAGCGCCTTGATGTGCTGATCGTTGAGGAAGATACCGACCAGCGCCTTGGCCACGTCGGTCTTGGCCAGCTTGATGAAGGTCGCGGCTTCGGCGGCCAGCGCGTCGTCACGACCCATGCCGGCGGCGGCTTCCACCGTTTTCACGGCGGCCATGGGGGCCGGATAGTGTTTGCCCGCCACGGCGGCAACCATGCCCGCGGCGGTGGTGAAGCTCATCATGGCTTCCAGCTTGGAGAGGCGCAGCGGGGCCTTCTTGGCGGCGCGGCGGCCCTGCCAGTCCAGCTTGCCCGCGATGGCGTCTTTGATCATCTGCAGCGCGGCGCCCTGCAGTGCTGCGGGGGCGACCACGGCGTCGATGGCACCCACCTTGAGGGCGTCATCGGCACGGACATCCTTGCCGGTGGTGATCCACTCCAGCGCGTTGTCGGCACCGATCACCCGTGGCAGGCGGACGGTGCCGCCAAAGCCCGGCATGATGCCGAGCTTGGTCTCGGGCAGGCCGATCTTGGCGCTGGTGTCGGCCAGGCGGAAGTCGGTGGAGAGGATGGTCTCGCAGCCGCCGCCCAGGGCGTGGCCCTTGATGGCGGACAGGGTGGGTACCGGCAGATCTTCGATGGCGCTGAAGATGTCGTTGGCCTTTTTCAGCCAGCCGAGCAGATCTTCCTGCGGCAGATCGAACAGTTCCAGGAATTCGGTGATGTCGGCGCCGACGATAAAGGCGTCTTTGCCGGAGGTGAGGATCAGACCTTTTAGTTCACGTTCTTGTTTTAATGCGGCGATCGCTTCGCTCAGGGAGAGCAGGGTAGCGCGATCCAGCTTGTTGACTGAACCCGGGGCATCGAACCTCAGTTCGGCAATGCCGTCTTCGAGGTAGCTGACCGTCAGGGTTTCGCCTTGGTAGATCATGAGAGTGTCTCCTTGTTCCCACTCTGTGGGGAATGGTGCTCCTTTATCCCCAGCAGGGGGCGAGGCTCACTATTGATCCAAAAGGAGACATTTTCAACACCTATTTAAAACATTTGTTTAACAGTTGTCGAGTAAAAGCTCTCCATCACGGAATGGACAAGAGAGAGGCGCCTTGCGGCGCCTCGGATGGATGTGAGTTTGTTATCAACTGGCCAGTTCGGGACGATCGCGATACTGGTTCAGCACCTCGGGATCGGCGAGGGCATGGGTGTTGTTGACGGGTCTGTTGTGCACCACTTCCCGCACCGCCAGCTCCACAATCTTGCCGGACTTGGTACGGGGGATGGCATCCACCTGCAGGATGCGGGCGGGCACGTGACGGGCGGTGCAGTGCTGGCGCACCTGCTGGCGGATGCGCTCGCGCAGCGCTTCGTCCAGCATGAGACCTGGCTTGAGCTTGACGAACAGCACTACCCGCTCGTCCTGCTGCCATTGCTGGCCGATGACGATGCTCTCCTCCACTTCGTCGAGCTGCTCGACATAGCGGTAAATTTCGCTGGTGCCGATGCGCACGCCGCCCGGGTTGAGGGTGGCGTCGGAGCGGCCGTAGAACAGGACGCCGCCGGTCGGGGTCAGCTCGATCCAGTCGCCGTGGCACCAGACGTTGTCGAACCGCTCGAAGTAGGCGGCGTGGTACTTGTCGCCGCTCTCGTCCCCCCAGAAGCCGATGGGCTGTGCCGGGAAGGGTTTGGTACAGACCAGCTCGCCCTTCTCTCCCTGTACCGGCTGGCCCGCTTCGTTGAACACCTGTACCGCGAGGCCGAGGCCGCGCCCCTGGCTCTCGCCGCGGTAGACGGGGCTGAGCGGGTTGCCGATGACGAAGCAGGAGCAGATGTCGGTGCCACCGGAGATGGAGCTGAGCTGCACGTCTTGCTTGATCTGCTGATAGACGTAGTCAAACCCCTCCGGCGACAGCACTGAGCCGGTGCTGCAGATCAGCCGCAAGTGCGGCAAGTCGTGGCTGTTGATGGGGGCATAACCCTGTTTGTGCAGGGCGTCGAGATACTTGGCCGAGGTGCCGAACAGGGCGACCTCTTCGTCGCGGGCGAGATCCCAGAGCACGTTGCCATCCGGGTAGAACGGCGAGCCGTCGTAGAGCACCAGAGTCGCGCCGGAGGCGAGGGCGCTGACCAGCCAGTTCCACATCATCCAGCCACAGGTGGTGAAGTAGAAGATCCGCTCCCCCGGCTTGATGTCGCAGTGCAGCTGGTGCTCTTTCAGATGTTGCAGCAGGGTGCCGCCGATGCCGTGCACGATGCACTTGGGCTTGCCGGTGGTGCCGGAGGAGTAGAGGATATAGAGCGGGTCATTGAAGGCCATGGGCTCGAAGGCGAGCTGGGCGCTGGGCTGACTGGCCAGCACCTGCTGCCAGTCGTGACCCAGTTGCAGGGCGTTGCCCAGCAGGGGGACCATCACCGTCTGCTCTATGCTATCTATCTGGCTCACCACGCCGGCCACCTTCTCCTGTATGTCGATGGCCTTGCCACCGTAGCGGTAGCCG
The DNA here is from genome assembly GCF_033348475.1 of Aeromonas sp. XH. NCBI lineage: Bacteria > Pseudomonadati > Pseudomonadota > Gammaproteobacteria > Aeromonadales > Aeromonadaceae > Aeromonas > Aeromonas sp. XH. The sequence goes on along the minus strand of NZ_CP137630.1, from coordinate 4,220,651 downwards.
TCCACCGCAAACAGCACTCGCGGCCGGGTCTGGCCGAAGCGCTCTACCACGCTGGCTTCGCCAAAATCCGGGCTGGTGGAGGTCCAGATTGCGCCCAGGCTGGTGGTTGCCAGCATGGCCACCACGGTTTCCGGGATATTGGGCAGGTAGGCGGCGATCACATCGCCACGACCAATCCCCTGATTGCGCAGCCACTGGGCCAGACGGGCCACCTGATCCGCCAGCTCGCGCCAGCTCAGGGCGCGGCTTGGGCTCCCTTCGATGCGGGAGATGATGGCCGGGCTCTCGTCCTGGCGGCGCAGCAGGTTTTCGGCGAAGTTGAGCCGGCTGTCCGGGAACCAGCGGGCACGCTGCATCTCCTGGCGGTTCTCTGCCACTATGTTGCCGAGCTCCCCCTTGACGCCGCAGTGCTGCCACACCAGCGGCCAGAAGCGGGTGGTCTTCTCCACCGACCATTGATAGAGATCGGCGTAGCTGCGCAGTTGCAGGCCGTGGAAGTGATTGACCTCGGCCATGAACCTGTGGAGGTTGGAGTGCTGCATCCTGTCCTGATCCGGTGTCCACAGACAAAGGTTTTGCATGAGTCGTTCCTGACGGCTGTTATCTACTGTCTGTGGGCAGTGTATTGAATTGTTCTTTGTTTGTTAATTGCCTGTTTTCGTTTAATAACAAAAACCCTGTAACCTATGCGTTACCTCACGAAGCGAAAGCCTGGCGGCTCGAGCCTTGATTCGCTTGATGTTATGCTGAAGTCACATTCGCCCGGAGCAGGACGCCATGAGCAGTTACAGCCAACTTTTTGCCCAGCATCTCGACACCCTTCAGCGGCGCACCCGCGACATACTGCAGCAGCAGGGGCTGAGCGGACTGGCCATCCATGCCGGCCAGACCCACCGCATCTTCCTCGACGATCAGGATTACCCCTTCAAGGTGAACCCCCAGTTCAAGGCCTGGTTGCCGGTGCTGGACAATCCCCACTGCTGGTTGCTGGTGGACGGGGTGAGCCAGCCGGTGCTGCTGTTCTACCGGCCGGTGGATTTCTGGCACAAGGTGGCGGATCTGCCCACTGCTTTCTGGGTCGACTTCTTCGACATCCGTTTCCTGACCCGGCCTGAGCAGGTGGCGGATCACCTGCCGGCCAACAAGCAGGAGTGGGCCTATCTGGGGGGCCACCTGGAGGTGGCCGAGCTGCTGGGGCTGGGGCAACCCAATCCAGAGGCGGTGCTCAACTATCTGCATTATCACCGTGCCTACAAGACGCCCTATGAGCTGGAGTGCCTGCGCGATGCGAACCGCATCGGCGTGCGCGGCCACATCGCGGCCAAGGACTCCTTCATGGCGGGGGCGAGCGAGTTCGAGATCAACCTGGCCTACATGAAGGCGGTCGGGCAGGGGGCCAATGATGCGCCCTACGGCAATATCGTCGCCATCAACCGCAATGCGGCCATCTTGCACTACACCCACCTCTCCACCCAGCGGGTGCCGGATGCGGAGCGCCACTCCTTCCTCATCGATGCCGGGGTGGACGTGCATGGTTATGCCTCCGACATCACCCGCACCTGGGCCTGGCGCCGGGGCGAGTTCGCCGATCTGATCGCGGCGCTGGACGCCCAGCAGCAGGAGATTATCAAGGAGATCAAGCCGGGTCGTCGTTACAGCGAGCTGCACCTGCAGATGCATCACAGGCTGGCGCGCCTGCTGCAAGCCACCGAGCTGGTGGACATGTCGGTGGACGAGATGATCCACACCGGGGTCACCAATGCGTTCTTCCCCCATGGCCTGGGCCACTTTCTTGGCCTGCAGGTACACGACGCCGGCGGCTTCATGCAGGACGAGCGCGGTACCCATCTGCCCGCTCCCGAGCAGTTCCCCTATCTGCGCTGCACCCGGGTGATGGAGGTGGGTCAGGTGTTCACCATAGAGCCGGGCCTCTACTTCATCGACAGCCTGCTGGAGCCGCTGCGCCAGGGTGAACAGGGCAAGCGGGTCAACTGGAACAGGGTCGAGGCCCTGCGCCCCTATGGGGGCATCCGCATCGAAGACAACGTGGTCCTGCACGCCAACGGGGTGGAGAACCTGACGAGGCAAGCAGGGCTCTGATGGCGGCGGATTACCCCATACCGGTCGGGCCTGTGGAGGTGAGTGAAGAGATCAAGAAGAGCCGCTTCATCACCTTCATCGCCCACACACCCACAGTGCCGGCCGCCAAGGCCTGGATCGACGACATCAGAGCACAACACCCCGGGGCCCGGCATCACTGCTGGGCCTTTGTCGCAGGGGCCCCGCAGGACAGTCAGGTGTATGGCTTCAGCGATGATGGCGAACCCTCGGGCACGGCGGGCAAACCCATGTTGGCCCAGCTGATGGGGGCAGGCCTCGGTGAGGTCGCCGCCGTGGTGGTGCGTTATTACGGCGGCGTGCTGCTCGGCACCGGTGGCCTGGTCAAGGCCTACGGCGGTGGCGTGGGGGCCGCCCTCAAGCGGCTCGAGACCCGGATCAAGCGTCAGCAGACCCCCTCCCTCATCCAGTGCGACTATACCGACATGGGGGCGGTGGAGGCGCTGATCTCCACCCATCAGGGTCAATTGCTGGCGGCCGACTACGGTGCCAGCGTCACTCTTCAGGTGGCGTGGGAATCCTCCGCTTGGGCCCAGGTTGCGCGAGAACTGACCGACCGAACTCAGGGTCGGGTATCCCTTCGTCCTCTAGATGGCTAGAATCCATCGCTCTTTTAGTCTGAAGAGGGAGCCGGAATGCAGATTCTGAGCATCATCCGTATCGTGGGTCTGCTGGTCGCGCTGTTCAGCTCGACCATGTTGCTGCCTGCGATGGTGGCTTTTGGGTACCGAGATGGCGGGGGGGCCGAGTTCGTCAACTCCTTCTTCATCGCCCTGCTGCTCGGCACCGCGCTCTGGTTCCCCAACCGCCATCAGAAGAAAGATCTCAGGTCCAAGGAAGGCTTCCTCATCGTCGTGCTGTTCTGGGTGGTGCTGGGCAGCGTGGGGGCCGTCCCCTTCATCCTCAGCGACGTGCCGAGCATGTCGGTCTCCGAGGCCTTTTTCGAGTCGTTCTCCGGCCTGACCACCACGGGGGCGACCGTGCTGACCGGGCTGGACGAGCTGCCCAAGGCATTTCTGTTCTACCGCCAGTT
>NZ_CP137630.1:4172500-4212500 GCF_033348475.1 Aeromonas sp. XH | reverse complement strand
CGAATACCAGTAAGTACTATCCGGGAGACACACGGCGGGTGCTAACGTCCGTCGTGAAGAGGGAAACAACCCAGACCGCCGGCTAAGGTCCCAAAGTTCTGGTTAAGTGGGAAACGATGTGGGAAGGCTCAGACAGCTAGGATGTTGGCTTAGAAGCAGCCATCATTTAAAGAAAGCGTAATAGCTCACTAGTCGAGTCGGCCTGCGCGGAAGATGTAACGGGGCTCAAACCAGGCACCGAAGCCGCGGATTCACACTAAGTGTGAGTGGTAGGGGAGCGTTCTGTAAGTCTGCGAAGGTGTGTCGAGAGGCATGCTGGAGATATCAGAAGTGCGAATGCTGACGTAAGTAACGATAAAGGGGGTGAAAAGCCTCCTCGCCGGAAGACCAAGGGTTCCTGTCCAACGTTAATCGGGGCAGGGTGAGTCGACCCCTAAGGCGAGGCCGAAAGGCGTAGTCGATGGGAAGCAGGTTAATATTCCTGCACGACTTGTAATTGCGATGGGGGGACGGAGAAGGCTAGGTGGGCCAGGCGACGGTTGTCCTGGTGAAAGTGCGTAGGTGGTGTTTCTAGGCAAATCCGGAGACACAACACTGAGACACGAGACGAACGCACCACGGTGCGGAAGCCATTGATGCCCTGCTTCCAGGAAAAGCCTCTAAGCTTCAGATTACAAGTCATCGTACCCCAAACCGACACAGGTGGTCGGGTAGAGAATACCAAGGCGCTTGAGAGAACTCGGGTGAAGGAACTAGGCAAAATAGAACCGTAACTTCGGGAGAAGGTTCGCTCTTGTTGGTGAAGTCCCTTGCGGATGGAGCTGACGGGAGTCGCAGTGACCAGATGGCTGGGACTGTTTATCAAAAACACAGCACTCTGCAAACACGAAAGTGGACGTATAGGGTGTGACACCTGCCCGGTGCCGGAAGGTTAATTGATGGGGTTAGCGCAAGCGAAGCTCTTGATCGAAGCCCCGGTAAACGGCGGCCGTAACTATAACGGTCCTAAGGTAGCGAAATTCCTTGTCGGGTAAGTTCCGACCTGCACGAATGGTGTAACCATGGCCATGCTGTCTCCACCCGAGACTCAGTGAAATCGAATTCGCCGTGAAGATGCGGTGTACCCGCGGCTAGACGGAAAGACCCCGTGAACCTTTACTACAGCTTGGCACTGAACATTGAACCTACATGTGTAGGATAGGTGGGAGGCTTTGAAGGCGTGACGCCAGTTGCGCTGGAGCCGTCCTTGAAATACCACCCTTGTATGTTTGATGTTCTAACGCAGGGCCCTGAATCGGGCTCGCGGACAGTGCCTGGTGGGTAGTTTGACTGGGGCGGTCTCCTCCCAAAGAGTAACGGAGGAGCACGAAGGTTGGCTAATCCTGGTCGGACATCAGGAGGTTAGTGCAATGGCATAAGCCAGCTTAACTGCGAGACGGACAGGTCGAGCAGGTACGAAAGTAGGTCATAGTGATCCGGTGGTTCTGAATGGAAGGGCCATCGCTCAACGGATAAAAGGTACTCCGGGGATAACAGGCTGATACCGCCCAAGAGTTCATATCGACGGCGGTGTTTGGCACCTCGATGTCGGCTCATCACATCCTGGGGCTGAAGTCGGTCCCAAGGGTATGGCTGTTCGCCATTTAAAGTGGTACGCGAGCTGGGTTCAGAACGTCGTGAGACAGTTCGGTCCCTATCTGCCGTGGGCGTTGGATGATTGAAGGGAGTTGCTCCTAGTACGAGAGGACCGGAGTGAACGAACCTCTGGTGTTCGGGTTGTCACGCCAGTGGCACTGCCCGGTAGCTAAGTTCGGAATCGATAACCGCTGAAAGCATCTAAGCGGGAAGCGAGCCCTGAGATGAGTCATCCCTGACCCCTTGAGGGTCCTAAAGGGCCGTTGGAGACCACAACGTTGATAGGTGGGGTGTGTAAGCGCGGCGACGTGTTGAGCTAACCCATACTAATTACCCGTGAGGCTTAACCATACAACACCCAAGAAGTGTTCGAAGACTTGTAGCAAGTGCATGAACTACTTACAAATTCAGTGGTAATGACAAAGCAAACTAGCCGAGTTGTTATTCACGTCAGCTTTCTGGATTGAAGAATTTGCCTGGCGGCAATAGCGCAGTGGAACCACCTGACCCCATGCCGAACTCAGAAGTGAAACGCTGTAGCGCCGATGGTAGTGTGGCATTCGCCATGCGAGAGTAGGACACTGCCAGGCACCCAATTAAACAGCATCGTGCAACATCACGACGCTGGCTGCGAGGATGACACCTCATAAAAGCGGCACATGATTTAGCGAAAGCTAACCGAATGCGGAGCGGTAGTTCAGTCGGTTAGAATACCGGCCTGTCACGCCGGGGGTCGCGGGTTCGAGTCCCGTCCGCTCCGCCACTAACAAGAAGCCCAGTCGAAAGACTGGGCTTTTTTTCGTTTCCGGCACCACACTCATTTCCCGCTCGCATCAACACTGTCATCATCCGATCATCGCCCCTGAGAATGGTTGCCGCTATAATGGCCGCCCTCAAGCAAGGTGGTGGTATGAAAGCAGAGTATCTACAGCGATTCGGGGGCATTGCCCGTCTTTATGGTCAGAGCGCGCTGCGTTCCTTCAGCCGGGCAAGAGTCTGTGTGGTGGGGATCGGTGGCGTCGGCTCCTGGGCGGCCGAGGCGCTGGCCCGTGCCGGCATCAACCAGATCACCCTGATCGACATGGATGACATCTGCATCACCAACACCAATCGCCAGATCCATGCCATGCAAGGGACGGTCGGTCGTCTCAAGACCGAAGTGATGGCCGAGCGCATTCGTGCCATCAACCCGGATTGCGAGGTGATCGAGGTGGATGACTTCGTCACCGTCGACAACCTGGCCGAGCATATCAAGCGGGAGTTTGACTATGTGGTGGATGCCATCGACTCGGTCAAGGCGAAGGTGGCGCTGATTGCCTTCTGCAAGCGCAACAAGATCCCGGTGATCGTGGCCGGTGGTGCCGGCGGGCAGATGGACCCAACCCAGATCACCGTGGCCGACCTGGCCAAGACCATTCAGGATCCGCTGGCCGCCAAGGTGCGCTCCGACCTGCGTCGGCTGCACAACTTCAGCAAGAATCCGGCGCGCAAGTTCGGGGTGGAGTGCGTCTTCTCAACTGAGCAACTGAGTTATCCGGATGGCCATGGTGGCACCTGCCAGGCCAAGGCGGCAAGCGACGGCAATATGAAGATGGATTGCGCCTCCGGTTTCGGTGCCGTGACGCCGGTGACGGCGACCTTTGGTCTGGTGGCCGCGTCCCGGGTGTTGAAGAAGATTGCCGAGCGCGGGGCCCGCGCAGAGAAAGAAAGCGTAGGGTCGATTAGCGAAGCGTAATCGTCCGTCTCGCCATCAGGAGTTCGTTCTATTACGCCGACGCCAGATCCCGGATCCCCAGCACTATTGCCCTGAGCCCGTTGCCCCGCGATGGGCTCAGGTGTTTCTCCAGCCCCAGTTCGGCGAAATAGCCGTCCATATCGAAGGTCCGAATGGCCTCTGCACTCCGGTGGTTGAGCGCCGCCAGCACGATGACGATCAGGCCGCGCACGATGCGGGCGTCGGAGTCGCAGGCAAAGTGCCAGCAGCCATCCTCGCTTTTTCCTCCCTTCAGCCAGGCCTGGCTCTCGCACCCTTTCAGTCGGTTCTCTTCCTGTTGCCACTCTGTTGGCAAGGCGGGTAGCAGCTTGCCGAGCTGGATGATGAGCCGGTACTGGTTCTCCCAGCCGTTTGCTGCGGCAAACTGCTGACGGATGCTATTTGCGTCGGGTTCAACGCCTATCCGGGTATAGGTTGCGAGGCTGTTCATTGGATTGTCTGCCTTAGAAGAAGTCACTGAGTTTGTGCAGGGCGGCCAGCAGGGCGTCGATATCGTCGCGGTTGTTGTAACAGGCCAGCGAGGCGCGGATTGTACCGCCGATGCCAAGGCTCTCCATCAACGGCATGGCGCAGTGGTGGCCGACCCGCAGCGCTATGCCCTGCATGTCGAGCAGGGTGGCTGCATCCTGGGGGTGGATCTCGTCCAGCAGGAAGGAGACGGCGCCAGCCCGTCGTGCGGGCTCACCGATCAGACGCAGGCCGGGCACCCGTCGCAGTCCCGCCACCAGATAGTCGGTGAGTGCCTGCTCATGGCGCACCAGCGCAGCCCTGTCTTGCGCCGTGACAAAGTCGATGGCGGCGGCGAGGCCGATGGCCCCGGCGATATGGGGGGTGCCGGCTTCAAACTTGAAGGGCAGGGTGTTGAAGGTGGTGCCGCTGAAGCTGACCCGGTCGATCATCTCGCCGCCGGCCTGCCAGGGGGGTATCCGCTCCAGCAATTCGGTGCGGCCCCACAGTACGCCGATACCGGTCGGGCCATAGAGCTTGTGGCCGGAGAAGGCGTAGAAGTCGCAGCCGATGGTTCGTACATCCACCTCGAGGTGGGCCACCGCCTGGGCGCCGTCGATCAGGGCCAGGGCGCCGACCGCCTTGGCGGCCGCGACTATCTCCTCGACCGGATTGACGGTGCCGAGGGCATTGGAGACGTGGGCGACGCTCACCAGTCGGGTGCGTGGCCCCAGCATGGCCTGATAGGCCACCAGATCGAGATCGCCCCGCTCATCGATGGGGATGACCCGGATCACCGCGCCGGTGCGCTGGGCGACCAGCTGCCAGGGGACGATGTTGGCGTGATGCTCCAGAGTGCTGAGCAGGATCTCGTCCCCCGCCTTGAGCTCGCTCATCCCCCAGCTCTGGGCGACTAGGTTGATAGCCTCAGTTGTGCCGCGGGTCCAGATCACCTCGTGACTGCGAGGCGCATTGATAAAGCGGGTCACTGTCTCGCGGGCATCTTCGAAGGCGCGGGTGGCCCGGCCGCTCAGTGCGTGGGCGGCACGGTGCACGTTGGCGTTGTCGGCCCGATAGTAGTGCGCAATGGCGTCCAGCACCGCTTGCGGCTTCTGGGTGGTGGCGGCGTTGTCCAGATAGATCAGGGGGTGACCGTTGACCTTCTGCGCCAAGGCCGGAAACTGGCTACGCAGCAGGGCGTGCTGTTGCTGATTCATGCTCCCCTCATCTCGTCTGGAAAAGTCGGTCATGATCCTGAAAATGGCGGGCAAACACAAGGTGAAGTGGCGGGATCCTGCCTGCGGTTTCGGCTGCCTGCGGGATCTCTGTTACAATGCCGCCCCTCATCATAAGCCAAGAGATCCGGCCCATGAAGCTCAACCCCAATCAGAACGAAGCGGTCAAGTATGTCTCCGGCCCTTGCCTGGTGCTGGCGGGTGCCGGATCGGGCAAGACCCGCGTCATCACCAACAAGATCGCCTATCTGGTGCAGCAGTGCGGCTACAACGCGCGCAACATCGCCGCCGTCACCTTTACCAACAAGGCGGCGCGGGAGATGAAGGAGCGGGTTGGCCAGACCCTGGGCCGCAAGGAGGCGAGGGGGCTGATGGTCTCCACCTTCCATACCCTGGGTCTGGAGATCATCCGCCGCGAGCACAAGAACCTGAACCTCAAGGCGAACTTCTCCCTGTTCGACGACACCGATCAGCTGGCGCTGCTGAAAGAGCTGACGGAAGCCGAGCTCGATAACGACAAGGACAAGCTCTCGGCCCTCATCAGCCAGATCTCCAACTGGAAGAACGACCTCATCCTGCCGACCCGCGCGATGCGCATTGCCCGCGGGCCGGAAGAGGTGCTGATGGCCCAGCTCTATGAGCGCTATCACCGCCAGATGGCGGCCTACAACGCGCTCGACTTTGACGATCTCATCGTGATGCCGACCCTGCTGCTCAAGAGCAATCAGGAGGTGCGCGAGCGCTGGCAGAACAAGATCCGCTACCTGCTGGTCGACGAATACCAGGACACCAATACCAGCCAGTACGAGCTGGTGAAGCAGATCGTCGGCGAGCGGGCCCGCTTCACCGTGGTGGGGGACGACGACCAGTCCATCTACTCCTGGCGTGGCGCCAAGCCCCAGAATCTGGTGCTGCTGAACGAGGATTTCCCGAGCCTCAAGCTGATCAAGCTGGAGCAGAACTACCGCTCCAAGCGGCGCATTCTCAAGTGCGCCAACATCCTGATCGCCAACAACCCCCACGTTTACGACAAGGCGCTCTTCTCCGAGCTGGACGAGGGGGTGAAGCTCAAGGTGCTGTTCGCCAAGAACGAGGAGCACGAGGCAGAGCGCATCGCTGCCGAGCTGATGGGCCACAAGTTCATGAACCGCACCCGGTTCAAGGACTACGCCATCCTCTATCGGGGCAACCATCAGTCGCGCATCTTCGAGAAGGCGCTGATGACCAACCGCATCCCCTATCGCATCTCGGGCGGCACCTCGTTTTTCTCCCGTACCGAGATCAAGGACATCATGGCCTACCTCAAGCTGCTGGTGAATCCGGACGAGGACACCGCCTTCCTGCGGGTGGTCAATCTGCCGCGCCGGGAGATAGGCCCCACTACGCTCGAAAAACTGGGCCAATACGCCAACCAGCGCGGCAAGAGCCTGTTTGCCGCGAGCTTCGAGCTGGGGCTGGAGCAGCACCTCTCCGGGCGCGGCTTGTCAGCCCTGCAGGCCTTCACCAACTGGCTGGTGCGGCTCGGAGATCAGGCGCTGCGGGGCAATCCGGTGGAGGCGGTACGAGACATGATCAAGGAGATCCACTACGAGGAGTGGCTCTACGAGACCTCCCCCAGCCCGAAGGCGGCGGAGATGCGGATGCAGAACGTCTCCACCCTCTACCGCTGGATCAGCGAGATGCTGGAAGGGGACGAGCTGGAAGAGTCGATGACGCTCGCCCAGGTGGTCACTCGCCTTACATTGCGGGACATGATGGAGCGCAACGAGGGAGAGGACGAAGCCGACCAGGTGCAACTGATGACCCTGCACGCCTCCAAGGGGCTGGAGTTTCCCTATGTCTACATGGTGGGCATGGAGGAGGGACTGCTGCCCCATCAGACCAGCATCGACGAGGACAACGTGGAGGAGGAGCGGCGCCTCGCCTACGTGGGCATCACCCGGGCCCAGGCCGAGCTCACCTTTACTCTCTGCAAGGAGCGGCGCCAGTATGGCGAGTCGGTGCGGCCCGAACCGAGCCGCTTCCTGCTGGAGCTGCCCCAGGATGACCTGGAGTGGGAAAACCAGAAGAAGGTGAGCGCCGAGGAGCGTCAGCAGAAGGGACAGATGGCGGTGGCCAACCTGAGGGCCATGTTCAAGAAGGATTGACGTCGGGGGGCGTGATGGCCGTCTGACCCAGCAGGGGGGGGATGTCCACTCCCGGCAACGGCGGGGAGATGTGGCGCCCCTGTCCGAGGGCGCAGCCAAGCTCGATGAGCTTCTGCAGCTGCTGCTGGTTTTCGATGCCCTCGACCACCAGGGTGAAGTCGAGGTCCTGACAGATGTCGCGCATGGCGCGGATCAGCGCCAGATCTTTGGGGGAGTTCATCATGCGGTGGGTGAAACTGTCATCCACCTTGATGTAGTCCACCGGGAAGTGGAACAGGGCATTGAGGGAAGAGAAGCCGGTGCCGAAGTCATCCAGGCTGATCTGGATCCCCTTGGCCCTGAGTTCGTGCAGCGAGGTGAGGGAGTCGGCACTCTGCCTGGAGAGCTCGCGCTCGTTGAATTCGAAGATGAAATAACCCGGGATGACCCCCTCCTCCTCCATGATGCCGACCAGCCGCATGATCTGCTCGCGGCTGGCCAGATGCTTGCCGGAGAGGTTGAGGGAGATCTTGAAGCGGCCGCCCCCCGAGACCGGCAGCCAGAGTCTCAGCTGCTGACAGGTGCGCCTGAGGATCTGGCGATCCAGATCCTGGATGAGGCCGCACTGCTCGGCCAGCGGAATGAAGTCGAAGGCATCCTTGAGCTCGCCCTCCTCGGTGATCCAGCGAGCCATCACCTCCAGACCGACCAGCCGGCTGTCGCACAGCCTGATCACGGGCTGGAAATAGGGCACTATCCTGCCTTCCCGCAAGGCTCTGAAGAGTCGTTCCTCCGGTGACCCCGCATGCTCCGTGCAGGCCTCGGAATAGACGACGATGCGGCTGCGGCCGTTGCGCTTGGCCTGATACATGGCGAGATCGGCCTGATGCAGCAGCTCGCTGACATCGGCGGTCTGTTCCGACACGCTGGCCACCCCCAGGCTGAGGGTAATGGTCAGCTCATTGCCCTGCAGCCGGAACGGGTGGGCGATGCGCCCCAGGATGCGGTTGAGCACGGGGCTGATGTCCTCCTCCCGCTGGCTGTTGTCCAGATAGATGACGAATTCGTCCCCCCCGAGCCTCGCCACCATGTCATTTTGCCTGATGCAGCTCTGCAGGCGGCTGCCCAGCTCCTGCAGCAATTGGTCGCCGGTGCTGTGGCCCAGGGCGTCGTTGACCTGCTTGAAGTGATCCACATCGGCGAAGATCAGCGTGAAACCCGCGGTCTGGTAGCGGCGATAGCGGGTCATGGCATGGTGAAGGTGATTCATCAGCAGGGCCCGGTTTGGCAACTGGGTCAGGGGGTCGTGCAGCGCATTGAACTGGAGCCGCCGCTCCAGCTCCTGGTAGTGCTTGAGCCGTTTCTGCAGTCGCAGATTGGTCTGGCGCAGTTGCTGGAGCCGCTGGTTGATGGACTCCTCCGAGTTGAGATCATCCAGTTGCTGTCTGATCTTTTTCAGCTCCAGTAGCAGGGTCAGCTGGTGGCGCAGGAAGTCGAGGAACAGTCGGTCATCGGCCTCCAGGGGCTGGGCGGTGTTGATGATGAGGTGGGCGAAATATTGCTGCTGCTGGCGCAGGGGCAGGCTGTACCAGTAGAAGCCGCCTTCATGGCGCTCGACGTTGTTGGTGCTGTGGCACAGGGCCAGGAGGATGTCGTCGTCGTAAGGGAGGTGTGTCGGGTAGAGCCGCTCCAGCCGCTGGTTCACCAGCCGGATCAGCAACATGTCGCTGATCGCGAGCATCTGGCGCAGCACCGCCTCCAGCTGGGCAAACAGGGCATGCTGCGGCAGGTTGTGGGCCAGGCGCATGATGCGGCCGATCTTCTCGATCTTCTGCTGCCAATGGGGGTCCCGCTGCATGAGGGGAGAGGCCTGTCCCGCCAGCTGGATGCCGGTCTGGGTTTCGTGCAGGCGCTTGGCCAGACACTCCAGCAGCAGCCGCAGGGTCGGGGTCTGCTCCGGCGCCGTACGGGCCAGCAGCCACTGCACCTCCATGTGCTCCACTGGCTGCACGCACCATCCCTGGCCTTCATCGAGTCGGATGAGCTGCTCGGTGAGGCGGGGCTCTTCCCGTGCCAGCTGCTGCTTGAACGTCTCGGGCAGCTGGTATTCATGCCGCCAGCGCAAACCGCCGTCGACCAGCCCCAGCATGGCGAAGTGCTGCAGGGGGCAGAGTCTGCCCAGCTGCCCGACCAGTCTGGCGTAATCCTCGGGGGAGGCCATGCCGGGGGCAGGAAAATCCATGATGGAGGAGACGACCGCCAGCAAGGAGGGAGAGTCTGGCGGCGTGGTGGACTGGACTGACATGCAACACTCCCGAATAAACTTACCATCAAGCGTAGTCGGAAGTGATGGGATTGAAAGGGCTGCAATAGGAGCCCTTTCAAATACTTAGAGCTTGTCGATCATGTAGTGAATGGCGTTTTCGATCTCTTCGTCGCTACAGGCGGCGCAAGTGCCCCGCGGTGGCATCATGCCGGCCTTGCCGGTGAAGCCCTCGATGGCATGCTTGCGCAGGGTATCGAATCCCTGGGCGATGCGCGGCTCCCAAGCCGCCTTGTCACCCCGCTTGGGGGCACCGGCCGCCCCGGTGTCGTGACAGGCGAAGCAGGCCGCCTTGAACACGGTCTCGCCGTCACGAGGACCGGATGAGGCCGCCGCGGGGGCGGCCGCCGCGGTCGCGATCCCTTCCAGATCCTTGGCGGTATAGACCTGGCCGACCGGGGCGATGCGCTCGGCGATGGCCTCCTCCGACATGTCATCGGCGGCAAGGACGGCACCGGACAGAGTGGCGGCCGCCATCCCGGCAGCCAGCAAATAGCTCAGTTTTTTCAACACGCTCATGTACTCCCAGCAGGCTCTTATTATCCCCAGAAAACGACGGGATTATAACCGAATAGTTACAGGCATTTAAACGCTTGTGTGTGAAGTGTTAAGCAATCTGCGAACAAAGTTCCTGCGCCGGGAGAGGGGGCAGATAAAAAGAAACCCGGCTTTCGCCGGGTTTCAGGGGGCTGGGCAGGCAAGGGCATGCTCCCATTGAGGGGAGCCCCGCCGGGCGCGTCAATCCCAGCTCAGGATCACCTTGCCGGACTGGCCGGAGCGCATGGCGTCGAAGCCTTTCTGGAAGTCGTCGATGTCGAAGCGATGGGTGATGATGGGGGAGAGATCCAGTCCGGACTGGATCAGGCTCGCCATCTTGTACCAGGTCTCGAACATCTCGCGGCCGTAGATCCCCTTGATGAACAGCCCCTTGAAGATCACCTTGCCCCAGTCGATGGCCATGGTGGAGGGGGGAATGCCGAGCATGGCTATCTTCCCGCCGTGGTTCATCTTGTCGATCATGTCCTGGAAGGCGCTGGGGACGCCGGACATCTCCAGCCCCACGTCGAAGCCCTCTGTCATGCCGAGCTCTGTCATCACGTCGGAGAGCTTCTCCTTGCTCACGTTGACGGCGCGGGTGGCGCCCATCTTGCGGGCCAGTTCCAGCCGGTATTCGTTGACGTCGGTGATCACCACGTGGCGGGCACCCACGTGGCGGCAGACGGCAGCGGCCATGATGCCGATGGGGCCGGCGCCGGTGATGAGCACGTCTTCCCCCACCAGGTCGAAGGAGAGGGCGGTGTGTACCGCGTTGCCGAACGGATCGAAGATGGCGGCCAGCTCATCCGGGATGTTGTCTGGCAGCTTGAAGGCGTTGAAGGCCGGGATCACCAGGTATTCGGCAAACGACCCCGGACGGTTGACGCCGACCCCTATGGTGTTGCGGCACAGGTGGGTGCGACCGGCGCGGCAGTTGCGGCAGTGGCCGCAGGTGATATGGCCTTCACCCGATACGCGATCCCCCACGGCGAAACCGCGCACTTCCTGGCCGACAGCCACCACTTCCCCCACATACTCGTGACCCACCACCATGGGCACCGGGATGGTCTTCTGGGACCACTCGTCCCAGTTGTAGATGTGGATGTCGGTGCCGCAGATGGCGGTCTTGCGGATCTTGATCAGCAGATCGTTGTGACCGAGCTCGGGAGCCGGCACATCCGTCATCCAGATGCCGACTTCGGATTTGAGTTTGGAGAGTGCTTTCATGACAGTTTCCTCACGGCGCAGTGCCGGGTACAGAGGGTAATAAAATGGGGCCCAATCCTGGCCCCCGTTTTAATCAGTCAGCCGTGCGATCAAATCACACCGAGTTCGCGGCCGATGCGGATGAAGGCATCGATCGCCTTGTCCAGCTGCTCCCGGGTGTGGGCGGCGGACATCTGGGTGCGGATGCGGGCCTGGCCCTTGGGGACCACGGGGAAGGAGAAGCCCACCACGTAGATGCCGGCCGCCAGCATGCGGCTCGCCATCTCGGCGGCCAGCTTGGCATCCCCCAGCATGACCGGGATGATGGCGTGATCGGCGCCGGCCAGGGTGAAGCCGGCGGCGCTCATCCGGGTGCGGAAGTAATCGCTGTTCTCTTTCAACTGGGCGCGCAGGGCGTGGCCGTCGGCCAGCATGTCGATCACCCTGATGGTGGCCGAGACGATGGAGGGGGCCAGGGAGTTGGAGAAGAGGTAGGGGCGGGAGCGCTGACGCAGCCAGTCGATCACCTCCTTCTTGCCGGAGGTATAGCCGCCGGAAGCGCCGCCTAGGGCTTTGCCCAGGGTGCCGGTGATGATGTCGACCCTGTCCATCACGCCACAGTATTCGTGGGTGCCGCGACCGTTCTCGCCGATGAAACCGACAGCGTGGGAGTCATCCACCATCACCAGGGCGTCGTACTTGTCGGCCAGATCGCAGATGGATTTGAGGTCGGCGATGACACCGTCCATGGAGAAAACGCCGTCGGTGGCGATCAGCTTGAAGCGGGCGCCATCGGCGTCGGCCTGCCTGAGCTGGGCTTCCAGCTCGGCCATGTCGTTGTTGGCGTAGCGATAGCGCCTGGCCTTGCACAGGCGCACGCCGTCGATGATGGAGGCGTGATTGAGCGCATCTGAGATGATGGCGTCTTCGGCGCCAAACAGGGTCTCGAACAGACCGCCGTTGGCGTCGAAGCAGGAGGAGTAGAGGATGCTGTCCTCGGTGCCGAGGAAGGCGGACAGCTTCTGCTCCAGCTCCTTGTGCTGGTCCTGGGTGCCGCAGATGAAGCGCACCGAGGCCATGCCGAAGCCATGGCTGTCCAGACCCTGATGGGCGGCGGCAATGAGATCGGGGTGGTTGGCCAGCCCCAGATAGTTGTTGGCACAGAAGTTCAGCACCTGCTCGCCGCCCACCGCAATCCGGGCCTGCTGGGCCGAGGTGATGATGCGTTCCTGCTTGTATAGCCCTTCCGCCTTGACCTGTTCGAGCTGCTCGGTCAGGTGACGATAGAATCCGTTAGACATCCTCGGTCCTCATTGCTGTATCGGCTGTGTAATCAGGATCTCGGGCCGTGCAACCGCACGGATCGGTGTCGTCACGGTCGCGACGAAACGCCGACAGACCCTAGAATGGGCAACATTTTACTGTAATCCCTGCGCATAAATTCAAATTTTTATGCTGATATTAAACAATTGTGAAACAGATCTCACCCGGCTGGTTGGGCCAGTTGGTGGTAATGCTGCTCCAGCTGGTGGATCTGTGTGGCCACCTGGGGCTGCACATAGGGGCGCAGCAGGAACAGCACTCGCAAGACCCCCTGATACAACAAGGGCTTGGTGATGCGGGTGCCGGGTGCCTGGGCAATCTGGAAGGGGATCCAGCAGGTCACCACCATCTTGATGGTCTGGCCCAGATCCGGCAGGTCTTCGTCGCTGACCGCCAGGATGCCGCCCTCGCGCAGGCTCCTGAGCAGCGCCTCCACGGTGGCGCGCAGCTGCTCCTGGGCCTTGAGGTACTTCTGCTGCAACGGCTCGTCGCGACTCAGGATGTCCGGCAGATTCGCGTAGAAGAAGCGAAACTGCCACATCAGATAGAAGATGGCGTCCAGATAGCCCATCAGGTCTTCCAGCCTGATCTCGCGGTTGCGCGCCGGGGCGAAGCTCTCGCTCAGGTGGCGGGCGTACTGATCGAAGATGGAGTGGATGATGTCTTCTTTGTTGCGGAAGTGGTAATAGAGGTTGCCCGGGCTGATGCCAAGATGGGCGGCAATGTGGTTGGTGGTGATGTTGCGCTCGCCTTGGTCGTTGAACAGCTCGGTGGCGCTGTGGATGATCCTGTCTCTGGTCTTCATCGCTGATCCCTCTGCCGGGCCCCGAGGGGAAAAGTCATCGAGGTCGAATCCCCTTGCGGCCCGTGATAAACTTTTCGGCAATTTCAAATTGGCCCACTATACACAGCTTTAACAGGCAGTCACACGGGGCCACAACGTACGCGAGGCAAACTCCATGATCGTAGTAACTGGCGGTGCTGGCTTTATCGGCAGCAATCTGGTCAAGCAGCTGAACGCTCAAGGACGGACCGATATCGTGGTCATCGATGACCTGACCGACGGCACCAAGTTCGTCAACCTGGTCGACCTCACCATCGCCGATTACATGGACAAGGACGAGTTCCAGGCGCGCATCGTCTCCGGCGACGAATTTGAAGAGTGGGACGGCATCGAGGTGATCTTCCACGAAGGTGCCTGCTCCGCCACCACGGAGTGGAACGGCAAGTTCATCATGGAGGTCAACTACGAGTACTCCAAGGATCTGTTCCACTACTGCATCGAGCGGGAGATCCCGTTCATCTACGCCTCTTCCGCCGCGACCTATGGCGGGCGCAACGACAACTTCATCGAAGACCCCAGGTTCGAGCAGCCTCTCAACGTCTACGGCTACTCCAAGCAGCTGTTCGATCAGTACGTGCGCCGCTGGATGCCGGAGATCGGCTCCCAGGTGGTGGGTCTGAAGTACTTCAACGTCTATGGTCCGCGCGAGCAGCACAAGGGCTCCATGGCCTCCGTAGCCTTCCACCTCAACAACCAGGTGAAGCAGGGGGACAACCCCAAGCTGTTCGAGGGCTGCGACGGCTTCCCGGACGGTGGCCAGATGCGTGACTTCATCTATGTGGACGACGTCTGCAAGGTGAACCTCTGGTTCTGGCAGAACCCCCAGCACTCCGGCATCTTCAACTGTGGCACCGGTCGTGCCGAGCCGTTCCAGAACGTGGCGGAAGCGGTGATCAAGCATCACCAGAAAGGCGCCATCGAGTACATCCCCTTCCCGGATCACCTCAAGGGTCGCTACCAGAGCTTCACCCAGGCCGACCTTACCCGCTTGCGCGGCGTCGGTTATGACGGCGAGTTCAAGACAGTGGCCGAAGGCGTGGCCGATTACATGGCTTGGCTAAATCGGGCTTGATATAATTTTTTGTCAGTGACAAGGGCTACCCATATATCTGGTAGCCCTTGTATTCTTTGTTCACGCCTTAAATTATGTGATTTCAAGTATGAAGAAAAAAGTGCTGTTCGTGATGAAAACCCTGGAGGGCGGAGGGGCCGAAAAAGTACTGGTCAACATACTCAATCATCTCGATGAAGCCAAATATGAAATAACCTTGTTGTTGCTGAAATATGAAGGGGTATACCTGTCTTCGTTGCCGAGTCACATCAAGGTAAAATATTTGCTGGGGCCTGAGCCGACAGGCTTTCTGCGTCGTGGGATCATCTATTCCATGAAGAAACGGTGGTATTCTCTGGTCTTGGCCAAGCCGTGGTTGGCCAATGTCCTGCTCCCTGACTATTACGATGTGGGTGTCTCATTTCTCGAAGGAGATGCCAGCCTGCTGCTCTCTCATCTCAACGGCCCTCAGAAGAAAATAGCCTGGGTTCATATCGATCTTGAAAGGCATCATACCTTGCCTCGAGAGATTGAAAAGGCGGTGTATGAACGGATGGATGAGGTCGTCTGCGTATCGGAAGGCGTCAAACAATCCGTGTTGAACCTTCATCCTGTCCTCGAGAGCAATATTTCAGTTATTTATAATCCTGTTGATACAACTCTTATCGCCGCCAAGGGGCAGGAGAGTATCAAGGTTGGCCGTGGATTGAATGTACTGGCTATTGGCAGATTGCTGAACTCGCAGAAGGCATTCGATCTCCTGTTGGCTGCCCATCATCAGAATATTGCGGCAGGGATGGATTATCATCTCACCATTCTTGGTGAGGGTTCGGATAGAGAGGTATTGGAAAAATATATCCAGGAGCATCAGCTGAGCGATCACACTAGCTTGCTGGGGTTTCAGGACAATCCTTATCCATATATAGCTGGATGCGATCTCTTCGTGATGTCTTCCCGTTATGAGGGCTACCCGGTTGTCTTGGTAGAGGCGATGACACTCGGCAAGGCGATTGTCTCGACAGCCTGTACCGGCCCTCAAGAAGCACTGAATGACGGTGAGTTTGGCTATCTGGTCCCCGTCAACGATGTCAATACCTTGGCCGAGGGGATAAAAACTCTGCTGGAAGACCAAGAGGTCCGCGAACGCTATGCCAGCCTGTCCAAGCAGAGAGCCGACATTTTCAGCTTCAGACGAAGCATGATGGATGTCGAGCATCTACTAGATACCCAATCCTGAGTTGCTCGCATCGGCTCGGTCGCGGTTACCAGAAGATGGTAATTTTGTGGCAGAGTGGATGAGTAACCTTAGTCGTGAGTCGGATAACTATGAATATATTGATGGCACTCTCCCAGCTCGAAGTGACGGGCGCTGAGGTCTATGCCACCACTGTGGGTAACGAGCTGGCCCGCCGTGGTCACAACGTCTTCTACGTTTCAGACACCCTGACCAAGCCCACCCAAGGGCCCGTGTTCAAGCTGCGTTTCAACAAGCGCAGCATATTGCGCCGCTTCTGGCATGTGTTCTACCTTATCTATCTCATCAAGAAGCATCACATCCAGTTGGTGCACGCCCACTCGCGCGCGTCCGGCTGGAGCAGCTACGTCGCCTGCAAGCTGACCGGCACCCCCATGATCACCACGGTGCACGGTCGCCAGCCGGTGCACGCCTCCCGCAAGGCATTTCATGCGCTGGGCTATCGGGCGGTGGCGGTGTGTGAGGACATCGCCAGCCAGATCATCGACAACCTGGGGGTGGATCCGGCCATGGTGCAGGTGCTGCGCAACGGTATCGAGACCGACAAGTTCCAGCCTGTGCCGGCACCGGACAACGACAAGCCGGTGATCGCCATCATCGGCCGGTTGAGCGGCCCCAAGGGGGAGCTCTGCCATCGCTTGCTGGACGAGGTGCTGGATCTGGAGGCTTGCCGGGTGCGGGTCGTCAGCGGCACTCAGGTGCCGGAACGTTTCACCTGCTTCAAAGAGAAGGTCGAGTTCGTCGGTTATGTGGACGATGTGCCTTCCCTGCTGGCGGGCTGCGATCTGGTGATCGGCGCCGGCCGGGTGGCGATGGAAGCCTTGCTGTGCGGTCGTCCGGCGTTTGCCATCGGCGAGGCCAAGGCCATCGGACTGGTGGAGGAATCCAATCTGGCCGAGGCACTGGCCAGCAACTTCGGCGACATAGGCCCCAGGGATCTGGCCATCGATTTTGCCGCGTTGAAGGGGCAGATCGCTCCGGCGCTGGCCAGCAGGACGGTGCCGGAGTCCGTTCGTCAGCGTGTCTTGCAGGAGTATGACCTGCAAGGCGTAGTGACCGAACTGGAGTCCGTCTACCAGGACGCCGTGGTGGAGACGTTGCGCCGGGAGATGCCGGTCATCATGTATCACCGCTTCATCGAGCACGACAGTGAGAAGGGGGTGCATGGCACTTGGCTACCCGTCGCCATGTTCGAGAAGCACCTCAAACTGATGAAATGGTTAGGCTACGAGACACTGACATTCGCAGATCTGGCGGACAAAGGGCTTATCCACCGCCTGCAATATGGCAAGAAGTACCTGATGATCACCGTCGACGACGGCTATCGGGACAACCTGACCCGCATGCTGCCGCTGCTTGAAAAATATGGTTACAAAGCCGTGGTGTACATAGTAACGGGTGAAGATCACAATCGCTGGGACGTGGAGCATCCGACGCACCCCGATACTCCGGTGACCCTGATGACCCCGGACGAAATCAAGGTGCTGGTGGCTTCCGGCCATGTGGAGGTCGGGGGACATACCCTGACCCACCCCCGTCTGAGCACGCTTCCTCCGGAGGCGCAGGCACACGAAATCCGGACCAACAAGGCGTGGCTGGAGCAGCTGCTCGGCCATCAGCTGCTCTCGTTTGCCTACCCTTACGGGGATCTGAACGACAGCGCGAAAGCCCAGGCCAGCGCCGCTGGTTATCGTTATGCTGTGGCCACCAACAGCGGTCCCAGAGCCATGCACCAGGACCCACTTCAGATCCGCCGGATCGCCATCTTCCCCCGTACAGACGTGTTCGGGTTGTGGCGCAAGATCCGTGGCAACTATGTCTTTAGGAAATAAGCGTTGATGTCTATTAAGTCTCACGAACTGCTCGATAGAGCAACGACCACTGTTTATGCACTAACCATAATGTTTGCCTTCTGTGGGCTGTTTCTGGTCCCTCCTGGCCAGAGCATCCTCTCCAACTTGCTGGTGGTGTCGGGTCTCTTTGGCCTGTTGAACTACTTTGTTGGAGGAAACAAGGATGTATTCTTTATCGATCGCCGCCTGATCTGGGTCTTCATATTCTACGCTGCCGTGATCATGCTGAATAGATTGATTCATGGTGACCAATACGGAGTCATGCGAAATTTATTATATGTGGCGGTTTTTTCTTTGGTTATGCCGCGCCATAAAATACTGTTGACTCTGGGGGCCATATCTATCCTGATGGGGGGGGTTGGGTTAGGAGTCTTGAGTGTCTGGCAGCATTTAGATGGTATTGTCAGAGTCGAAGGCTTCACCAATGCAATCCTGTTTTCTCAAGCAGCACTGACATTGGTTATTCTGAATTGGTGCGTATTTGTTAAATCTAGAGGATATCCATTGGTGAAAGTGTTTTCTCTCATTTCACTTGGGTGTTCTGTGCTTGCACTTTATCTTTCACAAAGTCGTGGTGTCTGGTTGGCATTGGGTGTCGTTATTAGTTACCTTGTGCTGTATAAAGCTATTTTCAAACCATGGAAATATAGTGCCATAGCATTACTGTTTATTATGTGTCTTGGTGTGATCTATCATACGAATACACTTGTTCAAAATAGAATTTCTGCTGCAGCATCAGATATAAATCAAATGAGCATGGGTTCTTACGGGTCTTCGTGGGGACTGCGCGTTGTGGCTTGGAAGAGTGCCTGGTTAGGTTTTTTGGATGCACCACTGATAGGTGTGGGCTCGGATGGGTTCAGATCCGTCAAAGAACAGCAGGTGTCGCAAGGACTGATCTCACCCCTAGTATTGGATTCTGCATTGGCTCATGCTCATAACCAGTATATGCAGAATCTGATTATTCGAGGAATTGTGGGTCTATTGGCACTGATTATTTTCATATTCTACCCAATGAAAATTTTCATAGAAAGAAAAGGATGGGGGACGCCATGCGCAGTGATTCCTCTATCCTTTGCCATCAGTGCATTAAGCGATGTGCCTTTTGAACATCAGAACACGTTGTATATATATGTACTGAGCTTGGTGTTCTGCTGGTGTGCGATAGAAATAAAGTATGATAGGGAAAAGAAAATATCATGATTCCAGTTTTCGTGATCAGTTTGGCCAGGAGCCATGATCGACGCGCCTTTATTGAGAAGCACATGAGTAGCCGTGCTGTCGATTTTGTTTTCTTTGATGCCGTTGATGGTAAAAAACTCTCAGAAGATGAGTTGAAAAACGTGGACTTCCCCATGGCCAGACAGTTTTGTGGTCACGATCTGAGTCTGGGGGAAGTTGGGTGTGCCATGAGCCATATCCGTATATATGAGATGATGGTTACCAAGAATATAGAGCGCTGTGTCGTGCTGGAGGATGACATCTATCTGCACAGCCACTTCAAGTCCATAGTGTCGAAGGCCATGTCTGCTTGCCAGTCAGATATTATTTTCTTACACCATGGCAAGGTGAAGTCTTGGCCATGGATGAAGAAGATGCCGGAAGGGTATCGTCTTGCCAAATATATCTCCCCGAGCCGGAACTCCAAGCGAGGCATCATATCGACAGCAGGATATATCTTGACTCTGTCTGGCGCCAAGAAGCTGCTGAGCAAGGCCTACCCCATTCGGATGCCATCCGATTATCTGACGGGCCGCTTGCAACTCAACGGTCTGACGGCATCGGGTGTTGAGCCTTGCTGTATGGATGTCGGCCTGTTTGATACCACGATTGACGATCGTAATTATGGTCATCATACCGACAGCAAAGGGGTGTGATGGTGATCGGCTATATGCAACTGTTGCGTGATCGGGTGCGCAGAGCCCTGGGCATCCTTTTTTTTGACAAGAAGATGCCACTCGGCATCCAGGGGGAGATCAATCATATCTTGGTGGTCCGCTGGGATGCCAAGCTGGGGGATTCCTTCATCTCCTCCTTCTTCTTTCGGGAGATAAAAAAGCTGCCGGGGAGCAAGAGGGTGACCGTTATCACGACCCCAGCCCTTGCCAGCTTGTATCGGGACTGTTTCGGGGTGGACGAAGTCATCGAGATCAACAAGCGACCCAGCTATGGCGCCATCAAGGAGATGGCCTCTTCCATCCCCCATGTCGATCTGGTGATACATCTCGCCGAGGGGATGAAGATGAAGGATCTCTATCTCCTGCACAGGCTCTCTCCCAACAATGTTGCCTCCCTCGACGACGGCATTGGGCGTGTGAATATCAAGCTGTCCAAGGCGACGGCTGATCTGCTGTTCCAGGATAAATATCGCTACCTGTTGTCACTGCTGGGGGCGAAAGAGGTGGATCAGCAGTACATCATCCCAGTGGTAGGGAAGGAGAATGTGACCTCGTCCTGCGACGATCTCGTCCTCATCAACCCCTTCGGCAGCACTCAGTACAAGTCCTTCTCGCACGACAAGATGGTTGAGCTGCTGAAGGCTTTGGGGGAGGAGTTCGCCACCTGTCGCTTTGGGGTACTCTCCTCACCCGCGACCTATGCTGCGGCGAAGGCCATGGTGAATTCCTGTTCGACGAGTAACGTGATGCTGGTGGAAGGCGTGAAGACGATCGATGATGCCATCTACTGTGTGCAGCAGGCGAGGGCAGTGCTGTCGGTGGACACCGCCATAGTGCACATCGCCGTCGGGCTGGAGAAGCCGCTGGTGGCCATCTATCCGCGCCACGGCGAAGTCTTCAACCAGTGGCTGCCGACCATCACACCGCGGGTCCGGATCCTGTTCAGCGATTCCCCTGGCCTGAATGCCGACATGAACAATGTCGATGACCGGGCCGTCTGCGAGACGCTAGCTAGTCTGCTGTCCGTGACTGAGCAAGCAGAGCGGCTAGCCGCTGAATAACCAACTTTGGTGTAATTGAGCGGAACAGTGCTTCATCGAAGAAGTCCTTCTCCTGGGTTGGCAGCTGGAAATCCTCTCCCTTGGCATCGAAGATATCGATGGCTTGATAACGGGGGTGGTTCACCGGGTTGGCGATGATCTTGTCGCCGCCCGGGGCCACTATGGTCAGCAGCGGCAGGCCGATGGCCTGGGCCATGTGCCGCGGGCCTGTGTCGTTGCCGACGAAGAGCTGGCAGTGGGCGAAGAGGCCGACCAGTTCCCGCACCGAGCGGGTCTGGACATAGTCAAACACGTCAGCCTGCAGCGTGGCGGGCAATAGCGGCTTCAGGCTGCGGTTGTACTCCTCTTCCCCCGGCCCGCAGTAAATCAGGATCTGGGCGTTGTGCTCCTCGATGAGCCAGCGAGCCACCTCGGCGAAGCAGTCGATGGGCCAGCGCTTGTAGTGGCCCAGAGAGTTGACGCCCATGGCGATCAGCGGACGGGTCGGGTCGACGCCGGCCGCCAGCAGGGTGTCCCGTCCCCGCCGTTTCTCCTCGTCGTTCAGCCAGAGATAGTAGTTGCGGTCCTCCCTGGCGAGGCCGAGGGGCTTGAGCAGGGAGAATCTGTCGTCCACCAGGGTGCTGTTGCCCTGGTGCTCGGTGTCGTGGCGAAAGCGTACGATGCGATTGTGGCCGAGCCGCCAGGGGAAGGAATCGAACCCTATCCGCAGTGTTGCCCCTGAGATGAGGCAGGTCAGCAGCCCTATCATCTGACCCTGGCTGTTGATCACCACGTCGTAGCGTTCGCGGCGAATGTCCAGCAACAGGTCCTTCATGTAGCGCCACTCGTTGCGGCGTGCTTTCTCGATGACGATCAACCGATCGATGTTGGGGTTACCCTGTGCCATGCCGGCGCAGTAATCCATGACCAGATAGTGAACTTCCCCGGCAGGATCGTGCTGCTTGAGGTTGTTGCACAGTGCGGTGGAGATCAGCACATCTCCTATCTGTTTGGTTTGTACTACCAGGTATTTCATGGAAAGGGCTTCAATCGAGGTCTTTGTTGAACGACAGCACAACAGCATATCCTACTCGACTGACAGATGCTGCCGCGATGGTGTGAAAATCCGATCCTGCGCACTGCGAATCGGCATGGATCTCCCGTGATACTGGCCGATCGTGGGGGAAGATCGCCGGGATGGCATGGCCGAACCGGCGCGGGTAAAGGCCGATTGGCGGGTGCCACTGCCGATCGGGCTGGCGCAGGGATGAAGGTCGCCGCGGTCATCACCCAAGGTCGGGCGGTCAGCCTCACCCTGGCCAGGCTCTGAGCGGGACCACTGGCGAGCCCCATTTTTCTGGATAGACTTTGAAGGCCGGTGCACTATCCAAGGAGAATGAGCATGGGTACGCAGACGCCGGATTTCGAGCTCGAAGACGAGTGGGAGCCGGAATCCTGGGAAGACGAGCTGGAGGAGCTGGATGACGAGAGCTGGCAGGACTATGACCCTCTCGACGATCAGTGACTCCCTGTAACGCCTGCGGGCGGGCCCGGTGCCCGCCCGATTTTTTTGTGAGGCTGGTGCATCGCCCTTGGTGGGAAGGCGGCGGGCTGGTTAGAATGAACTGCTCAAATGGCGCTGTACGAGGCAGGACCCTCAGCAGGCCGCGGCTCAACAACGATTCCAACGACGCCAAGGATGATTATGCGCTCACTCGTCATCATGCTCTGTGTCACCCTGCTCGGGGGCTGTGTCTCCAACTCGGACGATCCCTGTGAAAAGCTGTGGAGCGACGTGGGGGAGGCCGACGGCAAGCTCGGCTTTGCCGGCGACAGGGTGGCCTTCCACCAAACCCAGTGCGGGGACAAGGTGGATGTCGCCCTCTGGGAGCAGGGCCGCCAGAAGGGGCTGGCCTGGTATTGCCGCCCCGAGCACCTCTATCTGGCCGGGCGGTCGGGGGAGGAGTATCGCGGTGTCTGTCCCAACGACGTGCAGGCCCGTCGCCTGTTCGAACAGGGTCGCCACGGCTGGACCGATCAATAGGGCGCGACCCGCCCTGCCTTGCCCTCAGACCCCGCAGAAACGGGGACCTATTCCTCCTTGTTCTTCAGCCGCAGCGGCTGACACAGGTAGTCCTTATCATTGGAGCAGCGGGCACACTTGCCGCACACGAACTTGGGTTTGCGCAGGATCTTGCGCAGCGCCTTGAGGTCGGTGGGGATCTCGTGGCGGCGCCACTCACACAACGTCTTGTGGCCCATGGCGATGACGTCCTCGACAGTGAATGTAACGGGTGGGGGCGCGGGAGTCCGGCCCCGTCAGGGGCCTTACTGATACAGGTACTTGGTGAAGATGAGCTCGCGTACCGCCTTCTTGCCGGTCTCCTTGACCAGCAGCTCGTTGACCCTGGCCTCGCACTCCTTGCGCAGCTCTTCCCGGCTCACCAGGGACTTGATCTGGGCGCCTGTCTTGCTGCCTATCAGGCGGATGATGGCGTCGCGGATCAGGGGATCATGTTGCTCCAGCAACTTGAGATCGGCGGCATTCTCGGCCATCAGCTCCACCGTCACCCGCACATAGCCCAGGGTTTTGCCATCACCAAGGTAGTTGGTGATGATATCCGGATCCAGCGCATGATAGGCGAAGCCTGGCTGGACGGCGGAGGAGGCCGGATCGGCAGCCGCGTCCTCGCTGGCGAAGGCCGGCATGCTCAACAGGGGGAAACTCAGGGATAACACCAGCAGAAATCTGAAGATCTTCATCTAGATGGCTCGGCAGCGACGGATGCCCCATTTTTGATGCTGTCATCGGGGCCGTCAAGCACGGATGTTCTTACAATTCGTCATTGATTTACGGATAATAAACCGGATTTTAACCTGACAACGGAAATCTCCGGATGGTGAAGCTGTGAAGTCCGAGTTGACGGTTCCCCTCGTCCAGCTCGTCCCGTGGCGGGCCCCCGCGGAGTGTGAGCCCCCAGAGGCGCTGCGCCCCTGGTTGCTGGAGGCCGACTCCATGACCCGGCGCCTGCGGCGCTACAATCGCCACCTGTCGGTGCAGCTGCTCGGCAATCGCAGCGTGTCGCTGGGGCTGGACGAGCAGGCGCTGGTGGCGGTGCAGGATCCCGTGGGGATCTGCCGCGAGGTGATCCTGCATGGCGATGGCGGGCCCGCCATCCTGGGCTGGACCCTGTTCGCCGAGGCGGCGCTGCAGGGCGGCGGTCTGCAGGATCTGGGAGAGCAGCCGCTGGGGGAGCGTATTTTCGGCGACCTGCCGGTGCGGCGGGATCACCTGCAACTGGCCTGCTTCGAGATCGCGAACAATCCCTGGTGCCCGGCCGCCACCGTCTGGGGGCGCCGCTCCCGTCTCTATCTGGGGCAGTGGCCCTTGTTGGTCCACGAACTCTTCCTGCCCTCGCTGTCGTCCGACGGGCTGCCATCGAATAAGGAGCTGGCGTGAAGCTGTTAACCAAGGAGCGGGGACTGGCCTATGTGCAGTTGGCCCGCATCGACAAGCCCATCGGCACTCTGCTGCTGCTGTGGCCGACCCTGTGGGCGCTCTGCCTGGCGGCTGGCGGCCTGCCGGATCCCTGGATCCTGACGGTGTTCGTGGTGGGCGTCTTCCTGATGCGCTCGGCCGGCTGCGTCATCAATGACTATGCGGATCGCAATTTCGATGGCCACGTGAAGCGTACCGCCGGGCGGCCGCTGCCCATGGGGCGGGTCGCCGAGCGGGAGGTGCTGATCCTGTTCGTCGTGCTGGCGCTCGTCTCGTTCGCCCTGGTGCTGACCCTGAATCCGCTTACCATAGGGCTGTCGTTCGCCGGCCTGCTGCTGGCGGTCTGCTATCCCTTCATGAAGCGGTTCATCCCCATTCCGCAGCTGGTGCTCGGGATGGCGTTCTCCTGGTCCATCCCCATGGCCTATGCAGCCCAGGCTGACGCCCTGCCACCGGTCGCCTGGCTGCTGTTTCTCGCGAATCTGCTCTGGACCATCGCCTACGACACCGAGTACGCCATGGTGGACAGGGACGACGACCTCAAGCTCGGCCTCAAGTCGAGCGCCATCCTGTTCGGCCGTCACGACAAGCGGATCATCGGTGCCCTGCAACTGGCGACCCTGCTGATCCTGCTGGGGGTGGGCCAGCTGATGGCGCTCGGTTCGGGCTACTACTGGGGGCTGCTGGGGGCCGCGGCCCTGTTCGTCTATCAGCAGCAGCTGATCCGGGAGCGGGCGCGGGAAGCCTGCTTCCAGGCCTTCCTCAACAACAACTACGTGGGGGCTCTGGTGCTGCTCGGCGTGGTTGCCCACTACCTGTGAGAGCGTCTCCCGATGAGATGAAAAAGGCCGCATGATGCGGCCTTTTTGCTGGTTGCTCCTCAGAGCCGGTTGCCCGCCTGTATGGTGCGGCGGATCTTGTTGCTGAGCAGCGGCACTATGTTGTCCGCCAGCGCCTGGAAGCGGCCCAGATCCGGCTTGCAGCCGGTGTCGAGATAACCTTCGCTGCGCAGGGTGTGGATCAGGGTGCTGAACAGCTTGGGGTCGAAGAACTCGGGGGCGTTGATGCCATGCAGGGTGCCGAGGCGCTCTGCCATCATCAGGCCGTCTGCTTCCAGCTGCTCCGCCTCGATGCGGGGCTGGGCCAGCACCCGGGTCAGTACTATGGCGTAGCGTTGCAGGGTCTCCTGGATGCTCTCCGCCAGCAGCAGCAGGCGGGTCTGGTTGTCCGGGTTGACCCAGAAGCCGCCGTCGCGCGCCTCGATCAGCTGCTGGCGCTGCAGCTCGCCCAGCAGGGCGTCGACCAGCTCGGGCAGCGCCTCCTCTTCATGACGCAGGAACAGTTCCGTCTTGAGCAGCGGGTAGATGTCGACACAGCGGGCGACGATCTCGTTGCGGGAGATCCCCTCGCACCGCTCGATCAGCGCGGCCACCAGGGAGGGCATGGCAAACAGGTGCAGGATGTTGTTGCGGTAGTAGGTCAGCAGGATCGCCTGATAACGGTCCAGGCTGATGATCTGGCCCAGCTTGTCCTCGGTCACCTCGAACTTGTTGAGCTCCATCGCCTGATCCAGCAGGGTGGTGGCGTCCTCGGCCGGCATGGTGCTGTTCGGGCTGTAGGGCACCTGCTTGAGCAGGTCCAGATAGGTGTTGAGCTGGGCCTGCAGCTCGTCCCGGGTCAGGGCGTGGCGCTCGGCGGCCAGCAGTGCCAGGGCGCTCAGGGTCAGACCGTTGACGGCGGCGGCATCGTTGATGCGGGTCATCATCAGCTCGGCCAGCTGGTTGACGGTGGGCGCCATCCACTGGGGGCGCTCCTCCTTGCCGATGTGGGCCTTCCACTCCGGGACCTGCTCGTTGAGGTAGCCGTTGAGGGTCAGCGGCTCGCCGAAGTTGACGAAGCCGCGGCCATAGTTGCGCAGCTTGCGCAGTATGCCGAGCACCTGCAGGAAGCTCTCCTTCTCCTTGCGGCTGCCCTTTAGCTCGTTGTGGTAGGTGTTCACCTCCATCACGTGCTCGTAGCCGAGGTAGACAGGGACCAGGGTGACCGGTCTGTCCAGCCCGCGCATCATGGCCTGCAGGGTCATGGCCAGCATGCCGGTCTTGGGCGGCAGCAGGCGGCCGGTGCGCGAGCGCCCCCCCTCGGTGAAGAACTCCACCGAGTAGCCCTTGGCGAACAACAGGTTGAGGTATTCACGGAAAACCGTGCTGTAGAGCGGGTTGCCCTTGAAGGTGCGGCGGATGAAGAAGGCACCGCCGTGGCGGAAGATGGGGCCCGCCGGCCAGAAGTTGAGGTTGATGCCCGCCGCTATGTGGGGCGGCACCATGCCCTGGTGGTAGATGACGTAGGAGAGCAGCAGATAGTCCATGTGGCTGCGGTGGCAGGGCACGTAGACGATCTCGTGGCCCTCCTGAGCCAGCTGGCGCACCTTCTCGGCACCGTTGACCGACAGGCCGCGGTAGAGTTTGTTCCAGAGCCAGCCGAGGAAGCTCTCGCCGAGGCGGATCAACCGGTAGGAGAAGTTGGAGGCGATCTCGTCCATGTAGCCGTGGGCGCGCTTCTGCGCCTTCTCCAGGCTGATGCCTTCCCGTCTGGCCTCTTCCTCTATGGCCTGCTGGATCACGCTGGAATCCAGCAGCTGTTTGAACAGCAGGTTGCGGTTCGGCAGCTTGGGGCCGGTGGCGGCGAGCTGTTGGCGGCTGAAGTGGGTGCGGGCGACCCGGGCCAGCTTGTGGGCGATGGCCTCGTCGGTGCCGTGCTTGTCCGCCATATGGCGCAGGGAGAGCGGCGGGGAGAAGCGCACCAGGTTCTCGCGCCCCTTTAGGATCACGATCAGCGCCTTCTTCAGGCGGTTCGGTGCCAGGCTGCTGATGATGTTCCAGCCGGAGGCCTCTTCCCCCTCGCGGCCCGGGGCACGGCCCCAGAACAGGGTGACGGGGACGACCTGGATGTCCAGCGCCGGATCCTGCTTGTGCAAGTCCAGCAGCTGGTGGAACTCCTGCAGGAAGGGGAGCGGCTTGTTGCGGGCACCGAACAGGGGAGGTGGACGATCCAGACAGACGTAGCGCGGCAGCAGCTGGCCGTTCAGCTCCAGCGGCGTGAAGGGGCCGGGCAGGCCGAGGTCCTCGCAGCACTGCTGCAGGGTCATCAGGTCGGTGATCGAGCTGGTTTTCAGGGCGTAGACGATGGGTCTGGCCGGATCCAGCTTGAGCTCGGTGATGGGATTTTCCGGCAGGCTCTTGTGATTGACCAAGCCGCTGACCGGCCATTGCAGGATGGCTCTGGAAATCTTCTGTCCAAGGGACATGTGCGTCTGCTCTCCAAAAAAATGCGGCGTGAGCATAGCAAATCACCGGCGGCTTGTCGCCGAGAGGTACGATGAGTCCCAAGGAGGCGCGCGAGGGGGCCCATTTTGCGACAAGGAATGGACAAATGTCAGCAACGCCTTGCCTTGGCCACAGCACTGTATATACTGCCAGTGTGCTGTATAAAAAGACAGGTGCCCATGCTATGAAACCCCTTACCCCCCGCCAGGCCGAAGTGCTGGAGCTTATCAAGGCGAACATGAACGAGACCGGCATGCCGCCGACTCGCGCCGAGATCGCCCAGAAGCTTGGCTTCAAGTCGGCCAACGCGGCCGAGGAACATCTGAAGGCCCTGGCCAAAAAGGGGGTCATCGAGATCATGCCGGGAACCTCCCGCGGCATCCGCCTGCTGCTCGAAGAAGAGGAGGCCTTGCCGGAAGAGAGCGGCCTGCCGCTCATCGGCAAGGTGGCCGCCGGCGAACCCATCCTGGCCCAGGAGCACATCGAAAGCCACTACCAGGTGGATCCCGCCCTGTTCCATCCACGGGCAGACTTCCTGCTGCGGGTGCAGGGCATGAGCATGAAGAACATCGGCATCATGGACGGGGATCTGCTGGCGGTGCACAAGACCCAGGAGGTGCGCAACGGCCAGGTGGTGGTGGCGCGGCTCGATGAGGACGTCACCGTCAAGCGCTTCCAGCGCAAGGGCAGCCAGGTATGGTTACTGCCCGAGAACGAGGAGCTCTCCCCCATCGAGGTGGATCTCGCCAGCCAGCACCTCACCATCGAGGGGCTGGCGGTCGGCGTCATTCGCAACGCCGACTGGATGTAAGCCTCCGGCATGACGAAGGGGCCTCCTGCGGGAGGCCCCTTCATTTTGGCCCTCGTCGCCGTCATCCCGCCTCGTGGCCCATCCCCGCCATCCTGCTGCCGTCGTCCGTCGCAAATAGTCCCGCCACAGACAGCGCATTTCGGATATATCCTTTGATAAGGCTCGCACCCTCATGGTCACCGCCATGGCGGCGAGAGCGCACCACCGGCCAGCTGGACGGCTTTGCAGGGATGCATCACCGCCGGGGCTGTGTGGAAGAAGGGAGAGTCGTCAGCAGTTGGACGACTCGTACAGTCAGTACGCGACGGTGGTTGGCTTGCCTCCCGATGGCAGTAACACTGATCGGCGTGGCCTGTTGAGCAAGGAGGACAGGTATGGCTTCAAGCTCGCCGTGGGATCCGGTGCCGGCCGCAGCGCCCGCATCCTCCATCACCCGATTCATCAAGGGCAGTCGGATGACGTGGTTCTATGCGCTCTGGGTCTATCACAAGGGAGATGGCTGGACCGTCTGGCTGGGATGTCCCAAAGACAAGATCGTCCGCCTGGTTCGTCTGTTTCGCCGTCACCACGACATCGGCTTGCCGGATGCGCCCTGGACGGCGCCCGTGATCCCGTTGCACGCATCCATCAGACGTGCCCAGCCGCAGCGCAGGCTGCGACCCTGATCCCGGCCGATACGAGCCCCGCCCCGCGCGGGGCTCTTGCTTTCCAGCGCTCACTGCATCCTGGTGCCCCTGCGGCCCTCCATCCGGACGAAGGGGTAGCCAGAAACGGGGCGGGGCGGGTTACAATGACCCTTCCCAGGCGCAGCCCCTGGGCTGATTATAAATACAAGGGTTTGTTTCATATGGTTAAACCACGCTTTTCCCTGCTGCTGTTGCTCTTCATCGTCAGCATCATGGCGGCCTATTACTGGAGCCAGCCTTCCTTGCCGGAGCAGGCCGACTACTATCCGACGGCGCGGGACATCAACCCCTTCACCCTCACCGACGGGGATGAACAACCCTTTACTCCCGCCAATTTGACGGGACACTGGACCTTCCTGTTCCTCGGCTACACCTATTGCCCCGACATCTGTCCGACCACGCTGGCGGACCTGCGCGCCGTCTACCCCGGCTTGAAGAAAATCGCCCCCAACAGCCAGGTGGTGTTCATCTCGGCGGATCCCCAGCGGGATGACAGCGCCCGTCTCAAGAGCTATACCGCCTTCTTCGAGCCCGAGTTCAAGGCGGCGACCGCGCCCCACAGCGCCCTGTTCCCCCTGGTGCGCAACCTGGGCCTGGTCTATTCCATCGTGGAGAGCGAACGCAAGGATTACCTGATAGACCATTCGGCCTCGATAGTGCTGATCAACCCGGCGGGCAAGCTGGTGGCCCTGTTCCGTCCCAAGGTGGCGCCGGGGGAAGTGCCCCGCGTTGACATGCAGGCCATGGTCGCCGACTTCGCACGCATAGTGCGGCTGGCCGACGAGTGATCCCGAAGCCTCCGTCCTGCTCATGCCCATGTCACCCTGGTTGAGGGATCCCGGCCGCCACAGGGCCGTCTTTGCCCTGGCCCTGCCCATGGTGTTCTCCAATGTCACCACTCCCTTGCTGGGGCTGGTGGACACCTGGGTGATCGGTCATCTCGGTGAGGCCTGGTTCCTCGGCGGCGTCTCGGTCGGCGCTACCCTCATCAACCTCCTCTTCTGGTTGCTGGGGTTTCTGCGCATGTCTACCACGGGCCTGACCGCCCAGGCCCAGGGGGCCGCCAACGCCGAGGGGCAGCTCGATACCCTGGTCCGTGCCCTGGGGCTGGCGATCGGCCTGGGGCTGGCACTCCTGCTGCTGTTGCTGCCGTTCCTGCCGGCCATCATCGCCCTGGGCGGGGGGTCGGCGGAGGTACAGGCCCATGCCGGGGACTATGTGTCGGTGCGGATCTGGAGCGCCCCGGCGGCGCTGTGCAACCTGGTGATCATGGGCTGGCTGCTGGGCATGCAGGATGCGCGCAGCCCAATGCTGCTGCTGATCCTGGGCAACCTCGTCAACATGGGGTTGGATGCCTGGTTCGTGCTGGGGCTGGGCTGGCAGGTGAAGGGGGTGGCCGCCGCCTCCCTGCTGGCCGACTACAGCGCGCTGGCGGTGGGGCTCTGGCTGGCGAGCCGCCATCTGCGCCGTCTCTCTCCCGGGGTCTGGCAGCATGCCTGGCGGCGTTGGTGCCAATGGCCGGCCTTGCTGCGGCTGCTCGCCCTGAACCGGGACATCTTCATCCGCTCCCTCTGCCTGCAGCTCTGCTTTGCCTTCATGACCCTGCAGGGGGCCAGGCTGGGGGATGTGGCCGTGGCGGCCAACGCGGTGCTGCTCAACTTCCTGATGCTCATCTCCTACGGGCTGGACGGCTTCGCCTACGCGGTGGAGGCCATGGTGGGGCGCGCCATCGGGCGGCGGGACCGGCAGGGACTGCGGGAGGCCATCGTCCTCAACCTGGGCTGGGCCCTGCTTATCGCGCTGGGCTTCACCCTGTCGTTTGCCTGTGGGGGAGGGATGCTCATCCGCCATATCACCGACCTGCCGGCGGTGATCGCCGAGGCCCACCGCCAGCTGCCCTGGCTGGTGGCCATGCCGCTGCTGGCGGTCTGGTGCTTCCTGCTGGACGGGGTCTTTATCGGGGCCACCCGGGCCAGGGAGATGCGCAACAGCATGCTGGTGGCGGTGTTCGCCGGATTCTTTCCAATCTGGTGGCTCTGCCAGGAGTGGGGTGTCGCCGCCCTGTGGGCCGCCATGAGCGCCCTGATGGTCGGGCGGGGCCTGACTCTCGGTTGGCTCTGCTGGCAACTGGAACGGGATGGCCGCCTGCTGACGGGGCTGATGGCCAGGGGGGCGGCCTGATTTCTGGTTCCGTCCGGTTGGGTCAGGCCGAGCCCGCGTAGTCGAACTGGCGCCAGCTCTCGTAGACGAACACCGCCACCGCGTTGGCCAGGTTCATGCTGCGGCTCTGGGGCAGCATGGGGATGCGCAGCCGCTGCTCGAACGGCAGGCTTTCGATGATCTCCATGGGCAGGCCGCGGCTCTCGGGCCCGAACAGCAGGGCATCGCCTGCGGCAAACTGCACTGCCGAATGGGCGGTGCGTCCCTTGGTGGTACAGGCGAACACCCGCTTGGGGGCGACGGCGGCCAGAAACGCCTCATAGTCAGGCCAGCGCTTCACCTCGGCGAACTCGTGATAGTCGAGTCCGGCCCGCTTCACCCGCTTGTCATCCCACGCAAAACCCAGGGGCTCTATCAGGTGCAGCCGGTAACCGGTATTGGCACAGAGGCGGATGATATTGCCGGTATTGGGCGGGATTTCCGGTTGGTAGAGCACGATGTCGAGCATGGCGGGATCCTGGGGTGGTGCGAAATGGGCGCCAGCATACCCAGCGCCCGTGTCGATGAAAAGAGGGTCGGTCAGGCGATGGGCAGGCGGATGGTGATGACCAGGCCG
Organism: Aeromonas sp. XH; assembly: GCF_033348475.1. NCBI lineage: Bacteria > Pseudomonadati > Pseudomonadota > Gammaproteobacteria > Aeromonadales > Aeromonadaceae > Aeromonas > Aeromonas sp. XH. Next base: position 4,180,858 of record NZ_CP137630.1, on the reverse strand, counting down.
CTCGGGTGGTTGCTGCCGGCCCGGATGGTGCCGCCATGGCGCGCGATCGCCTCGGCGGCGATCGCGAGGCCGAGGCCGGTGCCGCCGGTCTTGGCATTGCGGGCGTCGTCGACCCGGAAGAAGGGCAGGAACAGCCGGGGTTGCTGCTCCACCGGCACGCCGGGGCCGTCGTCCCGAATCGTCATCACCCACTCCCGTCCCTCCCGATACCACTCCACCTTGATGAACTCGCGGGCGTACTTGAGCGCATTGCGCAGCGGGTTCTCCAGGGCGCGCGCCAGCAACTCAGGCCACATGGCGAGGGACTCGGTCGGCAGGGGGGGCAGCCTGAGCTGCTTGCCGTTCTGGTTCGCCTCGAACATGGCGTCGTCCAGGATAGGTTCCAGCAGATCCGCCAGCGGCAGGGTCACCGGGGCTTCCACGTGCTGCTGCACCCGCGACAGATCCAGCAGATCCCCGATCAGCTTGTCGAGCCGGCCTATCTCCCCCTCAATCCGGGCCAGCTCGGCGCTGTCGCCCTGCTTGCGGCGGATCAGCGCCTGCGCCAGCTGGATGCGGGTGAGGGGGCTGCGCAGTTCGTGGGAGATGTCGGAGAGCAGCTGTTTCTGCTTCTGGATCATGTCCTTGAGGGTGTCGACCATATGGCTGACATGCTCTGCCAGCTGGCCGATCTCGTCCTTGCGGCCGAGGTTGGGGATCTGCATCTCCAGGTTGCCCTGGGCCAGCTGTGAGACCGACTGCTGCAGCTCCAGGATGGGGCGGGTCAGGCGCCAGGCCAGCAGCAGGCAGAGCGGGGTGCTGACCAGCATGGCGATGCCGAGGATCTGGATGGGGTGATCCAGGATCTGGATGAAGAGGAACAGGTAGGAGTTTTCGACGTTGAGGCCGAAGTAGACGTGATATGCCTGGCCGTGATGGATCATCTGGAAGGGACCCGCGATGGCGCGTTGATGCTCGCTGCCCAGCATGGGCTTGGCCGGGTTGTCCGAGTCGAGCATGAAGCGGATCACGAACTTGCTCAGCCGGGTGCTGGACTGTATCTGCCCCTTGGCATCGCGCAGATAGATGTTGTCCACCGGCAGCAGGCCGGCGGCATCGATGGCCTTAGCCAGATCGAAGTCCTGGTCGGGATCCGCTCCCTTCTGCAGCGCCGCCAGATTGTTGTTGAGGCGGGTGACCTCGTGGGCCGGCAGCGGAATGATGTTGCGGGGATCCAGGGTGGGCAGTATCACCACGGCCGCCACCACCAGCAGCAGCATGAACCAGAACCAGAGAAAGATCTGGGTGGAGAGGCCGTTGAAGGTGCGGGCCGTTTTCATGCCTGTTCCAGCCACAGGTATCCCCGGCCACGCACCGTCTTGAAGCGGGGCTGGCCATCGGTGCGCTCCGGCAGCTTCTTGCGCAGGTTGCTCAGGTGCATGTCGATGGCCCGGTCGAAGGGTTCCAGCTTCTTGCCGAGCACCTGCTCGGAGAGCAGGCTCTTGCTGACGATCTGGCCCGGGCTGCGCAGCAGGCACTCCAGCAGGCCGAATTCGGTGGCGGTCAGCTCCAGCAGCTGATCGTTGCAGCGGGCCTGTTGCAGGCCGGGTTGCAGCACCAGATCCATGAATCTCAGCTCTTCCGGGCTGTTGCCCCGCTGGGGCTGGCTACTCTGGGTGCGGCGCAGGATGGCGCGTACCCTGGCCAGCAGCTCCCTGTCGTCGAACGGCTTGGCCAGATAGTCGTCGGCCCCGGCCTCAAGGCCGTTGACCCGATCCTGACTGTCGCCGCGCGCGGTCAGCATCAGCACCGGGGTGTCGTGGGTCTTGCGCAGCCGGGTCAGCATGGCGAAGCCGTTGAGCCTGGGCATCATCACGTCCAGCAGCACCAGGTCGAAGGGCTGTTCGCCCAGCCGCGCCAATCCCTCTTCTCCATCCTCGGCCACGGTCACCTGAAAGCCTTCCAGGGTCAGGATTTCGGTCAGCAACTGGGTCAGTTCGAGATCGTCGTCGACCAGGAGTATTTTGTTCATCCGGGAGCCACTCTGTTGATTTTGCGCGCCAAACTGACGTCAGGGTCAGGGTATAATAAGTTTTTACGCGTCGGAGGAAAGCCGGTTTTGAGCCACCAACAATATTCCCGCTGGGTCACCCTGGCCAGCATGGCTGCGGTCGTCACCGCCACCCTGCTCATTCTGGGCAAGCTGATCGCCTGGCTGATGACGGACTCCTCCAGCCTGCTGGCATCCCTGACCGATTCCTTCATGGACGTCAGCGCCTCCATCATCAATCTGGTGGCCATCCGCTATGCCATGGCGCCGGCCGACGCGGAGCACAGATTCGGCCACGGCAAGGCGGAATCGCTAGCGGGCCTGGTCCAGTCGGCCTTCATCTCGGGTTCCGCTCTGCTGCTGATGATGCACGGCATCTCGTCGATGCTGAACCAGGTGCCCGTGGTGCGCCTGGAGGCGGGCATCTGGGTCAGCGTCGGCTCCATCGTGCTGACCCTGCTGCTGGTCAGCTTCCAGAGCCTGGTCATCCGCAAGACCAACAGCGTGGCCATCAAGGCCGACATGCTGCACTACCGTTCCGATCTGCTGCTCAACAGCGGCGTGCTGCTGGCACTGGTGCTGGCGGGGCAGGGATGGTATTGGGCCGACGGCCTGTTTGCCATCCTGATCGGCCTGTTCCTGGTGTGGGGCGCCGTGCATATTGGCTACGAATCGGTGCAGGCCCTGCTCGATCGTCAGTTGCCAGAGGAGGAACAAGCGAGAATAATGGCCCTCTGCTGTGCCGTAGAGGGGGTGCATGGCGTACATGATCTGCGTACCCGCCAATCCGGGCCGACCCGCTTCGTGCAGTTGCATCTGGAACTGGATGACCAACTGCCCCTGGTCAGGGCCCATCAGATAGCCGACGAGGCTGAACTGGCCGTCCGCCAGGCCTTCGAGCGGATGGATGTGATCATTCACATGGACCCCATCTCGGTGCTGACAAAAGAACGACAAAGCACTCACCCTGAACAACAGTAGGCTCAACATGGATGATCTGGTCGCCCGCACGTGGCGAAAAATTCAGCAGGAAGCGCAGAGCATGACGGCCCAGGAGCCCATGCTGGCCAGCTTCTTCCATTCCACCATTCTCAACCACCGGGACCTGCGCTCGGCGCTGAGTTTCCAGCTCGCCAACAAGCTCGACAGCACCACCATGCCGGCCATCGCCCTGCGCGAAGTGATCGAGCTGGCCCTGCGCAGCGAACCCGAGCTGCTGGCTGCGGTGGCCGCCGACATCTGCGCCGTACAGGAGCGCGACCCGGCGGTCGACCTCTTCTCCACACCCTTGCTCTATCTCAAGGGATTCCATGCCCTGCAGGGCTACCGGGTCGCCAACTGGCTGTGGCGCCAGGGTCGTCGTGCCCTGGCACTCTATCTGCAAAACCAGATCTCCGTGGTGTTCGGGGTCGACGTGCACCCGGCCGCCCGCATCGGCAAGGGCATCATGTTTGACCACGCCACCGGCATCGTCGTCGGGGAGACCGCGGTCATCGAGAACGACGTCTCCATCCTGCAGAGCGTGACCCTGGGGGGGACCGGCAAGGAGAGCGGCGATCGCCATCCCAAGATCCGGGAAGGGGTGATGATAGGGGCGGGGGCCAAGGTGCTCGGCAACATAGAGGTGGGCGTCGGCGCCAAGATAGGGGCCGGCAGCGTGGTGATCAACCCAGTGCCTCCCCACACCACGGTCGCCGGCGTGCCCGCCAAGATCGTGGGCCGGCCTGAGTGTGACAAACCCTCCTTCGACATGAACCAGAACATCTAGGGAACCATGGCCAAGCGCTGGTCAGGCTATCTGATCCTGGGGATGTGGCTGCTCAACCTGCTCCATCTCTATCTGGACTTCTCCCCCTGGCCGGCGGCCATCGCGGCCTGGGCCGCCTCCCTGCTCACCTGGCCCTGGCTGGTGGGGGCCGCGAGGCGGCAGGCCCTGGCGCTCTACGGGGCGGCACTGCTGCTGCTGATCTTCTCCTGGTGGCGGGGGGCCGACCTCAGGCCAGGGGACTGGCTGCTGCCCAACATCAATATGCTCACCATGTTCGCGGCCGTCAGCACCCTCAACCTCGCGACCTCCGGGCTGCTGACGGGAACCACCTCCTGGTCCGGCCGCAAGGGGCTGTGGAGCACCATGGCCAGCCTCAATCTGCTCGGTGCCGTCATCAACCTCTCGGTGCTCTTCATCATCGGCGATCGGCTGGAGCGCAACGGAACGCTTGAACGACGCCAGGTCATGGTGCTGAGCCGGATCTTCTGCGCCGCGGCCTTCTGGTCCCCTTTCTTCGTCGCCATGGCGGTGGCGCTGACTTACTCACCCGGGCTGCAACTGGGCAGCATACTGCCCTTCGGTATCCTGGCCGCCCTGCTGGCCATGGGGCTGACGGCCTGGCAGGTGGAGCGGCTCGGGGTGGCGGACTTCGAGGGCTACCCGCTGCGGTTGCAGACCCTGGGGCTGCCGGTGACGCTGGCACTGCTGGTCATGCTGATCCATCAGCTCCGGCCCGGGCTCAGCATACTGGCGGTGATCGCGCTGGTGGCGCCCCTGCTGGCCCTGCTGTTCATGCCCCACGCCGGACGGGGGACAGCACTCAAGCGGCAGGTGGTGGAGCGCTTCCCGGCCATCGGTGGCCAGCTTGTGCTGTTTCTGGGAGCGGGCTTGCTGGCGGCGGGCATCAACAGCGCGCTGTCGGTGCTGGATTTTGGCGGCGGCCACGGCCTGCCGCTGTTCAACCACTTCGGCTGGCTGGAGGCCAGCCTGACCCTGCTGCTGATCTTCATGGTGGCCATCGTCGGGGTGCACCCTCTCATCAGCATCTCCGGCGTGGCCCCTCTGCTGTGGCCACTGTCGCCGGACCCCAGCCTGCTCGGCATGTGCTTCCTGCTCGGATGGGGACTGGCTACCGGCACCAGCCCGCTCTCCGGCTCCAACCTGGCGTTGGCATCCCGCTACAACCTGAGCGCCGGGCTCCTGCTGCGTTGGAACCTGCTCTACGGTCTGCTGATGTACGGCGTTGCCTGCCTGTTGCTGGGGGGCTTCATCGCTCTGCACGGCTGATACCGGCACAGTGCGTGGCACCTAAGCCGGGCGTGCAGCGCCTGCGAGAAAAACCGACGCATATTTAGGCAATACAGGCCCGCAGGGTGCAATTTGCAACGCGCTGGCTTGTTTGTGCCGAGCGCATCAGGGTATGCTGGCTTCACGCGCTTGAATCGCCCCTGTGGGGCATCGCAATTGAACATACAGGTATGCATATGTCACTAGAAGTCCTTGAGCAACTCGAATCCAAAGTACAATCCGCCGTCGACAACATCTCCCTGCTGAAGATGGAGCTGGACGAGCTGAAAGAGCAGAACAGCAAGCTGCAAGACGAGAACCATCAGCTGCGCAACGAGCACGTCGCCTGGCAAGAGCGTCTGCGTGCCCTGCTGGGCAAGATGGACCAGATGGGCGATGCCATCTGATCCCGTCTCTGCCGACAGGAATGAAAACGGGCCGCTCCTTGAGCGGCCCGTTTGTGTTATGGCCTGGGGTCACATGGCGAGCAACTGCCTGACCGTCTTCTCGATACCATCGGCCGCCTCGACGATGTTCTGCGCCAGCATATAGGCGGGGGTGGAGATCACCTTGCGCTCCTGATCCACCACGAACTCGCTCACCGGGCAGTTGAGGTGGCTGCCCCCCATGGCCTCGATGGCGCTGGCGGCCCCCTCGTCACGGCCTATGGTGGCCAGGGTGCCGGTACCATAGATGAGCGGGATCATGGCCGGGGCGATGCAGATATAGGCCGCCGGTTTGCCGGCCCTGGCAAAGCTCTGGCACGCCTTGAGCACGTCCGGCTGGATGCGGCACTCGGCGCCCTTGATGGCGAAGTCACACAGGTTCTTGGCGGCGCCGAAGCCGCCAGGCACCAGCAGGGCGTCGAAGTCGGCCGCATCCAGCTCGGCCACATCCCGGATCTGGCCGCGGCAGATGCGGGCGGCCTCGACCAGCACGTTGCGGCTTTCCCCCTCGCTGACCTCGCCGGTCAGGTGGTTGATGACATGCAACTGCGCGACGTTCGGGGCGAAGCATTGAACCGTTGCTCCCTGACGGGCCAGTGCCAGCAGACTGATCACGGCCTCGTGAATTTCCGATCCGTCGAACACGCCACAGCCACTCAAGATCACGGCCACTTTTTTCATGGCAGACTCCTCGTTGTTGAAAATGTGAGCCAGGGTCAATTGTTGTACTTTTGTATGGTTATCGTTCGACCTCCGCTGGTCAAGTCATCCCGCTGTGCTAGGATTGTTTCGTTTTGGATCCAGCCTCATCACCTCCCCTGAATTTTTTTCCACATTGATCGAGATCATGATGGCTGCATCATGGTGTGTTTTGTCGATCTCAAGATAATGTTTTAAAACATGTTTTTATGAACAATCCACAGGTTTGTCACGAAGCTTGTGCCGAAGAGCCATTTTTGAACACAGAGTTATCCACAGGTGGCGATCTGGTTGATGGCACTAGGGGGAGAGAGGCAGCCCCTTGGTGTGGTGCTGGCCCTGTGGCATCCTAGCGGCTGTTTATTTTTGGCAGGACGATTTCATGGCCTCTAGCAACCCCCTTATCCTGGTCGACGGCTCTTCATATCTTTACCGCGCCTTCTTTGCCTCCCAGCAGGCCGATCTGCGCACCTCGACCGGGCTGCCTAGCGGCGCCGTCCGTGTCATGGCCAACATGATGCGCAGTCTTCGCAAGCAATACCCCGACAGCCACGTGGCCGTGGTGTTTGACGCCAAGGGCAAGACCTTCCGCGACGACATCTATCCCGAGTACAAGGCAACCCGCGCCAGCATGCCGGACGATCTGCGCAGCCAGGTCGCCCCCATCCACCAGATGATCAAGGCGATGGGTTTCCCCTTCCTGATGGTGGAAGGGGTGGAAGCCGACGACGTCATCGGCACCCTGGCCCGTCAGGCGACCGAGAAACAGCTGCCGGTGCTCATCAGCACGGGGGACAAGGACATGGCGCAGCTGGTCTCCGACCATGTCACCCTGATCGACACCATGAAGGACGTGAAGACCGATCGGGAAGGGGTGATCGAGAAGTTCGGCGTGCCGCCCGAACTCATCATCGACTACCTAGCCCTGATGGGGGACAAGGTGGACAACATCCCCGGCATGACCGGCGTCGGCGAGAAGACGGCGCTGGCGCTGCTGCAGGGGATCGGCAGCATAGACCAGATCGCCGCCAACCTCGACAAGGTGGCTGCGCTCGGCTTCCGTGGCTCCAAGGCGTTTGCCGACAAGTTCCGCGAGCAGGAGCAGCAGGTGCGCCTCTCCTATGTGCTGGCCACCATCAAGACCGACGTCGAGCTGGAGCAGAGCCTGGAAGAGTTGGAGCTCGGCCCCATCGACAAGGAGGCCCTGCTGGCGGTCTACCGTGAGTACGAGCTGCGCAACCTGATAAAAGAGCTGGAGTCCGGCAGCGAGGAGAGTGGCGCCGAAGGTGATGAGGAAGGCACCGCCCCGGTAGCCGCCATCGAAACCGACTATCGCTGTATCCTGGACGAGGCCGAGTTCGACGACTGGTTGGCGTGCCTGCAGGCGGCACCGCTGTTTGCCTTCGATACCGAGACTACCAGTCTCGACTATATGGAGGCGCGGGTGGTTGGCGTCTCCTTTGCCATCGAGCCGGGCAAGGCGGCCTATGTGCCCTTCGGTCACGACTATCTGGGGGCGCCGGCGCAGCTGACCGAGGCCGTGGTGCTCGGCAAGCTCAAGCCATTGCTGGAAGATCCGGCCCGACTCAAGGTGGGGCAGAACCTCAAGTATGATCGCAACGTGCTGCTCAACCATGGCATCGAGCTGCAGGGCATCGCCTACGACACCATGCTCGAGTCCTATGTGCTCAACTCCACTGCCAGCCGCCACGACATGGACTCGCTGGCCCGCAGGTATCTGAATGTCGAGACCATCTCGTTCGAAGATATTGCCGGCAAGGGGGTCAAGCAGCTCACTTTCAACCAGATCGAGCTGGAGCAGGCGGCTCCTTACGCGGCGGAAGATGCCGACATCACCCTGCGCCTGCATCAGGCGTTGTGGGGCAAGCTCTCTGCCGAGCCGGGCCTCGCCAGGGTATTCAGCGAGATCGAGTTGCCCCTGCTGCCGGTACTGGCAAGGATGGAGCGACTCGGGACCACTATCGAGCCCAGGTTGCTGCACCAGCAGAGCCAGGAGATCGAAGTGCGTCTGGCAGAGCTGGAGAAGCAGGCCCACGAGCTGGCCGGGCAGGAGTTCAATCTCTCCTCGCCCAAGCAGCTAGGGGAGATCCTGTTTACCAAGCTGGGGC
>NZ_CP137630.1:4047500-4167500 GCF_033348475.1 Aeromonas sp. XH | reverse complement strand
GCACTGTTTGGGCTAGGGGGTCATCCCGACTTACCAACCCCATGCAAACTCCGAATACCAGTAAGTACTATCCGGGAGACACACGGCGGGTGCTAACGTCCGTCGTGAAGAGGGAAACAACCCAGACCGCCGGCTAAGGTCCCAAAGTTCTGGTTAAGTGGGAAACGATGTGGGAAGGCTCAGACAGCTAGGATGTTGGCTTAGAAGCAGCCATCATTTAAAGAAAGCGTAATAGCTCACTAGTCGAGTCGGCCTGCGCGGAAGATGTAACGGGGCTCAAACCAGGCACCGAAGCCGCGGATTCACACTAAGTGTGAGTGGTAGGGGAGCGTTCTGTAAGTCTGCGAAGGTGTGTCGAGAGGCATGCTGGAGATATCAGAAGTGCGAATGCTGACGTAAGTAACGATAAAGGGGGTGAAAAGCCTCCTCGCCGGAAGACCAAGGGTTCCTGTCCAACGTTAATCGGGGCAGGGTGAGTCGACCCCTAAGGCGAGGCCGAAAGGCGTAGTCGATGGGAAGCAGGTTAATATTCCTGCACGACTTGTAATTGCGATGGGGGGACGGAGAAGGCTAGGTGGGCCAGGCGACGGTTGTCCTGGTGAAAGTGCGTAGGTGGTGTTTCTAGGCAAATCCGGAGACACAACACTGAGACACGAGACGAACGCACCACGGTGCGGAAGCCATTGATGCCCTGCTTCCAGGAAAAGCCTCTAAGCTTCAGATTACAAGTCATCGTACCCCAAACCGACACAGGTGGTCGGGTAGAGAATACCAAGGCGCTTGAGAGAACTCGGGTGAAGGAACTAGGCAAAATAGAACCGTAACTTCGGGAGAAGGTTCGCTCTTGTTGGTGAAGTCCCTTGCGGATGGAGCTGACGGGAGTCGCAGTGACCAGATGGCTGGGACTGTTTATCAAAAACACAGCACTCTGCAAACACGAAAGTGGACGTATAGGGTGTGACACCTGCCCGGTGCCGGAAGGTTAATTGATGGGGTTAGCGCAAGCGAAGCTCTTGATCGAAGCCCCGGTAAACGGCGGCCGTAACTATAACGGTCCTAAGGTAGCGAAATTCCTTGTCGGGTAAGTTCCGACCTGCACGAATGGTGTAACCATGGCCATGCTGTCTCCACCCGAGACTCAGTGAAATCGAATTCGCCGTGAAGATGCGGTGTACCCGCGGCTAGACGGAAAGACCCCGTGAACCTTTACTACAGCTTGGCACTGAACATTGAACCTACATGTGTAGGATAGGTGGGAGGCTTTGAAGGCGTGACGCCAGTTGCGCTGGAGCCGTCCTTGAAATACCACCCTTGTATGTTTGATGTTCTAACGCAGGGCCCTGAATCGGGCTCGCGGACAGTGCCTGGTGGGTAGTTTGACTGGGGCGGTCTCCTCCCAAAGAGTAACGGAGGAGCACGAAGGTTGGCTAATCCTGGTCGGACATCAGGAGGTTAGTGCAATGGCATAAGCCAGCTTAACTGCGAGACGGACAGGTCGAGCAGGTACGAAAGTAGGTCATAGTGATCCGGTGGTTCTGAATGGAAGGGCCATCGCTCAACGGATAAAAGGTACTCCGGGGATAACAGGCTGATACCGCCCAAGAGTTCATATCGACGGCGGTGTTTGGCACCTCGATGTCGGCTCATCACATCCTGGGGCTGAAGTCGGTCCCAAGGGTATGGCTGTTCGCCATTTAAAGTGGTACGCGAGCTGGGTTCAGAACGTCGTGAGACAGTTCGGTCCCTATCTGCCGTGGGCGTTGGATGATTGAAGGGAGTTGCTCCTAGTACGAGAGGACCGGAGTGAACGAACCTCTGGTGTTCGGGTTGTCACGCCAGTGGCACTGCCCGGTAGCTAAGTTCGGAATCGATAACCGCTGAAAGCATCTAAGCGGGAAGCGAGCCCTGAGATGAGTCATCCCTGACCCCTTGAGGGTCCTAAAGGGCCGTTGGAGACCACAACGTTGATAGGTGGGGTGTGTAAGCGCGGCGACGTGTTGAGCTAACCCATACTAATTACCCGTGAGGCTTAACCATACAACACCCAAGAAGTGTTCGAAGACTTGTAGCAAGTGCATGAACTACTTACAAATTCAGTGGTAATGACAAAGCAAACTAGCCGAGTTGTTATTCACGTCAGCTTTCTGGATTGAAGAATTTGCCTGGCGGCAATAGCGCAGTGGAACCACCTGACCCCATGCCGAACTCAGAAGTGAAACGCTGTAGCGCCGATGGTAGTGTGGCATTCGCCATGCGAGAGTAGGACACTGCCAGGCACCCAATTTCAAGATTACGCCCAGCGTGGTCTTTACCGGTTAGTGTGCTGATATGGCTCAGTCGGTAGAGCGCATCCTTGGTAAGGATGAGGTCCCCAGTTCGATTCTGGGTATCAGCACCATTTTCAAGTAGTAAAGCTTTTGCCTGACGGCAATAGCGCCGTGGAACCACCTGATCCCATGCCGAACTCAGAAGTGAAACGCGGTAGCGCCGATGGTAGTGTGGCATTCGCCATGCGAGAGTAGGACACTGTCAGGCACCTATTCAGAAGAGGCCTCCCATTCGGGAGGCCTTTTTGCATTTCAGCCACCTCTTCCTCACCCCTTCTGCCGGTGTTTTAGTAAAAATACTGGGCTATCAAGGGATTGATCATTACCCTCTAGGCGTTGCCGACCAACAGGTGAGGCTGCCAGCGAGGTATTGATGGCTACGTTGAAGGAAATTGCGCAGGAGGCGGGCGTCTCGCTCGCCACGGTATCCCGGGTACTGAACGAGGATCCCAGCCTGAGCGTCAAGGAAGAGACCAGGCAGAAGATCGTCGAGATCGCCGAGCGGTTGGAGTACAAGACCAGCAGCGCCCGCAAGGGCATCCACAAGGGCAGGCTGCACTTCCTGTCCGTCTATGCCTACCCGCAGAGTACCGAGGTCAACGATCCCTACTACCTCGCCATTCGCTACGGTATCGAGACCCAGTGTGCCCGCCTCAATATCGAGCTCACGCATTGTTATCACGGTGGCGAAGGGCGTGAGCTCCCCGCTGTCGACGGCATCCTGGTGGTGGGGAGTCTCACCCCGGAGCGTCTGGTCCAGTTGCAGCACAGCTCTCCCCAGCTGGTTTTCATCGATTGCCGCTCCCAGAGGGAGTTCGACTCAGTAGACGTGGATCTGGCGCTGATCAGCCAGCAGGTGGTGGATTTCTTTGTCGCCCAGGGGCATAGGCGCATCGGCTATATTGGTGGCCAGCATGATGGCCCGGATCTGCGTGAGCTGGCCTTCACCGATTACGGTCGGCGGCTGGGGGTGGTGCAGGAGCAGGATCTCTATCGCGGCGATTTCTCCAGTGCCTCCGGCTATCGGCTGGCGAGGGAGATGCTGGCCGGTGACTGGCCCAGTGCGCTCTTCGTCGCCTCCGACTCCATCGCCATCGGGGTGCTGAGGGCCATCCACGAGAAGGGGCTGGCCATTCCCCAGCAGATTGCGCTCATCAGCGTCAACGATATCCCGACTGCCAGGTTCACCTTCCCGCCGCTCTCCACGGTGCGGATCCACTCCGAGCTGATGGGCTCCCAGGGGGTCAATCTGCTGGTCGAGCGGTTGCGCGACGAGCGCGACATTCCGCTGCGGGTGTTGGTACCGAGCAAGCTGACACTGCGCGGTACTACAGGCTGATTTTAGTGAAAGATGCTCTGTTTTAGTCGCCGCCATGGAGTGACATGTCGCCTGCCCCATGGGCACGGGCCGGCATATTTGATTTCCCTGCCACTGCGAGTTGTCGCTCAACTTTGCGCCTCCCACTTATCGGGGTAAGCTGGGGATTCGTTTCAACAGGAGCTGTGCCACAGCTCCTGTTGTGTTTCCTGTCGTCCCCGATCACCGGCCCCGCACGGGGACGGGATCTGCTTTCACCGGAGACCGCTCGTGCGTCTGGATCCCTTTACCTCTGTACTGATCGTGGTGGTCGCGCTGGCCTCCTTCTTCCCCTGCGAGGGGCAGGTGGCCGTCTGGTTCGGTCTGCTAACCAAGCTGGCGGTGGCGCTGCTCTTCTTCATGCATGGCGCCAAGCTGTCGCGCCAGAACCTGCTGGCGGGCCTCGGCCACTGGCGGCTGCACCTGGTGGTGATGGCCAGCACCTTCGTGCTGTTTCCGCTGTTGGGGCTGCTGCTCACGCCGCTGGTGCCCCACTGGCTGAGCCCGGCCATCTACCTCGGCTTCCTCTACCTCTGCGCCCTGCCCGCCACCGTGCAATCGGCCATCGCCTTCACCTCCATGGCCGGCGGCAATGTGTCGGCGGCGGTGTGCAGCGCCTCGGCCTCCAGCATTCTCGGCATCTTCCTCTCGCCGGTGCTGGTGGGGCTGATGATCAATGTGCAAGGGGAGGGGGTCGATACCTGGCACTCCATTCAGGCCATCATGGTGCAGCTGATGCTGCCGTTCGTGGTGGGCCACCTGTCGCGCCCGCTCATCGGTCGCTGGGTCGACAGCCACCGGCCGCTCATTGGCAAGCTGGATCAAAGCTCCATCCTGCTGGTGGTCTATGTGGCCTTCAGCGAGGCGGTGGTGCAGGGGATCTGGCACCAGGTCGGCTGGTACGATCTGGCCAGCATAGTGCTGCTGAGCTGCGTGCTGCTGGTGCTGGTGCTGGGCTGGAACGTCTGGATCAGCCGTCGCCTCGGTTTCAACAGGGCGGACGAGATCACCATCGTCTTCTGCGGCTCCAAGAAGAGCCTGGCCAACGGGGTGCCCATGGCCAACGTCATGTTCCCGGCCGCCAGCGTCGGCGTCATGGTGCTGCCGCTGATGATCTTCCACCAGATCCAGCTGATGGTGTGCGCCGTGCTGGCCCGCCGTTACCGCGAGCATGAGGCCGTGCCCCAGGCTCAGCAGGGGTAAGCCTGTCGGGCAAAAAGAGAGGGAGGCCATGGGCCTCCCTCTTTCGTTTGCCGCGTCGTCAGCGTTTGCGCCAGACGGTGAGCTGGGCCACCGTGTGCTGGTACTTGCGGGCGGTCTCGCGGATGACGAAGGGGACGTCTCGCGGTGGCATGTGCTCCTCGAACTCCTCCGCCAGCAGCCGTTGCAGCGCCTGATAGGTGCCGAGGGCCTCGCCGTTTTCCCGGATGCCGCCGAGCCAGTTGGCCCTGGGGGTGTAGTCGATCAGCCAGGTGTAGGGGCTGGTGAGCACCAGCAGGCCGCCGCTGCGCAGGCGAGGGGCGATGTCCCGCAGGAAGCGGGCGGGCTCCCGCAGCCGGTCAATCAGGTTGGAGGCGAGCACCAGATCGTAGTCCGCATACTTGGGCTTGAGGTTGCAGGCATCCCCCTGGCTGAAGTGGACGCGATCGGCCTGCTCGCGGCCGAGCTCGTGGCGGGAGAGGCGCGCCTCGCAATATTCCACCAGCTCTCCTTCCACCGGCACCGCATAGCGGAAGCTGTCCTGTCTTGCCAGGGTCAGGGCCACGTCGATGAAGCGGGCCGAGTAGTCGACCCCGTCCACGTGGGCGAAGCGGCGAGCCAGTTCGAAGCTGGCGCGGCCGGTGGCGCAGCCGATGTCCAGCGCCCGCTCATGGCGACTGCACAGCTCGCTGGCAAGACCGGCCAGGGTCTGGGCGTAGTTGGCGACCCCGAAGTGGCTCGGGCCGTACTGGAAGTCGAGGTACTGAGCGACGAGCGTGTCGGTTTCATAGGGGTTCACGATGACGGGCTCCTGATGGCGTGAGACCAGGTAGCGGAAGCCCGCGTGCTGGAAGAAGTGGCGACGGAAGGCGTAGCGGGAGGACTTGATCGCCTCGTTGCCGGTGCTGATCCAGCTCCCGCCCTTGATGAGGGTGTGCTTGCCGTCGAAGGTGGGGGTGGAGAAGTCGTCGTAGAGGGGATGCACCTTGAATCCCTCGAAGCCGTCGATGGCGGTGCTGGTCCACTGCCAGACGTTGCCCACCAGATCGAAGAAGCTCCCCTGGGGGCAGGCATCCACCGGGCAGGACGACGCGAAGCGGGCCAGGTTGATGTTGCCGGGGGCCTCCATCCAGTCCGGCTGATCGCCGGCCAGTTGCTCCCGCAGCAGCATCCACTCCCCCTCGCTTGGCAACTGGACGGGCAGACCGGTCTGATCCGCCTTCCAGCGGCAGAAGGCGGCGGCCTCCAGCTGGTTCACCTCCACTGGCCAGTCCCAGGGCATGGGAACCTGCGCGGTCATCAGCCGCAGTTGCAACTGCTCGGGTTCATTGGGATCGCCGACCCAGAAGGTGGGCATGCGGGCCCTGGCATACTGGCGCCAGCCCCGGCCCTCGTCGTCCCACCAGGCGGGCGCTTCATATCCGCCCGCCTGCACGAAGGCCAGATACTCGGCGTTGCTCACCAGCATGCGGCTGGCCTGGAAGGGGGCCAGCTCGATGTGGCGCTCGCCGTATTCGTTGTCCCAGCCGTAGGTGGCATCCTGTTTGCCGAGGCGCACCCGGCCGCCGGCGACCGGCAGCAGGGTGTTGGCGGGCACCTCGTCACGGCGATGGCGCGCCTCGGGGCAGACCGGCCACTGGGGCTGGCTGCGCACCCAGGCCAGGGGCAGCTGGCGGATCAGCACGCTGGAGGTCTCGAGATGGATGCGCTCGTGCTCTATGCCCATCAGGATGACCCAGGCCGGACTCTGCCAGCCGATGGGCAGGGTCAGCGGCATCCGCTCGATGAAACCACACACCAGATCCCGCACATGGCCGCGGTAGTCACGCAGCTCTGCCACCGTGGGCCAGTCGTAGTGGGTCTCGTCCAGATCGTCCCAGCTCATCTCGTCCACCCCGATGGCGACCAGGGCCTCGATGCGGGGGTCGAGCCGGCCCTCGATGAGGCGGGCCGCCAGCAGCTTGTTGACGAAGAAGGCGGCGGTATGGCCGTAGTAGAAGATGAGCGGGTGGCGCAGGGGGATCGCCTTGTTGAACCAGGCCCGCTCGTCGGCCAGGCAGTCGAACAGCGAGTCGTAGAGATCGAAGGTCTGGCAGAAGTAGGCGAGCAGCTCACGGCGTTTCTGCTCGGGATCCTCGCCGGTCAAGAGCGGGGTCCGGGTCGGGGCGGGCAGGCCCGGGGTGGCGAATGGGTGGCTGGCTTGGGTCACGCTCGGACTCCTTGTTGGTATGCGTCGATGGAGTGCTCTATACGCACCAAGTATCACTATTGGCTCAACGAACCGGGGCGGCAACCAAAAAGTGCCGCCAGTGTGTCGATCGGGCACCATGTTCGGGTGTGGTCAGTTTTACCAAATTATGGTCTGAATGACTCTCTATAATGGGTTATCAATGGTGTGAGAAATCAATTTTCATCTTTAAATCATATATTTATTTTCATGGCATGGGGTTTGCTAATGTGATTCACCCTGTCGCCCAGGTCAAGGGGGCCTGGTACGACAGGAACACGACGAGGAGAGTGTGGATGAGATGGATGCTGGGAGTGGTGCTGGCCCTGGGACTGATCGGATGCAGCTGGCAGGATGACGTCAAGGTGCGCGGGGAGGGGGCCGTGGTGGAGCAGCAGCATCCCCTGGGGCGGGAGGTGACCCGGGTGCTGGCGGGCGTGCCCGCCAACCTGTACCTGGTGGCGGGGGAGAGCCACACCCTCAGGGTCAAGGGAGAGGCCAACCTGCTGCCCTACCTGGTGCTCACCGAGAAGGGGGAGAAGCTGGAGATCGAGGTCAAGGAGGGTTACCGGCTCGACCCCACCCAGCCGCTGGAGATCACCATCACCCTGCCGACGCTGCACGAGTTGGCGCTGGCGGGCATTGGCAACGGCTCCTTGCGCGACTTCAAGGGGGATGATCTGGTGCTCTCTCTCGCAGGCACGGGGGACATAGTCGCCACCGGGCTGACGCTGGATCGGCTGGAGGGCAACATCGCCGGGCTGGGCAACCTGGATCTGGGGCAGGGCACCGCCCGGGTGATGGCGCTGAACATCGCCGGCGCCGGTGGCGTCAAGGGGGCCGGGCTCGCCAGTCAGGAGGTCGAGGTGAGCATAGCCGGCAGTGGCGAGGTCGAGGTGCGGGCCCAGTCGCGGCTCAAGGTAGAGATCGCCGGTGCCGGTGCGGTCAGCTACTGGGGCAGCCCCGAGCTGACCAGCGAGATCGCGGGCTCGGGTCAGGTGAGCCGGTTGGGGAGCTGATCCCCGGCGATGAAAACCCGTCATCAAGAAGGCCCCGCGGGGCCTTTTTTCATGTGGCTTGGCAGCGCTCCGCTTGCCCGCGTCAATCCCGGGCCGGTTCGCCCAGGTGGCTGGCGTGAAAGCGCAGGTGCGCCTCGATGAAGCTCGCCACGAAGTAGTAGCTGTGATCGTAACCGGGGTGGCGGTTGAGCGCGAGGGGCCACTCACGGGTGGCGGCCACTTCGGCCAGGGTGTCGATGCCGAGCTGCTCCGCCAGGAAGGGGTCGTCCAGCCCCACATCCACCAGGGTCGGCAGGGGCGGGCTGTCGTGGTGGCGCAGCAGCTGGCAGGCATCCCACTCCTGCCACAGCAGGGGGTTGTTGCCGAGGTAGGCGCCGAGCGCCTTCTGGCCCCAGGGGCAGCGACTCGGGTGGCTGATGGGGCTGAAGGCCGACACGGATCGGTAGCGGCCGGGCTCGCGCAGGGCGGCGATGAGGGCGCCGTGGCCCCCCATGGAGTGGCCGCTGATGGCGCGCCGGGTCGAGACCGGGAAGTGGGTCTCGATGAGCTCGGGCAGCTCCCGGGTGACGTAGTCATACATCTGGTAGTGATCCCGCCAGGGGGTCTGGGTGGCGTTGACGTAGAAACCCGCCCCCATGCCGAGATCGTAGCCGGGATCGTCCGGGATCCCCTCGCCGCGTGGACTGGTGTCCGGTGCCACCAGGGCGATGCCGAGTTCGGCGGCGATGCGCTGGGCCCCGGCTTTTTGCATGAAGTTCTCGTCAGTGCAGGTGAGGCCGCTGAGCCAGTAGAGCACGGGTACCTTCTGGCCGGTGAGGGCCTGGGGTGGCAGGTAGATGGCGAAACGCATCTCACACCCCAGCACATTGGAGCGGTGGCGATACTGCTTGTGCCAGCCGCCGAAGCTCTTGTTGCTGCTGATGATGTCCAGATTCATGTAAGGACTCCTTGCCCCGCCCATGCATCGATGGGCGGGGCGCTCATGGGATCAGTAGTGGATGACGGTGCGGATGCTCTTGCCTTCGTGCATCAGATCGAACGCCTCGTTGATCTGCTCGAGGGGCATGGTGTGGGTGATGAAGTCGTCCAGGCGGAACTCCCCCTTCATGTAGCGCTGTACGTAGCTCGGCAGTTCGCTGCGACCACGCACGCCGCCGAAGGCGCTGCCGCGCCACACCCGGCCGGTGACCAGCTGGAATGGACGGGTGCTGATCTCCTGGCCCGCGCCGGCCACGCCGATGATGACCGACTCGCCCCAGCCCTTGTGGCAGCACTCCAGCGCCGCGCGCATCACCTTGACGTTGCCGATGCACTCGAAGGAGAAGTCGACACCGCCGTCGGTCAGCTCGACGATCACCTCCTGGATGGGCTTGTCGAACGTGTTCGGGTTGATGCAGTCGGTGGCGCCCAGCTTGCGGGCAAGTTCGAACTTGTTCTCGTTGATGTCGATGGCGATGATGCGGCCGGCCTTGGCGAGGCGGGCGCCGATCACGGCGGAGAGGCCTATGCCCCCCAGCCCGAAGATGGCGACGCTCTCACCCTCTTTCACCTTGGCGGTGTTCATCACGGCGCCGATGCCGGTGGTGACGCCGCAGCCCAGCAGGCAGACCTCTTCCAGCGGGGCGGCCGGATCCACCTTGGCGATGGAGATCTCCGGCAGTACCGTGTATTCGCTGAAGGTGGAGGTGCCCATGTAGTGATAGATGGGCTGGCCGTCCTTGGAGAAGCGGGTGGTGCCGTCCGGCATCAGCCCCTTGCCCTGGGTGGCGCGGATCTTCTGGCACAGGTTGGTCTTGCCGGATTTGCAGAACTTGCACTCGCCGCATTCCGGGGTGTAGAGGGGGATCACGTGATCGCCGACCTTGACGCTGGTGACGCCCTCGCCGATGGACTCGACGATGCCGCCACCCTCGTGGCCCAGGATGCAGGGGAAGACCCCTTCCGGATCTTCACCGGAGAGGGTGAAGGCATCGGTGTGGCAGACGCCGGTGGCGACGATGCGCACCCGCACCTCGCCCGCCTGGGGCGGCATGACCTCGACCTCTTCGATGGAGAGGGGCTGACCCGGTCCCCAGGCGATGGCGGCCTTGCACTTGATGCTCTGAACCTGTGCCATGAATGACGTCCTCGTAGTGGTTGGATGAACGGAAATGAGTTCGGAGATCCAGTGTAGTTTTCCGCCGATTTGGTGATAATAACGCTAAGTATCAAATCACTTTTACACACAGGTAATAATGTTCGGCTGGGAAGGGGTCTGTGAATTTGTCAGCGTGGCGGAGCAGGGGGGCTTCACCCCGGCCGCGCGCAAGCTCGGGGTGTCGGTGGCCCAGGTGAGCCGCCAGGTGGCGCAACTGGAGGACAGGCTGCAGGCCAAGCTGCTGCTGCGTACCACCCGCCAGGTGCGTCTCACCGAACTCGGGGAGATCTATTTTCGCCACTGCCGCCAACTGCTGGACAACCTCTACGAGGCGGAGCTGGCGGTGGGGCGCCATCAGGCGGTGCCGCAAGGTTCCTTGCGCATCACGGCCCCGGTCTCCTACGGCGAGAGCCGCATCGCGCCCCTGGTGAACGACTTCATGGTGCGCTTTCCCCAGCTGGAGGTGACCCTGAACCTCACCAACCAGCTGCTGGATCTGGTGCACGAGGGGTACGATCTCGCCATCCGTCTCGGCCACCTCAAGGACTCGACCCTGGTGGCCCGCAAGCTGGCGCAGCGGGTGCCCTATGTGTGCGCCTCGCCGGCCTACACCGCCCGTCACGGCATGCCCAACAGCCTCTCGGAGCTGGCCCGTCACACCTGTCTGGTGGGCAACGGGGACGAGTGGCACTTCACCCTGAACGGTAAACCCCACAGCGTGCGGGTGCGCGGCCTGCTGCAGTGCAACAGCGGCCACGCCCTGCTGGATGCGGCCATCAAGGGGATCGGCATCATCCAGCTGCCGGACTACTACGTGAGCGACCACCTGGCCCGGGGGGAGCTCATCGAGCTGCTGCCGGAGCTGCGTGCCCCCGAGGAGGGGATCTGGGCCCTCTATCCCCACAACCGCCACCTCTCCCCCAAGGTGCGGCTGCTGGTGGACTATCTGGCCGAGCGCCTCAGCGATCCCCATCAGCCCGCCCTGGTGCGGCCCATCGGCTGACTCTCTGATAACAGACGCCCCCATCAGGTGCTGGAAAGCAGATGTTGAAGCAGGCCATCGCTGTGGGGACCGTCCCCCCCAGCCTTGCAACACCTTTCGCTTCCCATGACCTGGCGCCAGCGTCCTGTTGCTCAACAGGCGCTGGCCGCTCCCCATCCGATGATGTCATGGATCACCCATGCCGGCCCGTCGCTGCTGCCCCTGGCTATCCGCGCCGGCATGGCACAGTTTGACTCCCTTTGTCAGCCCCCCAGGTCAGGGCCGCACGCCGCCTCTGCGGCGGGCACGCTGCGCAGGTTCCCCTCGCCAGCACAAAGCTCCGTCAGACTCCCTCATGCCGGCGCAGTAGACAGCAGATCCTGCCGCGGCCCCCACCGGACGGAGGGATGGCCGCACCAGACGGGCAAGTCCACACCCATTTACCCTTGGCTAGACTGGCCAGGTCGTCTTATGACACCCATTTGGCACACATGCCCGCAACACTATCTGGAAGGATCCGATATGAAACCCTTGTTGACCGCCCTCTTGCTCCCCCTGCTGCCCCTCGCCGCACAGGCCGCCGACCCCGTCTGGATCACGATCGGTGCCGACAGCGGCGTCGAGCTCAAGCAGGTCAAGGCCAAGCCGGCTCCCCTGTTCAGCGCCAACGGCGCCCCGATCCAGCTGGCCCAGGTCGAGGCGAGCGAACTCGGCACCCTCTCCCACCTGATGCACGAAGGTCATCAGCGCTGCGGCGGCTACGTGGTGCACAGCACCCTGGCCGACGCCCTGCAGAGCATGGCCCAGCCCATCAGCCAGAACCTGTTCAGTGCCCCGCCGCTGACCCAGGGGGCCAGCGTCAACCGGCTGCTGCCCTATCTGGATCAGGGCAACATAGCCGGCACCATCGGCCAGCTCGCCAGCTGGCGCAACCGCTACTACACCACCACCACAGGGGTGCAGTCGGCAGACTGGGTAGCCGGCCAGTGGCAGACCCTGAGCGCCGCCCTGCCCTGGGCCAGCGTCAGCCGGGTCAAGCACAGCGGCTATCCACAGCAATCCGTGGTACTGACCCTCAAGGGCAGCCGCTACCCGGACGAAGTGGTGGTGCTCGGCGGTCACCTCGACTCCACCGCGGGTTCGGCACCCAACAGCCGCACCCTGGCCCCCGGCGCCGACGACGATGCCTCCGGCATCGCCACCCTGACCGAGGTGCTGAGGGTCATCGCCGAGCAGGGTCGCCAGCCGGAGCGCACCCTGCAGTTCATCGGCTATGCGGCGGAAGAGGTGGGGCTGCGGGGCTCCAAGGACATCGCCACCCGCTACAAGGCGGCCAACACCAAGGTGCTGGCGGCGCTGCAGCTGGACATGACCAACTACCAGGGCTCGGCGGAAGATATCGTCTTCATGACCGATTACACCGACCAGGGGCTGACCGGCTATCTGGCCCAGCTGCTCGACGCCTATCTGCCCCAGATCCGCTACGGCTACGACAGCTGCGGTTACGGCTGCTCGGATCACGCCTCCTGGCACAATCAGGGCTACCCGGCCGCCATGCCGTTCGAGTCGCGCTTCAACGACTACAACCCCAATATTCACACCGCCCAGGATACCTTGCAGAATTCCGATCCCTCGGCTGCCCACGCCCTCAAGTTCGCCCAGCTGGCCACCAGCTTCGCCATCGAGATGGGCAAGATAAACTGAGGCGTCAGGGGCAATGAGGCACGCAAAAAAAGGCCCACTTCCGTGGGCCTTTTGCATTCTTGGCAGGGGCGGGAAGCTATTCCCGTTCCTTGACGTAGGGGGTGCCGAGCGCCTTGGGTGCCACCGCCTTGCCGATGAAGCCGGCCAGCAGGAACACGGTCAGAATGTAAGGCAGCGCCTCTATGGCCTGTACCGGGATCGGGAAGTCGCCGATGCTGACCCCCTGCAACCGGATGGCGACGGCATCGAGGAAGCCGAACAGCAGGCAGGCCGCCATGGCGTTCCAGGGGCGCCACTTGCCGAACACCAGGGCAGCCAGTGCCATGAAGCCCTTGCCCGCGCTCATGTTCGGGATGAACTGGGCGGTCTGGGCCACCGCCAGGTAGGTGCCGCCGATGCCTGCCAGCAGGCCGCCGATGATGAGCGCCGTGTAGCGCATGCGCACCACGGAGATGCCGGCGGTATCGACCGCGGCCGGGGCCTCGCCCACGGCGCGCAGGCGCAGGCCGAAGCGGGTGCGGAACAGCACCCACCAGGCCAGCGGCACGGCGGCGAAGGCCACGTACTCCAGCAGGGAGTGGCCGCTCAAGAGCTCGCTGTAGAGCTGGCCGATGACGGGCACGTCGTACAGCTCCTTGGCGTAGGGCAGGTCGATGGGGGCGAAGCGGGCGTCACCGGACAGTGCCGGGGTCTGGCCGCCCTGATCGAACCAGTAACGGCCCAGGGTCACGGTCAGGCCGGCCGCCAGTATGTTGATGGCCATGCCGCTCACCACCTGATCACCGCGGTGGGTGATGGTGGCGAAGCCGTGCATCAGGGCGAACAGGATGGAGATCCCCACCCCGACGCCGAGCCCGATCCAGGCCGAGCCGGTGACGGCGGCGGCGGCCGCGCTCGCGAAGGCGGAGGCCAGCAGCTTGCCCTCCAGGGCGATGTTGACCACCCCGGAGCGTTCACAGAACATCCCGGCCATGGCGGCCAGAATGAGCGGCGGTGCGGTGCGTATAGTGGCATCCAGCATCAATATCAGGGTTTCAAACATGGCTTGGACTCCCTTCTACGCACAGAACATTCCTGTCATGCATGGCGGCCAGAATAAGCGGCGGTGCAGTACGGATGGTGGCATCCAGCATCAATATCAGGGTTTCGAACATGGTCAGGCTCCTTTGACTTGCGCGGCTGAGCGGTTGGCGAAGGCCAGGTAGGCCTGCTCGATGCGCGGGCGCAGCATGTGCTCCAGGGCGCCGCAGAACAGGATCACCAGACCCTGCAGCACCACCACTATGTTGCGGTCCACCCCGAACTCGAAGCTGAGCTCGGCGCCGCCCTGATAGAGGAAGCCGAACAGCAGGCTGGCGATGATGACGCCGACCGGGTGGTTGCGCCCCATCAGGGCCACCGCGATGCCGGTGAAGCCGAAGCCCTCCACGAAGTTCAGCTTGATCTGGTGCAGCTCGCCCTGCAGCACGTTGAGGGCGAAGAAGCCCGCCAGCATGCCGGAGATCACCATGGCCAGGATCACCACCTTGGGATAGGAGATGCCCGCATAGGCGGAGGCGCTCTGGCTGGCGCCGACCGAGCGGATCTCGTAGCCCCAGCGGGTATGCCAGATGAAGACCCAGACCAGCAGCGCGCAGATCAGCGCCCAGAAGAAGCTGATGTTGAGCGGGCTGTTGGGCATCTCCATGCCGAAACCGGCCGCCAGTTCACTCATTTTCGGCAGCCAGCTCGCCACGGCGAACACCTTGCTCTCGGTGGCCATGGAGCCCGCCGGCTTGAAGATGTCCACCAGCAGGTAGGCCATCAAGGAGGCCGCGATGAAGTTGAACATGATGGTGGTGATGACGATGTGGCTGCCGCGCTTGGCTTGCAGCCAGGCCGGGATGAAGGCCCAGGCCGCACCGAACAGACCGCCGGCAATGATGGCGAGCGGCAGCAGCAGGGCGAACGGCAAGACGTCGCCGAGCAGCAGGCAGACCAGACCGACGCCGAGGCCGCCGATATAGGCCTGCCCCTCACCGCCGATGTTGAACAGGCCGGCGTGGAAGGCCACCGCCACCGCCAGACCGGTGAAGATGAAGCCGGTGGCGTAGTAGAGGGTGAAGCCTATCCCCTCGCCGGTGCCGAAGGCGCCATACCACATGATCTCGGCGGCATCGATCGGGCTGATGTCGAGGTAATAGAACAGGATGGCCGACACCAGGAAGGCCAGCAGTATGTTGATCGCGGGCAGGACGCCCACGGAAATCCAGGCGGGAACACGTGCTTGGCTCATGGGCGAGCCTCCTTGGCAATCTCGTCGGGAATGATGTTAGCCATCATCAGACCTATGGTGCGTTCATCGGCCTTGGCGCCGTCCAGCTCGCCGACGATGCGACCGTCGGCGATGACCAGGATACGGTCGGAGAGGCTCATGATCTCGTCCAGCTCCACCGACACCAGCAGCACGGCCTTGCCCTTGTCGCGCATGGCGATGATCTGCTGGTGGATGTACTCGATGGCGCCGATATCGACCCCGCGGGTCGGCTGGCCGACCAGCAGCACATCCGGGTCCTGCTCCACTTCCCGGGCGATCACCAGCTTCTGCTGGTTGCCGCCGGAGAAGTTCGCGGTCTTGTGCTCGGGATGGGGCGGGCGCACGTCCCACTTGTCCATCTTGGCCTGGCAATCCTGGCGGATCGCCTCCTTGTTCTGCAGCCAGCCCTTGTTGTACTGGGCGCGCTGGTGGTAGCCGAGGATGAAGGCCTCTTTCGCCTCGAAGCGGTTGATCAGCCCCATCTTGTGGCGATCTTCCGGGATGTGGCCGAGGCCGAAGTTGCGCACCTGCTCCGGGTTGGCCGGGCGGGAGGGATCGACCAGGTGGGCCTTGCCGTCACCCAGGATGCTGAAGCTGCCCTTGCTGGGCTTGATGATGCCGCCGAGCAGGCTGAGCAGCTCGGACTGGCCGTTGCCGGAGACGCCGGCGATGCCGACCACTTCCCCGGCCCGTACCTCGAAGCTGGCGGACTTGACCCGCTCCACGCCGGCGTCGTCCACGTAGCTGAGGCCCTCGACCTTGAGCTTGGCCTCGCCCGGGTGGGCGGTGCCCTTGTCGACCTTGAGGCGCACCTTGCGGCCCACCATCAGCTCGGCGAGCTGCTCCTTGTCGGTATCCTTGGTGGCGACGTGGGCCACCATCTCACCGCGGCGCATGATGGAGACCTGATCCGTGATGGCCAGGATCTCCCGCAGCTTGTGGGTGATGATGATGACGGTGGTGCCCTGATCCCGCAGCTTCTTGAGCACCTCGAACAGGTGATCCGCCTCTTGCGGGGTCAGCACCCCGGTCGGCTCGTCCAGGATCAGGATACGGGCGCCGCGATAGAGCGCCTTGAGGATCTCGACCCGCTGCTGCAGGCCCACCGGCAGATCCTCGATCTTCTCGTGCAGCGGCACCTCGAGACCGTAGTCCCGCGCCAGCTCGCCGAGCAGCTTCTCGGCCGCGCCCAGGCTCTTGCCCAGATGCCAGCCGTTTTCCGCGCCGAGGATCACGTTCTCCAGCACGGTGAAGTTGTTCACCAGCATAAAGTGCTGGTGCACCATGCCCACGCCTGCGGCGATCGCATCCTGTGAGCCATGGGGTTTGAAGGGGTGACCGTCGATCAGCATCTCGCCTCTGTCGGCGTGGTAGAAACCGTAGATGATGCTCATCAGCGTCGACTTGCCGGCGCCATTTTCGCCGACGATGCCGTGAATGCTGCCTTTACGAACCTTGAGGTCGATCTGCTTGTTGGCGTAAACCTCGCCAAAGCGCTTATCGATACCTCTTAATTCGATGGCATAGCGATCTGTCTGGTCCATGATGCAGGTCCTTGCGAGTCATGAAGTAGAGACTAAAAACCGGCCCGTATGGGCCGGTCATCTTGGGTTGAGAGTAGTAGCGGTGACTCAGTACTTACAGGAGTTGTCGCTCATGTAGTCGTGCACCTTGATCTTGCCGGCGATGATGTCGGCCTTGATGCTCTCGACCTTGGCCTTCATCTCCGGGGTGATCAGCTTGGCGTTGTTCTCGTCCAGCGCCCAGTCAACACCGCCTTCCGCCAGACCCAGGGACTGGATGCCGGGCTTCCAGGTGCCCTTGGCGGCGTCATCCCAGGTCTTGTACGCGGCCAGGCCGACGGACTTGACCATGGAGGTCAGCATGGTGCCGGGTTGCAGGTGGTTCTGGTTGGAATCCACGCCGATGGCGAACTTGCCTTCGTCCTTGGCGGCCTGGTAGACACCGATGCCGGTACCGCCGGCGGCGGCATAGACCACGTCGGCGCCCTTGGCGAACTGGGACTTGGCCAGCTCGGCACCCTTGGCCGGGTCAGCAAAGGCCGCCGGGGTGGAGCCGGTCATGTTCTGGTAGACGTCGATCTTCGGATTGATGTACTTGGCGCCCTGCTCGTAGCCGCACTGGAACTTGCGGATCAGCGGGATGTCCATGCCGCCCACGAAGCCGACCTTGCCGGTCTTGGAGGCGATGGCGGCCAGGGCACCCACCAGGAAGGAGCCTTCATGCTCCTTGAAGATGAGGGACTGCACGTTCGGCTTGTCGACCACCATGTCGATGATGGTGAACTGGGTGTTCGGGAACTCGGTGGCGACCTTCTCTACCGCGGAGCCCATGTTGAAGCCGACGGCGACGATGGGGCCGTTGCCACGGCTGGCCAGACGACGCAGGCCCTGCTCGCGCTGGGCTTCGTTCTGGGGTTCGAACTCCTTGACCTTGACGCCTTTGTCCTTGTTGTAGAGTTCGACGCCGTTGCGGAACACGGCTTCGTTGAAGGACTTGTCGAATTTGCCTGCGGTGTCATAGATGACGGCGGGCTCGGAGGCTGCCTGAGCGGACAGGGCAGCAAGGGTGAGGGCGGCCACGGTGGCCAGCTTGAGCACTTTAGTCACGATCGTATCCTTGATTGTTATGTGAGGGTCCACAACCTGCCGTGGCAGGTCATAAAGCACGCTGGCTAACTGTAAGTGAGCCAGATTGTGGGTCAAGGAGATCATAAAGGAAAAACGTTTGCGTTAACGGTTTGAAATATAAGCAATTTGCCTTATAAGTGATTGTTTTTGTCGTTGTTTCCAGAACTAAATGCTGTGATTAATAGGTGTCAAATGACATTTTTGTTTGTATTCATCGAGTTAGGCGCAAGCGTTTTCGTCTGTCGATGAAAATCAAGGCTTCCATTGACGCCAATTTGCACCCCGGACGCCTCCCGCGGCACTGGGCCGTCGGGCACAGCTTCCCGTCAGGCTGATTTGGTCTCTGGCGCCTCAGGCCGTATAATCCCCGCCTGTATAAATAAACAGGAGTGGTGATGGACGTTTCAACCCTGCTCGACGGGCTCAACGACAAGCAAAGAGACGCGGTGGCGGCCCCCCGTTGCAACCTGCTGGTGCTGGCCGGTGCCGGCTCGGGCAAGACCCGGGTGCTGGTGCACCGCATCGCCTGGCTGATGCAGGTGGAACGCTGTTCACCCTTCTCCATCATCGCGGTGACCTTTACCAACAAGGCGGCGGCCGAGATGCGCGGCCGGGTCGAGAAGGTGATAGGGGACGGGGTGCGCGGCATGTGGATAGGCACCTTCCACGGCATCGCCCACCGCTTGCTGCGGGCCCACCATCTGGATGCGGGCCTGCCGCAGGACTTCCAGATCCTCGACTCGGACGACCAGTACCGCCTCATTCGCCGGGTGCTCAAGGCGCTCAACCTCGACGAGAAGCACTGGGCCCCCCGCGCCGTGATGGGCTACATCAACGGCAAGAAGGACGAGGGGCTGCGCCCCGGTGACATCGATCTCTACGGCGACCCCGTCACCCGCACCTATCAGCAGATCTACAAGACCTATCAGGAGACCTGCGATCGCTCCGGGCTGGTGGACTTTGCCGAGCTGCTGCTGCGCGCCCACGAGCTGTGGCTGAACAAGCCCCACATCCTCGAGCACTACCGGGATCGCTTCCAGAACATATTGGTGGACGAGTTCCAGGATACCAACGGCATCCAGTACGCCTGGCTGCGGATGCTGGCTGGCGACACCGGCAAGGTGATGATCGTCGGCGACGATGACCAGTCCATCTACGGCTGGCGCGGCGCCAAGATAGAGAACATCCAGCGCTTCCTGACCGACTACCAGGGCGCCGAGACCATCCGCCTGGAGCAGAACTACCGCTCCACCGCCAATATCCTCAAAGCCGCCAACAGCGTCATCGCCAACAACGCCGAGCGCCTTGGCAAGGAGCTGTGGACCGAGGGGGCCGAGGGTGAGCCGATTTCGCTGTACGCCGCCTTCAACGAGGTGGACGAGGCCCGCTTCGTGGTCGGCCGCCTCAAGGACTGGAAGGAGAAAGGTGGCTTGCTCGCCGACTGCGCAATCCTCTATCGCTCCAACGCCCAGTCGCGGGTGCTGGAAGAGGCGCTGATGCAGGACGCCATGCCCTATCGCATCTACGGCGGCCTGCGCTTCTTCGAGCGGCAAGAGATTAAAGACGCCATGGCCTACCTGCGGCTCATCAACAACCGTGGCGACGACGCCAGCTTCGAGCGGGTAGTCAACACGCCAACCCGCGGCATCGGCGATCGCACCCTGGAGATATTGCGGAGCAACGCCCGGGATCAGGGCCAGAACCTCTGGCAGTCCGCCAAGGCACTGCTTAACGACAAGGTGCTGACCGGCCGCGCCGGCAACGCGGTGCGCGGTTTTGTGGATCTCATCGATGCCCTGGAGGAGCAGGTTGGCATGCTGCCCCTGCATCAGCAGGCGGACATCGCCATCCAGAATTCCGGCCTCAAGGCCATGTATCTGGCGGAGAAGGGCGAGAAGTCCCAGGCGCGGGTAGAGAACCTGGACGAACTGGTCACCGCCTGCCGCCAGTACCAGCGCCCGGACGAGCTGGAAGACATGAGCGATCTCTCCGCCTTCCTCGCCCACGCGGCGCTGGAATCCGGCGAGAATCAGGCGGACGAATACGCCGATGCGGTGCAGCTGATGACCTTGCACAGCGCCAAGGGGCTGGAATATCCCCTGGTGCTGCTGGTCGGCGTGGAAGAGGGCATGTTCCCCAGCCAGCAATCCACCGAGGAGTCGGGCCGGCTGGAAGAGGAGCGCCGCCTCTGTTACGTCGGCATGACCCGCGCCATGGAGAAGCTCTACATCTGTTATGCCGAGAGCCGCCGCATCTACGGCCGCGAGATGTTCCACAAGCCGAGCCGCTTTATCCGCGAGATGCCCGCCGAGTGTCTGGAAGAGATCCGCCTGCGCACCCAGGTGAGCAGACCCACCCAGTACGGTCGCTTCAGCCAGAACGAGGTGCAGCAGAGCTTCGACGCCAGCGGCATCAAGCTCGGCCAGCGGGTGCTCCATCCAAAATTTGGCGAAGGGGTGGTACTCAACTTCGAAGGGGTCGGCCAGCAGAGCCGGGTGCAGATCCAGTTCGACGACGTCGGCGCCAAGTGGTTGGTGACGGCTTATGCCAGATTGGAGGCGCTCTGATTTTTCCCGCTTTTTGAAACAACCAACCCGGCTTAGGCCGGGTTAATGATATATTTTTAGCCAAAAAACTATAATTAAAAATCCTTTTAGAATTAGTAATGCCCGAGGCATTGACTTACTTCAATGTCTTGTGCACTTATAATTCTGTAGACTAAACGATGCTCATCATCAATTCTCCTTGATGAGAATCCAGTTAAATTTTCTTTTAATTTTTCTGGTTTTCCAATACCTTCAGAAGGAGTAGCCTTTATAGATTTAATTAGTTCGTAAATTCGATACAAATAATTTATGCTCCTTGTCGTTAACTGTACAAGTTGTTCACTAGCATCATGGGAAAATGATACTCTATACGTATAGATAGAACTAATAAATTCACAAAACACAAGTAGTTCATCTATGTTTTCTGGTATTTTTATTATTCTGCTTATTTCCTCTTTATGAAATTCGCAGTGTTCTAAATTAGTGAGTAATGACACTTTGACTTCTTGTGAAGTCCCATCAACGAAAATTTTTTCTAATGGTACGCTATTGTTAGCCCATATTTCTTTTGTGTTGAAGTTGACAGATAAAGTATTCCATATGTGAGCACACGCCAAACCGCCATTAACAACTCTACCATCTAGATAATATTCGCTATTTATTGTCAACTCAATTAATTGCTCACCTTCATTTTCTTTTATTAATGGACTATCATAAAAGTTTGACTGGTTAATAAGAAGACTTCTAAGTCTAGTCTTCATATCACCATTTGGTAGCCCCCCAAAAAAAGCAGGTAAAGATTTTGTTTCTGTAAAAAAATCTATATTTTTGAAGTGCTGATTTACTCTTACTGAGCTAACACCTTTTTCTCTAAGCAAGTTGATTAACTCAATATAATCTCTGATTTGAAATTCCCACATATTATCACTTAATGGGAGTGATAGCTCATTGAAGATCACAAATGCAGTCATTGTCAATCACCAAAGCAACTTGTCTAATTGATTATCCCATTCATCAAAGAAGCCTGAAGGCCAAGATGTAACAGAGCCATCACTATTAATACTTATTTCTGTAGCAAATGAAGATAATGAGTTTTGATTATGCTGGAAAAAATAAATCTTAGACTTTTCTTTTGATATTATACCTTCTTTCGTACATACTCGAATTGAATTAAGTATATGATCGCTGTGTGTTTCAATTATGATTTGTACACCTTGTGATGCAACAAGGCTGATTAGTCTTGCTAAATTTGCCTGTCCTTTAGGATGAAGATGGGCCTCTGGGTTTTCAATTATTAGGAGATCATTTTTTTTCGCCATCAGTAGCTGTGTGATAACTGGTAATACATGTGTTACACCAAAGCCAACATTGACTGGAGTTATTGGGCGAGAGCGATTATGGCCATAAGTATAATTATATGTGAGTGCTGCTTTATTGGCTTCCGGTATTATTTTGGAAGATACATCAATGTTACTACTTATTTCAGAAAGCCATTTAGATACATTTTCAAGAAGATGGTCAGTGTGACTATCAGGGTGAACTAGTGCCTTGATCCTTATTGGAGTTGATTTGTTTTTAGCTAAATAATGGGCTGTAAATTGCCCATGTATCCCCAAGGATTCATCCTCTATATCTGAATTAGATAGTGGATAAATAATATCTGGGGACTCTCTGTTTGTACTCAAATACTTAAAGTCAGGAACTAGTCTTCGTAGGGAACCCAATTTAGATAATAATCTATTACTTTGATCTTTTTTTGTTTGATTGTATTCTATTAACTCAACTTTCCAATGTTGGTTAGCGCAGTTTGACACATTGACTTGACCCAACGTATCACTCACTGATAATACAATCTCATCATCAGATGCATCTATATACAATAATCCACCATCTTGCCCTAATTTAACTAATGGACCATTTATATCAAATCTAGGTATTTTTGCTTTACTATCCTCCATGCTTGCTGAAAACAATGAAAAACGAATGTTTTCATTGTTCTGTTTCAACAGAAGTAATGCTTGAATTATGGATGACTTACCAGCACTATTAGAACCAGATAAAACATTTAAATTTGAGAGCTCAATTCTAACACTCTCAAAACTTTTAAAGTTTTTTAATGAAATGACACTTAGTCTCATATTATATCTTCCATTTCGCCAATCAATTTCCTCATCTCTGAGAAGCGATCTGTAACAGCTCTCTTTGAGCTAGTTCCTTGAAATATAGCTTGACTTAAAATAGATGACTCGTCAGACAACATATTTCTCAACTTCTGATTGAATATATCTTTATTATTAATGAATTTTTCAGTGTCTTTTATTTGACTAAAGCAAACAGTTAAGACATCAAACAGCGATCTATTTAAATTTCTTTTACCATCACCAATGATCGCTTTGCTAAATTTATGGTTAGGACCAAAAATAGCCTCTGAGATCCTCAACGCTCTCCTAAAATCATCGCTTAATATTTTCAATTCGGATGATACGTACTTATTTTCATCTATTCTCTCCATCGCTCTATCTAAGAATGAAGATAATGATTTAAAATTATCATCAATTTTAAGGAGTCTAAATGCGAAAAAGCGTAAAGCAAGCTCACGGTCCAGCATTCTATCTGTGCGAATATTAACAACCCGTTTGAAATCTATAGACTCACATTCATCCTTCAGGAATTTAACTGCTATTCCTTTTTGGTTCAGAGCCTGCCGGATCTCTTGAGAATTTAGTTTCAACCCCCCGGTGTTAATTCTATTGAAGATAGAATATCTTACTTCCTTAGGTGTCTGTGGTTCTATCTGATAAGTGACAATCTGAGTTTCATCAATTACTCTTTGCATTGGCCTAGGTAGATCGGCATAAGTCAGACCATTTAGTTCTCCTAAAAACTCTAAGTTAGTGAGTTTCAATGGCCTCTTATTATCTACCGCAAAGCGCTTTATAGCAGACAGACGTTGTAATCCATCAACAACAAGCCAACGACTTGGTTCAGACACGTCAAAATAGAAAATTGGCAAGGGCATCTTCAACAAAATAGACTCTATAAGCCTACTCATTTGAGTGTTTGTCCATAGACCACTCTTTCTCTGAAATGTAGGTTGAAGGTCAATTTCATCATAATTCAATCTAGCAATTAGAGCAGATAATGCAATTGTCTGCGTGTTAACCTTAATATCCTTGGTAGAAAATGGAGATGCCAAACTAACATTTTCAAGTTGCTCCTCTATTTCCAACTCGTCCGAGTCTTCAAACAGATCATCGAATTCTTGAGCCTCGTGGTTCATAAATACCCCACTGTTAAATTAAAAATAAAGCCACAACTATGCATAGCATGGGATGCTCATAACACATAAAAATCACAGCTACTCATTGCTATTTCTTCGTAGTGTACCTTTGTCTGGGTGCATAGATCTAGTTGGTGTTGATTCTCTGAGAGGTAACCCTTATAAAAATTTTGAGATAAAAACCTAGGACATACACCTTTCAGCTTCGATCCTTCGCAAAGGAAAAAACCTTGAAAGGTTCACTTCAATCCCTTCTACGGCCAATCGGCCACCCGTGTGACATGACCATGCTTGAGGAGGTTGATATGGACGTAATCCATATGGTGGCGCTGCCAGATGCCCCGCTCCCCGTGGCGTAGCCGGGTCTGGCTGCGGCGCTCGGTCATCGGCAAGGCGCGGGAGAAGTGGCTTTTGAGCAGCCGCCAACGCAGGGGGAAATCGCTGTCCCCCTCCGGCAAAGAGAGAATGCAGTGGAGATGGTCGGGCAACACCACCCAGGCGTGGATGGCGAAGGGGTGAGCCTGTTGCACCTTGGCAACGCTGTGGCGCAGCAGGTCGATCTGCTCCACCAGCAACCGGTTGTTGCGCCGCTCCAGCAGGTTGACGGTAAAGAACCAGGTTCCGCCGGGCCACCATGCCCGCCGCCAGTTGGCCATACCCTTCCTCTCGCCTCGGCCGAAAAGCCAAGCATAGCCTTGCCTCACGTCGATCTGCTTGCAGGCCATGATGACGCAGATGTTCCATTACGCGAACGTCCGATGACGCTTCGCTAATCGAACCTACACGCCGCCATACAGTTGGGTTATCGGTGTCGTGGCCGAGAGGCACAAACCCCAAGCTCCCGCCTGTCAGGCTCACCGCAACTGAAACGCCTTGACGATAAATTCGATAAAGAGCCGCACGTTGCGGGACTGCTCCTTGTGGAAGGGGTAGACGGCGAACAGGGCGTGGGGGTCGGGTTGCCAGTCGGGGAGCAGTCTGACCAGGGAGCCGTCCGACAGGTCGTTCGACACGAATTCATCCGGCACCAGGATCACCCCAAGCCCCTGCACCGCCGCCTGTTTCAGGGCGATGCCGCTGTTGGCACAGAAGCTGGCGGGGGGCAGCTCTACCGCCAGGCTCTCCGCGTCCCGGATGAAGCACCACTTGCCGGGGGAGGAGGAGAGGCTGTAGCGCAGGCAGTTGTGAGCCTTGAGATCCGCCGGGTGAGCGGGCTGGCCCGCCGCCTGGAGGTAGTCGGGGGCGGCGCAGAGCACCCGCTGCACCTCGCACAGGGGTTTGGCGCGCAGGGTGGAGTCCTCCAGGGTGCCTGCCCCCCGGATCACCACGTCCAGCCCCTGATCCACCAGATCCATGTAGGCGTCGCTCAGGATCACCTCGATGCCGATTTCCGGATAGCGGCGCTGGAAGTCGCAGACAAGGGGGTTGAGCCGGATCAGCCCGTAGGACATGGGCATGCCGATCCTCAGCCTGCCCCTGGGGGTGAAGGAGGCGGCCATGATGGACTGGTCGGCGGCCTCCAGGCCGTCCAGCACGGCGCAAATCTGGCGGTAATAGGCCATGCCGGCTTCGGTGACGCTCAGCCGCCGGGTGGTGCGGTTGATGAGGGCGATGCCGAGAAAGGCTTCCAGCTCGTTGATGTTCTTGCTGACCGCCGCCTGTGAGAGGTGCAGGTCGTCCGCCGCCGCCCTGAAGGTGCCCATCTCCACCACCCGACGAAAGACGTTCAGCGCCGTGATCTTGTTCATCTTGCCCCCGATAATTCACCACTGGTAAACGATGGTGCCATCATGGCGCGGTGAATTCACCCTATCCGGCTCGTCGGGCGCCAGGTAACAGAGAGGCGCAACAAGGGCGGCAGGGCCTTGACCCGACCGCCCGGTGCCGCGGTGGCTTATTGCGCCTTGCCCGGTGCGGGAGGCAGGCTGATGCCGACATCGGCCCAGGGGTTGGTGCCGAGCAGCTGGGCGTGGGGCACGTCGGCCTGGTAGCGCATGGTGAATGCTCTGGGGCCGTGGGCGAAGGCCACCAGCAGACCCTGTCTGGCGTCCATCAACCCGGCGTGCATGCCCAGCCCGTGATAGCTGATCCGCACGGCCTTGTCCTGAAGGCCCACCTTGTCTATCTGGAAGCGGGCGATGCTGCCGTCTTTCAGGGTAAAGCCCCAGCGGAACGGCCCGCCGCTGACCACCGTCATCACCTCGTCGATGTCGGTGCCGTCTTCTGCGGAGTTGACGTGCATGCGGCCATATTTGCCGAGCACGGCGCTGCGGGTGCGATCGTCCAGCGCCATCAGGTCATAGACCTTGGGGTAGGGGCCGACGCCGGTCTCCTCGGTGGCGACGCCGCCCCCCTGCACCGCGGGCTCGCGCCCTGCGAGCCTGGCCTGCTCCAGCAGCTCCCCCTGACTCAGGTTGAAGGCCGCAATCAGGGCGCCGTGCTCAGCTTTGGTCAACGCACGGTGGTGGGAGGCTTCGAGCAGCGGCCTGGCCGCGTCGGGAATGTCGACGGTGACCACGTTGACGCCGATGGGGTTGAGCGCTTTGTTGACCGCCTCGACCCCGCTGACGGCGGGACGGCCATCGCTGAACTGCACCGAGACCAGGTCACCGGCAAAGGTGTTGAAAGAGAGGGCCGAAGCAATGGTGCCGGCCAGCAAAGTAATATGGATGAGTTTCATACAAGACTCCTCGTTAAGGTTCGATGAGCAGTCTAGGACGGTAGAAAGTGCACTGAAATGGCGCTCGGCTGATATGAAAATTTACTGTTAGTAATCAATAGCAGGGGACATGGTGCGGGCACACCCGCCAGGTGAACCAGGCGCTCTCTGCCGACGTGACGGGGGCAGGGCGGGTGAGCCGCCCCTGGCCGTCCAGGCTGCGTCACAGCCTGGGCAAATAAAGTACAAAGGATGATGATCCAGTCATTAGGAAGGTGCATATGCCTGTGGGGACCAATCAATGGAGAATGACCAGATGAAATGGATTCAACGTTGTGCCGCACTCGCAATGATACTGGGTCTGGCTGCGTGCGGAGGCAGTGACAATGACAGCAGTCCGCCCAATGCCGCCATCAGGATCAGCCACCTCGCCCCCGATGCCCCCAAGGTGAATGTCAGTGTCTATGGGGCTGCATTCCTGACGGCCGTTGACTATGGCTCGAGCAGCGGGCTCAAGCCGATTGCGGCAGGCAGTCACGAGCTCGCGGTAGACGGCATACTGCCGGGCGGTACGACGACCGTCATAGGCCCGGTGTCGCTCGAGTTGAAACCGGACACCCAGTACGACGTGCTGGCGGTGGGCAAGCTGGCGGGGAGCGGGGATACCGCGTTTGGCCCGCTGGTGATTGAGCGGCCGAACCAGGCGCCCTCGGGCGGGGATATTCGCGTGCAGGTGCTGCATGCCGCGCCGGATGCCCCCGCCGTCGACGTCCATGTCACCGCTCCCGGGGCCGCGCTGACCAGCCCGACGCTGGCCAATATCCCCTTCAAGACCCATAGCGACCCCCTGACCCTGCCTGCGGGTGAATACCAGATCCGGCTGACCCTGCCTGGGAGCGCGGCCGCGGTGTATGACTCGGGCCCGCTGACCCTCGACGGCGGTAGCGACCTGCTGATCGCGGCGATCGACAACCTGGGGGCGGGGCCAAGCCCGGTCAAGCTGCTCGCCATCGACAGTGCTGGTGCCACCCCCATCCTGTCTGCCGATGAGCAGGCTCAGCTGAGGGTGGTTCATGTGGTTGCCGATGCCCCTGCCGTCGACATCCGGGTGAATGGCGTGGCCCCGACCGCGGCTCCGCTGCAAGGATTGGCCTTCAAGGGGGATACCGGGTATCTGGAGCTGGCCGCCGCCGACTATGACCTTGTGGTGACGCCGACCGGCGCGACTGCACCCGAGGTGATCAACGCCAGCGACGTGCCGCTCAAGGCGGGCGCCCGCTACTCCCTGTTTGCCGTGGGCCAGTTGATGGGGCCATCCGGCGAGACCATAGAGCCGCTGTTGCTGACCGACACCGGTCGTTCGGTGGCGACCGAGGCGCAGCTTAGGGTACTTCATGCGGCCCCCACGGCCCCGGCGGTGGACGTCTACCTGACCGCGGGGACGGACATCGGCGGCGCGACTCCGGTGCTCAAGGCCGTGCCCTTCAAGGCGGACAGCGGTTATCTTGCCGTCGCCGCCGGAGACTACTTTGTCACCGTCACGGCATCGGGCAACAAGGCGCCGGTCATTGGCCCCCTGCCGGTCACCCTGGCCGATGGCCAGGTGCTGACCGCGGCGGCCCTGTCTGACAGCGTGGGGGGCGTGGATCCTGCGCTGCTGATCCTGGAGGACGTCGGCAGCAACTGATGCTCCTCCGCTGATCCATCGACCCGCAATGAGGCCCAAACTGAGATATCAGTTTGGGTCTTTTTATGGTGGGAAATCCTGAACGAATCGGGCAGGAAAACTGGGACATACCTCTTGTTGTGCGTGTCGCCGCGGTTGGCGGTCGAGCTCAAAAAGCTGGGTGTCCCAAGATGCATCCCAAGATGAAGGGTGTCGGCGAGGCGTTCGCCGGCAGCTCAGTCAACGGCAAGTTGCCCAGTCGCCGGCGAGATCAGGCCCCCTGCCAGCGCTTGAACAGCACGCTGGCATTCACGCCGCCAAAGCCGAAGCCGTTGGAGATGGCGTGCTCTATCCGCATGTCACGGGCCGCGCCCCGCACTATGTCCACGCCGTCGGCGAGGGGGTCGGGTTGCTGCAGGTTGCGGGTCGCAGGCACCCGCTGATCGCGAATGGCCAGGGCGGTGAAGATGGCCTCTATGCCTCCGGCGGCTCCCAGCAGATGGCCGGTGGCGGACTTGGTGGAGGTCACCGCAATCTGGTGGTTGTCGCCAAACACGCCCTTGATGGCGGCCAGCTCCCCCCTGTCACCCACCGGGGTCGAGGTGGCATGGGCATTGAGGTGCTGGACATCCGCCCCCTGAATGCCGGCCTGCGCCAGGGCCGCCATCATGGCGCGGCGTGCGCCGTCGCCATCCTCCGGGCCGGCGGTGAGGTGATAGGCGTCGGCACTGGTGCCATATCCCACCAGCTCCACTATGGGGGTGGCGCCCCGGGCCAGGGCGTGCTCCAGGGACTCAATCACCAGGATCCCGGCCCCTTCGCCCATCACAAAGCCGTCGCGGTCGACATCGAACGGGCGGGAGGCCGCTTCGGGATCATCGGCATAGGCGGATGACAGGGCGCGAGCGGCGGCAAACCCGCCGAGACTGACGCGGTCTATGGTGGCCTCGGCCCCGCCACAGATGGCGATGTCGGCCTCACCGCAGCGAATGAGCCGGGCGGCGTCGCCAATGGCCTGCACCCCGGCGGCGCAGGCCGTGACCGGTGCCCCGAGCGGCCCCTTGAAGCCGAAGTTGATGGAGACATGGCCCGCCGCCATGTTGACCAGGAACGAGGGGATGGTGAAGGGGGACAAGCGGCGTGGGCCCCGCTCATCCGTGGTGCGCACGGCCTCGACGATGGCGGGGAAACCGCCGATGCCAGAGGCGATGATGGTGGCGGTGCGCTCCTGCTCAGCTGCCGTCGCGGGGGCCCAGTTGGCTTGCGACAGGGCCTCCTTGGCCGCGGCAATGGCAAACAGGATGAAGCGATCCATCTTCTTCTGCTCCTTGGTCGACACCACGGCATCGGGGTCAAACCCGGCCAGGGGATCCTCGGCCAGGGAGGGCACCATGGCGCCCACCTTGGCCGCCAGCCCTTCGGTGAAGGCCTCCGGTAGGCGGCGCAAGCCGGACTGGCCCGCCAGCAGCCGTTGCCACACGGTTTCCACCCCAGATCCAAGGGGGGTCACCGCGCCCATTCCTGTCACCACGATGCGAGTTGAGGTCATGATTCTGATTCCTGTTTCGAAGGGGGGTTGCCGCTCATCACGCCATTGGCATGGCACAGACGCTGCTTCATGCCGTCGCTGGCGGCCGGTCCCGGCACCAATCTGTGGCGCGAGGGTGAAATCTCCTGACCGGTGCGCCTGTCCACCAGCAGGGGCTCGACCAGCTCGCCCGTCTGGGCATCCCTCAGCTGGATGCTGGTCCCCTCGGGCGCCAGGTGGTTGTTGCCCCAGGTGAGCAGCGCGATCAGCACTGTGCTGAGATCCTGGCCGCGGGGGGTGAGCGCATATTGATAACGAGGGGGGCGTTCGGAGTAGAGCCGCTTCTCCATCAGGCCCCCCTCGACCAGGGCGCTCAGGCGCCGGGTCAGTATGTTGGGGGAGATGCCAAGGCTCTTTTGAAACTCATCGAAGCGCGACAGGCCATGCATGGCATCGCGGATAATCAGCAGACTCCACCATTCGCCGACGTGATCCAGGCTGCGGGCGATGGGGCACTGCTGTTCACTCAGACTCTTCTTGCGCATATGGGTCATCAGGTTACTTGCATAATGGAAGTAACCTTACGGCCCTTACTTCCATTATGCAAGTGACTCGTGTCATCCGGTGGCGGACGACATCTTGGGGATAGGAAAAGCTGGGAGTCAGAAACCCGGCCACCGACGGGGCGCGGCGGCCGGGTGAATTGTAAAGAGTAGGGTGACGGAAAACGGGATCAGCCTAGTCTAATCAACTCGATGGGGGCGTAGCGCTCCTGGCTGTTTGTCAGCAGCACGCACTTCTCGTGCTCCGCCTCATAGGGGGTCAGGTTGTCGGTGTGGGCCTCCTTCAGAACGTCGACGGCGCCGGTGGCGGCGATCATGACGCGCTGGCCCAGGGTCAGCATATTGCGGTTTCGATCGTAGATCTTCATGGCATTCTCCTTTTCGGGTATGGGTCCCGGCCCGTGCCGGGACAACGGGCTCCAGACTACGCCCATCAAAAAACGGGATGCCTGTCACAGATCAAAAAAATCGCAGAGGGGGCCGGGAGGGCCTGAACCGGGGCGCCCCGGGGGCGCGTCGCCTGCCACTCCCTGTCGCAGCCCGTGGTCGCTTTGTGTTGCCCCGGGCTCGAACCGGAAGGCGGATGCGCTATAGTGGAGGCCGCTCGCATTTCTGCCTTCAACCAACCGAGAGCCTGCTATGAACCGTGATATTGCCGCCCAGTTTATCAAGATGCTGACCAACCTGGACCATTGCCTCGCCAAGGCCGAGGCCCACGCCGAGGCGAAGAAATTCAACGTGGAGAACTTCCTCGGCGAGCGCCTGATCGTCGACATGCTGCCGTTTGCCAAGCAGGTGCTGATCTGCTGTGACAGCGCCCGCGCCGTGGTGGCCACCGCCAGCCTGAGCGAGCCGCCGGTGCTCGGGGACGATCCCAAGACCATGGCGGACCTGCGCGCCCACGTCGCCAGGACCATCGTCTATCTGGAGGGCAAGCTGGACGCCGACTTCAGCCGGTATGCGAGCGGCCACTACTACCCCTACTGGGCCGGTGGCAAGGGGATGGACGGTCACACCTGCGTCCACGAGTACGGCATTCCGAACTTCTACTTCCATCTGACCATGACCTATGCCCTGCTGCGCCAGGCCGGGGTGGATCTGGGCAAGCGGGACTATCTGGGCGGCCTGAACCTGCAATGAGTGCTGGGCATTGCACATGAAAAGAGCCTGCCATCCGGCAGGCTCTTTGCTTTTTGCGGGTCCGGCATCCCCGGGATGGCGCCGGGTCATTCGTTCGGGATCTCGGGCTCCACCAGGGCGGCGAGCTGCACCAGGGACTCCTGCCAGCCGAGGTAGCACATGGCCACCGGGATGAGCTCGGGGATCCCGGCCTGCTCTATCTCCAGGCTGGTGCCGCACACCACCTCGGTCAGGGTGATGGTGACCCTCATCTCCCCCGGTAGGTTGGGGTCGTCGAAGCGATCCGTGTAGCGGATGCGTTTGCCCGGCTCCAGTGCCAGGTACTCGCCGCCGAAGGCGTGGCTGTGGCCGGTGGCGAAATTCGAGAACGCCATGCGAAAGCTGCCGCCGACCCTGGCCTCCAGATGCGCCACCTTGCAGGTGAAGCCGTGGGGCGGCAGCCACTTGGCGAGGGCGTCCCCGTCGATAAAGGCGCGATAGACCCGCTCTGGCGGGGCCTTGAGGACGCGATGCAGTGTGACAGTGCCTGTGCTCATGATGGATTCCTTCTCTGTGGTTCCGGAGCAAGGATAGTCGCCGCCGCCTGGGTTGGTGGCGGCCTGTGCCAAGGTGGGGGAGGAGGGCTCCCTCAGCCCCCCAGGGCTATGGTGACCAGCACGATGGCGACGCCGGCCGCGGCGAAGAGCACGCCGATAAGCCAAGGGCGCGGCGAGCCGGCATGGCGGGCCAGGCCATACCCTATTCCCATCAGCATGACGAGGGCGATGGCGTGGGAGAGGCGCAGGGCCGGCACCGGATCCGCCAGGAAGATGAAGGGCAGCAGCACGGGAAAGGTGGAGAGGAACACCATGAGGAAGACCCCCAGGCTGTTGAGCAGATCGTTCCAGCGGAATATGGCGCCCTGGCTCAGCTCGGGGCGTTGGCGCAGGCGTGTCTGCCAGTCGCCGAGCTCGTCGTCGCGGCAGATCGCCGCAAGCGGGCCGGGCAGGGCATTACGCAGCGCCGCGATCCCCCTGTGGTCCCCCGACGGCAGCAGGTTGAGCCGTTGCAGCAGTCGCAGGGCGCGGCCGCGCTCGGTCAGGGTGGTGATGAGGTAGACGATGGCATCGATCATGCCCCAGGCGAGGTTGCAGCCGATGCCGGCGATCAGCAGATCCCTCACCTCGGCCCGGCCCGCTTCGAAAGCATTGAAGCCGCCGGTGAAGGTCAGCACCATCAGCAGGCCGAACAGGATCTCGGAATAGCGCGAGATGGGATCGAGGGGGGAAAAACGGGACTGGCTCATAGGGGGACCTCCATGTCCGTGAGATCATGAGCATGGGTCGGCCCCCTGGCCGGGTCAAGGCTGCCCGGCGCGTCCCTCGCGTCTGACTCCTTCGCTAACAGGATGATTTTCCGGGGGGATTGGCGAGGAGTTGATCAAGATAGAGGTTATTGTCGCCGTTCGCTCATATAATCGCCGCCATGCAAGCGACTCGGAAGGATTCGATGACACAGCTGATGGCGGCCCTGCTGGGGCTGTTTTACGCCGGCCTGATCTGGGCTGCGCCCGTCCCCTTCGTGGCCACCCCGGCCAGTTCCCCCACCACTCAGGCCAGGATGGAGCCGCTGCTCTCCTGGTTTACCGGGGAGTTCTCCAGCCAGGAGCAGGCCACCTTTGATGCCCGCTTCACCAGCGCCGAGCTGCGGCTGGTGGAGATCTGGCCGGGAGAGGGGCCCTTTCGCTGGGTCTATGCGGAGCAGTTCCTGACCGAGCGGGCGCTGCGGCCGTTTCGCCAGCGCATCTACCGTTTCTCCCCGCTGCCCGATGGCCGCATCCTGATGGCGGAGCTGACCATGCCGAGGGCCACGGATTTCGCCGGCGCCTGGCGCCAGCCCGAGCTGCTCGATTCCCTCACCCCGCAGCAGCTCTCCCTGCGCGAGGGGTGCGAGATCTGGCTGACCCGCCAGCCGGGGGGAGACTACAGGGGGCACACCCAGGTCGGTCACTGTGCCACCGACTTTGGCGGCGCCACCACCCTGGTGCAGTACCTCTGGATCGGGCCGGACAGCGTCAGGCTGCTGGACAGGGCCTATGACAATGGCGCCCGCCAGCGCTGGGGCAGCCCGGGGGAGGGTTATGTCTATCTGCGCAAGGGCACTCGGCGCGGGGAGTAGCGACTCAGGCTGGGAGATCCAGCTCGCGGCGATGCTCGCAGAGATAGTCGATGAGCAGCCGCAGGCGCAGCGGCATGGGCTCCCGGGCCGGATAGAGCAGGTTGACCGGGCGCGGGGCGGGCAGGGCGTGGGAGAGGATCTCCACCAGGGCGCCGCTGGCCAGCTCCTCCCTCAGCAGGGCGCGCGGTTGCAGCACTATGCCCGCATGGTGCAGGGCGGCCATCTTGAGGGCGCCGCCATGGTTGCTGACGAAGGGGCTGTCCCACAGGTGCAGCTGGTCGAGGGGAAACTCGCCGGCGAGGTTCGACTGGCTCAGCCAGGGGGTGAAGCCCAGGCAGTGGTGCCGGGCCAGCTCCGCCAGCTCCCGCGGGGTGCCGTGCCGCTGCAGGTAGCGGGGTGAGGCGCAGAACACCGGAATCGACGTCGCCATGGGCCTGGCGATGAAGGCGGCATCCTTGGGGGCGCCGACCCGGAAGACGAGATCGAAGCCGTCCCCCGTCACGTCGACCAGCAGGTCCGAGAGGTCCAGCTCGATGCGGATCTGCGGGTAGTGCGCCATGAAGCGGCACAGCAAGGGGGTCAGCCGGTAGGTGCCGAAGGTATAGGGCGCGCTGATGCGGATCTTGCCCGTCGCCTGACCAGTGTGGGCCTGGGTGTTCTGCTCCAGCTCCCGGTAGTGCTGCAACAGGCTCTGACAGCCGGCGAGGTACTCCCGACCCGCCTCGGTCAGGCTCTGGCTGCGGGTATTGCGGTTCAGCAGGCGGGAGCCGACCCTGGCCTCCAGCCACTTGATGTACTTGCCTATCATGGCCGGCGTCATCTCGAAGCGTTCCGCCACGGCGCTGAAGCTGCCTGCCCGGGCGACGTCGACGAAGATCTCGATGGCGGTGAAGCGGTCCATTCCAAACTCCTGGTTTATAAAGCCCGTCGCCACTATGTCTGGCAGGAGAAACGGCTGTCAATATACTGGGTGGCAGCCGTTCGACACTGGAGTCTCCCGATGAGCCCCGATTATTATGCCATCTACCTGCTGCTTGCCATCGGGACCGTGCTCACCCCCGGCCCCGCGGTGATCTACACCATAGGCAACACCCTGACCCGGGGCAGCCGCCATGCCATCGCCGGGTTCTGCGGCGTGGCGACGGGCATATTGCTGGTGGCGGCCATGGCCTCGCTGGTGGTGATCTGGTTTACCCGCTGGCTGGCCATGGGCCAGCAGATCCTCACCCTGGGGGGCGCCTGTTACCTCTTCTATCTCGGGGTGAGCGCCTGGCGCCAGCGGGCGACGAGCCCGGTGATGGGGGCCGTCTCGGAGCGGGATTGCCGGCGCAGCTTCCTCAAGGGGGCGCTCATCAGCCTGCTTAACCCCAAGGCCATCATCTTCTTCACCAGCCTGTTTCCCCAGTTCATCGACTTTCGCCAGGGGGCGTCGGGGCAGTGCCTGTTGCTGGCGCTCACCTTCAGCGCCGTGGTGCTGGTGGTGCACGGCGGCTACTGCCTGGTGTTTCGCTGGGTGGGGGCGCAGGGCTTTGGTCAGCGCTTCGCCAGGGGGATCAACCGGGTGTCGGCACTGATGTTCATCGGCTTCTCCCTGCTGCTGTTGCTGCGGCTGTGGGGATGAACGGCCTGCCCGAGCCGGTCAGGCCCCGGGCCAGTGCGTCTGCAGGTCGAGGAGGATGGAGAGGCTGACCGCGCCGAACAAGAGGCCGGTGACCAAGTTGAGGGGGCGCTGGATGCGGCCGAGCAGGCGCTGGGCCCGGGCGGTGGAGAGGCTCCAGGCCAGGGCGCCGAACCAGAGGAGGGAGAGCAGGAACAGCTCCAGGATCAGCAGGCCCCGGGTCAGGCCGTCTACCTGGGGCGTCACCATGGCCGCCAGCAGTCCCATGAAGAACAGCAGCGCCTTGGGGTTGAGCAGATTGGTGGCCAGCCCCCGTCTCACCCCCTTGCGCCAGCCCTGTCGCTCGTTGCCTGCCTGCAGCGCCAGATTTCCCGCCCCCTGCCAGGCCGCCTTCAGCGCCCCCCAGCCGAGCCACCCCAGATAGAGGGCCCCCACCAGTTTCACCGCGAGGAACAGCCAGGGCTGGCTTGCGATCAGCAGGCTGATGCCGGTCAGGCTCAGGGTGGCGTGGAGCAGGATGGCGAGCGCGATGCCGAGCGCCGCCCCGAGGGCGGTGGGGCGATGCAGGCTGGTGCGCAGGATGAGCGCGAAATCTGGGCCCGGGCTCGCCAGGGCGACGAGATGGACGAGCCCCAGGGTCAGAAACAGGCTGGTAAACATAAAGACCTCGGACAGCGGTATGGAGGTGACAGCATGGGGCAGGACGGGGGTCGCCGGATTGTAAAAGATTGCAGGCGTGACTCCTCAGGTCGGCTGCATCTGCTGGCGATACTCCGCCGGGGTGAGCCCGAAGGCCTGACGAAAACCGTGGTGGAAGTGGCTCTGATCGAAGAAGCCGACCGTCAGCGCCACCTCGCTCACCGGCAGGCCGCTGCCGAGCAGGCGCTTGCCCTGTTCCAGACGCAGTCGCTTGAGCCAGGCGTAGGGGGTCATGCCGGTCTTCTTCTTGAACTGGCGCAGGAAGGCGAAGCGATCGAGCCCGAACAGGGCGGCGAGATCCTCCAGGCTGTGGCGCTCGTCCAGCCGGGCCAGCAGATGGTCGCGCAGGTATCTGAGCTGGGGATCCGCCAGGGCGTGGCGCTCGGGGGCTAGCCGGAACAGTTCGCCGAGCAGGGCTAGCAGCTGGCTCTCCGCCAGCAGACCGTCCGGCTTTGGTTGATCCAGATACATGTGCAGCCGGGCAAAGCCCTGATAGAGGTCGGGGCGACTCTGCAACCCCTTGTCGAAGAAGGGCTCCGGGTGCTCCGGCAGCCAGCGGGCCAGCTGCTCCGGCGCG
Organism: Aeromonas sp. XH; assembly: GCF_033348475.1. Lineage (NCBI taxonomy): Bacteria > Pseudomonadati > Pseudomonadota > Gammaproteobacteria > Aeromonadales > Aeromonadaceae > Aeromonas > Aeromonas sp. XH. The sequence continues at coordinate 4,131,167 of NZ_CP137630.1, read as the reverse complement.
ATGGCGAAGACCCGCACCTCGTACCCTTCCGGCAGCAGGCTGAGGCCGTCGTGCATCTCGTCCGGGTTGACGGTGGAGAGCTCGCCGCGCACCAGGTGGTGGCTGTTGCCCTTGTGGATGAACTTCTGGCCGCCCCGCTGCACCAGACCGATGTGGTAGTCCAGGTGCACGTGGCGGCCGTAGCTGAACTCCCTGTGGTGGGAGTGGGAGAGTTCGACCCCCGGCAGCAGCCGGGATTGCCAGTAGTGGATGCGGGATTGGGGTGCGCTCATGGCCTATTGATACCCCAAAACCCGATCCCTGGCTTGTAGATTATTGCGCCGGCTTCTGCCTGCTGTTGCGCAGCCCGTCCAGGCTGAACAGCACCAGGGCGCTCCAGATGCAGCCGAAGGTGATCATCTTGTCCAGCGCCAGCGCCTCCCCGTACAGGGTCACCGCCAGGATGAACATCAGGCTGGGGCCTATGTACTGGAAGAAGCCCAGGGTGGAGAGCTTGAGCCGGGTGGCCGCCGCAGTGAAGCAGAGCAGGGGCGCCGTGGTGACGGCACCGGCGGCGACGAGCAGCAGGTTCAGGTGCCAGTCGTTTTGCGTGAGGTGGCTGGTGGGGCTGTCGGCGATGCCCCACAGATAGAAGGCGGCCGGCGGCAGCATGATCAGGGTCTCGATGAGCAGGCCGGTCAGCGCGTCTAGGGCCAGCTTCTTGCGAATGAGGCCATAGATGGCGAAGCTCGAGGCCAGCACCAGGGCTATCCAGGGCAGGGAGCCGAAGGCGATGAGCTGGATGGCGACCCCGATGACGGCGAGCCCGACCGCCCACCACTGCAACCGGCGCAGCTGCTCGCTCAGGAACAGCATGCCGAGCAGCACGTTGAACAGGGGGTTGATGTAGTAGCCCAGGCTCGCATCCAGCATGTGGCCGTTGTTGATGGCCCAGATGAACAGCAGCCAGTTGCCGCCGACGGTGACCGAGGTGAAGGCCAGGGTGAGCAGCACCCTCGGCTGGCGCAGCACCGCCTGCACCTTGTGCCACTGGCGGCCGAGCAGGACCAGCACCATCAGCAGGGCGCAGGACCAGATCATGCGGTGGGTCAGGATCTCGGCGGCCGGCACGGCGGAGAGCGTCTTGAAGTAGATGGGAGCCAGGCCCCAAAGGGTATAGGCGCCGAGGGCATAGAGGACGCCCTGGCGCTGGATCTGTTGTTGCATGCGGATAACCTTCACTGGAGAGCGGATGTAAGGAAACATCGCAAAAGTGCAGTGTAGCCATCCTTTTGGGGGGAAAGAAGTCAATAAATGGGTCTGAGGGGATTTTGACAGCAGAAACAGGGTCAGCGACCGCCCCCGCGGCGGATCTTGTCCACGTCCATCAACAGCCACAGCATCAGGGCGATGGCGGAGATCCAGGGCCCCCAGGTCACATAGGCTTCCCCCTGACCCAGCACGAAGAACAGGAGCGGCAGTCCCACCACCAGAAACAGTACACTTCCCAGAAAAAACAGCATTTTTATCTTTAAATTGAACGGCTTGCTATTTGACGATTATATCGATTAGGGCCCGCGATGAAAGGGTAAAAATGAAAAAGGGGGATTTCTCCCCCTTTGTCGCCGGATCTCGTCATATTCGATGCTAATCGAGCTGGATCCAGGTGCTTTTCAGCTCGGTATACTTCTCCAGGGCGTGCAGGGACTTGTCGCGGCCGTTGCCGGACTGCTTGAAGCCGCCAAACGGCATGGTCATGTCGCCCCCGTCCCAGTTGTTGACGAAGACGGTGCCGGCGCGCAGGGCGCGGGAGCCCTTGACCGCCTGGTTGAGATCCGCCGTCCAGATCGCGGCGGCCAGACCGTAGTCGGTGTCGTTGCCAAGGGCGATGGCCTCGTCCAGGGTGTCGAAGCCGGTCACCGCCAGCACGGGGCCGAAGATCTCCTCGCGGAAGATCCGCATCTGGGGCGTCACCTCGTCAAAGATGGTGGGCTCGATGTAGTAGCCGCCGCTCTCGATCTGGGTGCGCTTGCCCCCCAGCAGCAGCCTGGCCCCCTCCTGCTGGCCGATGGTGATGTAGTTCAGCACCTGCTCCATCTGGATGCTGTCCACCATGGCGCCGATGCGGGTGGCGGGATCGAGGGGGTTGGACGAGATCCATTCACGGGCGTGGGCCAGCAGCCGCTCCATGAACTGCGGCTTGATGCTGTTCTGCACCAGCAGGCGGGAGGCGGCGGTGCACACTTCCCCCTGGTTGTAGAAGATGGCGCCGACGGCGCTTCTGGCTGCGGCATCCAGATCCGGCGCGTCCGCCAGCACTATGTTGGGGCTCTTGCCGCCGCACTCCATAAAGGCGCGTTTCAGATTGGATTTCCCGGAGCACTGCACCAGGTGCTTGCCGATGCGGGTGGAGCCGGTGAAGGTGATGCAGTCCACGTCCATGTGCATGGCGAGCGCCTCGCCCACCGTATGGCCGAAGCCCGGCAGCACGTTGAAGACGCCGTCCGGGATGCCCGCCTCTTTCGCCAGACCCGCGATGCGCAGGGCGGTGAGGGGGGACTTCTCGGAGGGCTTGAGGATCACCGAGTTGCCGGTGGCGAGCGCCGGGCCCAGCTTCCAGCAGGCCATCACCAGGGGGAAGTTCCAGGGAACGATGGCGGCCACGACGCCGAGGGGCTCGCGGGTCACCAGGGCCAGGGCGGACTCATCCACCGGGGCGACCTGATCGTAGATCTTGTCGATGGCCTCGGCGTTCCAGGCGATGCAGTTGGCGGCGGCGGGGGCGTCATAGCCCATGGCGTCGCCGATGGGCTTGCCCATGTCCAGGGACTCCAGCAGTGCCAGCTCCACCTGGTTGAGCCGCATCAGCTCGGCGAAGCGCTGCATGATGAGCTTGCGCTGCTTGGGGGAGAGGCCGCACCAGCGCTTGTCGTCGAAGGCGGCACGGGCGGCTTGCACCGCCAGCTCGGCGTCGGCGGCGTCGCAGGAGGCGACCCGAGTCAGCAGCTTGCCGTTGGCCGGGTTGATGCAGTCGAAAGTGGCGCCGTTGACGGCGTCCCGGTAGCTGCCGTCGATAAAGGCTTGCGAGGGTAGGGTCAGATGGGCGGCCTTGTGTTGCCACTGGGCCAGGGTCAGGTCACTCATGTTCACTCCTTGAACCGGCAGAAAGTCAGTCTCCGCGTATCAATATGCTAAACATCCTGCCGGTTGTAAATCCATCCTGTAACAATTCATTAAACACCTTGCCCCTCTGATCGCCTCGGCGGCTCCCGGAAACTGGCCGGGGCGCCCAAGTCGGGATTGGCATAATCCCTTGGTCCGCCGAGTGTCAGAAGCTGGCGGGGGTGTTGGCGGAGATCAGCACGCACTCCTGATCCCCCACGTTGCGAAAACGGTGGGGGGTGCGGCTGTCGAAGTAGTAGCCATCCCCCGGTGCCAGCAGGTGAACCTGCTCGCCGACGGTGACCTCCACCTGACCCCGGATGACGATGCCGCACTCTTCCCCCTCGTGACTCAGCATGTCGTCGCCGGTGTCGGCCCCCGGGGGCAGTATCTCCTGCATCATGCCGATGGCGCGGTTGGCGCGGCTGTGGCCCACCAGGCGGTAGCTGATGGGGTGGGTGCCGAGATCCGGCATGTCGTCCGCACGGAAGATCACCTCGGAATCCATCTCCGTCTCGTCGGTGAAGAAGCTGGCCAGGGACATGGGGATGCCTTCCAGCACCTTGCGCAGGGAGGCCACCGAGGGGCTCACCTGATTTTTCTCGATCTGGGAGATAAAGCCGTTGGTCACACCGGAGCGTTTTGCCAGCTCGCGCTGGGAGAGGGCCGCCTTGGTGCGAACCGCCTTGAGGCGGTGACCGATATCCATCGTTAGACACTCCTTGACTGTTTACTATTATTAAAATTGTGTTAAATATCTTATACCACCCCTGAGGGGTGACACCAAGCCGGGCGATAAAAGCCCGTTTTTATGGATTCAGGTGTTTAATTTAATAGGCATTGGCCGGGTGTTACTAAACGCCTTAAGGATGAGGTGACCATGAAACCTGTCAGCGACATCAATACCCCCGACATGTCCGCATTCTGGATGCCGTTCACCGCCAACCAGCAGTTCAAGGCGGCGCCGCGCATCCTGAAGTCGGCAGAGGGGATGTATTATCACTCAGAGGATGGCCGCAAGATACTGGATGGCACTGCCGGACTCTGGTGTTGCAACGCGGGCCATGGTCGGCGCGAGATTGCCGAGGCGGTCTCCCAGCAGATCTCCCACCTCGACTTTGCCCCCACCTTCCAGATGGGCCACCCCCTGCCGTTCGAGCTGGCCAACCGGCTGGTGGAGATCGCCCCCAAGGGCTTCGGCCACGTCTTCTATACCAACTCCGGATCGGAGTCCGTCGACACCGCGCTCAAGATCGCCCTGGCCTGGCAGCGGGCGCGGGGCCAGGGGACCCGCACCCGGCTCATCGGGCGCGAGCGCGGCTACCACGGGGTCGGCTTTGGCGGCATCTCGGTGGGGGGCATTCCCGGCAACCGCAAGTGGTTCGGCTCCCTGCTGACCGGGGTGGATCATCTGCCCCACACCCTCAACATAGGGAAAAATGCGTTCACCAAGGGGCTGCCAGCAGAAGACCTCACCCTGGCCGATGAACTGGAGAAGATCGTCTTCCTGCACGACGCCAGCAACATCGCGGCGGTCATCGTCGAGCCCATCGCCGGCAGCACAGGCGTCATCATGCCCCCCAAGGGCTACCTCAAGCGCCTTCGGGAGATCTGCACCAGGCACGGCATCCTGCTGATTTTTGACGAGGTGATCACCGGTTTCGGCCGCCTCGGCTCCCCCTTCGCCGCTCAGGAGTTCGACGTCATCCCCGACATGATCACCTGTGCCAAGGGGCTCACCAACGGCGCCATCCCCATGGGGGCCGTGCTGGTGCAGAACCATATCTATGACGACATGATGGCGGCGGGTAAGGGGGCCATCGAGCTGTTCCACGGCTACACCTACTCGGGTCACCCGGTGGCGGCTGCTGCGGGTCTGGCGACCCTGGAGATCTACCGCAGCGAAAATCTGCTGACCCGGGCCGCCGATCTGGCGGGCTACTGGGAGGAGGCGGCCCATTCCCTCAAGGGCTGCAAGCACGTGAAGGATGTGCGCAACTACGGCCTGGTGGCGGGCATCGAGCTGGAATCCATGGCCGATGCGCCGGGCAAGCGGGCCTACGAGGTGTTCGTGCGCTGCTTCGAGAAGGGGGCCCTGATCCGGGTGACCGGCGACATCATCGCCCTGTCGCCCCCCCTCATCATCGAACGCAGCCAGATCGACGATCTCTTCACCCTGCTGCAGGACGCCCTGCAGGCCCAGGACTGACCCCTTTATCACGCAGGATGCCCTGTGCCGCCCCCGGCGCGGCGAGGACGGATGACCCATCACGGAGGATTTATGAGTTACAGGATCGACAACTTCATCGACGGCGAGACGACAGAGAGTCGCAGCGAGCGTTTCGGCGCCATCTTCAATCCGGCCACCGGACAGCAGCAGGGCTCCGTCGTTCTCAGCACCGCCGATGAGTGTGCCGAGGTGATTGCCAGCGCCGAGCGCGCCTTTGCCGACTGGTCCCAGACCCCGCCCCTGGTGCGGGCCCGGGTGCTGTTTCGCTTCAAGGAGCTGATGGAGCAGCACAGGGACGAGCTGGCCCAGCTCATCAGCCGCGAGCACGGCAAGGTCTTCTCCGATGCCCAGGGGGAGCTGACCCGGGGGCTGGAGGTGGTGGAGTTTGCCTGCGGCATTCCCCATCTGCTCAAGGGGGAGCACTCCCTCAACGTGGGCCGCGGGGTCGACAGCCACTCCATGATGCAGCCGGTGGGGGTCTGCGCCGGCATCACGCCGTTCAACTTCCCGGCCATGGTGCCGCTCTGGATGTTCCCGGTGGCGCTGGCCTGCGGCAACAGCTTCATCCTCAAGCCGTCCGAGAAGGATCCGTCGCTGGCCCTGCGCATGGCCGAGCTGCTCAAGCAGGCGGGCCTGCCGGACGGGGTGCTGAACGTGGTCAACGGCGACAAGGAGGTGGTGGACGTGCTGCTGACCGACCCGCGAGTCGGCGCCGTCTCCTTCGTCGGCTCCACCCCCATCGCCCAATACATCTATGCCACCGCCTCGGCCCATGGCAAGCGGGTGCAGGCCCTGGGCGGCGCCAAGAACCACATGGTGGTGATGCCGGATGCCAATCTGGATCAGGCGGTTTCCGCCCTGATGGGGGCCGCCTATGGTGCGGCGGGCGAGCGCTGCATGGCGATCTCGGTGGCCGTGGTGGTGGGGGACGCGACCGCCGATGCCCTGGTCGCGAAACTCTCGCCCCTGGTGGCGGCCCTGCGGGTCGGGCCCGGCCTGGGCCAGAGTCCGGAGAACGAGATGGGGCCCCTCATCAGCCGGGAACACCTGGCCAAGGTGCGCGGCTACGTGGATCAGGGGGTGGCCGAGGGGGCCGAGCTGGTGGTGGATGGTCGCGGTGTCAGCCGTGGGGAAGGCTACTTTATCGGAGGCAGCCTGTTCGATCGGGTCGGCCCCGAGATGCGCATCTACCGGGAGGAGATCTTCGGCCCCGTGCTCGCCATAGTGCGGGCGCCGGACTACGAGACGGCGCTCAAGCTCATCAACGAACACGAGTACGGCAACGGCACCGCCATCTTCACCGGTGACGGCGATACCGCAAGGGACTTCACCACGCGGGTTCAGGTCGGTATGGTAGGGGTGAACGTACCCATTCCGGTGCCCATGGCGTTTCACAGCTTCGGTGGCTGGAAGCGGTCCATCTTCGGGCCGCTCAACATGCACGGGCCGGACGGGGTGCGTTTCTACACCCGGATGAAGACGGTGACCGCCCGCTGGCCCCAGAGCCTGCGCGCCGGCGCCGAGTTCTCCATGCCGACCATGAAGTGAGCCGCCGGCTCGCTGCCATGGCCTTATTCTCTTGCCCCCGCAGGCCGCCGGTCTGCGGGGGCGCTTCTGTCAAGGAGTAACAGATGCGACTGGGTATTCTCGATTGTGACCGGCTGGACCCCGATTTGGTGGGGGATTTTGGTCCCGTTTACTCCGAGATGTTTATCAAGGGTTTCCGGGCGCTGGCCCCCGAGCTGGAATTTCGGGTCTGGTCCGCCCTGGACGGCGATCTGCCCCCGGATCTGACCGAATGCGATGCCTGGCTCATCACCGGCTCGCGCCACGATGCCTACAGCGACATCCCCTGGATAGTGGCGCTGCGCGACTGGATCCGCCGGGCCCACGACGCCAATGTCAAGCTGGCCGGGGTCTGCTTCGGCCACCAGGTGATCGCCCAGGCCCTGGGAGGGGAGGTGATGAAGTCCACCAAGGGGTGGGGGCTGGGGGTGTCGGTCCATGCCATGCAGACGACGAAACCCTGGATGGCACCCGGGCTGGACACCATCCGGATCCTGGCAAGCCACCAGGATCAGGTGGAGCAGCTGCCGCCGGGGGCGACCCTGCTGGCGGGCAACGACTTCTGCCCCAACTTCATGTTCCTGCAGGGGGATCACATCGTCGCCATCCAGGGCCACCCTGAGTTTTCGGTGGAGTACAACCGGGCCCTGATCGAGCGGCGGCGGGACAGATTGCCCGATGCGCACTACCAGAGCAGCCTCTCCTCCCTGGAGGGGGAGGTGGACTCCGCCACCATGATGCAGTGGTTGCTGCAGTTCCTCGGCATACTGCCGGTCGGGGCCGCGCAAGGCTGAGCTCCCGTTTGTCATATCCACCGCGCTGATGCTAGATTTTGTAGCAAAATGAAGGATCAAGCGGCGATATGCCCAGTTCGGATGATACACTGGCCGCCATCTTTGGCGGCCTTGTCCATGCACGACAGCCGCGCCAGCCTGTGAGGGTGCAACCTTGAAACTACAGCAGTTGAAGTATCTGATCGCGGTGCGGGACCACAATCTCAACGTCTCCGTCGCCTCCGATGCGCTCTATACCAGCCAGCCTGGGGTGAGCAAGCAGATCGGCTTGCTGGAGAGCGAGCTGGGGGTGCGCATCTTCGAGCGCCGCGGCAAGCACCTGCACCGCATCACCCCGGTGGGGGAGGAGATCATCAAGTGTGCCGAGGCCATGCTCAACATCGAGAGCAAGATCAAGGCCATCTCCCGGGAGTACCTGGATCCGACCGTGGGGACCCTCAACATCCACACCACCCACACCATAGCGCGCTACCTGCTGCCGAAAAGCGTCACCTACTTCACCAAGAAGTACCCCAAGATCTCGTTCCACCTGCATCCCGTGATGTCGGCCACCAAGGAGCAGATCAGCAAGGGATACTCGGATTTTTCCATCGTGGCCCACGAAATAGGCTTCGACAAGGAGCTGATCGCGCTGCCCGCCTACCTCTGGACCCTCTCCCTGGTGGTGCCCCAGGATCACCCCCTGGCCAAGGTGAAGAAGCCGACCCTGGAGCAACTCTGCCAGTACCCCATCCTGAGCTACGAGAGCGGCGCCACCGGGCGCCAGGTGCAGGACAGGGTGTTCCAGGCCGCCGGGCTCACCCCCAACTACTACATGACGGTGATGGATGCCGGCGTCATCAAGCGCTACGTGGAACTGGGCTTCGGCATCGGCATCATCTCGTCGCTGGTGGCCAACGACCACGATGCCCCCGGCCTCGTGGCCATCAACCTGGAGCACCTGTTCGAGCCCTGCCCGGCCCAGATCTGCTTCAGCAAGAGCATCCTCCTGCAGAACTACATGTATGACTTCATCAGCTCCTTCTCCCCCCACCTCACCAAGGAGATGATCCAGAACGTGATGCAGCAGCCGACCCAGGCGCGCATCGACGAGCTGCTGGCCGGGGTGGAGCTGCCCGTCTACTGATCCCGCTTCCGTCTCTGTGCCGGCACCCCGGGTGCCGGCCTCCTCCCGCCGAGGTTCCCATGTCCCGCATCCTGCTGCTCGCCAATCTCAACTGTGATCACGTGCTCTCCCTGGCCGAACCCCTGGTGGCGGGGGCGCGGCTGCAATACGTGGATCAGGGCCGCCGGCTCGGCGGTGGCGCCGCCAACACTGGCATCGGCCTGGTGTGGGCGGGACACGAGGTTATCATTGCCTCCCGGGTCGGGCTGGACGAGACCGGTGACTGGCTGCTGGAGCAGGCGGCGGGCTACGGCCTGGACTGCAGCCATGTGGAGCGCTTCGGCGGCGAGACCGGCGAGCTGCTGATCCTGGTGGATTCCACCGGCGAGCGCACCATACTCCGGCGGCCACGCCGTCCGGATCTGCCTGGGGATCTGCCGACCGAGGGGGTGGACTGCCTCTACGTGAACTACCCCGGCACCGCCATCATCGGCTACATGCGCCAGATGCTCGCCAAGAGCTTCGTGGTGGCCCAGTATCCCAAGGGCGGCCAGGCCCGCCGCCCCTGTCACGTGCTGGTGGCCTCCCGCTCCGATCTCGGCGAGGTGGACGACCCCTGGCTGCATGCCCGCCAGCTGGCGGGGGAGCAGCTGGAATGGCTGGTGCTGACCGAGGGCAAGGCGGGGGCCCTCGCCATCCACGGCGAGGAGCGGGTCAGGGTGGCGGCGCGACCGGTCTCGGTGGTGGACACCACGGGGGCGGGGGATGCCTTCGCCGGCGGCCTCATCCATGGGCTGGCGCGGGGCATGGCGATGGGGGATGCGTTGCAGTGCGCGGTGGACTGGGGTGCCTTCGCGGTGGCCTCCGAGAGCTCCATCCCCTCCCAGGCCCTGAAAAACTGGTTGAAGCATCCCCACTGAGGGGCTGACGACCCCGGCCATCCGGGAGGGACCGGCCATCCCGAACAGGGCGACTTGGCCGCCAGAAATGGCCGAAACCCCGGGGTGAGCCTGCAAGTTTGCGATCAATCAAAGAAAGTGTCGATTTATGTACATCTTCGTCGACACCCGCCCGGGCTGCTCTTAACCTTGTCACTCCACGACTCGGTCGAAGATGCAACACCTGTGCGGGTGCACGTGCAGTTCCCCCTCTTTGGCCACCGGCTGTCGTCCTGATTTCTGGCTTGTAGTAAGAGGCAAGTGCGACCATGCAACTCACACGATTTACCGACTATGCCCTGCGTACCCTGACCTTTCTGGCCATCCAGCCCGGTGATCGCCTGTCGACCATCACCGAGGTGGCGGACACCTTCGCCATCTCCCGCAACCACGTGGTCAAGATAGTGCATCAGCTCGGCATCAAGGGGTACATAGAGACGGTGCGTGGCAAGCATGGCGGCATCCGCCTCGGCCGTGCCGCCGTCTCCATCAACCTGCGGGACGTGGTGATGGACATGGAGCACGTGCTCTGCCCGGTGGACTGCAAGCGCGAGAACTGCCGTCTCTCCGGTGGTTGCCGCATCCAGGGCATTCTGCGCCGCGCCATGAACGCCTTCCTCGAGGTGCTGGGGGAGTACACCCTAGCGGATGCGGTGCGGGATCCCACCCGCCTGTGCCACCTGCTCGGCATCGAGCAGGAGAATATCCTGACCATGGCCTAGGGCCGCGGTGAAGCAAGGGGCCTGCGGGCCCCTTGGTTTTTCTGAAACAGTCGATATTAGTGCTGGGGGATCAGGGTGATGGCGCCGTGCAGGCAGGCGAGGCCGCAGGCGCCACAGCCGTCGCAGGCGGCCATGTTGACACTCACCCCCTCGCTGCCGACCTTGATCGCCTGCTGGGGGCAGGCGTCCTCGCACAGCAGGCAGTAGAAGCCCTGACGGGCCTGGCAGCTCGCCTCTATCCTGACCCGGGTCTGCACCTGGCGGCCGAGGCGCAGGTCCAGCGCCCCCGTGGGGCAGGCCCTGGCACAGCTGCCACAGTAGCTGCACTGGCCGCAGGCGAGATCCAGCACCGGGGTGCCGGCGACTGGGGTGCCGGCATAGTCGGGCCGATCGGCGGGTTTGAGCAGGCCGTTGGGACAGGCCTTGAAGCAGTCGCCACAGCGGTTGCAAAGGGTGAGGAACTGGGACTCTTCGATGGCCCAGGGCGGGCGGGCCTCATGGCAAACCACGTCCGGTTTGCGGGGGCCCCCCAATGCGTGTGCCAGCCAGCGACAGAAAAAATGAGTCATGCTCACCCCTATACCTATTAGGGGTTAATTTTATCGAGTTTTCGTTGGGCAAGCCAGAGAATAGCGCGGGGCAGGATCGCAAGCCGGGTTGCCCTTGTGTAAGCTAGGCGGGTCTTTTTGCGGGATTGAATGAACTCATGTGGCTATTTCTGTGGCGTGCTTCTCTGCTCTATGTCTTCCCCCTGCTGATGTGGGCCTACTGCCATCTCAAGGGTATCGAGTTCAGCGAACTCGATACCGGGGTCAACAGCCACAAGTGGGTGGTGCTGGCGGCCTACCTGCTCTACGTGCTGCTCTGGCTGTTGCTCAACCGCTATCTCGAACTCTTCCTGCGCCAGCGGGGGCGCCGATGATGCCTGCACTCGGCCTGCAGCCAGGGTACCGCCGATGAGCTCGCTGCTGACCTGGTGGCCGGCCGTGCTGGCGGCGCTGCTGGCCCTGTTGCTCGGCTGGCTGGCGGGGCGCCGCAGTGGCCGGGAAGAGGTCCTGCTGCTGGAGGAGCGCCATCAGGTGCTGCAGGACAGGCTGGACGAATCCCAGGACGAGAAGATGCTGATCCAGCAGAAGCTGGACCAGCAGCAGACCCTGCTGCTCAAGCTCACCGCCCGCCTCAAGGAGGCCGAGGCGACTCTGCGCAGCGAGCGCCTCGCCAGCGCCGAGAAGCTGCAGCTGCAGCAGGAGGCGGAGGCGCGGCTGAGCCAGCAGTTCGAGAACCTGGCCAACCGTATCTTCGAGCAGAATGCCGGCAACTTCCGCGAACTGAACCAGAACAGCATGGATCTCCTGCTGACTCCGCTCAAGGAGCAGCTCGAGGGGTTCCGCCGCCAGGTGGGGGAGACCCACGCCCAGGAGACGGCACAGCGCCACAACCTCAAGTTCGAGCTGGAGCGGCTCGCCGAGCTCAACGCCCGCATGACTGAGGAGGCCGCGGCCCTGACCCGCGCCCTCAAGGGGGACAGCAAGCAGCAGGGCAACTGGGGCGAGGTGGTGCTGGCTCGCATCCTCTCCGAGTGCGGCCTGCGGGAGGGCCACGAGTACCACACCCAGGTGAATATCGAGGTGGACAAGGGCAGGCGCTACCAGCCCGACGTCATCGTCCACCTGCCCCAGGAGAAGGACATCATCATCGACGCCAAGGTGTCCCTGACCGCCTACGAGCGCTGGTACAACGCGGGCGACGAGCTGGAGAGGGCGGTGGCGCTCAAGGAGCACGTCGCCTCGGTGCGCAGCCACATCCGCGAACTGGGGCGCAAGGATTACCAGCAGCTGCCCGGGGTGCGCACCCTGGACTATGTGCTGATGTTCGTGGCGGTGGAGCCTGCCTTCCTCACCGCTCTGGAGGCCGATCCCTCCCTGGTGCGCTACGGGCTGGATCACAACATCCTGCTGGTGAGCCCCACCAACCTGATGGTGGCGCTGCGCACCATAGAGAACCTGTGGCGCTACGAGCGGCAGAACCAGAACGCGCGCCAGATAGCGGAACGGGCCGGCCGTCTCTATGAGAAGCTGCGGCTGTTCGTGGAGGAGATGCAGCAGATGGGGGGCAGCCTGCACAAGGCGCAGGAGAGCTACGACAAGGCGATGGGCCGGCTGGTCAACGGCCGTGGCAACCTGATCGCCCAGGCGGAGCGCTTCCGCGAGCTGGGGGTGGAGGTCACCAAGCCCCTGCCGGAATCCCTGGTCGATCGGGCGCTACAGCGGGAAGAGTCGGCCGACTGAGGCGGTGTCTCATCCACCCCATGAAACGAGAAGGGCAGCCATTGGCTGCCCTTCTCACGTCTGTTGCGCGTCGCGGGTTTATTGCTTCCAGAACGAGGGGAAGAAGAGCACCGCCACCGTCAGGATCTCGAGCCGCCCCAGCAGCATGCCGAACGACAGTATCCACTTGGCCGAGTCCGGCAGGCTGGCGAAGTTGGTGCTGGGGCCGATGACAGGGCCCATGCCGGGGCCCACGTTGGCCACGGCGGTGATGGAGCCCGAGATGGCGGTCAGGGGATCCAGCCCGATGGCGGCGAGCAGGGCGGCGATGAGCAGTATGATGGCGAAGTAGACCAGCACGAAGGAGATCAGGGAGCGGATGATGGCGTCGTTGACCGGGCGGCCGTTGTACTTCTGGGGGAAGACGCCGGAGGGATGCATCAGCTGGCGCATCTGCTTCTTGAACAGGGCGAAGGCGACCTGCACCCGGAAGATCTTGAGACCGCCGGCGGTGGAACCCGAGCAGGCGCCGAGGGCCAGCAGGATCATGAAGAGGATGCTGGTGAGCGGCCCCCAGGTGCCGAAATCGCCGAGACCATAGCCGGTCGTGGTCAATACGGAGACGATGTTGAAGCTGCTGATCCGCAGCGCATCCATAAAGCCGTAAATATCCCTGACCCACAGATAGAAGGTGACGATGACGGTCACCCAGACCACGAGCCAGAAGAAGCCCTGAACCTGGGCGTCCTTGAGCAGGCTGTTGTCACGGCGGGAGAGGGCCTGCACGTAGAGCAGGAAGGGCAGGCCGCCGAGGAACATGAAGAGGGTGCCTATCCAGTGCGCCTCGTTGGAGAAGTGGGACATGGATTGGTCCGAGGTGGAGTAGCCGCCGGTGCTGAGCGTGGTCATGGCGTGGTTGACCGCCTCGAACAGGGTCATGCCGCTCACCCAGTAGGCGAGGAAGCAGAGCATGGAGAGCACCAGATAGACCACCACTATGTTGTTGGCCACCGTCTTGGCCCGCGGCGCGCTCTTATCGGACCAGTCCGAACTCTCGGTCTGGAACAGCTTCATGCCGCCGACGTTGAGGTAGGGCAGTACCGCCACCGCCATCACGATAAAGCCCACCCCGCCCAGCCACTGCAGGATGGATCGCCACAGCAGGATGCTGTGGGCCATGCCGTCCAGCCCCGACAGCACGGTGGAGCCCGTGGTGGTGACCCCGGACATGGTCTCGAAGTAGGCGTCGGCAAAGTCGATGTGGGTGATGAAGACGAAGGGCAGCGCCCCGAAGACGCAGGCCACCACCCAGACCGAGGTGGTGAGCAGGAACATCTCCCGCACCCCGAGGTGAAACTCGGCCTTGCGCCCATGGTGCAGGCAGAGCAGGGCGGCGCCGTGGGTGATGAGCACGGATTTGAGAAACTCGACGAAGCCTTCCGAGCCGGTCAGCAGGGCCAGCAGGGTAGGCAGCCACATGAAGAGGGCCAGCTTGGAGAGCACCAGACCCAGAGTGAAGACGATGGGACGCAGCTTGATCATGCGAGATAACCTGGTCGTTGATTGAAAAAAGACCCGGGCCTTTCCTGCGGAAAGGGGCCGGGTCTGGATGCCGTTGCCTGAGACATGGCCGGCTTACAGGAAGAAGGGGCTGGGCTGGAACAGACGCTCCACTTCCGGGATGTATTTCTTGTCCACCAGGAACATGACCACGTGGTCATCCTGCTGGATCCGGGTGCGATCGTGAGCGATCAGCACCTCATCCCCCCGCACTATGGCGCCGATCGTGGTGCCCGGCGGCAGCTTGAGCTCGCCCACCGTCTTGCCGACCACCTTGGACGTGTTCTCGTCGCCATGGGCGATGGCCTCGATGGCCTCGGCCGCACCCCGGCGCAGGCTGTAGACGTTGGCGATGTCGGCCCGGCGCACATGGGTCAGCAGGGCCGAGATGGTGGCCTGCTGGGGCGAGATGGCGATGTCGATGGAGCCGCCCTGCACCAGATCCACGTAGGCGCCGCGCTGGATCAGCACCATGGTCTTCTTGGCGCCCATCTTCTTGGCGAGCAGGGCCGACATGATGTTGGCCTCGTCCTCGTTGGTCACCGCGATGAAGACGTCGATCTGGTCGATGTGCTCTTCGGCGAGCAGCTCCTGGTCCGCCGCATCGCCGCAGAAGACGATGGTGTGTTCCAGGTTCTCCGAGAGCTGCTCCGCCCGCTTCTGGTTGCGCTCGATAAGCTTCACGCTGTAGCGCTTCTCCAGCTGGCGGGCGAGACCGGCACCTATGTTGCCGCCCCCGACGATCATGATGCGGCGATAGGGGCTCTCCAGGCGCTGCAGCTCCGACATCACGGCGCGGATGTGGCCCGCCGCCGCCACGAAGAACACCTCGTCATCGGCCTCGATGATGGTGGTGCCCTGGGGACGGATGGAACGCCCCTGACGGAAGATGGCGGCGACCCGGGTCTCGATGTTCGGCATGTGATCCCGCAGGGTGGAGAGTGCGTTGCCCACCAGGGGGCCGCCATAGTAGGCCTTGACCGCCACCAGACCCACCTTGCCGCCAGCGAAGTCCACCACCTGCAAGGCGCCCGGGTACTCGATGAGACGGCGCACATAGTCGGTGACCAGCTGTTCGGGGGCGATCAGGTGGTCCACCGGCACGGATTCCGGCAGGAACAGCCGATCCCGTTCCACCAGATAGGCGGGGGAGCGGATCCGCGCCACCTTGTTCGGGGTGTTGAACAGGGAGTAGGCCACCTGGCAGGCGACCATGTTGGTCTCGTCGCTGTTGGTGACGGCGACCAGCATGTCCGCATCCTGGGCGCCCGCCTCCCGCAGCACCCTGGGGTGAGCGCCGTGACCGTTCACCACCCGCAGGTCGAACTTGTCCTGCAGCTCCCGCAGTCGCTCGCTGTCGGTGTCGACTATGGTGATGTCGTTGTTCTCGCCGGCGAGGTTTTCCGCCAGGGTGCCACCCACCTGACCCGCACCCAGAATGATGATTTTCATATGGACATCTTACTCAAGATTGTTGCTTCGAAATGAGGGCGGCTCGTCATCCGTATCCGCCGTGCCGATATGCGACCTACAGCTTGCTCAGCTTGGCATAGTAGAAGCCATCCATCTCCCCTTCGCCGGGCAGGAACTGGCGACCCGGACAGGCCGGGGTATCCTCTGGATGCAGCGGCACCAGGCGGGCATCCGGAGTGTCGGCCAGGAAGGCGCGGATCTGCTCCCGGTTCTCCTCCGGCAGTACGGAGCAGGTGGCGTAGAGCAGGGTGCCACCGCTCTTGAGCTTGCCCCAGAGGGCATTGAGGATACGGCGCTGCAGTTCGGCCAGCTCGCGGATGTCCTGATCCCGGCGCAGCCACTTGATGTCGGGGTGACGGCGGATGACGCCGGTGGCGGAACAGGGGGCGTCCAGCAGGATGCGGTCGAACTGCCCCTCTGGCCACCACAGCTCCGGCGTGCTGGCGTCACCGTGGATCACTCGGGCCTGGAGGCCGATGCGATCCAGGTTCTCCTGCACCCGCTTGAGGCGCTGCTCGTCGGCATCGACCGCCACCACGCCGGCCAGGGCGGGCTGGCGCTCCAGCAGGTGGGCCGTCTTGCCGCCGGGGGCGGCGCAGGCATCCAGCACCCACTCGCCCGGCTGGGGGTCGAGCAGGCGGGCAGCCTGCTGGGCGGCGCCGTCCTGCACCGAGCAGTCACCCTGCTCGAAACCGGGCAGCTTGGTGACGTCGCAGGGGCGTTCCAGCAGGATGCCATCCTCCCCCTCCTCGCCGGCGACGGCCGGTATGCCCGCCTCGCTCATCCGGGCCAGCATGGCCTCGCGGCTCTGGCGCTGGCCGTTGTTGCGGATCCACATGGGCGGGCGCTGGTTGTTGGCCTCCATGATGAACTCCCAGTCATCGGGATAGGCCTGGCGCAGCCGCTTGGTGAGCCACTCGGGGTGGCCAAGGCGGATGCTGGGGACGCGGTCGATGCGCACCAGAATGACCTCGGCGCTGCGCTGGAAGTTGCGCAGCACGCCGTTGATGAGGCCGCGCAGAGACGACCCCTTGAGCAGCTTGACGGCGTTGACGGTCTCGGCCACGGCGGCGTGGGCCGGAATGCGGGTGTAGATGAGCTGGTAGAGGCCGACCAGGATGAGGTAGTGGAAGATGCGGCTCTTGTTCTTGAGCGGCTTGTCCATCATCTCGCTCACCGCCGCGTCGAGACGGGGCAGCCAGCGCAGGGTGCCGTAACAGAGTTCTTGCAGGAGGGCGCGATCGCGCGGCGCGACCTTCTCCTGGGCAGCAGGCAGAACGGCGGAGAGGGATTGACCCTGATCCAGCACCTGTTGAATGACGAGAGCAGCCTGTGCGCGTGTTTTCATAGCGTTACCTTAGATGCACGAGTCGGGGCCTGGGCCCCGCCTGTGTCAATTCAATCCAGATCAAATCAGTTGGGTGCCGGGTTCGAACCAGTCGCGGCGAGAGTTGAGCAGATCCGAGACGGGCATGGCCTTCTTGCCCGGGGGCTGCAGGGTCAGCAGGCGCAGCACGCCCTGGCCGGTGGCAACCTCGATCCCCTGCTTGTCGGCCTTGAGCAGGGTGCCGGCCGCCTGGCCGTGCGCCTGGGGAACGACCTCGGCCTGCCACACCTTGACGGTCTGGCCAGCCACTTCAAACCAGCTGATGGGCCAGGGGTTGAAGGCGCGGATGCAGCGCTCGATGGCGACCGCGTCCATCGACCAGTCGATGCGCGCCTCCTCCTTGGAGAGCTTCTCGGCGTAGTTGGCCAGGGCGTCGTCCTGTGGCTCCGCGGCGGTGTTGCCGGCGGCCATGGCGTCCAGGGTGTCGACCAGTGCCTGCGGGCCCAGCCCGGCCAGCTTGTCGTACAGGCTGGCAGAAGTCTCGTCGGCCGCGATGGGGCAGCTTACCTTGCGGATCATGGCGCCGGTGTCCAGCCCCACCTCCATCTGCATGATGGTGACGCCGGTTTCGGCATCCCCTGCCCAGATGGAACGCTGGATGGGAGCGGCACCGCGCCAGCGCGGCAGCAAGGAGCCGTGCACGTTGATGCAGCCCAGACGCGGGGTGTCGAGCACGGCCTTGGGCAGGATCAGGCCGTAAGCCACCACCACCATCAGGTCGGCGCCGAGGGCAGCCAGTTCGGCCTGCGCCGCTTCATTGCGCAGGGAGGCGGGCTGATAGACCGGAAGACTGTGGGCCAGTGCCAGCTCCTTGACCGGGCTGGCGGTGAGCTTCTGGCCGCGGCCGGCAGGCTTGTCGGGCTGGGTGTAAACGGCGACGACTTCGTGGCCGGAAGACAACAACGCCGCCAGGTGACGGGCGGCGAAGTCGGGGGTACCGGCAAAAATCAGTTTCAGCTTGTTCAATGGAGCGGATCCTCAGAGGACTTTGCGATCTTCACGGGCCATCTTTTCCAGCTTCTGACGAATGCGCTGGCGCTTGAGCGGGGACAAATAATCCACAAACAGCTTGCCGACCAGATGATCCATCTCATGCTGTATGCAGATGGCGAGCAGATCGTCCGCTTCCAGCTCAAAGGTGTTGCCGTGGCGATCCTGTGCTCTGACCTTGACCCATTCGGCGCGTGGCACCAGGGCCCGATTGCCGGGCACGGAGAGGCAACCCTCCTCGATGCCGGTGCTGCCGGACTGCTCCAAGATCTCCGGGTTGATCAACACCAGCTGATCTTCACGGTTTTCGGAGACATCAATGACGATGATGCGCTGATGAATGTCGACCTGGGTCGCGGCCAGGCCTATGCCTTCCTCCGCGTACATGGTTTCGAACATATCATCTACAATGTGTTGTAACTCGGGTGTAAAGGCCTCGACAGGGGCCGCGACTGTGCGCAGACGCTCATCGGGGAAACGCAATACATCTAGAATGGCCATAATTTTTTCTTTAGTTTCATATAAACGCAGTCAATATTGACGTAATTCTAGTCATTTACGCCGACAAAAAACAGCAACACTTTGCGTGCAGAAGTAACAGGGAGTGTTATGTATCTGAAGCAAATCGTCGTCGCCTGCCTGGCGACAGCCCTGGCCGGTGGCGCCATGGCACAGCAGTTGACGCTGAAATCCGGCTATCCCGAGAGCTATGTGGTACAGAAAGGCGATACCCTCTGGGATATATCGGGTCAGTATCTGGCCGAACCCTGGCTCTGGCCGCGCCTCTGGAACATCAATCCCCAGATTGCCAACCCGCACTGGATTTACCCCGGTGACGTGCTGCACCTCAGCTGGGTCAATGGTGAACCACGACTCGGCAAGGCCAGCCAGGGCGGCAAACAGGTGATCCGCCTCTCGCCCAAGAACCGCTATGAGAACAAGGCCAATCCGATCCCGACCCTGCCGCTCAGCGAGATAGCCCCTTTCCTGCAGACCGATCACATTCTGGCCAACAGCCAGCAGAGCAAGGATCTGCCCTATGTGCTTGGCAACAACGACAAGCACATCGGCATGCTGGAAGGAGGCATCCTCTATGTGAAGGGGGCGCTGGATCCGGGCAAGAGTTATGGCATCTATCGCCCCGGGCTGGTGTACAAGGACAAGCACACCGGCGAGCAGCTCGGTCAGGAGGCGATCTTTGTCGGCACTGTGCGGGCGGAGGAACGTCTTGCCAATGACAGTACCAGGGTCACCCTCACCCACAACCGCCGTGAAGTCTATCAGGGGGACAAGGTGATGCCGCTGCCCTCCCAGGAGAGCCTGTCCGCCGTCTTCATGCCAAAGGCGGCACCCGCCATTTCGCCCGGGTATGTGATCGAGTTGCCGAGCAAGGTACACGGTGGCGGCAAGTTTGACGTCGTGCTCATCAACAAGGGGCAGCGCGATCAGGTGACGCCAGGCGATGTGCTCGAGATCCAGCGTCCTGGGGCCGAGATGGTGGACAAGAATGGCAAGGTGTCGTATCGGGAATATGCATCTGTCTATGACAAGGCTTTTTACTCTGCGGGCAAGTCTTCCCTGCCTGCCGAGGCCGTTGCCAGGGTCATGCTGTTCAAGGTGTACGACAAGCTGAGCTATGGCTTGATCCTGCAGAGTCAGGACTTGGTCGGCTCTGGTTATCAGGTCAGCAACTTCTGACGTGTCACTCCCACTCGAACGGCTGTCGCGGTGGCTGACGCTAGATGCCGTGGCCGGTATAGGCCCGGTGACCGCCGCCCGCCTGCTGGCCCATTTTGGTGGGGACATTACAGCTCTGTTTGACTCAGACGACGGCACCCTGCGATCCCTTGGTCTGCAGAGCGCCCAAATCCAGCAGATGAGATGGCCCCTGCCGCTTGTGGATCAGGGGCTGAGCTGGGCCACCAAGCCCGGCAATCACCTCCTCTGTCTCGATGACCCCGCCTATCCTGCCCTGCTCAAAGAGATCCCCGCCGCCCCGCTATTGCTCTACTGTCGCGGGGATATCGCCTCCCTCTCCCTGCCACAGCTGGCGATGGTGGGCACACGCCACCCCACCTATGCCGGCAAGGACAATGCGGCACGCCTGTGTGCTGAACTGGTGGGTTGCGGCCTGGCGATCACCTCGGGTTTGGCGCTGGGCATCGATGGCATCTGTCACCAGCAGGCGCTGGCATCGGGTGGGGTGACCCTGGCGGTGCTGGGGTCCGGCCTGGATTGTCTTTACCCCAAGCGCCACCACGGGCTGGCGATGCAGATCCTTGAGCAGGGCGGTTTGCTCGTGTCCGAGCTGGCGCCGGATCAGGGGCCGCTGGCCGAGCATTTCCCCCGTCGCAATCGCATCATCAGCGGCCTGTCGCTGGGTACCCTGGTGGTGGAGGCGGCCGAGCAAAGCGGCTCGCTCATCACGGCGCGCTACGCCCTTGAACAGGGGCGAGAGGTCTTTGCCGTGCCGGGTGCTCCGCAAAATATGCAGGCGGCGGGATGCAACCGTCTGCTTCAGCAGGGTGCCAAGCTGGTCCTGAATGCCGCGGATGTTCTTGAGGAGCTGCCGGCTCTCCTGCCGTCCATGGGGTCGATGGGACCTTCTTCCGAGCCATTGCATAATAGCGAATTGCCTTATGCCGATTTGTTGGATAACGTAGATTACGAAGCCACGAGCGTGGATGCCGTTGCCGAACGGGCCCAGCTTCCTGTCGATGTCGTATTGGGCAGGTTGGTCGAACTGGAGCTGCTCGGTGCAGTGATGGCGGTAGCCGGTGGATACGTCAGAACGAGGAGGGCGAATCATGTTTGATGTATTGATGTACCTTTTCGAGACCTACATCCACAGCGATGCAGATGTGATGGTCGAGCAGGATGAACTCACCGACGAACTGAGCCGGGCCGGTTTCAATCAGGACGAAATCGAGAAGGCGCTCGACTGGCTGGAGCGGCTGGCCAATCTGCACGACAGCGAACGGGAGGTGTATGTCACCTCCAGTGCGCAAGGCTCGATGCGGATCTACGCCCCGCAAGAGCTGGCACGCCTCAGCACCGAATGCCGCGGTTTCCTGCTGTTCCTGGAACAGGCGCAAGTGTTGAACGCCGAAACCCGCGAAATCTGCATCGAGCGGTTGCTTGAGCTGGACAAGCCGGACATCGAGCTGGATGATCTCAAGTGGGTCGTCATGATGGTGCTGTTCAACGTGCCGGGCAGCGAGAACGCCTACCAGCAGATGGAAGAGCTGGTGTTTGACGAGTCAGACGGTGTCATTCACTGACAGCCCTGTGCCGCGCTGGTAGAATTCAGGCCATCTGGATTTCAAGGCGCGGCCCATGTCAAAGATCGACCATCACCTCTTCTCTGCCCACGAACATGCATTCGAGCGCGAGCCGTGCCCGCAGTGTGGTGCCGAGCTGGTGATCCGTCAGGGCAAGCATGGCCCCTTCCTGGGTTGCTCGGCCTACCCTTCCTGCGACTACATCCGCTCCCTGACCCCCTCAGGTCGCGACATCGAGAAAGTGCTTGATGGGTCGGCCTGCCCGGATTGCGGCCATCCGCTGGCCATCAAGAAGGGGCGATACGGCCTGTTTGTGGGGTGCACCCAGTACCCTGCCTGCCAGCACATCGAATCCCTGCAGGAGAGTGACGACACCCAGATACTCTGTCCCGAATGTGGCAAGGGTCATCTGGTGAGCCGCACCTCTCGCTACGGCAAGCAATTCTACTCCTGTGACGCCTATCCTCAGTGCAAGTATGTGGTGAACGACAAGCCCGTTCCCATGCCTTGTCCCGAGTGTGGCTGGGGCATCATGGTGGAGAAGAAGGTGAGGGGCAGCCTGCGCTGGATCTGCCCGCAAAAGAAATGCTGCCATCAGATGGAACGGGTATAATCCAGCCGCCATGACCCGGGGGCTGACGAAGGAACCGGTTCGCTTCCGCATCACCTTGAGTTGGTCACGTCGGTGGGCTCGGCTTCCGATGTGCGTGCTTTACCCTGTTAAAACGAGGGCAAGCCACCCGACTCCCGGGGCGTCTGATGATGTGTCATGGTACCGCATGTGCTGCAGAGATGATGGCCCAGGGCCGTCATGCCGGTTCAACCAACAATCCAGTGATGAGAGGCGACAGCACGGCTGTTGCATGTTTTCTATGCCAAACGAACTTGAACAAGCCGTCACCGCCCTTCAAGGAGAAGGGGTGATCGCCTACGCCACCGAGGCCGTGTTTGGCCTGGGATGTGACCCTGATTCCGAGGCTGCGGTGCAGCGCCTGCTGGCCATCAAGCAGCGACCGGTGGAGAAGGGACTGATCCTGATCGCAGCCGAATTGACGCAGTTGCAGGATTACATCGATCTGGGCCTGCTCAGCGATGAGCAGCTGGCTCGGGTTGAAGCAAGCTGGCCTGGTCCCTTCACCTGGATCATGCCAGCCCGTCCGACGACGCCATCCTGGCTGACCGGTCAGTTCGATACCCTGGCGGTACGCGTCACGGCTCATCCCCAGGTGCAGGCCCTGTGCCGCGCCTTCGGCAAGCCGCTGGTCTCTACCAGTGCCAATCTGACTGGTGAGGAGCCCGCCCGCCGGGTCAGCGACATAGGTGAACTGCTGGCAAGCCAGCTGGCCTATATCCTGCCCGGCGAGGTGGGGGGCCAGGCCAATCCGTCCGAGATCAAGGATGCTCGCACCGGCGCCATCATTCGCCCTTCCTGACCGGTGGCAAGATTTCCATTGGCAGTCTGAGCCTTGAGCTCATGACATCACGATAAGACGGACAGGGCGCTCGCACGCCCGCCTGACCGGAGACAAGATGAGCAAACCGGATGTGGCCCAGGTCAAGGCCTTTCTGCAGCAGTTGCAGGACGAGATCTGCCGTGGCCTGGAGCAGGCTGATGGCGCCGGGCGCTTTGAGGAGGACATGTGGCGCCGTGAGGGCGGCGGCGGTGGTCGTACTCGCGTGCTGCGCCACGGTGCTGTGATAGAGCAGGGGGGCGTCAACTTCTCCCACGTCTACGGTGACGCCATGCCGGCGTCGGCTACGGCACACCGCCCCGAACTGGCCGGCCGCAGGTTCGAAGCCATGGGGGTATCGCTGGTGATCCATCCGCACAACCCCTATGTGCCGACCAGCCATGCCAATGTCCGCTTCTTCATCGCAGAGAAAGAGGGCGAAGAGCCCATCTGGTGGTTTGGCGGCGGTTTCGATCTGACGCCCTTCTATCCATTTGCCGAGGATGTGCGGCACTGGCATCAGGTATCCCATGACCTGTGCCAGCCCTTTGGCGAGGGTATCTACCCCGAATTCAAATCCTGGTGCGATCGCTACTTCTTCCTCAAGCATCGCAACGAGACGCGCGGGGTGGGCGGCCTCTTCTTCGACGATCTGAACCGCTGGCCGTTCGATGAGTGTTTCGCCTTCATTCGGGCGGTCGGACAGGGGTATCTCGATGCCTATCTGCCCATAGTCGAGCGGCGCAAGGCTCTGCCCTATGGCGAGCGGGAGCGGGAGTTCCAGCTCTACCGCCGCGGCCGCTATGTGGAGTTCAACCTGGTGTATGACAGGGGAACCCTGTTCGGCCTGCAAACCGGGGGGCGTACCGAGTCTATCCTGATGTCGATGCCCCCGCTGGCGCGCTGGGAGTATGATTGGCAGCCGGAGCCAGGAAGTCCGGAGGCGCAGCTTTATACCCATTACCTCGCACCGCGGACCTGGTTGTGACTAGAAGGGCCATCAGGGCCCCTCTTTGCTGGCCGATATTCGGCTTGTTCCCGCATGAGAAAAACCGTTAAATCGGGAGATTGCCCTCTGATGGAATTCTCCGATGGATCGTTATCTGGTTTTTGGCCACCCGGTGCGCCACAGCAAGTCCCCTTTCATTCACACCCTGTTCGCCAGACAGACCCAGCAGGCACTGGAGTATGGGCTGGCCGAACCGGCCGTCGATGAGTTTGCCACGGCCCTGCGTCACTTCTTTGCCCAGGGAGGCAAGGGGTGCAACGTGACGGTTCCCTTCAAGGAGCAGGCATTCGCCCTGGTCGACCGGTTGAGCCCAAGGGCCCTGCGGGCGGGGGCCGTCAACACCATCAAGCTGACCGATGACGGTGTGCTGCTCGGAGATAACACCGACGGTGCCGGGTTGGTGGCCGATCTGCAGTCCCATGGTGTGGCGTTGGACGGGCGCCGGATCCTGCTACTGGGAGCGGGCGGCGCCGCCCGCGGTGCGCTGGCCCCCCTGCTGGCCGAAAAGCCGGGCGAACTGGTCATCGTCAACCGCACCCATGCCAAGGCAGAGCAATTGGCGGCTGAATTTCATGATTTGGGGCCAGTCAGTGCCCAGCCCTATGAGCAGTTGGCGGGCCGGTTCGACCTCATCATCAACTCGACCTCTGCCAGCCTGCAGGGGGAGTTGCCGCCCCTGGCTCCCGCTCTCATTCACGCCGATATTGCCATCTACGACATGATGTATGGTGCGACGGACACGGCCTTTATCGATTGGGCCAAACGTCAGGGGGCGCGTCAGACCATGGACGGGCTCGGCATGCTGGTGGAGCAGGCTGCCGAAGCCTTCACCGTGTGGCGTGGCATCCGGCCCGGCACCAAGCAGGTATTGAGAGAGCTGAAGCGCAACCTGGGGGGGCTGTAAGCCGGTTTGCCGGGGCGTTGGGACTGCTCTCGAAGCAACCGGGTCTGGCTGGCAGAGGGGCCCGGCACAGTAGATGCGCAAGAAGGGACTCGCCTGTAGCGAAATGGGGCTCCCATACGGAGCATATTTAAGCAAAAGACCAGATTGTTTTCACAGAAAAAACCATTAGTAACAATGCTTTATGTCTTCCATCAGCTACTTGTTGTGCCTTTTTCAAGTTTTTTCTCAAAGCAGCGGAACTAGTTCGCAATGGTGCTGACTAATTAGATAGTTGAGGAAGTGCTAGCTAGTCACCTTTATAACTCCCCGGTATTCATACTGGGGATTTTTTTATCTACATGAAAAATATATAGATTTTCCTCAGTTACTTTCCGTGAAACTAAATTACATAAATTACTTTCACTTTCTGCTGCTTTGCTGTACAGTTGTCGGCGTAGGGTACAGAGGTAAGATGTTCTATCTTTCAGACCTTTTATTTCACGTAATTGAATGTGGCTGAATAGCAGCCCCGATGAGTCATCGTCGGGGCGTTTTTTTATGCGTTTTGATTAGAGTAAATGCTTTAGTTTCTGTGGCCTTTTGTTAGAATGAGGGTGTTTCTTGAGGAAAACCAATCGTCTTTGTTCTCGAGAACTCGCTTTTTCCCATTTTTTTGAACGCATTTCTTCAGGCCGGTCCGCTGCTGCGAGACTGGCCTCATTTTTATCCCTTCGAGATATTATTCGGTAATAAACTTTCAGTTTCGTTTGTGACAATCCTATTGTTAGCTTGCTGCGACTAAAAGAATGAAAACGGTGTCAATGGTGAGAAAAGTTAATTCACTCCGCGCCTTAACTGTCCATGTGATTGATTTTGAGTGATTTTATTGTCATTGGATGCAGCATGGGAGGAAAGGCGGGAGAGACTGGTCTGGGCGGGGTGACACTGAAAGTCTTTCAATCAGCGGAGGGGGAACTCCGCTCATTGCAGCAAGAGGAGGCGCTGTTTACTCCTCGGCCTGATGGTCCTCGTCCGCCTCTGCCGGAGAGGTATCGGCATTGGACTGGTACCAGCCACTCAATGTCTGAGCCAGCTTCTCGACGCCGATATTGGTCAGGGAGGAGAAGGCCTCAACCTGGATCTGCGGACCCAGTTCAGCCACCGCCTGGCGGACCTTGATCACCTGATTGTTGCGGGGGCCCGGGCTCAGCTTGTCGGCCTTGGTCAGCAGCAGCATCACCGGCAGCTCACGGTGCGAACTCCACTCCAGCATGTTCATGTCGGTCTCTTTGAGCGGGTGGCGAATGTCCATCAGGATGACCAGCCCCTTCAAGGACTCCCGGCGTTGCAGATATTCCGCCAGGGATTTTTGCCACTTGAGCTTCATTTCCAGTGGGACTTGCGCATAACCGTAGCCTGGCAGGTCGACCAGGCGTTTGCCCGGCTCCAGCTCGAACAGGTTGATCAGCTGGGTGCGACCCGGTGTCTTACTGGTACGCGCCAGGTTCTTGTGCTTGGTCAAGGTATTCAATGCAGAGGATTTGCCCGCGTTGGAACGCCCGGCAAACGCAATCTCGACACCCCCATCATGTGGCAGGTGGCGGATGTCGGGTGCGCTGGTCACAAAATGCACCTTATTGAAATTCAGAGTTTGTGTATCCAACGTAAATTCCCCATAGAGAGAGAGGGTTATAGAGTTACTTTTTTGTGAAATCGTGTAAAATGGCGTCGCTTAAACGCGTTTATTTTAACATGCCTTCGGCGGCATGGGATCTGGAAGCCTAATAACGAGAAAGTTGGAACGCCATGAAGAACCTAGTCATTACACTTGCTCTGATGGTTGGCGTAACTGGGATGGCACAAGCCAAGGGCGATGCCGCTGCGGGACAAACCAAGGCTGCCGTCTGTGCGGCCTGTCATGGACCGGACGGCAACAGCCCAGTCGACATGTATCCCAAGATTGCTGGTCAGCACGCATCATATATCAAAAAACAATTAGTTGAACTGAAGGCTGCCGCTTCCGGCCAAACTGGCCGGATTGCGCCTGTCATGGGCCCCATGGCGCTGCCGCTGTCCGATCAGGACATGGACGACCTGGCCGCCTACTTCTCCAGCCAGAAGGTCAGCCCGATCGCTGTGCCCGACGAGGTGGTCGCCGCAGGCAAGGCACTCTATATGGGCGGGGACATGAGCCGCGGTCTGGCCGCCTGCACTGCCTGTCATGGGCCGCGCGGTTCCGGCGTCGAACAGGCCAAGTACCCCAGCCTGTCGGGGCAGCATCCGGCCTATATCAAGGCTCAGCTGGTCGCTTTCCGCTCGGCGAACCGCGACAATGACCCCAACGGCATGATGCGCGATGTGGCCAAGAAGCTGACGGATCAGGATATCGAGGCGCTCTCCAAATATGTGGCAGGGCTGCACTGATAATATTCGGAGTCTATCATCTTGAAAAAGCAGGGAACCACAGGGTTCCCTGTTCTTTTTCTGACTTTTTGCTCACTTCATCAAAGTTGCCAACATTGTTGTAAGAGATCTTCCATTTCCATGGTTGGAAGAGGCTGAAAAAATCTTGTGATTTGACTGCATTATATCTATTTATCAGTCAGTTAATCGTAAAAGTGACACTTATCTTTATTTGGAAGAGTCTATGGTAGATTGAACCATCAGGTGAAGTTGTTACATTGTGCACATGGATTGAACGGGCGGACGGGATGCAACCTGCCGCCGGTGCGACAGGATGTCGACTCAGGGCATGCAGGTGATGAGCGAGGCATGCAAAGACCAGGATGGTGACCGCCAGGGATGAGCGGGGTTGCGGGAAGCAGCCACCCCAGTGGGAGGCAGGATGCCACCAGTACGGGTTAGACAAGCACACGCACATTCAGGATCGGCCAATAAGGGTCAGGAAGACCCAACGACAGGATGCGCAGCGGTACGCCCAGGGACAAGGCGGTGAGACTCCAGGGATCGGGACTCGCATGACAGGAACAAGGCAGCTTCGGCTGCCTTTTTTCTATTGGGTCATTAACCCGCCAAGGCATTCTGTGTCAAAATACCAGCAACATGCCCAGAGGATGCCGATCCTGCGGTGTTCAGCGACCCAAGATGGTCGAATTGGTGCGGGATCCCACTCTTGTTCCAGATTTACTGTTCCCCGCCTCAGCATTCTCCCCGGACGACACGCTCCGGGGGTTTTCAATCCAGATATTTGTCGGAGTCATTCATGTCGGCCAAACAACCCACCCGCAAGCCTACCGGCAAGCGCAAAGAATCAGATGCCAGTGCCCAGGAAGGTCGTGAGCGCAAGCGCGCCGCCAAGCGCAAGGGCTTGAAGGCGGGCTCCCGCCAGCAGGTCGAACAGGCAGGCAAGAAGAGTGGCACCAAGCAAGCCAAGGATCCGCGCATCGGTTCCCGCAAGCCCGTCGCCCTCATCGTGGATGAGAAGAGCAGCAAGCCGGTGGCGCCCAAGGCCGTCAAAGAGAAGAAGCTGGTGATGACGCCCGAGCAGGAACTGGCCTCCATCGAGAACGATGATCGCCTGAATGACCTGCTGGATCGTCTCGATGCCGGTGAAACCCTGGACGCGTCCGAGCAGGCCTGGGTCGACCAGCGTGTCGATCGTTATCAGGCGCTGATGGACGAGCTCGGCATCATAGACACCGACGAAGATGAAGACGGTGACTTCGACGACGTCGAGTATGAGGAATCGAGCGAGCCGGCCTCCGAGGAAGAGCTGTGGGAGCGCTTCACCCAGGTGGACTATCAGCCCGAGCCCAAACCCGAGCCGAAGAAAAAGTGATGAGTGGATGGATGCTGGCCGCCCTGTTGGGCGGCCTGATTTTGCTGGGGCTGGCTGTCTATGCCGGCACTCTGCTGGCCCGCCTCAAGCGCCAGCACGACGGTCAGCAGCAAGCCATTGCCGCGCGCAACGAGCGCATTCTCGAGAGCGTCAGGGTCATCGCCCACGCGGTGCGGGATGGCCAGTGTGACTACTCCGAAGGCGCCATCCGGCTGACCAACCTGCTGGATGCCTTGCAGATCAAGGGGGGACGCGCCTTTGCCAGCGAGTTCCCCGGTCTGTACGGCCTCTATGACAAGGTCAAGGAGATGCCGACCCACGAGGCGCGGCGTGCCCTCAAGCGCAATGAAGTGATGAAGATGGATCTCGAACGCAGTGGCTACGAGGCCGAGCTGGAGGCGCAGATCCTCCAGGATGTCGCCAGGCTGAAGGATTTCCGGTTAAGCCGCTGAACGGATAACAAAGAAAGGGGAAGCAAGCGTGCAAGCAGAACAGATTGTGTGGGATCAGGCCCTGATCGAGAAATATAACTACAGTGGCCCGCGATATACCTCCTATCCCACAGCCCTTGAGTTCAACGAGAGTTTCGGCTATCCGGACTTCGTCCAGGCCGCGGGGCAGTATCCGGCCCGCAATCTGTCCCTCTACGTGCACATCCCTTTCTGCCACAAGCTCTGCTATTACTGCGGCTGCAACAAGGTGATCACCCGTCACCAGCACAAAGCCGATCAGTACCTCGATTACCTCGAGCGTGAAATCAAGGCGCAGGCCCCCCTGTTCAAGCACCGTCTGGTGACCCAGCTGCACTGGGGGGGCGGTACCCCCACCTATCTGAATGAACCCCAGACTCGCCGCCTGATGGCCATGCTGCGAGAGCATTTCCATTTCGCCGGGGAGGGGGAGATCAGCATAGAGGTGGATCCGCGCGAGATCGAACTCTCCATGCTGGACGTGTTGCGGGAGCTCGGTTTCAACCGCATCAGTCTCGGCGTGCAGGACTTCAACAAGGCGGTCCAGGTCGCGGTTAACCGCGAGCAGGACAACGACTTCATCCGCGCCATGCTGGAGCGTGCCCGCGAGCTGGGATTCCGTTCCACCAACCTGGATCTCATCTACGGCCTGCCGCACCAGAACCGGGAGAGCTTCCATCACACCCTGGAGGAGGTGCTCAAGACCGACCCGGCCCGCCTCTCCATCTTCAACTATGCCCACCTGCCGAGCCGCTTCGCCGCCCAGCACAAGCTGAAAGAGGCGGACATGCCGGCGCCCCGGGAGAAGCTGGCCATGCTGCAGGACACCATCGCCTTCCTCACCGGCCGGGGCTATCAGTTCATCGGCATGGACCACTTCGCCAAGCCGGACGACGAGCTGGCGGTGGCCCAGCGCGAGGGCAAGCTGCACCGCAACTTCCAGGGCTATACCACCCAGGGAGATTGCGATCTGCTGGGGCTGGGGGTCTCTTCCATCAGCATGATCGGCGATGCCTATTCCCAGAACCAGAAAGAGCTCAAGGCCTACTACGCCCAGGTGGAGACCCTTGGTCACGCCCAGTGGAAGGGGTGCTCCCTCAACCGGGATGACCTGATCCGCCGCGAGGTGATCAAGCGCCTCATCTGCGACTTCTCCCTGAACTTCGCCGCCGTCGAACAGGCCCACGGCCTGGTGTTCAAGGAGTACTTTGCCGAGG
Organism: Aeromonas sp. XH; assembly: GCF_033348475.1. Taxonomy (NCBI): domain Bacteria; kingdom Pseudomonadati; phylum Pseudomonadota; class Gammaproteobacteria; order Aeromonadales; family Aeromonadaceae; genus Aeromonas; species Aeromonas sp. XH. The sequence continues at coordinate 4,100,884 of NZ_CP137630.1, read as the reverse complement.
ATCTCAAACTGCTGCAGACCTTCGTCGACGACGGTCTGGTGCGCATGACGGATGAGGGGCTGGAGGTGGTCTCCACCGGCCAGCTGCTGATCCGCAACATCTGCATGTGCTTCGACGTCTACCTGCGCAGCAAGGCGCGCCAGCAGCAGTTCTCCCGGGTGATCTAAGCCGGTCGATGTCGTTGGAAAATAAAAAAACCGCCTCTCGGCGGTTTTTTTATTGGGCGGGTCGGGATTTAGCGGCGGGCGGCGCGGGCGCTCAGCTCGGCCTTCTCGCCATCGCTCAGGAAGGCCAGGGTCAGGCCGTTCTGCTGGGCGGTGCGGATCTCGCCTGGCGTCATGCCGGCGGCCGGTGCGGCCACCTCGTACTCGTGGGGAAGGTCAATGCCTTCGACTGCGGGATCGTCGGTATTGAGGCAGGCCAGCACACCGGCGGCCAGGAACTGGCGGATGGGGTGCTCGGCGAGGTTCGCCACCGTGGTGGTCTGCAGGTTGGAGGTGAGGCAGGACTCGATGCCGATGCGGTGCTCTGCCAGATAGGCCATCAGAGCAGGGTCCTGGATCGCCTTGACGCCGTGACCGATGCGCTCGGCACCGAGATCGCGAATGGCCTGCCACATGCTCTCCGGGCCGGCCGCCTCACCGGCGTGCACCGTCACGCGCATTCCCGCATCTCGCACCCGGCGGAAGTGGTCGGTGAAGAGCTCCCCCGGGAAGCCCAGCTCGTCGCCGGCCAGATCGATGGCAACCAGTTTGTCGCGCAGGGCCAGGCAGGCGTCCAGCTCGGTGCGGCACTGCTCGGTGCCGAAGGTGCGGCTCATGATGCCGATGAGGTTGGTCTTGATGCCGAAGTCGCGGCTGCCGGCGGCCACGCCGTCAACGATGGCTTCCACCACGCCCTGGGGGTGCAGCTTGTGGGTCATCGCCATATAGGCCGGGCTGAAGCGCAGCTCCGCATAGTCGATGCCGGCACGCAGCAGATCTTCCACGTTCTCGTAGGCCACCCGGCGGCAGGCGTCGTAGTCGGCCAGCACGGCCACGCCCCAGTCCAGTTTCTTCAGGAAGGCAACCAGACTCGGCTCGTTCTCGACGATCTGCACGTGGGGGCGCAGGGTCTCCAGCTCATCGGCCGGCAGCTGGACGTTGTGCTGACGCCCCAGCTCGAGAATGGTCTGCGGGCGGATATTGCCGTCCAGATGGCGATGCAGGTCGGTCAGGGGGAGGGATCTGTCAATCATGGGGCACCTTCTGCGAGTCGGGTTGGAAAGCCTGCCATTCTAGGCGGGACGCCTGAAAAAGATACCCCGTTTGCAGGCAAACGGGGTCGGATTGGTCAGGCTTTCCCTCAAGGCGTGATGGGAATCGTTTTTCCCGAAGGCTCAGGGAATGTCGAGCTCCTTGAGCTTGCGGGTCAGGGTATTGCGGCCCCAGCCGAGCAGGCGGGCGGCCTCCTGCTTGTGACCGTGGGTGTGATCCAGGGCCGTCTCCAGCATGATCCGTTCGAACTGGGGCATGGCATCCGCCAGGATGTCGGTCTCGCCCAGGGCCAGCTTGGCGGCCACCCAGTCCTGCAACTGCTGCTGCCAGCCGCCGGTCAGGGCGGGCTGACCCGGCTCCGCCGTGCTGGTGATGGGCGTCAGCAGCTCGGTGGGCAGGTCGCTCACCAGCACCTCCTGGCCCGAGGCCATCACCGTCAACCAGCGGCAGACGTTCTCCAGCTGGCGCACGTTGCCCGGCCAGGGCAGGCGGCTGATGTAGGCCTGGGTATCCGGGTGCAGACTCTTGGCTTCCACGTTGAGTTCCTTGGCGGCGCGCAGCAGGAAGTGCTGGGCGAGCTGGGGGATGTCTTCCCGCCGCTCCTTGAGGGCGGGGATATGGATGCGGATGACGTTGAGGCGGTGGAACAGGTCTTCCCGAAACTCGCCGTCGGCGACCCGTTTTTCCAGATTCTGGTGGGTGGCGGCGATGATCCGCACGTCCACCTGCACCGGCTGGTGGCCGCCGACCCGGTAGAACTGGCCGTCCGCCAGCACCCGCAGCAACCGGGTCTGCACGTCCAGCGGCATGTCGCCTATCTCGTCGAGAAACAGGGTGCCGCCGTCGGCCTGCTCGAAGCGGCCGTGGCGGATGTTGTTGGCGCCGGTGAAGGCTCCCTTCTCGTGGCCGAATAGCTCGGATTCGATGAGATCCTTGGGGATGGCCGCCATGTTGAGGGCGATGAAGTTCTTGTGGGCCCGGGGGCTGTGCTTGTGCAGGGCGTGGGCGACCAGCTCCTTGCCAGTGCCGCTCTGGCCGTTGATCAGCACCGAGATGCTGGAGCGCGACAGCCGGCCGATGGCGCGGAATACCTCCTGCATGGCGGGGGCTTCACCGATGATCTCCGGCGTGGTGGTGGCCTCCTGCTGGCGTGCCTTGCGCTTGGTGCGCTGCTCCTTGAGGTGGTTCTCGGCACGGCGCACCAGGCTGACCGCTTCGTCGATGTCGAACGGCTTGGGCAGGTATTCGAAGGCGCCGCGCTGGTAGGCGTTGACCGCGGAGTCGAGGTCCGAGTGCGCCGTCATGATGATGATGGGCAGATCGGCCTGGCGGCGGTGGATCTGCTCCAGCAGGCTCAGGCCGTCGATGCCCGGCATGCGGATGTCCGAGAGGATCACGTCCGGCGAACGCACCTCCAGGGAGCTCAGCAGGGCTTCGCCGTCGGCGAAGCTCTCGCATTCGAAGCCTTCGCTGCCAAGGGTGCGCTCCAGAACCCAGCGGATAGAACTGTCGTCATCGACGATCCACACTTTTGCTGTCATGAGGTTCCCTTACTTGCGAAGTGGTAGATAGATGGTGAATTCGGTATGGCCGGGCCAGCTGATGCAGTCGATGCGCCCCTTGTGCTGATCGATCAGATTCTGGGCGATGGAGAGGCCGAGGCCGGTCCCCCCCTCCTTGCCGGTGATCATGGGATAGAAGAGGGTGTCGCGAATGGCGTCGGGAATGCCGGGGCCGTTGTCGATGATCTTGATCTCGGCCGCCAGGCGGTAGCGCTGGCCGTGGATGGTGATCTGGAAGGCGGTGCGGGTCTTGATGCGGATAAGCCCGGCCTGATCCCCGAGGGCCTCGGCGGCATTGCGCACTATGTTGAGAAACGCCTGCTGCAGCTGATCCGATTCCATCTCGAATTCGGGAATGCTGGGATCGTAGTCCCGTTCGATGCGGATCTGGGGCGGCAGCTCCAGATCCACCAAGCGGCGCACCTGTTCCAGCACGGAGTGGACGTTGTGCATCTGGTGACGCCCGGGCCGCTGGGGGCCGAGCAGGCGATCGACCAGCACCCGCAGGCGATCCGCCTGCTCGATGATGATGCCGGTGTATTCGCGCAGGGCCGGATCCGGCAGCTCCTTCTGCAGCAGCTGGGCCGCCCCGCGCAGGCCGCCGAGGGGATTCTTGATCTCGTGGGCCAGGCCGCGCACCAGCTCCTTCGCCGCCTGTTGCTGGGCGTGCTGCTGCAACTCCTGGCTGATCTTCTTCTGCTGATCGATCTTGCGCAGCTCCACCACCATCAATCGCTGCTCGTGATCGGCCATGGGACTGACGCTGATCTCCACCAGCCTGGGCTCCCCCTCCACCACCAGGGTGACTTCGCTGTCGGTGAAGCCCTGCCCCGAAATGAGGCACTGCTTGAAGCGCTGCAGGTCGAGGGAGATGTGCTCCAGCAGGTGGGGCAGCTCGATCCCGATGAGTCGCCGCTCACTGAGGGAAAGCAGCTGTTCTGCCGCCGGGTTGACGAATTGAATGCAGAGCCGCTCATCCATCAGGATGACGGCGGTCAGCAGGTTGTCCAAGAGTGTCTTGGCGTGATCCATGCGGGTTGGCACAGGTTTCTCCCTAAAACGGTGCTGCACACCTGATATGCACCAATATAGTGCATCAAGTTTACCCGCATCGGTGCGTCACATCACCCTAATCGGCCTTGGGGGTGGCCTTGGGAGCCTGATTCACGGTCGCTCTGTGCAGGTAAAAGGTGGCTGGTTTAGATTTAGCAAGGATCGTACCGTCTTTGGCGAGCAGCTCGAGACGCGCCTCGTAGGCACCGCGATCGAGGTTTTCCACCCGGATGGCCAGGCTGTTGTGGACTATGGGGACCGCTTTGCCGTTCAGCAGCAGGCGCACGTCGTATTGCGCCGGGGGTTGGGGAGAGACCTGACCCTGGAAGACGATGTTGCCGGTGTTGTCCCTCAGGGTGCTGCCCGGTTCGGGGGAGAGCAGCTCGATCTCCAGGGGGGCGGCCTCCAGGGCCTTCCTGGCGTCGACGCCGGTCAGGCTGTTGAAATCCTCGACCTGGACCGAGTGGGGGGAAGTGCCGATGAGGGGCGAGACCCGCATGTCCACTTCCTTCGCGTTCTTGCCCGGGGGAGGGGCATCGGTGTAGTGGGTCACCCCCTGGGGGTCGACCCAGGAGTAGACTCTGGCCGCTTGAGCGGTGCAGGCGGCCATCAGCAAGAGGCTCAGCATCCAGGGTGCAGTGTTCATCCATCTCTCCTTGACGGGGTTCACCTTAATCCTATCAGAGAAAAAACCATCGGGCCGACAGTCGGTTGTCTGATGACAGCCGTGCTGTCAGGTGGGGATGGCCCCGCCGGGGGACTGCGAGCATCCCGATGGTTTTCCACCTCCTGAATGAAAAAACCCGCCAGATGGCGGGTTTGTCACTAGGATGCGGATTAGACGGAGTAGTACAGCTCGAACTCCAGCGGGTGCGGAGTCATGCGGACGCGGTCTACGTCGTGCTGCTTCAGCTCCAGGTAGGAGTTGATGAAGTCGTCGCTGAACACGCCACCACGGGTCAGGAACTCGCGGTCTGCGTCCAGGGCGGCCAGCGCCTCGTCCAGGGAACCGGCAACGGTCGGTACTTCGGCAGCCTCTTCCGGCGGCAGGTCGTACAGGTTCTTGTCCATGGCATCGCCCGGATGGATCTTGTTGATGATGCCGTCCAGGCCGGCCATCAGCTGAGCTGCGAAGGCCAGGTAGGGGTTGGCAGCCGGATCCGGGAAGCGTACTTCGATGCGGCGGGCTTTCGGGCTCGGCACAACCGGAATGCGGATGGACGCGGAGCGGTTGCGGGCGGAGTAGGCCAGCATGACCGGGGCTTCATAGCCCGGCACCAGACGCTTGTAGGAGTTGGTGGTCGGGTTGGCGAAGGCGTTGATGGCCTTGGCGTGCTTGATGATGCCGCCGATGTAGTGCAGTGCCATCTCGGACAGACCGCCGTACAGGTCGCCTGCGAACAGGTTGACGCCGTCTTTGGCCAGGGACTGGTGGCAGTGCATGCCGGAGCCGTTGTCACCGAACATGGGTTTCGGCATGAAGGTGACGGTCTTGTTGTAGGCGTGGGCCACGTTGTGGATCACGTACTTCAGAACCTGGACTTCGTCAGCCTTCAGGGTGAGGGTGTTGAAGCGGGTCGCGATCTCGTTCTGACCGGCGGTCGCCACTTCGTGGTGGTGAGCCTCGACGACCTGGCCCATCTCTTCCAGCACCAGACACATGGCGGCACGGATGTCCTGGGAGGAGTCAACCGGTGCAACCGGGAAGTAGCCGCCCTTGACGAAGGGACGGTGACCCTTGTTGCCGTGCTCGTATTCGGTACCCGAGTTCCAGGCAGCTTCTTCGGATTCGATCTTCACGAAGCTGTGGCCCATGGTGTTGGAGAAGGTGATGTTGTCGAACATGAAGAATTCCGGCTCCGGCCCGAACAGCACGGTGTCGGCGATGCCGCTGGACTTCAGGAAGTCTTCGGCGCGCTTGGCGATGGAGCGCGGGTCGCGGTCGTAGCCCTGCATGGTGGCAGGTTCCAGCACGTCACAGACGATGTTCAGGGTGGTCTCTTCGGTGAAGGGATCCAGCTTGGCGGAGGCCGCATCCGGCATCAGCACCATGTCAGACTCGTTGATGCCCTTCCAGCCGCCGATGGAGGAGCCATCGAACATCTTGCCGTCTTCGAAGAAGTCTTCGTCGACCTGGTGGGCAGGGATGGATACATGCTGCTCTTTACCCTTGGTGTCGGTAAAACGCAGATCAACAAACTTGACTTCGTGTTCCTGGATCAGGGCCAAAACGTTCTGGGCTGACATGCTAAGTAACCTCCGGTGTTAAAACTCTTTGGGTGAATGCGTCGTCGTATTCACATAAGCCAGTATCGTGCCAAGTTTGTGACAGCTTGATTTCAGGGCACTTGCACCGTTTCAGGCTGTCGGGACACCCGTTCTCAAGCCGGTTGCTGCATTAAAGTGGTGCAACCTTGGATCGTTTTGGTGCACCAGGATGGTGCGCCAGCGTATCCAGGCCATCTAAGCAGGCTTTTGACCCGGGGTCCATGATCCCGATCCCCTGTCGTGCGCGAATGTGTTGCAATTCTGCTAGGCAGATCACAAAGGCGAGAGTACAATTAGCGCCCAATTTTACCCGGTGATTTGAGGCGAGAATGTTAGAGAATTTACGCAATATTGCGATTATTGCGCACGTTGACCACGGCAAGACGACGCTGGTTGATAAGCTGCTGCAGCAATCCGGCACCCTGGATCGCACCAGCGAAGGTCAGGAACGGATCATGGACTCCAATGATCTGGAACGGGAACGTGGCATCACCATTCTCGCCAAGAACACCGCGATCCGCTGGAACGACTACCGCATCAACATCGTGGATACCCCGGGTCACGCCGACTTCGGTGGTGAAGTTGAGCGCGTGCTCTCCATGGTTGACTCCGTGCTGCTGCTGGTTGACGCCGTTGACGGCCCGATGCCGCAAACCCGTTTCGTGACCCAGAAGGCATTCGCCCAGGGTCTGAAGCCCATCGTGGTCATCAACAAGATCGACCGTCCGGGTGCGCGTCCTGACTGGGTAATGGATCAGGTCTTCGATCTGTTCGACAACCTGGGTGCCACCGATGAGCAACTGGACTTCAAGGTTGTTTACGCCTCTGCACTGAACGGTTGGGCCACCCTGGACCAAGACGTACCGTCCGACAACATGGAACCCCTGTTCCAGGCCATCGTCGACAACGTCGAAGCCCCTGCTGCGGATACCGAAGGCGGTTTCCAGATGCAGATCTCCCAGCTGGACTACAACTCCTATGTTGGCGTCATCGGCATCGGCCGTATCACCCGTGGTCGCGTCAAGACCAACCAGCAGGTCACCATCGTTGGTGCCAACGGCAAGAACCGTACCGGCAAGGTCGGTCAGGTGCTGGGTTACCTGGGTCTGTCCCGTACCGAAGTGGCCGACGCGCAAGCGGGCGACATCATCGCCATCACCGGTCTGGGCGAGCTGAAGATCTCCGACACCATCTGTGACAACGGTGCCGTCGAGGCGCTGCCGCCGCTCTCCGTTGACGAGCCGACCGTGAACATGACCTTCCAGGTCAACACCTCTCCGTTCGCCGGCAAAGAGGGCAAGTTCGTCACCTCCCGCAACATCCTGGAGCGTCTGAACCAGGAGCTGGTCCACAACGTGGCCCTGCGCGTGGAAGAGACCGATGATCCGGACAAGTTCCGCGTCTCCGGCCGTGGTGAGCTGCACCTCTCCATTCTGATCGAAAACATGCGTCGCGAAGGTTACGAGCTGGCGGTATCCCGTCCGGAAGTGATCCTGCGCACCGTGAATGGCGAACTGCAAGAACCGTTCGAAACCGTCACTGTCGACGTGGAAGAAGCGCACCAGGGTTCCGTCATGGAGCAACTGGGTCTGCGCAAGGGCGAAATGACCAACATGACCCCGGATGGCAAGGGTCGTGTCCGCCTCGACTTCATGATCCCGAGCCGTGGCCTGATCGGCTTCCAGACCGAGTTCATGACCCTGACCTCGGGTACCGGCCTGCTGTACCACACCTTCGACCACTACGGTCCGCACAAGGGTGGCAGCATCGGTGAGCGCCAGAACGGCGTGCTGATCTCCAACGCCACCGGCAAGGCCCTGACCTATGCCCTGTTCGGTCTGCAAGACCGCGGTCGTCTGTTCATCGGTCACGCGACCGAGGTGTACGAAGGCCAGGTGATCGGTATCCACTCCCGCTCCAACGATCTGACCGTGAACTGCCTGAAGGGCAAACAGCTGACCAACATGCGTGCCTCCGGTACCGACGAAGCCCAGGTGCTGACTCCGCCGATCCGCATGTCTCTGGAGCAGGCCCTGGAGTTCATCGACAACGACGAGCTGGTGGAAGTGACGCCGAAGAGCATCCGTATCCGCAAGAAGCTGCTGACCGAGCTGGATCGCAAGCGCGCCGGTCGTGCTTGAGCCGCTGCATCAGCGATAGAAGGAGGCCTGCGGGCCTCTTTTTTTATGGCCAAAAGGCGGGAACAGGGCTTCCCCCCGCTTGGGCTGGACTTCCCCGGCAGGTGCTCGGGTGGTCAAATGGCCACCCTATCTGACACAATGTCTGCATGACGACGCTTACGAGAATCAAGATGCAGCAGCAGATCCGTGGCCGCCTGGCCCACTTCCTCTCCTTCTTGCGCCACGATGGTGCCCACTTCGCCCAGTTCGTCTGGGGCCGCTTCCAGCAGGACAGGTTGACGGTCACCGCGGGCTACCTGGCCTATGTCACCCTGCTCTCCCTGGTGCCCATGATCGCCGTGGTGTTCGGCATGATGTCGGCCTTTCCGGTGTTCCAGAGCCTGAAGCAGGGGATGGAGCAGTTCGTTTACCACAACTTCGTGCCCACCGCCGGGGAGATGCTCAAGGAGTACATCGACGGCTTCGTGGCCAACGCCACCAACACCACGGCGGTCGGCATCGGCGCCCTGATCGTGGTGGCGCTCATGCTCATCTCGGCCATCGACAAGAACCTCAACTACATCTGGCGCTCGACCCGGAGCCGGCCCCTGGCCCAGGCGTTCGCCATGTACTGGATGATCCTGACCCTGGGCCCCGTGCTCATCGGTGCCAGCCTCGCCATCTCCTCCTATATCCTCTCCCTCAAGCTGTTCGCCGCGGACAGCCTGTTCGGCATCGGTTACCTGCTGCTGCGCAGCCTGCCGTTCCTCTTCTCCGTGCTCACCTTCCTGCTGATCTATACCGTGGTGCCGAACTGCCGGGTGCGGCTGACCCACGCCTTCATCGGCGCCCTGGTGGCGGCCTCCCTGTTCGAGCTGGCCAAACGTGGCTTCGCCATCTACATCACCAACTTCCCCTCCTACCAGGCCATCTATGGTGCCCTGGCAACCATCCCCATCCTGTTCGTCTGGGTGTATCTGAGCTGGCTGGTGGTGTTGCTGGGGGCCGAGACCACCGCCTGCCTCGGTGAATACGAGAAGCCGGGCGCAGAGGAGCTGGGCTGACCCCATCGCTTATTGCTAACATCTACGACCGCCTTCGGGCGGTCGTGCGTTTCTGACAAGACAAAGGAGTTGCGGGTGATTGCACTGATTCAGCGGGTCAGCGAGGCCAGCGTGACGGTAGAAGGAGAGGTGACCGGGGCCATAGGCCAGGGTCTGCTGGTGCTGCTCGGGGTGGAGCAGGGGGATGACGAGGCCAAGGCCGACAAGCTGCTGCACAAGGTGAGCGGTTATCGCATCTTTTCCGACGAGCAGGGCAAGATGAACCTCAACGTAGGACAGGTTGGGGGCAGCCTGCTGGTGGTCTCCCAGTTCACCCTGGCGGCGGACACCCAGAAGGGGATGAGGCCCAGCTTCTCCGGCGGGGCGCACCCGAGCGAGGCCGAGCGGCTCTACGACTACTTCGTGGCCCGGGCCAGGGAAGGGGGCGTACCGACCGAGACCGGCCGCTTCGCCGCCGACATGAAGGTGAGGCTGCTTAACGACGGGCCCGTGACCTTCTGGCTGCAGGTCTAGGGCCAATACTGACGGCTCGCAGATCGGCGTTACGCCTGCTGGCGGGTGGCGTGCAGGATCACGTTGCGATAGCCGGGCACCCCGTGGGCCGTGGTGGGGCCTATCCACTCCCGCGCCAGTTTCAGCGCCTGGTCCTGCTCCAGTCGGGTGCGGGGCAGCAGGTTGACGATGAGAGTGCCGCACAGGCGCTGGGCCAGCGCCCGATAGAGCGGGGTCTGGAACAGCAGCAGGGGGTTGCCGTCCTGGCTGAACAGGTCCAGCAGCACCAGATCGTACTGCTCCCGGCTTTCCAGCAGGAAGTGCAGTGCATCGGCATGGTGCAGCCGTGGTGTGCCTCCCGTCGGGGGCAGGAAAAACTGCTGGAACAGGGTGAGGATCTCGTCGTCCAGATCCACGCAGTCATGGCGAGCCTCGGGCCAGCGTGCCGCCAGATGGCGGGTGAGATCCCCCCCGCCCAGCCCCAGCTCCAGGATCCGGCCTGCCCGCTCCGGCAGGCGTTCGGCGATGCTCCGCTGATGGGGCAGGCAGAGGTGCGATGGTTGGCTGAGGCTCATGGCGGATTGCACCACGCCGTCCAGTTCCAGCCAGCGATGGCGGGCATTTTCCAGGACACAGAGGCGACGTGCGGGTTTGACACTGAGGTGCAACAAGTGATCGGCTTGGTACGCTTGTAGATTGAAGTCCATGAATTTGCACGGCAAGATGGCTTTCGACCAGTGTAACTCAAGGATGTCGCTATGTACCGGGTGGTCACCCCCCAAACGCCAGCGGAGCTGGATGCCTATTGTCAGTTGCGCTGGGCGGCATTGGTGCGAAAGCCCTTCAATCTGTCCGTCGGCGCACACTCAAGGATCGCCTTATGTATCGGGTAGTCATTCCTCAAACAGCAGCCGAGCTGGATGCCTATTGTCAGTTGCGCTGGGAGGCATTGGTGCGCAAGCCCTTCAATCTGTCCGTCGGCGCTAACTCAAGGATCGCCTTATGTATCGGGTAGTCACTCCTCAAACGCCAGCGGAGCTGGATGCCTATTGTCAGTTGCGCTGGGAGGCATGGGTGCGCAAGCCCTTCAATCTGTCCGTCGGCGCACACTCAAGGATCGTCTTATGTATCGGGTAGTCACTCCTCAAACAGCAGCCGAGCTGGATGCCTATTACCAGTTGCGCTGGGAACTTCTGCGCAAGCCCTTCAACCTGCCCGTGGGCTCCGAGCGTGACGAATACGACAGCGTTGCCATTCACCGGCTGATGCTCACCGAGGATGGCACCCCCATCGCCGTGGGCCGGCTCTTCGTCGGTGGCGACGAGGCCCAGATCCGCTTCATGGCGCTGCGCCCCGAGTACCGCGGTCAGGGGCTGGGAGCCCGCATGGTGGAGGATCTAGAGCAGCTGGCCCGCGACGAGAAGGTGAAGCGGCTGGTGATGAACGCCCGCCAGGAGGCGGTGGAGTTCTATCGCAAGTGCGGATTTCTCGAAGTGGGGGAAGGCCCTGTCTCCTTCGGCCGCATTCCCCACCGCCAGATGATCAAGTCCCTGAGCCCGCTGCAGACCATCCAGTATCGCCCGGAGTGGTGCCAGGACCTCACCACCCGCTGGTCGCGGGGCATTCCCATCAGCGAGAAGATGGGGGTGCACATCACCCACTACGACGGCCAGACCTTCCACCTCAAGGCGAACCTGGCGGCCAACCTCAACGTTCACGACACCATGTTCGCCGGCAGCATCTACAGCCAGTGCGTGCTGGCGGGCTGGGGCCTCATCTGGTTGCAGCTCAAGGAAGCCGGCCTGGGGGGCGATACCGTGTTGGCCGAGGGCAACATCAAATACTACAGACCCGTGAGCGAGGAGCCTGAGGCCAGGGTGGCCCGGGAGGGGATGCCTGCCGTGCTCGAACCGCTGAGGAGCGGGGAGTCCGCCAAGTTCAGCCTGCGGGTCCAGCTGTTCAGCGGTCGCAAGCTGGCGGTGGAATTCGTCGGCCAGTACGTGGTGCTGCCCATCAAGCGCGGCGGGCGCTGATCCCGCGCGCGCTCTACCACAAGGCCTCATCGCGAGGCCTTGTTCGTTATTGGGATGCGGTGGTGGGGGCCGGTGCCTGCGGTCGCCAGAGCGGGCCGCTGCGCCCCTGTGCCGGGTAGCGCACGCCAGCCTCCCAGCCGCAGGCCTCCTGCCCGGTAGGGAACTGCCACTCCAGGCCGGGATCCGCGAGGGGGCCGCGCCAGCGGGCCAGCAGTTCGGCGCAGCGCCGCTTGTTCAGGACCCCGAGGTCCAGCTGCCACTGGTCGGCGGCCAGGTCGACCCCCCCTTGCAGCGCCAGCAGGTGGGTGATGGTGGAGGCGCCGCCTCGCTCGATCCGCACCTTGCCCTGCTCCGCCCTGGCGTCCAGCCTGATGTGATAGAAGGGGGTGTCTCCCCGTTGCATCGCCTGCCACAGCGCCTGCGGCGTCAGGGCGGGGGGGGCCTGCTCCTTGAACCAGGCATCCAGCAGGGGATCGATGCCGACCTTGTCCCAGAAGGGATCCCTGCTCTCCAGGCTCAGGCTGCCCTGGAGAGTCCGGCGCCATTTGGCTACCTCCTCGTCGGGTTGCCCGTTGAGGTCGGCCTGCAGCTGTGCCGCCAGATCCACCTTGCCCGCGAGCGACACAGGGGCGTGCAGCAGCTTGCCCCACAGCTCCAGATCCAGCTGCTTGCCCTGCAGTTGCAGGCGGCTCTCCTGGCCGGGCGCCTTGCCCCACTGGCCATTGAGGCTGAGAGAACCCTCGTCCGGCAGGCTGCTGGTCAGCTTGTTGAGCTGCCAGGTGCCGGGGGTCAGCTCGCCACCCAGCTCGCCGTTGCGGGCGCTGAGGCCGCCCCACACCAGCTCGAACCACTTGCTCTCGACCCTGGCTCGCCCCAGCAGGGGAGCCGGCTGATTGCCCCGCAGGGCGAGGTCGTTCAGATAGAACTGCCAGCCGGTCAGGGAGAGGGGCAGGGCATCGTCGAAGGAGAGTACCTTGAGCCTGTCGAAGGCCAGCTTGCGCACGTCGATCTGCTGCGGCCGCCAGCCCTGCCAATCCTGCCACCAACCATCCGGCAGGCTGATGTCCATGCCGCTCAGCGTCAGCTCCTTGAGTGTCAGCTTCTGCTGCTGGGGATCGAGGGCGAGATCCAGGCTGAACTCCCCCTCATAGGCCTTGCCCCTCAGCTCGGCATCGAGCTGTCGGGGCGAGAAGGCGAGCTTGCCCTCGATGGCCTCCAGCTGAAACAGGCCTCGCCCCAGATCCCCCAGGGTGCCGGCGAGATAACCGCTCGGACGACTGCCCGCCTGCCAGTCGAAGGCGGTGAGCTGGCCGTTGAAGTTGTTGAGGGAGAGTTCCTGCTCGATGGCATTGATGCTGACCTGGGCAAGCTGGCCCCTGTCCAGGGTGATGCGGTTCAGGGGGAACTCACCCGGCGGGATGTCACCGAGCTCGACTCGCATGGCGCTTGCCTTGAGATCGTGCAGTTGCAGGCTGCGCTCTGGCCAGTTCAGCACCATGCCGGTTTCGAGCAGGCCGTCGAACAGGTTGGCGCTCAGCCTGTCCGTGCTCAGCACCTGCCCCTCCAGTCGCCCCTTGAGGCTGAGACGGGCCAGGGTGAACCTGGGCGTCTCCAGCTGGTTGATGCCCAGGGTCAGGTTGACCTGGGGCTGGCGTCTCGGATCGATCAGCTCCCAATCGCTCAGGGTGGCGCTCAGGCCGCGTAGGGTCAGGGCCTCGCTCTGCAGGTTCAGGTTGTCTATGGTGCTGTCGGCGATGGTGAGGGAGTGTACCGGCAGCGTCGGCAACTGGTTCGGGAGTGGCAGCTTGATGGCGGGACGGATGAGGTCCAGGTGGGCGATGCGCACGTCCCGGTTCAGCCAGTCGATGCTCTCCACCTCCAGATAGATCTTCTCCAGCTGCACCGCATCCCCGTAGCGCACCTGCTCCGCCAGCAGGGTGTAGGGGTGCAGGGGATTGAACACCAGCCGGCCTATGCTGACAGGCACGCCGGTCTGCCGGCTGAGCCAGTCGGCGATGGGCCCCTTGGCGCGTTCGGCGTCGAACAGACCGAGACCGACCCAGACGAAGAGCAGCAGGAAGGCGAGGGTGTAGAGCAGGCCGCGCAGCCAGGAATTCATAAGCGCTTTCCTCCTGTATTGGTTGAGTGATCAGGCGTTGGCAGCGTGATCCCGCAGGTCAGGCATTGGAGTAGTGGTCTCGCAGGCCCAGCCAGCGGCGGATCAGCGGATCGACGTGCCCCAGGTGTCTATCCATCAGGCAATGTGACCATCTTCTGCATCGGCCTTGGTCAAGCATTGGAGTAGTGATCCCGCAGGCCCAGCCAGCGGCGGATCAAGGGCTCGACATGCGCCGGGTGCTTGTCCATCAGGAAGCGTGCCATCTTCTGCACCTGGGGGATGAGCGGCTGGTCGCGCACCAGGTCGGCGATCTTGAGGTCGGCGAGGCCGGTCTGGCGGGTACCCAGCAATTCCCCCGGACCGCGCAGCTCCAGATCCCGCTGGGCGATCAGGAAGCCGTCGTTGGTCTCCCGCAGCACCCCGAGCCGGCTCTGGGCCGTCTTGGAGAGCGGCGCGTGGTAGAGCAGCACGCAGTGGGAGGCCACGGACCCCCGCCCGACCCGGCCGCGCAGCTGATGCAGCTGGGCCAGCCCCAGCCGCTCCGGGTTCTCGATGATCATCAGGCTGGCATTGGGCACATCCACCCCCACCTCGATGACAGTGGTGGCGACCAGCAGTTGCAGTATGCCCGCCTTGAACTCCTCCATCACCCGCTGTTTCTCGACGGGGCGCATCCGGCCGTGCACCAGGCCGATGTGCAGGCCGGGCAGCAGGGTTTGCAGCTCGGCGGCGGTGTCCTCGGCGGCCTGGCACTCCAGCACCTCGGACTCCTCGATCAGGGTACAGACCCAGTAGGCCTGCTTGCCCTCCTCGCAGGCAAGCCTGACCCGTTCGATCACGTCTCCCCGGCGACTGTCCGGCAGGGCGACCGTGGTGATGGGGGTGCGCCCCGGCGGCAGCTCGTCGATGACCGAGGTGTCGAGGTCCGCATAGGCGGTCATCGCCAGGGTGCGGGGGATGGGGGTGGCGGTCATGATGAGCTGGTGGGGGTGGACGCCTTCACGCTCCCCCTTTTCCCGCAGGGCGAGGCGCTGGTGCACCCCGAACCTGTGCTGCTCGTCGATGATGACCAGGGCCAGGCGCTGGAACACCACCTGCTCCTGGAAGATGGCATGGGTACCCACCACCATCTTGACGCTGCCATCGGCGATGGCCGCCAGCGCCTCCTCCCGCGCCTTGCCCTTCTGCTTGCCCGCCAGCCAGCCGACCTGGATGCCGAGCGGCTCCAGCCACCTGGCGAAGTTGATGGCGTGCTGCTCGGCCAGCAGCTCGGTCGGGGCCATCAGCCCCACCTGGCAGCCGTTGCCGATGGCCTGCAGGGCGGCCAGTGCCGCGACCAGGGTCTTGCCGGAGCCCACATCCCCCTGCACCAGCCGCATCATGGGGTGGCTCTGCTGCAGATCCCTGGCTATCTCCGCCACCACCCGGTTCTGGGCGCCGGTGGGGGTGAACGGCAGGGCGCCGAGCAGCTGCGCCACCAGGGCGGGGGCCGGCTTGAGGGCGCGAGCGAGCTGGGTCTGTGCCTGGGCACGGACTTTCAGCACCGAGAGGTTGTGGGCCAGCAGCTCCTCCAGCACCAGCCGCTGCTGGGCCGGGTGCTGACCGCTCTCGAGCAGGGCCAGCGCCACCGAGGGAGGCGGGCGGTGCAGCAGTTTCAGGGCGGCGGCGAGATCGATCTGCTGGGGATAGAGGCCGGCGGGCAGCAGCTCTTCGACGCCATGGAGATCGAGCTGGGCCAGGGCCTGATCCGTGAGGCTGCGCAGGGTGAGCTGGCGCAGCCCCTCAGTGGTCGGGTAGACGGGGGTGAGGGCCTCTTCGGTCTGGCCGGCCTGCTCCTCGCCGAGCAGCTTGTACTCGGGGTGGGCCATCTCCAGTCCGTACTTACCGGGACGGGTCTCGCCGAAGCAGCGGATCAACCGGCCGGGGGCCAGGCTGTTTTTCTGGGCGGCGGTGAAGTTGAAGAAGCGCAGGGTCAGGCTGCCGGTGCCGTCGCCGATGCGGCAGACCAGCATGCGGCGGCGCCCCATCACCAGCTGGGTGTCCTGGATCTCGCCCTCGACCGCGCCGTGCAGGCCGGGCGGCAGATCGCCGATGGGCCACACCTGGGTGCGGTCCTCGTAGCGCAGGGGGAGGTGGAACAGCAGATCCTGCACCGTGGCCAGCCCGAGTCGCTCGAGCTTCTCCTGCATCTTGCTGCCGACACCCTTGAGGCTGTCGAGGGAGATTTTATCCAATTTCATCAATTAGATGCCCGGAAACACTGTAAATATGTCCAGATGATAGGGGCTGTTGCGGCCCCGATGCAAGCCGCGTTGTCGCCGGGGATGGCCGAATGTGACAAGGGCCTGCCGAACATGGCAGGCCCTTGTCACGAACGGGGAAGCGCTGTGTTCGGGTCAGATGATGCGCTTGAGCAGCAGGTGCGCCTTGACCCTGTGGATCCGGGCCAGCAGCTTGCGCACCTGATCCGGGTAGTCCTTGATCTGCTCTATCTGGTCGAAGTGGCTGATGCGGCGGGTATGGGCCAGGATGCAGTCGCGCTCCTGCTGGAAGCGCTCGCGCAGGTGGTGGTGCTGGTCGTGCACCAGCAGGCCGTTCTCCAGATCCAGCGCCCAGGCACGGGGATTGAGGTTGTTGCCGGTGAGCAGGGCCCACTCCTCGTCCACGAAGATCCCCTTGAGGTGATAGGAGTTTTTGTCGCAACACCAGAGCATGAGGTTGAGCCGGCCGTTGTCGATGTGGTGCTGGTTGCGTTCGGCAAACTTGCGCAGATTGGTCTCGTAGAGATAGGGCAGGCCGCCTATGGTGGAGAACTTCTCCTCCGGCGGGATGAAGAAGTCGTTGGCGGTCTTGTCGCCCACCACTATGGTCACCTTGCAGCCGCGTCTGAGCAGCCCTTCCACGTCCTTGTTCAACTCCTTGGGGGGGTTGAAGTAGGGGGTGCAGATGAAGATCTCCCGCTCGGTAGCCCGCACCAGGTTGCGGATCATCCGGTTGAGCTGGTTGCCTCGCTTGCCCAGGCCCACCATGGGGGTCACGGCGACCTCCCGGGCGTTGGCAGGGATGCTCTCGAAGCGGTACTGGCTGGTGCGCAGGCGCTGCTTGAAGCGGCGGATCTGCCCCTTGAGCTGCTTGGCGCCGGGGATGCCGGTGCGATCCAGCCGCTGGACGGCCTCGCTGCCGAGGAAGACGTCATCCACGTAGTTGACCATGCTGCGAGTCAGCGCCGGGCTGTGGATCTGGTGATAGCGATCGAAGCGGTAGCGCTCCTGCTGGTGCAGGTAGATGTCGTTGAGGCTGGCGCCGGAGTAGAGCAGGGTGTCGTCGAAGATGAAGCCCTTGAGGTGCAGTACCCCGAGCAGTTCGCGGCCCTTGACCGGCACGCCGTAGATCTCGATCTGGTGTTCGTGGCGGGCGGCCATGGCCTGGTACATCAGGTGGTTGCCCCCCTGCTTGCCCTTGCCGATCAGGCCGCGCTGGGCGCGGTGGAAGTCGACGAACACCTTGATGTCGAGGGCGGGGTTGCGCTGCTTGGCGGCATAGAGGGCGGAGAGGATCTCCCGTCCCGCCTCGTCATCCTGCAGATAGAGCGCGATCAGGTAGATGCGCTGGGTCGCATGGGCGATGAGCGACAGGATCCGGCTCTTGAAGTCCTTGGCGCTGCTGAGCACCTGAAACTGATCCGCGGCGACCGCGATCTGGGGTAAGCGGGTCAGCAACTGTCGATAATGTGCCGATGAATGCATAGAGAAGCCTGAAATCACGGGATGAAGCGTTCCACTCGGGGCGAAGAATAGGCAATTCTAGCAATCTGTGGCGATGGGCCCAAGCAAGAATCCGTAAAAAGTCGGTGCAGAGTCACATCGGGGCCGACGGATGCGGCCCCGATGTGTTCCCGTTACAGGATGGCGCTGGCCGTGGCCACGATGAGGAAGGCGATGGTGCCGAGCAGCGTCTCCATCACGGTCCAGGTCTTGAGGGTGGTCTTCTCGTCCATGTTCAGGAAGCGGCTGACCAGCCAGAAGCCGGAGTCGTTGAAGTGGGAGAGCACGGTCGCGCCCCCGGCGATGGCGATGACGATGAAGGTCAGATCCAGCTCGCTCAGGCCTGTGGTGGCGGCCACGGTCGGCGCCATCAGGGCGGCGGTGGTGGTCAGGGCC
The DNA here is from genome assembly GCF_033348475.1 of Aeromonas sp. XH. Lineage (NCBI taxonomy): Bacteria > Pseudomonadati > Pseudomonadota > Gammaproteobacteria > Aeromonadales > Aeromonadaceae > Aeromonas > Aeromonas sp. XH. Next base: position 4,082,757 of record NZ_CP137630.1, on the reverse strand, counting down.
ACGGTGGCGGAACCCTGGGCGACCCGCAGCGCGGCGGACACCAGGAAGGCCGCCAGGATCACCGGCATGCCGGTGTCGGAGAGCACGTCAGCCAGGGCGGCGCCGATGCCGCTCGCCCGCAGCACGCCGCCGAACATGCCGCCGGCACCGGTCACCAGGATGACGGCGCAGACCGGGGCCAGGGCGTCGTTGCAGAACTTCTCGAGCTGCACCTTGCCCTGGGTCTGGCGGAACAGCCAGAGGGCGTAGAGCACGGTGATGAGCAGGGCCACCGGCGTCTTGCCGACCATGCGCAGCACGTTGACCCAGTCGGCCCCCTTGTCGATGACGCCCATGACGCTCAGGGTGTTGAGGCCGGTATCCATGAAGATGAGCACCAGTGGCAGCAGCAGGATGGAGAGCACCTGGCCGAAGCTCGGCGCCTTGTCGGAGATCTGCTCGGCGCTGGCGGTGAAGCTCGGGGGCAGGGGCAGTTCAAACTTCTTGCCGGACCAGAGGCCGAACAGGTAGGCGCCCAGGTACCAGGTGGGCAGCGCGACCAGCAGGCCCACGACGGTGAGCAGGCCGATGTTGGCGCCCAGCAGTTCGCTGGCGGCCACCGGGCCCGGGTGGGGCGGCAGGAAGGCGTGCATCACCGCGAAGGCGCCGGCGGAGGGCAGGGCATACTTGAGGACGGAGCCGCCGAACTGCTTCGCCACGCTGAAGATGATGGGCAGCATGACGATGAGGCCGGCGTCGAAGAAGATCGGGAAGCCGAACAGCAGGGAGGCGATGCCGAGCGCGAAGGGGGCGCGGTGGGAGCCGAAGCGGTTGATCAGGGTATCGGCCAGTACCTTGGCGCCCCCCGTCATCTCCAGGATCCGGCCAATCATGGCGCCGAGGCCGACCAGCAGCGCGACCGAGGCCAGGGTGCCGCCGAAGCCGGTCAGCATGGTGGGGATCACCTGGTCATAGGTGACCCCGGTGGCCAGGGCCGTCAGCATGCTGACCAGGGTCAATGCCACGAAGGCATGTACCTTGAATCGCATGATCAGCACCAGCAGCATGACAATGGCTCCGCCCGCTACCGAGAGCAGGTAGGCGACATCGGGTGTGTTCATTGCTCCGTCCATAAAATTGTCCTCAAATGGTTCTAGTTGTTGTTCTGCACATTTCTGTGCTGCACTTCACATTGCGAAACGTTACCGGTAACATGTTACCGGTAACGTGGTAGCTTAGAACCCATCAAGCGAACGTTTTTTGAAAAGTGAGAGAGAGGTCAAATAATGGCGGGCAAGTGCATTATCGTGATGGGTGTGTGTGGCAGCGGCAAGTCCAGCATCGGCCTCAAGGTGGCCAATGCCCTGGGGGCCAAGTTCATCGACGGCGATGATCTGCACCCTCGCGCGAACATCCAGAAGATGGCAGCGGGCAACCCGCTCAACGACGAAGACAGGGCCCCCTGGCTGGAGCGGATCCGCGACGCGGCCTACAGCCTGGAGCGCAAGAACGAGCTCGGCGTCATCGTCTGCTCGGCCCTCAAGAAGCAGTACCGCGACCAGATCCGCGAGGGCAACGACTCGGTACACTTCCTGTTTCTGGATGGCAGCCAGTCCCTCATTCTCGAGCGGATGCGGGCACGGCAGGGCCACTTCATGCGCGAAGCCATGGTACAAAGCCAGTTTGATACCCTGGAGCGACCGGATGGCGAGCCCGGCGTGTTTCGCATCGATATCGACGGGACCTTCGAACAGGTGGTCGACCGTGCCGTCACCGCGCTGGCGCAGGCGCAATGAGCCATGTCGCGCGCCCGGTCACTGCCGAACGCGCCCGTATATAGAGTTGGAGAGATAGTTATGACCCATCCCGTGATCACCCTGGTGACCGACCGCATCCGCGAGCGCAGCACCGCCCGCCGTGCCCGCTTCCTGGCCCGCATCCAGCGCCAGGCCGAGCAGGGCAAGACCCGCGCCTCCCTCTCCTGCGGCAACCTGGCCCACGCCGTGGCGGCCTCGAGCTGTGACGAGAAGGGGCGCATCCTCGACATGACCCGCGCCAACGTCGGCATCGTCAGCGCCTACAACGACATGCTGAGCGCCCATCAGCCCTACCAGGGCTACCCGGACATCATCAAGGGCGCGCTGGCCGAGCTCGGCCACAGCGCCCAGGTCGCCGGCGGCGTGCCCGCCATGTGCGACGGTGTGACCCAGGGCCAGCCGGGGATGGACATGTCCCTCTTCTCCCGGGATCTCATCGCCCAGGCCACCGCGGTCTCCCTCTCCCACAACACCTTCGACGCCACCCTGCTGCTCGGCATCTGCGACAAGATTGCCCCGGGCCAGATCATGGGGGCGCTCTCCCACGCCCACCTGCCCACCGCCTTCGTGCCTGCCGGCCCCATGGCGAGCGGCATCAGCAACGACGAGAAGGTGAAGGTGCGCCAGCAGTACGCCGCCGGTGAAGTGGGCCGCGACGCCCTGCTCAAGATGGAGTGCGGCGCCTACCACGCGGCGGGCACCTGTACCTTCTACGGCACCGCCAACACCAACCAGCTGGTGTTCGAGGCCATGGGTCTGATGCTGCCGGGCTCCGCCTTCGTGCACCCCCACAGCGAGCTGCGCCGCGCCCTCACCGAGGAGGCGGCCCGCCGCATCAGCGCCATGATCCCGGGCTCCCCGGCCTATCGCCCCCTGAGTGCGGTGATCGATGAACGCGCCCTGGTCAACGGCCTGGTGGCCCTGCTCGCCTCCGGTGGCAGCACCAACCACAGCATCCACATGGTGGCGCTGGCCCGCGCCGCCGGGCTGGAGCTGACCTGGGACGACCTGAGCGATCTCTCTGACGTGGTGCCGCTCCTGGTGCGCATGTACCCGAACGGCCCGGCGGACGTCAACGCCTTCGAACAGGCGGGGGGCGTGCCCGGCCTGATGCGCCGTCTGGCCGAACAGGGGCTGATCCACATGGACGCCACCCCGGTCTTTGGCGAGATGCAGGACTACCTCAGCCGTCCGGCACTGGTGGATGGCAAGCTGGTGTGGCAGCCGGTGGGCGAGAGCGGCGATGCGAGTGTATTGTCCCCCTCCGGTAGCGTATTTCAGGCCACCGGCGGCACCAAGTTGCTGGCAGGCAACCTGGGCCGCGCCGTGGTCAAGGTCTCCGCCGTCGCCCCCGAGTATCGCGTCATCGAGGCCCCGGCCCGGGTCTTCTCCTCCCAGCATGCGGTGGAGGCAGCCTACAAGGCCGGTGAGCTGAACCAGGACGCCGTCATCGTGGTGCGCCACAACGGCCCGGCCGCCAACGGCATGCCGGAGCTGCACAAGCTGATGCCGGTGCTCGGCAACCTGCAGAAGGCGGGTCACAAGGTGGCGCTGGTCACCGATGGTCGCCTCTCCGGTGCCTCCGGCAAGATCCCGGCCGCCATCCACGTCACCCCGGAAGCGCTGCACGGTGGGGCCATCGGCCTGCTTGCCGATGGCGACCTGCTGCGGGTGGATGCCGAGTCCGGCCGCCTCGACTGCCTGACCGATTTGAGTGGCCGTACCCAGGCCGAGATCGACCTCACCCTGGAACAAGAGGGGTGGGGCCGTGAACTGTTCAGCGTGATGCGTCGCGCGGTATCGAGCGCCGAGTGCGGCGCCACCATCTTTGACTAAGGAAGAGCTATGCAGAACTGGAAAGTGACCCCGGCCGAGGTGTTTGCCGCCTCCCCCCTGGTACCCGTGATGGTCATCAATGAGCTGGAGCAGGCCCTGCCCATGGCCAAGGCCCTCTTGGACGGCGGCATCTCGGTGTTCGAGATCACCCTGCGCACCCCGGTCGCGCTGGACGCCATCGCCCTCATCGCCAAGGCGATGCCGGATGCCATGGTCGGTGCCGGTACCGTGCTCAACTGCGCGCAGTTTGACGCCGCCGTGGCCGCCGGTGCCCGCTTCGTCATCTCTCCGGGCATGACCCCGGCCCTGTTGGCCCACGCGGCCAACAGCACGGCGCCGCTGATCCCGGGGGTGGCGACGCCGTCCGAGGTGATGCAGGCGCTGGAAGCGGGCTACGACCACCTCAAGTTCTTCCCGGCCGAGGCGAACGGCGGCACCAAGGCGCTCTCCGCCATCGCCGCGCCGCTGCCCCAGGTGAAGTTCTGCCCCACCGGCGGTATAGGCCCGAAAAACGTGGCCGACTATCTGGCGCTCAAATGCGTGGCCACCGTCGGCGGCTCCTGGATGCTGCCGGCAGAGGCCGTCAAGAGCGGCAACTGGGACGAGGTGACCCGCCTCTCCCGGGAAGCGGTTGAATTGGTCAAGCGCTAAGCGAAAGCCGTGTAGATGAATCGGACAGGCCACCCTCGGGTGGCCTGTTGTTTTTACGCCCCGGGAGGGGGTGGGCTGTTTGCTTCCGGCCTTGCCCTGGCTTAAGGTCGGGGGCCGTCCCTCCACCCTGGAGCCTTCATGTCCTGCCTGCATCCATCCTACCCGCAAGGGCACTTCACCGCGCTGCACTGCCACCCCCGGGCCCAATACTGCTACCTGCACGACGGGGGCGGCATCATCACGGGGCGCGGGGAGGGCGAGCTGCTGGTGGCGGGCCAGATCTGCTTCATTCCGGCGGGCTGGGAGCACGAGTTTCGCGTGCTGCGCCGATCCCGGCTCTCCCTCCTCTATGTGCCGACTTCCGCCCGCACGACCTTCGGCCCCTTGCAGGCCAGTCCGCTGCTGGCGGGCCTCTTCGCCCGCCTGCCCGAGCTGGCGGAGGGGGAGGCGCGGGACGCCTATCTGAGGGTGCTTGATCACGAACTGGAGCGCGCCGATCCGCTCGCGGCGCGTATTCCCCTCGCCGGGGAGCTGGACCCGCGCTTGCTGCGGGTGCTGGACAGGGTGTGCCAGGCGCCCGCCATCCATCTGACGCTGGGGGCGCTGGCGGCTGACTGCGGCGCCTCGGTGCGCACCCTCAACCGGCTCTTCCTCCAGCATCTGGGATGCAGTTTTCGCCAGTGGCGGGAGCAGGTGGTGCTGGGGCAGGCGCGCCAGTTGCAGCACCGGGAGCTCACGCTGGCGCAGATCGCCGATCGGCTCGGCTACGAGGATCCCGGCGCCTTGTCCCGTGCCCTCCAGCGCCTTGCCCGGCGCGAACCGGCGGCCTGAGGGCGCGTCGTCTGCTTCTTGTCCGCCAGGCAGTATCTGCGGGTTGGCGGCAGTCAGCGCCGCGAGCCGATATCCGCATCCTCCTTGCTGCCTGCCAGCAGACAGGTCACCTCGTCGGTGTGGCAGAGCCGATCGCCGCGAAAGGTGAAGAGGCCGCTCACCTTGCAGACCAGGGTGTCGCCATCGTGGCGGGTGGCCCTGACCAGATGGGTCGAGTGGACCCGCTCACCCAGCGCCATCGTGGCGACAAACTCGATGTTCGCCCCGGCCAGATGACGGCGCAGCGCGGCGATGTGCTGGCGAAACGCCGGGTAGTCGAGCCATTCGCCGTTCACCTCCTGGCAGTAGTCGGGGGTGAACCAGGCGTCGAGTTCGGTCAGGGGGAAAGCGGGATCGCAGATGACGCGCCGCAGGCAGGCTTTCAGTCGTTCGGTGTGGTGCATGGGGTACTCCTGACATGGTGGATGGAGGGGCCAGCATAGGTCAGGGGGCGGACAGGGGAGAGGGGTAAAGGCGCCATCATGGCGGTCGAACGCGCCATGATGGCCAGAGATCAGCCGAGGCTCTCCCCCTCATACAGGGAGAAGCCCATGTCCTTGCACCTGGTCGCCAGCGGCTGGCCGCCGAGGCGGGCCAGCAGCATGATGGCGGCTTCGCGGCCGATGGCCTCGCGGGGAGTGACTATGCTGGCGAGCTTGGGGGTCATGGCGTGGCCGATGTCGAGGGCGTTGCTGCCGGCGATGGCCACCTGCTGGGGCACCGGGATCCACCTGGCCTGGCATTGCAGCAGGGCGCCCACCGCCAGGTCGTCGTTGGTGCAGAACAGGCCGTCGAGATCGGGGAAGCGCGCCATGGCCTGGGCCAGCAGCTCCCCCCCCAGGGTGAAGCTGGAGGATTGCTCCGTCAGCAGGTGCTGGCCGGTCAGGCCGAAATCGGCCATCGCCTGGTAGTAGCCTTCCATCCGCAACTGGGTGCGCACGTCGAGCCGGGCGCCGAGGTAGATCACCTTGCGCCGTCCCCGGCGCAGCATCTCTGTTACCATGGCCCGGGCGGCGGCCCGGTGATCCATGCCCACCACCATGTCGATGGGAGAGAGCGGCAGATCCATGGTCTCCACCACCGGAATGCCGGCGGTGGCGATCATCTTGCGGGTGCGCTCGGTGTGCTGGGTGTCCGAGAGGATGAGCCCGTCCACGTTGTAGGAGAGCAGAGACGCGACCTGCTCCTCTTCCCGCTCCGGGCTGTAACCGTAGTGGGCGAGCAGGGTCTGGTAGCCGGCGGGCCGGGTCACCGCCTCTATGCCGTGGATCACCGCCGAGAAGACCTGGTTGGAGAGGGAGGGGATCAGGATGCCGATCGCCTTGCTGGTGGCGTTGGAGAGCATGTCCGGTGCCCGGTTCGGGATGTAACCTAGCTCCTCCACCGCCGCGGCGATGCGCTCGCGGGTCCCTTCGGCCACGGCCTGGGGATCGCGCAGGTAGCGGCTGACGGTCATCTTGGTGACTCCGGTCAGGTCGGCGATGTCCTGCAGGGTGGGGCGGCGCTTGCGGGTGTCGTTCATCTGGGGATCCGGCAAAAAATGTTACAGGTAACATTACCGTTTTTGCGCAACAAAGTCAGCATATGACGCCATCAACAGGGGGCACGGGATGACCAAGGGCAGGTGTTTCGAGGGGATCCACTTCGAGCAGCAGGAGGTGGAGGGGGAGCTGTTTCAGGGGTGCCGCTTCATCGGCTGTCACTTCTCCTGGCTCGATCTCGGGGAGAGCCGCTTCGTCGACTGCAGCTTCTATGACAGGGAGCGGGAGCTGGGTTGCCTGTTTCAGGGCTGCGATCTGCGGGAAGCGAGCTTCCTGCGCTGCGATCTCACCCTGGCGGACTTCGGCCGCAGCCAGTGTCTGGGGCTGGAGATGTGCGACTGCCAGGCCATGGGGATCAACTTCGCCCACGCCAGCTTCGCCAACCGGATCACTGCCAAGAGCTACTTCTGCGAGGCCCACCTCACCGGCAACAACTTCAGCTATGCGAACTTCGAAGGCTGCCTGCTGGAGCGCTGCGAGCTGACCGGCAACCGCTGGCAGGGGGCTAGTCTGCGGGGCGCCTCCCTGGCGGGCTCGGATCTCAGCGGCTCCGAGTTCGGGCAAATCGACTGGGCCAGCTTCAACCTGCAGGGCTGCGACCTGCGCCAGTGCGATCTGTCCGGGCTGGATCTGCGCCGGGTCAACCTCGCCGGGGTGCAGATCAATGAAGATCAGCAGCAGGGGCTGCTGGAGCAGATAGGCCTGGTGGTCTTTCCCTGAGGGGATGGAAAAAGAGGTAATTTTTCATCAACGGGTGCAGTTCGTGGCGGCTGCGCCCTTCACCATGAAAAAGCCTGCGCAAGGCAGGCTTTTCGTTGTGAGGAGCCGGGGTGTCAGCGTCTGGCCAGCCACTTGGTGGGGTTGATGGCTTCGCCCTGATAGCGGATCTCGAAGTAGAGGCCGGAGCGCTCCTGCCCGCCGCTGTCGCCGACCAGGGCCACGGGCTCTCCCTGTTCCACGTTCTGGCCCACCTGGCGCAGCAGCGACTGGTTGTGACCGTAGAGGCTCATGTAGCCGCGGCCGTGGTCGATGACCAGCAGCATGCCGAAGCCGTCCAGCCAGTCCGCATAGACCACCTGGCCCGGTGCCACGGCCTTGACCTGGGTCCCTTCGCTGGCGCCTATCAGGGTGCCCTTCCACTTCAGCTCGGCGGTACGCGGCGAGCCGTAGGAGATGAGGATGGGGCCCTGCACCGGCCAGCGCAGGTTGCCACCCGTGCTGAGGCCGCCATAGCCGTTGCTGCTCGCCTTGGCGCTGTTGCGGGCGGCCGCTTGCTGCTTCGCCACCTGCTCCTGCTGCTCGCTGACCCTGCGCTGTTCGGCGGCGAGCCGTTGCTGCTCGCCGACCTGCCGCTGCTGGGCCGCGATCCGCTGCTGCTCCTCAATGCGTTTCTGTTCGGCGGCCAGGCGCTGTGCCTCCAGCCGGCGCTGGCGCTCCTGCTCGGCCTTGATCTTGGCGAGGCGCTCCCGCTCGGCACGCTCGCGTCGCTCCTGCTCTTCCCGCTGGCGACGCAGCTCCTCCAGCCGCGCCTTCAGCGCCTTTTCCGCCTTGACCAGCCTGGTCAGTTTCAGCTCGTCGTTTTGCACCGATTGCTGCAACTGGTTGCGCACCTTGGCGCGGCTCTGCTGGCTGGCCAGCAGGCTCTGGTGATGTTGCTGCTGTTCGCCGAGCAGGGTCTGCAGCCGGGTCTCGGTCTCTTTGGTGGCCAGCTGGTTTTTCGCCAGCTTGTCGCGGGTGGCGCGCAGGGCCTCGATGGCCTCGATGCGGGCCTTGTTGAGATAGTCGAAATAATCGAGGGCGCGGCTCAGCTTGGCCGGATCCTGCTGATTGAGCAGCAGCTTGAGGTAATCGTGGTTGCCCGCCTGGAAGGCGCTTTCCGCCTGCTTGGCCAGCAACTGTTTCTGGTGTTTTGCCTGTTGCTCCAGCGCCAGCTTGTCCTGCTGCAGGGAGGCCAGCTTCTGCTGGTTCTGCTTGAGTTGCAGCCTGGTCTGGTCGAGCTTGGCGGCGGCGGCCGAGATGGCCTGCTCGTCAGCCTTGAGCTGGGTGTTGAGCTTGGCCAGCTCCTGCTTGCTGAGCTTGAGGGTCTGCTGCTGTTCCTTGATCTGGGACTGCATGGCCCCGAGCTGCTGGTTCGCAGCCTGGGCCGTGCCGCCGATCAGGCAAAAAAACAGCGCGCCGGCCAACAGGCCGACGCGACTGGTTTTCTGTGAAATCACTTCGCATCCCCGCATGGGGCAGGATTATTTCAGAATCATCAGGGGCTTGCCAGTCATTTCCGGCGGTACCGGCACACCCATCAGGGTCAGCATGGTCGGGGCCAGATCGGACAGTTTGCCGCCTTCCACCACCTCGGCCTTGCGACCGAAGTAGATGAGGGGAACGGGCAGATTGGTGTGGGCGGTGTGGGCCTGACCGGTCTCTTCGTCCATCATCTTCTCGGCGTTGCCGTGGTCGGCGGTGATCAGGCACTCGCCACCCACTTCCGCCAGGGCGTCGGTGACGCGACCGATGCAGTGGTCGACCGCTTCACAGGCCTTGACCGCGGCATCGAACACCCCGGTGTGACCAACCATGTCGCCGTTCGGGTAGTTGCAGATGATGACGTCGTACTTGCCGCTCTTGATGGCCGCTACCAGCTTGTCGGTCAGCTCTTCGGAGCTCATCTCCGGCTGCAGGTCATAGGTGGCCACTTTCGGGCTTGCCACGATTTCGCGATCCTCGCCGCTGAAGCAGGCCTCTTCGCCACCGTTGAAGAAGAAGGTGACGTGGGCGTACTTCTCGGTCTCGGAGATGCGCAGCTGGGTCTTGCCCTGCTTGGCCAGCCATTCACCCAGGGTGTTGACCAGGGCGGTGGGCGGGTAGGCACAGGCGGTCTTGATGTCGGCCGCGTACTCGGTCAGCATCACGAAATTCAGGGCCGGGGTGGCGGTGCGGGCGAAGCCGGTGAAGTCGGTGTCGACGAAGGCGCGGGTGATCTCGCGGGCGCGGTCGGCACGGAAGTTCATGAAGATCAGTGCGTCGCCATCTTCCATCGGTGCAGCGTCGCCGATGCGGGTGGCCTTGACGAACTCGTCGTTCTCGTCGCGGGCATAGGCGGCGGCCAGCGCGTCGGTGGCGTTGTCGGCGGTGAATTCGCCCTTGCCCAACGTCATCAGATCATAGGCCTGCTGTACGCGATCCCAGCGGTTGTCGCGGTCCATGGCGTAGTAGCGGCCGATCATGGAGGCGAAGCGACCCTTGCCCAGTTTGGCAAACAGGGCGTCGAACAGCTCGATGGAGGACTGGGCACTGCGCGGCGGCACGTCGCGGCCATCCAGGAAGGCGTGGAAGTAGATCTTCTCGGCGCCACGCTTGGCGGCCATCTCGATCATGCCCATGATGTGCTCTTCGTGGCTGTGTACGCCACCCGGGGACATCAGACCCATGATGTGCACGGCCTTGCCCTTGGTCACGGCGGCGTCGACAGCCTTGCCGATCTCAACGTTCTGGAAGAAGACGCCTTCCTGGATGTCCTTGGAGATGCGGGTCAGCTCCTGATAGACGACACGACCGGCACCGATGTTGGTGTGGCCCACTTCGGAGTTGCCCATCTGGCCGTCCGGCAGACCCACGTCCAGGCCGGAGCCGGAGATCAGGGTGCTGGTGTAGTCACGGGCTAGGCGATCCAGGTTGGGGGTCTTGGCGGCAGCGACGGCGTTGTACTCTTGCTTGGTGCTGTAGCCCCAACCGTCCATGATGACCAGAACCAGCGGTTTCTTAGCTGTTGACATAAGGCTATGTCCTCTCGGATAGGAATGAATTGCGGGAAGTGAAACTAGCGTAATATTACTACATCTGCCGAAATAGTCACCTGATAGCCAAGTCCCTCTCCAGCCTCGGTTTTTAACTGTTATCCCGCTGTTTTAGGCATGTTGCCGGCTTGTCTGCCGCGGCGGGTTTTCCTCTGTGGCCCTCCTCTTTTCGACATGGAGCAGCCTCTCGTACGGCCCGGTTGGAGGAGGAAGAATCGGGGGCAATCCCTGATGGGAGCTTGCTCTCGCTTTGCCGCCAAGATGGCTGATCTTATGCAGGGCCCCATGTATACTCGGGCCCTTGTCTTGGTCCCTGGATAGTAGAAGATGCAAGAGTATTTGGATTTCGCGGCCCGCAACCCGCTGCTGACCGCAGCCTGGCTGGGCCTGGCAGGCACTCTGGTGTATACCACTGTGCGTGCTCGTTTTTCTCCGGTGAAGGCGGTCAACAACCACGCCGCCACCCTGCTTATCAACCGTGAAAATGCCACCGTCGTGGACATCCGCAGTCAGGATGAATTTGCCAAGGGCCATCTGGCCGGGGCCCATCATCTGCCGCTCGCCCAGATCCAGGCGAATAATCTGGGTCCGGTTGAAAAGCACAAGGATGCCCCCATCATAGTGGTGTGCGAGTCGGGGATGACCGCTGGTGGCGCGGGTCGCCAACTGAGCAAGGCCGGTTTCAAGCAGGTGTATGTGCTCAGCGGTGGCATGGCCCAATGGCGTGCAGACAATCTGCCGGTGACCAAAAAACGCTGATTTAAGGGCCTGCGCCCACTCATTATCTTAAAAAGGAATCAAACGAAATGGCTGACGAAATCAACAACCAGGAAGTGCAACCGGAATTCCACATCCAGCGTGTCTACACCAAGGATGTCTCCTTCGAAGCCCCGAATACCCCGCACATCTTCCAGAAAGAGTGGCAGCCGGACGTCAAACTGGACATGGACACCAAGACCAATGTCCTGGCCGACAGCGTCTATGAAGTGGTGCTGACCCTGACTGTCACCTGCAAGCTGGAAACCGAGACCGCCTTCCTGTGCGAAGTGCAGCAGGCCGGCATCTTCACCATCGGCAACCTGCCTGAGCCGCAACTGGCCCACTGCCTGGCGGCCTTCTGCCCGAACATCCTGTTCCCCTATGCCCGCGAAGCGGTGTCCAACCTGGTGAGCAAGGGTTCCTTCCCGCAGCTGAACCTGGCACCGGTCAACTTCGACGCCCTGTTCGCCCAGCACATGGCGCAGGTACAGGCCCAGCAGGCGACTGCGGAAGCCTGATAATGGCCGACCAGATCGCAATCTCGGTCCTGGGGGCGGGGTCTTATGGCTCCGCCCTGGCCATTTCTCTGGCGCGCAACGGTCATCCGACCCTGCTGTGGGGCCATGACCCCGCCCATGTCGCCGAGCTGGAACAGGATCGCTGCAACAAGGCATTCCTGCCGGATGTCCCCTTCCCGGCCGATCTGCAACTGACGGCGGATCTGCAGGCGGCGGTGCAAGCCGCTCCCGTGCTGCTGCTGGTGGTGCCGAGCCATGTGTTCGGCGAGGTGCTGGCCAGGGTCAAGCCCTTCCTGCGCCCGGATACTCGGATCGCCTGGGCGACCAAGGGGCTGGAGCCGGACAGCGGTCGTCTGCTGCAGGAGGTGGCGCGGGAGGTGCTGGGGGATGCCATTCCGCTGGCGGTCATCTCTGGCCCCACCTTCGCCCGCGAGCTGGCTGCCGGTCTGCCGACCGCCATCTCGGTGGCCTCCACCCACGACGACTTTGCCGACGATCTCTCCCACCTGCTGCACTGCGGCCGCTCGTTCCGGGTCTATACCAATCCGGACTTCATCGGTCTGCAACTGGGTGGGGCGGTCAAGAACGTCATCGCCATCGGTGCCGGTCTCTCCGACGGGCTCGGCTTTGGCGCCAACGCCAGAACCGCGCTCATCACCCGGGGGCTGGTTGAGATGCAGCGTCTGGGCGCCGCCCTCGGGGCCGATGCCAAGACCTTCATGGGGATGGCGGGGCTCGGGGATCTGGTGCTGACCTGCACCGACAACCAGTCGCGCAACCGCCGTTTCGGCCTGGCGCTGGGAGCGGGCAAGTCGGTTGACACCGCCATGACCGAGATAGGCCAGGTGGTGGAAGGCTATCGCAACACCAAGGAGGTGCATCTGCTGGCGGCCCGCTGTGGCGTCGAGATGCCCATCTGCGAACAGATCTTCAAGGTGCTCTACGAGGGCAAGAACCCGAAAGAGGCGGCCATCGCCCTGCTGTCGCGAGACAAGAAGGACGAGTGATCTGCCTGCCGCAGCATGCAAAAGGCCCCGCCAGTTTAAACTGACGGGGTCTTTTTCATGATGGGGTGGCGCATTCGTTGGATAGCAAAAGGCCCCGCCAGCTGGCGGGGCCTTTTCTTTGCCGCAAGAAGGAAAATCAGTAGTAGGAGTGGTCGCCGCGCTGGTGCTCGGTGGCATCTTTCACGCCGTTGAGCTCGCCCGGGAATTTCTCCAGCAGCTGCTTCTCGATCCCCTCTTTCAGGGTGTAGTCGACCATGGAGCAGCCGTTGCAACCGCCGCCGAACTGCAGGATGGCCAGCTTGTCGTCGGTCAGCTCGACCAGGGTGACCTTGCCGCCGTGACCGGCCAGCATGGGGTTCACCTCGGACATCAGCACGTATTCGATGCGATCGATCAGGGGGGCGTCATCGGCCACCTTGCGCATCTTGGCGTTGGGCGCCTTCAGGGTGAGCTGGGAACCCATCTGATCGGTGACGAAGTCGATGGTGGCATCCACTAGGAAGGGGGCGCTCAGGGGATCGACCAGGCAGTCGAAGCCGCTGAAGGGCAGGTGCTGATCTTCCGGATCGACCGCGTCGGGTGGGCAATAGGATACGCCGCACTCGGCATTCTGGGTTCCCGGATTGACCACAAACACCCGGATGTTGGTGCCATCAGGCTGCTTCTCCAGCAACTTGCGGAAGTGGGCCTGGGCGGTGTCGGAAATGCTGATCATCACTATCCTCATAAACCTGAGTGTACGACTAGGGTATTCATGATAACTCGCTTGGCGGGGCTTGGGTAGCGTGCCGATGGCGAGCTTGTGAGCTTGGGCGTATCGGAATCATGCCGCCTCCAGTCTCGTCGGCCGGTTCCGCGCCAGGCTATGCGGGGTATCTGAGGGTACGGCAGATGGCCCACACCTCCACCCTGGTGACGCCGCTCTCATGGAGCAACCGGGTGAGCTGACCTGCGGTCGCTCCCGTGGTCACCACATCGTCGAGCAGTGCCACATGCCGGTAGTGGTGAGGCGCCATTTCGAAGGCGCCGCGCAGGTTGCGCCGCCGCTGGCCGGCACTGAGCCGGGTCTGCTGCGGGGTTGCCCTGACCCGGCGCAACAAGCGGCTGTCACAGGGAATGCCGATGAGCTCGCTCAGGGCCCGGCCTATCTCCTCTGCCTGATTGAAGCCGCGCCCCCACTGGCGCCACCAGTGCAGGGGGACCGGAATGATGGCCTGTGGCGGGTCATCGAGATTAAGGTGGTCGGCCAGCACGCGGGCGAGCAGCGGTGCGAGCAGGATCTGACCGGAATATTTCAGCCGGGAGACGAGCAGGGAGTAGGGTGCCCGGTAGTCGCCAATCACCTGCAGCCGCTGCCAGGGGGGCGGACGGCGCTGGCAACGTCCGCACACCAGGCCGCTCTCTGCATATTGCTCCGGTAGCGGTGCCGCACACAGCCGGCACTGCCAGCCATCCTGGTGCAGGGCCTGCCGGCACCAGGAGCACAGCAGAGGCGCCTCGTCACAGGGTTGGCGGCAGAGCAGGCACAGGCCCAGCCAGTCGGCCCGGGTGCCGAGGATCGGACTTGCTTTGGCGAGCAGCCGCTTTAACATGCAGGCTCCAAGCAGATAAACAGGGATCTTGAGTCTAGATGAGCGTATCGGTTGAGCGGTTTGGCCAGGGCCCGGACCTGGTGTTGTTGCATGGCTGGGGCATGAACGGGGCCGTCTGGCACGGTATCGCCCAAGAACTGGCTGCCCACTATCGGCTGCATCTGGTGGACCTGCCCGGCTTTGGCAACAGCCCCCTGCAAGAAGGAGCAGACTACACCCTGCCCTGGCTGGCAGAGCAGGTGGCGGCCGTCTTGCCGGAAAAATGCCATCTGCTCGGCTGGTCCCTCGGTGGTCTGGTGGCGAGCCAGCTGGCCCTGACCATGCCTGAGCGCCTCCACTCCCTCATCACGGTAGCCAGCTCCCCCTGCTTCATGGCCCGGGATCAATGGCCGGGCATAGCTCCCAAGGTGCTGGCGGGGTTCAACCAGATGCTGGCGGGCGACTTCATGCAGACCATAGAGCGCTTCCTGGCGATCCAGGCCATGGGCAGCGAACATGCCAGGAACGACATTCGCCAGCTGCGCCACTGGCTGGCGGAGCGGCCAGCCCCCCGGCTTGCCGCCCTGGAGGCGGGTCTCGGCCTGTTGGCCGAGGTCGATCTGCGGGATCCACTGGTCGGCCTGGATCTGCCCTGGCTGCGCCTCTATGGCAGGCTGGATACCCTGGTGCCCAAGGCGGCCATCCCCTTGCTGGACGAGCGCTATCCCGGAAGCCGGAGCCGGGTACTGGACAAGGCCTCCCATGCCCCCTTCATTTCTCACCCCGAGTATTTCATCACCCTGCTGCGACAGTTCATTGGCTGAGATGTGAGCGACTGGCTTCAATAATGCCCCGGGTTGGTGGATAATTGGCCAACCCCATAGAGGAGTGTGCCAATGCGTATCGAATCAGCCATGACGGCGGGCGTGCAGGGATTCCAGCGGGCGGAGCAGTTGGCCGGCCAGGCTTCCAGCCAGATTGCCCGCCTCAATACCCCCGCCGGTGAGCGGGTGGAGCTGCCCGAGGAGCTGGTCAACCTCAAGGTGGCCGAGCAGCAAGCCGGCGCCTCCGCCAAGGTGATCCAGACCGCCAGCGACATGCTGGGCACCCTGATCGATATCCGGGTGTGAGATGAATATCAACGTCAGCCTGCCGTCGCTCATTCCCAACCAGCTGCAGCCGCAGACGGAATCGGCACAGACTGACAACCGCCGCGCGGAGCTGGTGCCTCCCAGCCGCCAGAGCGAGGCCTTCGGTGCCGAGTCCGGCGTCGGCTCCCAGAAAGAGAGATCCCGGGCCGCCCAGGCCAATTCCGCTACCCCATCCCCGTCGACGAAAGAGAGTGGCCAGGCCGGTCCCGCGCCGGTGGCGCACCGTTTTGTCGAGGCAACGGGGGAGGAGGGGGAGCGTCGACAACGTCAGGATGGCGAACAGCAGAAGCAGCAGCGTCAGGTGGCTGCGCTGGTCGAGCGGGATCTCGAGGTGCGCAGGCACGAGCAGGCACACCAGGCGGTCGGCGGTGAGCATGCGGGCAGCCCCAGCTACCAGTTTTCCCGTGGGCCGGATGGCAAGCGCTATGCCACCGGGGGGGAGGTGGTCATCGACATGGGGACCATTCCCGGGGATCCGGCAGCGACCATCGCCAAGATGCAGCAGGTGCGTGCCGCCGCGCTGGCGCCGGATGAGCCGTCGTCACAAGACCTGAGCGTCGCCCGCGCCGCTTCCGCCAAGGAGGCCAGGACCCGCCGGGAGCTGATGGTGCTCAGGCAGGAAACCATGGGGCCGCTCGGTGCCTACATGGACAATCGCAACCAGGTGATTGCCAGGCACTACCAGCAAGCGGTGAGGCCGGCGTCTCCTCACAGCCTGAGTCAGGACGTCTGAACAGGTCGTCGCTGAGGGTGGTGCAGAGATGAAAAAGCCCCTTGCGGGGCTTTTTGCATTTTCAGGGGCTTATTTCTTCAGCCTGGAGAGGGCGGCGGCGAAGGCATTGCCCATGGCGCCATCGGTCGGGGGGCTCTGGCGTGGTGCCGGTTTCGGTCTGGGGTTGCCAGTGTGACGCGGCTCGGCCGGTTTGCGCGCCGGCTGGCCGGCCTTCTCGTCCAGACGCATGGTCAGGCTGATGCGTTTGCGCGGCACGTCCACCTCCAGCACCTTGACCCGCACTATGTCGCCCGCCTTGACCACCTCGCGGGGATCCTTGACGAAGCGGTCGGTCAGGGAGGAGATGTGCACCAGGCCATCCTGATGAACGCCGATGTCGACGAAGGCGCCGAAGTTGGTGACGTTGGTGACTACCCCTTCCAGCACCATCTCGGGCACCAGGTCGCTGATTTTCTCCACCCCTTCCTTGAAGGTGGCGGTCTTGAACTCGGGGCGCGGGTCTCGGCCCGGCTTGTCCAGCTCGCCGATGATGTCGGTGACGGTGGGCACGCCGAACTGCTCGTCCGTGTAGTCGGAAGGCTTGAGGGTGCGCAGCAGGCTGCTGTTGCCGAGCAGGCTGTCGACGGTCTGTTCCAGTTTGGCGAGGATCCGCTCCACCACAGGGTAGGACTCCGGGTGTACCGCCGAGCCGTCCAGCGGGTTGCTGCCGCCGCGAATGCGCAGGAAGCCGGCACACTGCTCGAACGCCTTGGGTCCGAGGCGGCTGACTTTCAGCAACTGCTGGCGGCTCTTGAAGGCGCCGTTCTCGTCCCGGTAGGCGACGATGTTCTGGGCCAGGGTCTGGGAGAGGCCGGAAACCCGGTTCAGCAGGGCGACTGAGGCGGTATTCACATCCACACCCACCGCGTTCACGCAATCCTCGACTACCGCATCGAGCCGGCGGGCCAGCTGGCTCTGGCCGACGTCGTGCTGGTACTGGCCGACACCTATGCTCTTGGGGTCGATCTTGACCAGCTCGGCCAGGGGATCCTGCAGGCGACGGGCGATGGAGACGGCGCCGCGCAGGGAAACGTCGAGATCCGGGAACTCCTGGGAGGCGAGCTCGGAGGCGGAGTAGACCGAGGCCCCGGCCTCGCTCACCACGATTTTCTGGGCCTTGGCGGCCGGGTAGCGCTCGAACAGGTCGCTCACCAGGCGGTCGGTTTCCCGGGAAGCGGTGCCGTTGCCGATGCTGATGAGTTCAACCCTGTGCTTCTGGCACAGCTCGCTCAGGGTCTTGAGACTCTGGTCAACCTGGCGTTTGGGCTCGAACGGATAGATGGTCGCGGTGTCGACCAGCTTGCCGGTGGCATCCACCACGGCCACCTTGACCCCGGTGCGGATGCCGGGATCCAGCCCCATGGTGCAGCGCATGCCGGCCGGCGCCGCCATCAGCAGATCCTTGAGGTTCATGGCGAATACCTTGATCGCCTCCTCTTCTGCCGACTCGCGGATGCGGCCGATGAGTTCGGTCTCCATCTGGAGCGACAGCTTGATCTTCCAGGTCCAGCTCACCACCCCCTGCAGCCACTTGTCGGCCGGGCGGTGTTGCAGGTTGAGCCTGAGGTGATGGGCGAGGATCCCCTCGCAGGGGCTGGCGCTCTCGTCGTCGCCGGCAACCAGCGCCAGGTTGAGGATCCCCTCGTTGCGGCCGCGCAGCATGGCCAGCACCCGGTGGGAGGGGGCCTTGTGCAGGGGTTCGTCGTGTTCGAAGTAATCCTTGAACTTGGCCCCTTCCTGCTCCTTGCCGGCCACCACGCGGGCACGCAGGGTGGCGTTCTGCCACAGGTAGTCTCGCAGCTTCTCCAGCAGATCCGCCTGCTCGGCGAAGCGCTCCATCAGGATGTAGCGGGCGCCGTCGAGGGCGGCCTTGCCGTCGGTGATCCCCTGCTCGGCATTGAGGAAGCGAACCGCCTCCTGCTCGGGATCTTTCATGGGGTCCCCCAGCAGCAGGTCGGCCAGCGGTTCCAGCCCCGCCTCGATGGCCATCTGCCCCTTGGTGCGGCGCTTGGGCTTGTAGGGGAGGTAGAGATCTTCCAGCCGGGTCTTGCTGTCGGCGTCGTTCAGCTCGCGGGCCAGCTCGGGGGTCAGCTTGCCCTGCTCCTCAATGGAGCGCAGGATCACCTGGCGGCGATCCGCCAGTTCGCGCAGGTAGCCGAGGCGGCTCTCCAGGGTACGCAGCTGGCTGTCGTCCAGACCGCCGGTCACCTCTTTGCGGTAACGGGCGATGAAGGGGACGGTGGCGCCTTCGTCCAGCAGGCGAACGGCGGCCTGCACCTGTTCCGGGCGGGCATTCAGCTCACCGGCAATCTGATGTTCTATTACGTGGCTTTGCATCGAGGGTCTCTGGTGGTCGGGTCCTGTCTAACTGGCCAGCGCGGGGCGATGTCGCCGTACAGGGGGTCTGTCCTAGCGATACTCAAGGTACCAGCCAGGCCGCTGCCGCGCGGGCCGGTTGGCGCCGCAAGGCGCCGGGTGTGAGCACTATATGGGGTCGGGCAGCGGGATGCCACTCCGGCAAAAACGACGTGTGTCATACCCGGTGGGCGGGCATGTTGGGTCTCTCCTAGCCTCGTCAGCCGATTTCGCAGTCTGGGCCGGCGCTGGCTTATTTGGGATAGCTGATCTCATTGACGTACCAGCAGGCGTCACCCACTGGCGTACGCACCATGGCCTCGTCGCCCACCTCCTTCTTGAGCAGGGCGCGGGCCATGGGGGAGTCGATGGAGATGTAGTCCTTGCGACCGAAGATCTCGTCGTAGCCGACGATGCGAAAGCGCTTGGCCTCGCCTTCGTCGTTCTCGACCTCGACCCAGGCGCCGAAGAACACCCTGCCCTCCTGGGAGGGGGAGTAGTCGACTATGGTCAGCTCTTCCAGGCACTTGCGCAGGTAGCGAACCCGGCGGTCGATCTCCCGCAGGCGCTTCTTGTTGTACTGGTAGTCGGCATTCTCGCTGCGATCGCCGAGGCTGGCCGCCCAGGCCACCTTCTTGGTGACGTCTGGCCTCTCCTCCCGCCAGAGCATGTCGTGCTCCTGCCTGAGCCGGTTGTAGCCTTCACGGGTAATGAGTTTGGTTTTCATGGGGTTATCACTCCCTGGCGCATTGCATCTGTTTGCACGGGATCTTAGCCATTGCCGCCGCCCTGTCGAGCAAAAAGCGTGGCCGGAGCAGGACTGGCAGGAGCGTAGAGAGCCCGTCCAGCCCGGATACAGGGTAATAACCGGTAACATATTTATGCTTTGTGGTTGCAGGGACGCGCCCTAGTATGAGCGGAGACAGAGAGGAGAGGCGGCAATGAGTCAGCAATACAAGGTCCTGGTGGTCGACGACGACCTGAAATTACGTTCCCTGCTGGAGCGCTACCTGACCGAACAGGGGTTCGTGGTTCGGGGCGTCGCCAATGGCGAACAGGCCGACCGCCTGCTGACCCGTGAAAACTTCAGCCTGATGGTGCTGGACCTGATGCTGCCCGGGGAAGACGGTCTCTCCATCTGCCGCCGCCTGCGCGAGGCCGGCAACCAGATCCCGGTGCTGATGCTCACTGCCAAGGGGGACGAGGTGGATCGCATCGTCGGGCTGGAGATGGGGGCCGATGACTATCTGCCCAAGCCGTTCAATCCGCGGGAGCTGCTGGCCCGGATCCGTGCCGTCTTGCGCCGCCATACCGTCGAGCTGCCCGGTGCCCCCTCCGCCGCCGAGAAGATGGTGACCTTCGGTGCCTATCAGCTCAACCTGGCGACCCGGGAGCTGAGCCGGGACGGCGAGCCGGTCTCGCTGACCAGCGGCGAATTTGCGGTGCTCAAGGTGCTGGTGAGCCATCCCCGCGAGCCGCTCTCCCGCGACAAGCTGATGAATCTGGCGAGGGGTCGCGAGTACACCGCCACCGAGCGCAGCATAGACGTGCAGGTTTCCCGCCTTCGCCGCCTGCTGGAGCAGGACCCGGCCCAGCCCCGTTACCTGCAGACCGTCTGGGGTCTGGGCTATGTGTTCGTGCCGGACGGTGAGAACGCATGAAGAAGGTGGGCAGCATGTTCTCCCGCATGCTCTGGTTTCTGGCCGCCGTGCTGGTGGTCTATCAGTTTGTCTCCTACGCCACCTTCTACAACTACCTGCTGGCCCCCACCGTCAAGCAGATCAGTCACCTGCTGGCCAACCAAGTCAAGCTCATCTTCCCGGTGGACAGCAGTCAGCTGGCCCTGAGCGAAGATGCCGAGGCGCTGGTCTATGTGGCGACCGGCAGCGACATCTACACCCAGAGCGAGGCGGAACAGCACGGGCTGAACGACTCCAAACCCTATCCCTATCTGGAGGAGAGCATCAGCCGCGAGCTTAAGGGGGAGACCCGGGTCAGGGTGGAGATCCAGGATCACTACATCATCTGGATCCAGCCGCCCCAGGCCAGCCAGATGTGGGTGCGTATTCCGCTGACCGAGATCGAGGATGACGACATAGAGCCGCTCATCCTCTACATGAGCGTGCTGCTGGTGGTGACCCTGTTCGCGGCCTGGCGCTTCGCCCGCCAGTTGGTGCGACCGCTGGAGGATCTCGAGGCGGGGGCCGTGGCGGTGGCCCGAGGCAACTTCCCCGATGCGCTGGACGAGCAGGGCTCTCGTGAGGTGCGCCGCCTGACCCGCACCTTTAATCACATGTCCAGCTCCATCAAGGGGCTGATCGAGGAGCGCAATCTGATGATGGCGGGGGTGTCCCACGATCTGCGCACGCCCCTGACCCGCATCCGCCTGGCCACCGAGATGATGTCTTCCGAGGATGAGTATCTCAAGGAGAGCATCAATGCGGACATCGACGAGTCGAACGGCATCATCGATCAGTTCATCGACTACATCCGGCCGAGCGAGGGGCTGGATGCCCATCCCGTCGACCTGACCCGGCTGATCCACGATGCGCTCCTGATGCAGACCGATCAGGGGCTGGAGGTGGAGGTGCTGTTGCCTGAGACGGCGGTGCGGGTCGTCTGTCACCCCATCAGCATGCGCCGCATCCTCAACAACCTGTCGGGCAATGCGCTGCGCTATGGTGCAAGCCGGCTGCAGGCCGAACTCAGGGATGACGGTCACTGGGTGCGGCTGCGACTCTCTGACAACGGCCCGGGGATAGCAGAAGAGGACTACTCCCGGGTGCTCAAGCCCTTTACCCAGGGCAATGTGGCCCGCACCGGCGGCGGCAGCGGCCTGGGGCTGGCCATTGTCGCCAAGATAGTCTCCCAGCATCACGGCACCATCAGGCTGGGACGATCCGAGCTGGGGGGCCTGCTGGTGGAGATCCGGCTACCCAAGAATCAGCCGCTGGAGTGGATGGACTGAGCGAGGGGCGTATCCATGGATACGCCCTTTGTATGTCAGGCTTGCGGCTCGCTTGTCTTGCGGTAGCGCCTGCCATATTTCAGCTGCTGGATCAGCAGGGCTGCGACGATCAGCGCCAGCCCGATGGGGGTGGCCGGGTGGATGGTTTCGCCGATCAACAGGTTGAGCAGCACCAGGGAGGCAAACGGCGAGATGAAGATAAGGTTGCTGATGGGCGCCGTGTTGGTGGCATGGCGCAGCGCCATCAGCCAGAGCACGAAGCCGAAGCCCATCTCGAACAGCCCCACATAGATGGCACCGGCCCAGCCCTGCCAAGCGGTCATGGCGAAGTCGGAGAGCAGCCAGGTCGCCGCGACGATGAAGGGCAGGCTGATGAGGAAGCCGAGCAGCAGGCTGACGACGGGATCCCCCTGATTGCGGGTGTTGAGGATCCAGTAGCCGGCCCAGATAAGCGTCGAGACCAGGGCCAGTGTTACCCCGAGCGGACTGTCGAACTGCAGGCCGAACACATCCCCCCTGGTGGCGATCACCAGGGCCCCGAAGTAACCGAGCACGATGGCGACGCAGTCGCGGCGGCGCAGCGTCTGACCGAGGAAGGGGACGGCCAGCAGGCTGAGGGTGATGGCCCAGGTGTAGTTGAGGGTCTGGGCCTGTTGGGCCGGCAGCAGGTCATAGGCCTTGAACAGCAGCAGGTAATAAAGGAAGGGATTCAAGGCCCCCAGCGCCAGATAGTAGAGGGGGCGGCCCTTGATGTAGCCGAGCAGTAGCGGCAGTTTGCCCTGGTAGGCAACGATCACCCCCAGCGTCAGGGTGGAGGTACAGGCCGCGACCAGCAGCAGTTGAACCGGCTCGAAGTAGGCAAGGGAGATCTTGAAGGCGCTGGCGACCGTCGACCAGAGGGCGACGGCGCAGAGCCCGTACTGGTAGGCTTTTTTCTGATTCTTGAGCATAGGGGTGACTCCGCAGACAGAGGCGAGGACGCAGTCTATCAGCCCGTTTGCAACATTGTCGTTACCGGTTTTCGAGGGGGGAGCGAGGATGCGCCACGAGATCCATCCGCCACACAAAATTGCGCACAATCTGTCCGCCTTCTCTTGCGTGAATTGAAAAAATCCGTATAATCCCCTCCGCTTGCCCATGAGGCAGCCAGACGATATGTCTGCTTGCTGAGCTTCCCGTTTACGTGTCGCCAGCCATACAGTCCTCCCGATATGGGAGGAAACGTGAAAAATCGCACCTCTGGCGGGAGTAATCTCGGTCGGGCGGTGTTGATTTATGTTCTTTTATCTATTGGAGCTCTGTCAATGCAGAACCAAAGAATCCGTATCCGCCTGAAGGCTTTTGATCATCGCCTGATCGATCAATCCACTGCGGAAATCGTTGAAACTGCAAAGCGCACCGGCGCGCAGGTTCGCGGTCCTATCCCGCTGCCGACTCGCAAAGAGCGTTTCACCGTTCTGATCTCCCCGCACGTCAACAAGGACGCGCGTGATCAGTACGAGATCCGCACTCACAAGCGTCTGGTAGACATCGTTGAACCGACTGACAAGACCGTTGACGCTCTGATGCGTCTGGATCTGGCAGCTGGTGTAGACGTCCAGATCAGCCTGGGTTAATTACGGAAAGAGGTTGATAACAATGACAATCGGTCTTGTAGGTCGCAAAGTGGGTATGACTCGCATCTTCACTGAAGATGGCGTTTCTATCCCGGTGACTGTTATCGAAGTTGAAGCTAACCGTGTAACTCAGGTCAAATCTGTAGAAACCGACGGCTACAACGCTATTCAGGTTACCACTGGCTCCAAGAAAGCCAGCCGTGTGACCAAGCCGGAAGCTGGCCACTTCGCCAAAGCTGGTGTAGAAGCCGGTCGCGGTCTGTGGGAATTCCGCCTGAACAACGGTGAAACCTTCACTGTTGGTAGCGAGCTGAAAGTAGATCTTCTCGCTGACGTTAAGCTGGTAGACGTTACCGGCACATCCAAGGGTAAAGGTTTTGCCGGTACTGTTAAGCGCTGGAACTTCCGCACCCAGGATATGACCCACGGTAACTCCCTGTCCCACCGTGTACCTGGCTCCATCGGTCAAAACCAGACCCCGGGCCGTGTATTCAAGGGCAAGAAGATGGCTGGTCACATGGGTGCTGAGCGTGTAACGACTCAGAACCTGGAACTGGTTCGTGTTGACGCTGAACGCAACCTGCTGCTCATCAAAGGCGCAGTACCGGGTGCAACCAACGGCAACGTGATCGTCAAACCTGCCGTCAAAGCGTAACGTCTGAGGAGATAGTAATGGAATTGGTAATGAAAGACGCCAAGAGCGCTCTTGAAGTTTCCGAGACTACCTTCGGGCGCGAATTCAACGAAGCTCTGGTTCACCAGGTTGTCGTTGCATATGCCGCTGGTGCCCGTCAGGGTACTCGTGCGCAGCTGACTCGCTCTGAAGTGTCTGGTGGCGGCAAAAAGCCGTGGCGTCAGAAGGGTACTGGTCGTGCCCGTGCTGGCTCCATCCGTTCGCCCATCTGGCGTTCCGGTGGTGTGACCTTTGCTGCTAAGCCGCAAGATCACAGCCAGAAAGTAAACAAGAAGATGTACCGCGGCGCTATCCGTAGCATCCTGTCCGAGCTGGTACGTCAAGAGCGCCTGATCGTTGTTGAGAAGTTCGGCATCGAAGCGCCGAAGACCAAAGAACTGATCGCCAAGCTGAAAGAAATGGAACTGACTGACGTTCTGATCGTGACTGCTGAAGTCGATGAGAACCTGTTCCTGGCTGCTCGTAACCTGTACAAGGTCGACGTGCGTGACGTTGCCGGTATCGACCCGGTCAGCCTGATCGCTTTCGACAAGGTTCTGATGACTGCTGACGCAGTTAAGCAAATCGAGGAGATGCTGGCATGATCCGTGAAGAGCGTCTGCTGAAAGTTCTGAAGGCTCCGCACATCTCTGAAAAGAGCACCATGGTCGCAGAAAAGCAGAACACTATCGTGTTCAAAGTTGCTGTTGATGCCACCAAGGCGGAAGTCAAAGCTGCAGTTGCGAAACTGTTCGAGGTCGAAGTTGAGACCGTCCGTACCCTGAACATGAAGGGTAAGACCAAGCGCGCAGGTGCACGCGTAGGCCGTCGTTCCGATTGGAAAAAGGCTTATGTGACCCTGAAAGCTGGTCAGGACATCGACTTCATGGGCGCAGCCGAGTAAGAGGAGTTCTGAAAAATGGCAATCGTTAAGTGCAAGCCTACTTCTCCGGGCCGCCGCCACGTCGTCAAGATCGTCAACCAAGAGCTGTACAAGGGTAAACCCTTCGCAGCCCTGCTGGACAAGAAAGACAAGACCGGTGGTCGTAACAACAACGGTCGTATCACCACTCGCCACATCGGCGGTGGTCACAAGCAACACTACCGTCTGATCGACTTCAAGCGCGACAAAGACGGCATTCCGGCCAAAGTTGAGCGTCTGGAATACGATCCTAACCGTACCGCAAACATCGCCCTGGTGCTGTATGCAGACGGTGAGCGTCGTTACATCCTGGCTCCGAAAGGCCTGAAAGCTGGTGATGCAATCGCCTCTGGTGCTGATGCTGCCATCAAGGTGGGTAACACCCTGCCGATGCGCAACATCCCGGTCGGTTCTACCGTTCACGCCGTCGAGATGAAGCCTGGTAAAGGTGCCCAGCTGGCTCGTTCCGCTGGTACTTTCATCCAGATCCTGGCTCGTGAAGGTAACTATGTAACTCTGCGTCTGCGTTCCGGCGAAGTACGTAAAGTTCTGGCCGAGTGCCGCGCTACCATCGGTGAAGTGGGTAACTCCGAGCACATGCTGCGTCAACTGGGTAAAGCCGGTGCAAACCGCTGGCGTGGTATTCGTCCGACCGTTCGCGGTATGGCGATGAACCCGGTTGATCACCCGCACGGTGGTGGTGAGGGTCGTAACAAGGGCATGCAGCCTGTGTCCCCATGGGGTCAGAAGGCTAAGGGCTTCAAGACCCGTAAGAACAAGCGTACCGACAAGTACATCGTACGTCGTCGTAACAAGTAATTGTTAACATAGAGGAATCACCATGCCACGTTCTCTCAAGAAGGGTCCATTTATCGACCTGCACTTGCTGAAGAAGGTAGAGAAAGCGGTGGAAAGCGGGGATAAAAAGCCGGTTAAGACCTGGTCCCGTCGTTCAATGATCATCCCGAACATGATCGGTTTGACCATCGCTGTCCATAATGGTCGTCAGCACGTTCCGGTTTTCGTTACCGAAGAAATGATCGGTCACAAACTGGGTGAATTCGCACCGACTCGTACTTATCGCGGCCATGCTGCTGATAAGAAGGCTAAGAAGCGCTAAGGGATAAATGATGGAAGCTATCGCTAAACACCGTTATGCCCGTACTTCTGCCCAGAAAGCTCGTCTGGTAGCCGATCAAGTACGTGGTCTGTCCGTAGACAAGGCTCTGAACATCCTGACCTTCAGCCCGAAAAAGGCTGCTGTTCTGGTGAAGAAAGTGCTGGAATCTGCCATTGCCAACGCTGAGCACAACGAAGGTGCCGATATCGACACCCTGCGTGTTGCCACCATCATGGTAGACGAAGGTCCCTCCATGAAGCGCATCCGCCCGCGTGCCAAAGGTCGCGCGGATCGTATCCTCAAGCGTACCGCTCACATCACTGTAGTGGTATCCGACGCTAAGGCTGGGAGATAAGCAATGGGTCAGAAAGTACATCCTAATGGCATTCGCCTGGGTATTACCAAGCCTTGGAATTCTACCTGGTTCGCGAACACCAAAGACTTCGCTGACAACCTGTACAGCGATTTCCAAGTACGCCAGTTCCTGACCAAGGAGCTGAAAAACGCTTCCTTGTCCAAGATCACCATCGAGCGTCCGGCCAAGAGCATCCGTGTGACCATTCACACCGCTCGTCCGGGTGTCGTGATCGGCAAGAAAGGCGAAGACGTTGAGAAACTGCGCAAAGCCGTAGCCGCTATTGCTGGCGTGCCTGCTCAGATCAACATTTCCGAAGTCCGCAAGCCGGAGCTGGATGGCAAACTGGTTGCCGACAGCATCACTTCTCAGCTGGAACGTCGCGTTATGTTCCGTCGCGCCATGAAGCGCGCCGTACAGAATGCCATGCGTCTGGGTGCCAAGGGCATCAAGGTAGAAGTATCCGGTCGTCTGGGCGGCGCTGAAATCGCGCGTACCGAATGGTACCGTGAAGGTCGTGTGCCCCTGCACACCCTGCGTGCCGACATCGACTACGCAACTTCTGAAGCCCACACCACTTACGGTGTGATCGGCGTCAAAGTTTGGATCTTCAAGGGCGAAGTTCTGGGCGGTCTGGCTGCAGTCAATGCTGCCGCTGCTCAAGAGCAAGCTCCTGCAAAGCCCAAGCGTGACAACAAGCGCCGCGCTGCTAAGTAAGGAGATTCGGTAAATGTTGCAACCTAAGCGTACTAAATTCCGCAAGACCCACAAGGGTCGTAACCGCGGTCTGGCCAATGCCGGTAACGAAGTATCCTTCGGTACCTTTGGCCTGAAGGCGACATCTCGTGGTCAGCTGACTGCTCGTCAAATCGAAGCAGCCCGTCGTGCCATGACCCGTCACGTTAAGCGTCAAGGCAAGATCTGGATCCGTGTGTTCCCGGACAAGCCCATCACCGAAAAGCCCCTCGAAGTTCGTATGGGTAAAGGTAAGGGTAACGTGGAATACTGGGTTTGCCCGATCCAGCCTGGCAAGGTTCTGTACGAGATGGATGGTGTACCTGAGGCTCTGGCGCGTGAAGCGTTTGCCCTGGCCGCAGCTAAGCTGTCCGTTCAGACCACTTTCGTAATTAAGACGGTGATGTGATGAAAGCCCAAGATCTGCGTCAAAAGAGCGTCGAAGAACTGAACCAGGAGCTGCTGGGTCTGCTGCGTGAGCAATTCAACATGCGCATGCAAGCTTCCACCGGCCAACTGGCTCAGACTCACACTCTGAAACAAGTGCGTCGTGACGTCGCACGTATCAAGACTGTACTGACTGAGAAGGCAGGTGCGTAATGACTGACAAGATCCGTACTCTGCAAGGTCGTGTAATCAGCGACAAGATGGACAAGTCCATCACCGTCGCCATCGAGCGCAAGGTAAAGCACCCGATCTACGGTAAGATCATCAAGCGCACTACCAAGCTGCACGTGCATGACGAGAACAACGAGTGCAAGGCTGGCGACCTCGTGGAAATCCGCGAGTGCCGCCCGCTGTCCAAGACCAAGTCCTGGACCCTGGTTGCTGTCGTAGAAAAGGCCTAATTCGGTACTTTCTAGCCCAAACGGCCCCCCATCGGGGCCGTTTGTTTTTTAGGCTACCTTTTCAAAAACAGCTGTGTTATAGTTTCGCGCCTTTTGAAGGCAGCCAGATCCCATCAGGGATAAGAAGTAAACAAAGCGGAGCACTAAGATGATCCAGATGCAAAGTATGCTGGGTGTTGCCGACAACTCCGGCGCTCGCAGTGTAATGTGTATTAAGGTTCTGGGTGGTTCGCACCGCCGTTACGCCGGCATCGGCGACATCATCAAGGTTTCCATCAAGGAAGCCATTCCTCGCGGTAAAGTGAAGAAAGGTGATGTGTATAACGCGGTGGTCGTACGCACCCGTAAAGGCGTTCGTCGTCCGGACGGCTCTGTCATCCGTTTCGACAACAATGCGGCTGTGTTGCTTAACAACAACCAACAGCCAATCGGTACTCGTATTTTTGGCCCGGTGACCCGTGAACTCCGTAACGAGAAGTTCATGAAGATTGTGTCCCTGGCACCCGAAGTACTGTAAGGAGTCGAACGATGGCAGCTAAAATCCGTCGCGAAGACGAAGTAATTGTTCTTACCGGCAAAGACAAGGGCAAGCGTGGCAAAGTCACTCAAGTTCTGATTGCTAAAGGTAAGGTAATCGTGGAAGGCATCAACCAGGTGAAGAAACACCAGAAGCCGGTACCCGCACTGGGTCAGGCTGGCGGTATCGTCACCAAAGAAGCCCCCATCGATGTATCTAACGTAGCGCTGTTCAACTCTGCCACTGGCAAGGCTGACCGCGTTGGTTTCCGGATTGAAGACGGCAAGAAAGTCCGTTTCTTCAAATCCACCGGCGAACTTGTGAAGTAATTGGAGTTTAACGATGGCGAAACTGCATGATTACTACAAATCCGATGTAGTAAATGAACTGACCAAGCAGTTCGGTTACAAGACTATCATGCAAGTCCCTCGGATCGAGAAAATCACCCTGAACATGGGTGTTGGTGAAGCGATCTCTGACAAGAAGTTGCTGGAAAATGCCGCTGCCGACATGGCTGCCATTTCCGGTCAGAAACCGCTGATCACCAAAGCACGCAAATCTGTTGCGGGCTTCAAGATTCGTGAAGGCTACCCGATAGGTTGTAAAGTAACCCTGCGTGGCGAGCGTATGTGGGAGTTCCTGGAACGGCTGATTTGCATCTCCGTACCGCGTATCCGTGACTTCCGTGGTCTGAACGCCAAGGCGTTCGATGGCCGTGGTAACTACTCCATGGGCGTGCGTGAGCAAATCATCTTCCCGGAAATCGACTATGACAAGGTCGATCGCGTCCGTGGTCTGGATATCACCATCACCACTTCCGCGAATACCGACGAAGAAGGCCGTGCTCTGCTGGCTGCCTTTAACTTCCCATTCCGCAAGTAAGGTTAGGGTTATGGCTAAAACATCCATGAAAGCGCGCGAAGCTAAGCGTGCGAAGCTGGCAGCCAAGTACGCCACCAAGCGTACCGAGCTGAAAGCTATCATCGTTGATATGAACGCTTCTGAAGAAGCGCGTTGGGACGCTGTCTTGCAACTGCAACAGCTGCCCCGTGATTCCAGTCCGTCCCGCCAGCGTAACCGTTGCAATATTACTGGTCGTCCGCACGGTTTCCTGCGCAAGTTTGGCCTGTCCCGCATCAAGGTGCGTGAGCATGCCATGAAGGGCGAAATTCCGGGCCTCAAAAAGGCCTCTTGGTAAGAATCTCGGGAGTTAGACTATGAGCATGCAAGATCCGATCGCGGATATGCTGACCCGCATCCGTAACGGTCAGGCGGCGAGCAAAGTTGCGGTTTCCATGCCTTCTTCCAAGCTGAAAGTGGCTATCGCCAAAGTGCTGAAAGAAGAAGGTTACATCGCTGGCTACAACGTAGCTGGTGACGTGAAGCCGGAACTGGAAATCGAACTGAAGTATTTCCAGGGCAAGCCGGTTGTAGAACTGATCCAACGCGTGAGCCGTCCCGGCCTGCGTATTTACAAGCGCACTACTGATCTGCCGAAAGTCATGGGCGGTCTCGGTGTTGCTATCGTGTCCACGTCTAAAGGTGTGATGACCGACCGTGCTGCCCGCAAGGCAAGCATGGGTGGTGAGATCATCTGCTACGTCGCTTAATAGGAGGTCGGAAATGTCTCGCGTTGCTAAGGCACCCGTCACTATTCCTGCTGGCGTAGAGGTGACTCTGAACGGTCAGGAACTGTCCATCAAAGGTGGTAAAGGTTCCCTGGTTCGTTCCATCCACGCCGGTGTAGAAGTGACCAAAGAAGACAATGTACTGAAGTTCGCCCCGCGCGACGGCATCGCTGGTGCTGACGCTCAGGCCGGTACTGCCCGTGCATTGGTCAACAACATGGTAGTCGGTGTTACCCAAGGCTTCGAGCGCAAGCTGCAGCTGGTTGGTGTAGGTTACAAAGCCTCCATCAAGGGCAATGCTGTTGCGCTGGCACTGGGCTTCTCTCACCCGGTAGAGCATGCGCTGCCGGCTGGTGTCACCGCTGAATGTCCGTCCGCCACCGAAATCGTTCTGCGTGGTGTGGACAAGCAGCTGGTTGGCCAAGTCGCCGCCGATATCCGTGCTTACCGCGCTCCGGAGCCCTACAAGGGCAAGGGTGTACGCTATGCCAACGAGCAAGTGCGTACTAAAGAAGCTAAGAAGAAGTAAGGTAACACTATGGACAAGAAAGCAGCTCGTCTCCGTCGTGCTACTCGTGCTCGGAAAAAGATGCAGGAACTGGGAGCTACCCGTCTGGTTGTTCACCGTACCCCGCGTCATATCTATGCGCAGGTTATTGCAGCCAACGGTTCCGAAGTTCTGGCCTCTGCTTCCACAGTAGAGAAGGCTATCAGTGAAGCTCTGAAATACACCGGTAACGCAGACGCTGCTACCGCTGTAGGTAAAGCAATCGCTGAGCGTGCCATTGCCAAAGGCGTTCAGAACGTATCTTTCGATCGTTCCGGTTTCAAGTATCACGGTCGTGTAGCCGCTCTGGCTGCCGCTGCTCGTGACGCTGGTCTTCAGTTCTAAGCTAGGAGTCGAAGATGGCTAAAGTCGAATCTCAAGCCGGCGAACTGCAAGAAAAGCTCATTGCAGTAAACCGTGTTTCGAAAACTGTTAAAGGTGGTCGTATCATGTCCTTCACCGCGTTGACCGTGGTGGGTGATGGTAACGGCCGTGTAGGTTACGGTTACGGTAAGGCCCGTGAAGTTCCGGCCGCCATTCAAAAGGCGATGGAACAGGCTAAGCGTAACCTGAGCAAGGTTGAACTGAACAACGGCACTCTGCACCACCCGGTGCGTGGTGTTCACTCTGGTTCCACCGTGTTCATGAAGCCGGCCTCCCAAGGTACAGGTATCATCGCAGGCGGCGCTATGCGTGCCGTGCTGGAAGTTGCCGGTATCCACAACGTGCTGGCCAAGACCTACGGTTCCACCAACCCGATCAACGTTGTTCGCGCAACTGTCGACGCTCTGGTTCACGGTCAATCACCGGAACAGATCGCTGCCAAGCGTGGTCTGCGCGTTGAAGAAATTCTGGGGTAATGCGACATGGCTAACACTGTAAAAGTAACTCAAACTCGCAGCTCTATCGGCCGTCTGCCAAAGCACAAGGCGACTCTGCGTGGTCTGGGTCTGCGTCGCATTGGTCACACCGTTGAGCTGGAAGATACTCCCTGCGTACGCGGCATGATCAACCAGGTTTATTACATGGTTAAGGTGGAGGGCTAAGCATGCGTCTGAATACTCTGTCTCCGGCCGCTGGCTCCAAGCGCGTTAAGCACCGTCCGGGCCGTGGTATCGGTTCTGGTCTGGGCAAGACCGGTGGTCGTGGTGTGAAAGGTCAAACCTCTCGTTCCGGTGGCGGCAAAGTCCGCAACGGTTTCGAAGGCGGCCAGATGCCTTTGAAAATCCGTCTGCCGAAGTTCGGTTTCTTCTCTCGCAAATCTTTGGTTTCTGCCGAAGTGCGCCTGAATGAAATCGCCCTGGTAGAAGGTGATGTGGTCGACGTGAGCACTCTGAAGCAAGCCGGTGTGATTACCAAAAACATCGTGTTCGCTAAAGTTGTTCTGTCTGGCAACATTGACCGTGCTGTGACCGTTCGTGGTCTGTCCGTCACCAAGGGTGCACGTGCAGCCATCGAGGCCGCTGGCGGTAAAATCGAGGAATAATCAGTACAATGGCTAAGAAACCAGGATTGGATGTTAAAGCACAAGGTGGTCTGAGTGAACTGAAGAGCCGTCTGCTCTTCGTTCTCGGAGCAATTATCGTGTTCCGCGCAGGCTCTTATGTGCCGATCCCTGGTATTGACGCCGCCGTACTGGCCGAGTTGTTCCAACAACAGAAGGGCACCATCATTGAGATGTTCAACATGTTCAGTGGTGGTGCACTCTCGCGTGCTTCTATTCTTGCGCTGGGGATCATGCCGTACATTTCGGCGTCGATCATTATCCAGCTGCTGACTGTGGTTCATCCCGCTCTTGCTGAACTCAAGAAAGAGGGTGAATCCGGCCGTCGCAAGATTAGCCAATATACCCGTTGGGGCACGCTGGTTTTGGGAACGTTCCAGGCCATTGGTATTGCAACCGGCTTGCCGAATATGATGCAAGGACTCGTGACTCATCCGGGTTTGGGCTTCTATTTCACAGCCGTTGTGAGTCTGGTCACCGGTACCATGTTCTTGATGTGGTTGGGTGAACAGATTACCGAGCGTGGGATTGGTAATGGTATCTCGTTGATTATCTTCACAGGTATCGTTGCCGGTCTGCCTCATGCCATTGGCGCTACGGCCGAACAGGCACGTCAAGGGGAATTGCACATCCTGCTGTTGTTGTTGCTGGGCTTGATTGTTTTCGCAGTGACTTACTTTGTGGTGTTCGTGGAGCGTGGTCAGCGTCGTATCGTCGTGAACTATGCCAAGCGTCAACAAGGCCGCCAGGTATTCGCAGCGCAAAGCACACACCTGCCGTTGAAAGTGAATATGGCCGGTGTGATTCCTGCGATTTTCGCATCCAGCATCATCCTCTTCCCGGGGACCATTACCTCTTGGTTTGGTCAGGGGGAGGGCAAGGTTGCCGATATCCTGCAGCAGGTCTCTATGGTCCTGCAGCCGGGTCAGCCCCTGTATGAGATGCTGTATGCAGCAGCCATTATCTTCTTCTGCTTCTTCTATACCGCGCTGGTGTTCAACCCCCGCGAGACGGCAGATAACCTGAAGAAGAGTGGAGCCTTTATCCCGGGGATCCGCCCGGGCGAGCAGACAGCACGTTACATCGATAAGGTTATGACTCGCCTGACATTGGCAGGTGCGCTCTATATTACCTTTATCTGTCTGGTACCCCAGTTCCTGATGACTGCCTGGAACGTACAGTTCTACTTCGGTGGCACCTCGCTGCTGATTATCGTGGTAGTTATCATGGACTTCATGGCTCAGGTTCAGACCCATATGATGTCTCATCAATATGGCGACGTCCTGAGGAAGGCCAACCTGAAGGGCTACGGCCGCTAAAGGTCGGCGTAGTTACGGAGTTAAGCAATGAAAGTTCGTGCTTCCGTTAAGGCAATCTGCCGTAACTGCAAAATCATCAAGCGTCACGGTGTGGTGCGTGTGATTTGCAGCGAGCCAAAGCATAAACAGCGCCAAGGCTAATTTTTACGGTTAGTACTTGCAACAAATAGTTGTGCTGGCTATCATAGCCAGCCAACTTTTGTTGTGTATTGGTTGACCGCCACGTATCCGCTCACGGGCTTTGTGGTGGTCGTTATCTACTATATGTAGGAGTGAATAGTGGCCCGTATCGCTGGCATTAACATTCCTGACCATAAGCATGCAGTCATTGCGTTGACTGCGATTTATGGCGTCGGTCGTACCCGCTCCAAGGCCATCTGTGCCGCAGCCGGTATCGCTGAGAATGTGAAAATTAAAGACCTGGACGAAGCTCAGATCGAGAGTCTGCGTGAACAAGTAGGTAAATTCACCGTTGAAGGTGACCTGCGTCGTCAGATTTCCATGAACATCAAGCGATTGATGGATCTGGGTTGCTACCGTGGTTTGCGTCACCGTCGTAGCCTGCCTGTTCGTGGTCAACGTACCAAGACCAATGCTCGTACCCGTAAGGGTCCGCGCAAGGCTATCAAGAAGTAACGGGAAGGTAGAAAATGGCTAAAACTCCGACTCGTGCTCGCAAGCGCGTTAAAAAGCAAGTGAGCGACGGTATTGCGCACGTTCATGCATCTTTCAACAACACAATCGTGACCATTACTGACCGTCAGGGCAATGCTCTGTCTTGGGCTACCTCTGGTGGTTCCGGTTTCCGTGGTTCCCGTAAGTCCACTCCGTTTGCTGCCCAGGTAGCTGCTGAGCGCGCTGGTGAGATCGCCAAAGAATATGGCGTGAAGAACCTGGAAGTCATGGTCAAAGGTCCGGGTCCCGGTCGTGAGTCTTCCATCCGCGCTCTGAACGCGGCTGGTTTCCGCATCACTAACATTACTGATGTGACTCCGATCCCGCACAACGGTTGTCGTCCTCCCAAGAAGCGCCGCGTGTAACGCTGGTAGCTACTTGGTCTAGGATTGTTGGAGAAAGAAGATGGCAAGATATATCGGTCCTAAGCTTAAGCTTAGCCGTCGTGAGGGCACCGACCTCTTCCTGAAGTCTGGTGTTCGTGCGATTGATTCTAAGTGCAAGATTGACACCGTTCCTGGTCAGCACGGTGCGCGTAAAGCGCGTCTGTCCGACTACGGCGTACAACTGCGCGAGAAACAAAAAGTACGTCGTATCTACGGCGTGCTGGAAAAACAGTTCCGCAACTACTACCGCGACGCTGCCCGTCAAAAGGGCAACACCGGTGAAAACCTGTTGCAGCTGCTGGAAGGTCGTCTGGACAACGTCGTCTACCGTATGGGCTTTGGCGCCACTCGTGCTGAATCTCGTCAGCTGGTGAGCCACAAAGCCATCATGGTAAACGGCCGCGTTGTGAATGTTCCTTCTTTCCAGGTATCCCCTGAGGACGTGATCTGCGTTCGCGAGAAGGCTAAGAAGCAAGCGCGTATCAAAGCTTCCCTGGAAGTTGCTGGTCAGCGCGAGAAGCCGACTTGGGTAGAGGTTGACGCTGCTAAGATGGAAGGTGCCTTCAAGCGCCTGCCGGAGCGTTCCGACCTGTCTGCCGACATTAACGAACAGCTGATCGTCGAGCTTTACTCCAAGTAAAGCTAGCTTCTAAAGAGAGGACACAATGCTGGGTTCTGTAACAGATTTTCTTAAACCGCGGCTAGTTGACATCGAGCAAGTTAGCCCGACTCACGCGAAAGTGACTCTCGAGCCGCTTGAGCGTGGCTTTGGTCACACGCTGGGCAACGCCTTGCGTCGTATTTTGCTGTCATCTATGCCCGGTTG
>NZ_CP137630.1:3650000-4042500 GCF_033348475.1 Aeromonas sp. XH | reverse complement strand
TCCGTCGTGAAGAGGGAAACAACCCAGACCGCCGGCTAAGGTCCCAAAGTTCTGGTTAAGTGGGAAACGATGTGGGAAGGCTCAGACAGCTAGGATGTTGGCTTAGAAGCAGCCATCATTTAAAGAAAGCGTAATAGCTCACTAGTCGAGTCGGCCTGCGCGGAAGATGTAACGGGGCTCAAACCAGGCACCGAAGCCGCGGATTCACACTAAGTGTGAGTGGTAGGGGAGCGTTCTGTAAGTCTGCGAAGGTGTGTCGAGAGGTATGCTGGAGATATCAGAAGTGCGAATGCTGACGTAAGTAACGATAAAGGGGGTGAAAAGCCTCCTCGCCGGAAGACCAAGGGTTCCTGTCCAACGTTAATCGGGGCAGGGTGAGTCGACCCCTAAGGCGAGGCCGAAAGGCGTAGTCGATGGGAAGCAGGTTAATATTCCTGCACGACTTGTAATTGCGATGGGGGGACGGAGAAGGCTAGGTGGGCCAGGCGACGGTTGTCCTGGTGAAAGTGCGTAGGTGGTGTTTCTAGGCAAATCCGGAGACACAACACTGAGACACGAGACGAACGCACCACGGTGCGGAAGCCATTGATGCCCTGCTTCCAGGAAAAGCCTCTAAGCTTCAGATTACAAGTCATCGTACCCCAAACCGACACAGGTGGTCGGGTAGAGAATACCAAGGCGCTTGAGAGAACTCGGGTGAAGGAACTAGGCAAAATAGAACCGTAACTTCGGGAGAAGGTTCGCTCTTGTTGGTGAAGTCCCTTGCGGATGGAGCTGACGGGAGTCGCAGTGACCAGATGGCTGGGACTGTTTATCAAAAACACAGCACTCTGCAAACACGAAAGTGGACGTATAGGGTGTGACACCTGCCCGGTGCCGGAAGGTTAATTGATGGGGTTAGCGCAAGCGAAGCTCTTGATCGAAGCCCCGGTAAACGGCGGCCGTAACTATAACGGTCCTAAGGTAGCGAAATTCCTTGTCGGGTAAGTTCCGACCTGCACGAATGGTGTAACCATGGCCATGCTGTCTCCACCCGAGACTCAGTGAAATCGAATTCGCCGTGAAGATGCGGTGTACCCGCGGCTAGACGGAAAGACCCCGTGAACCTTTACTACAGCTTGGCACTGAACATTGAACCTACATGTGTAGGATAGGTGGGAGGCTTTGAAGGCGTGACGCCAGTTGCGCTGGAGCCGTCCTTGAAATACCACCCTTGTATGTTTGATGTTCTAACGCAGGGCCCTGAATCGGGCTCGCGGACAGTGCCTGGTGGGTAGTTTGACTGGGGCGGTCTCCTCCCAAAGAGTAACGGAGGAGCACGAAGGTTGGCTAATCCTGGTCGGACATCAGGAGGTTAGTGCAATGGCATAAGCCAGCTTAACTGCGAGACGGACAGGTCGAGCAGGTACGAAAGTAGGTCATAGTGATCCGGTGGTTCTGAATGGAAGGGCCATCGCTCAACGGATAAAAGGTACTCCGGGGATAACAGGCTGATACCGCCCAAGAGTTCATATCGACGGCGGTGTTTGGCACCTCGATGTCGGCTCATCACATCCTGGGGCTGAAGTCGGTCCCAAGGGTATGGCTGTTCGCCATTTAAAGTGGTACGCGAGCTGGGTTCAGAACGTCGTGAGACAGTTCGGTCCCTATCT
This sequence comes from Aeromonas sp. XH, assembly GCF_033348475.1. Classification (NCBI taxonomy): domain Bacteria; kingdom Pseudomonadati; phylum Pseudomonadota; class Gammaproteobacteria; order Aeromonadales; family Aeromonadaceae; genus Aeromonas; species Aeromonas sp. XH. Next base: position 4,040,848 of record NZ_CP137630.1, on the reverse strand, counting down.
GCCGTGGGCGTTGGATGATTGAAGGGAGTTGCTCCTAGTACGAGAGGACCGGAGTGAACGAACCTCTGGTGTTCGGGTTGTCACGCCAGTGGCACTGCCCGGTAGCTAAGTTCGGAATCGATAACCGCTGAAAGCATCTAAGCGGGAAGCGAGCCCTGAGATGAGTCATCCCTGACCCCTTGAGGGTCCTAAAGGGCCGTTGGAGACCACAACGTTGATAGGTGGGGTGTGTAAGCGCGGCGACGTGTTGAGCTAACCCATACTAATTACCCGTGAGGCTTAACCATACAACACCCAAGAAGTGTTCGAAGACTTGTAGCAAGTGCATGAACTACTTACAAATTCAGTGGTAATGACAAAGCAAACTAGCCGAGTTGTTATTCACGTCAGCTTTCTGGATTGAAGAATTTGCCTGGCGGCAATAGCGCAGTGGAACCACCTGACCCCATGCCGAACTCAGAAGTGAAACGCTGTAGCGCCGATGGTAGTGTGGCATTCGCCATGCGAGAGTAGGACACTGCCAGGCACCCAATTAAACAGCGATGTACAAAATCACATCACTGGCTGCGAGGATGACACCTCATAAACAAGCAGCAACAGCTTTAGCGAAAGCTAACCGAATGCGGAGCGGTAGTTCAGTCGGTTAGAATACCGGCCTGTCACGCCGGGGGTCGCGGGTTCGAGTCCCGTCCGCTCCGCCACTAATTGAAAGGCCTTCCCTGACGGGAAGGCCTTTTTGCTATCCGGCATTTGTGCATGGTGCGCTCTAGCGCCTCATGCAAGCACAGCCTGATGTTCACCCCCCTTCCGTAAAGCTCCAACATCCTGCACCAACCCAGATAATTCTTCAGGTAAGACGTCGCCACTCCGTGGAATCGCTCCATCCACTCCTTTAGCCTGTGGTGATATCCGTTCACATGTTGAGTGTGGTAGGCACCGGCTATCACTCGCTGTCCCACCCGGTTATGCAGCACTTGATGGCTCAGTCCCTGGCTGCGGGCAAAGCTCGCATACATCCCTGCGCCATCACTGCACAGCACCGCATCCTTGTCCACCAGCGGCGCCAGGACCGCCTTCACATGCTTGGCATCCAGCTGAGCTAGTTGGAAGTCGGCCAGATGATCTTCTCTGTCTTGCACCACGACGACCGGGATATAATCCGGTCCCGTTCCTCGGGTACGTCCTTTGCCACCCCGCAGCCTAACAGGTCGTGACCAGACAAACTGGCCTTTGAAGGACTCTAGGAAGAAGGTCTCGTCCACTTCCACAATCCCCCCCTTCATGGTCGGCACGATGCTCCGCCATGGCGCGCAGAAAGCGATGGCGCCACAGGAAAGCTGTGTTCTTGCAGACTCCGCAGCGCCGGGCTGCTTCTCTGATGGTCAGCCCCTCGATGAGGGCCTGCGCATAGTCTTGCCAGCATTGGGATTTTCTCCGGCGTGCCAATGGCGTCTTGGTCAAGGTAGAGCAGGTCCGCAAGCATGGTTTGCAACGGTTGCGCATGACAATGGGACAAGCAGGGCATTAATAGGAGGGGGCAAGCTGAGTTGCTGCAACTCACGCCGAGCGATATGTCGTTGTCGAAGAGAGAGTTGTGGGAACAGGGTAAGGAGATGTTGGAAGGCTTGGGTGTCCATGATGGAGGCCCTCAAGGTGATGACTTACTCCAAGGCTAGCCTTCCAACACATAATTGGGACAGAGGCAAAAGAAAAGGGGACGGCGTCTGCCGTCCCCTCAAGTCATTTCGTCCAGTCCATGAACTGCCATGCTCCCTGCAATCCTTGACTCTATCCTTTCCTTTGGAATTTCCCCTTCCCAATCCGTTGGGGTGTCCTGTGGCCTTCCTAGCCTGGCAATCGATCCTGATTGCTTCACCCTCTCCATCCTGGAGGTGTCCGTTACCACATCCCGTGGTGTTCCTTGCGTCTTCCTGACAGATAACCACCCTGGCTATCTCGCTTCATCCTGAAGCTGTTCCTGACCGCATCTTGCGGCGTCCTTTCGTCCTTGCGAGTGACTGTCCTTGCCACTCAGCCTCTTCCTGAGGTGTCCTGAGACCGCATCCTGCAGTTGTCCTGTCGCTCCCTGTGATGACTATCCAAGTCATCGGCCTCATCCCGAGGTGTTCCTGATCCACGTCCTGTGGATTATTCCCTGTTTATTCGCCGTTCCTGCATCCTGCCGAACCGGCTCGTCCTTGTGAGACCCATAGTAAGGCAATCGTGTACATGTACAAGGCGGGCAAGGCGACAGGCGCAGGCCGCGGTGTGAATCACTCGTCCATCGCCAAGCTTATTATTTATTTATATCAATGACTTAGTTGGTTTCTTTGGAAAGTATATCCCGCCCGGGATGGCTTTGCGTACGGTTCAACACTGAGGGGTCTTACAGGGGGAATGGCAGATCTCTCACAAGCGGAAATCGGGAGGAAAACGATGGTACAGCCGCTTCAATCAGGGGTGTAAGAGTTCAAAATTATTTGAATTTTTATGCTTTAAAAGTAGACAAAAGCCGAGATAAATCTCGGCTTTGTATTGTCTGCTGGTTTCTTTAGCTGACCCTTGTCCCAGGAGTCGGGTAGGCCTTGCGCAGTGATTCGGGAGCCAGCACTTCCAGATCGCCGCTCATGTTGTTCAGCCAGGAGCGGAACTCGGGCGTATCCTGCACTTCGGTCTCCACCACCACGCTGCGCTTGTCGTAGCGGGTCATGCGCGGATTGTGCCCAGGGATCTGCCCGTCGATCAGGGTAGGGCAGTTGGCATCGATACGGCCGACGAAGCGGATCGGGCCGCTGACGTCCTGATAACCCTGGTCGCGGATCAGCTTCTGGATGTTGAAATCCTTCGGCTGGGTCGCGCTGAAGTTGGTCAGCTCCACGTTCTTGATGTGATCGAACGGAATGCCATAGACCTTGGGATCCAGCTCGGACAGGGTGCAGAGCAGGATGGGGCCGTCGGACTGGTTCAGGATCCCGAGCGGGTTGATGCGGTCGTAGCAGAGCCACACGGTGCGTTCCTTGATGACGCGCTGGATCTCGGCGCTGAACTTGCGACCGCGCCAGAGGGCGTCGCGGATCAGGGTGCTGCGGCGGATCTCCGGGTTGCCGGCAAACGGACGCGGCGACTGATGCACGCTCTCCAGCCAGCGCTCGGCCAGTTCGCTCTGGCTGTCGCGGATCACCTGGCCGGCCTTGTCGACCAGCGGGTTCAATTCGGTCAGCACGCTCGCCGGCAGCAGTTGGCTCGCCTGATCGCTCCAGGTCTTCAGGGCCACAGCCAGAGAGAGCGGCATGATGTTGGCAAAATCGTTGAGGCCATGGCGCTCGAAGCACCAGCCATGGGGTTTGCTGCGTTCATCAGAGGTGAGGTCGAACAGCCCCATGCCGGACATCTCTTCCAGGTCCCGTTGCACGGTACGGAGACTGACATGAATGCCTTCCTCTTCCAGTTTTACCTGGAGCTGGCTGGCGGTCAGCTTGTAAGGGCGGTGCGGGATGCAACGCGCCAAGGTCAGTTGTCGTAACAGCTTCTTACTCATGGTGCATGCCTTCACTGGTTTAGCGTTGAGTGTATCCTAGCCATGGCCTGCGACAGTCTATGTCGCAAGTTTTGCTGCGACAACTGTCGCCATTTTCATACATAATTTTGTAAGATAATGATAAATAAAGTAAAAAATGAGATTTTAAGGTCTGTTTGGGGCTTTTTTTTGCTGAAATTAAGCCTCGGCAGGATTGTCCCCATCCTGATGGCAGAGGGGGGAATGGGGTCCGGAGCGTATCGGGAGGGGGAAATGCGGTGAGGCACCAGCCCTCACCGCCAGGGGTCATCAGGCCAGCCAGGACCAGGCAGACTTGGTGATGGCCGCACCTATCATGTAGCCGAATACCGCGATCGCGGCGATGCCAGCCACGAGTTTCTGGCCGCGGGCCGGCCGCTTGAGCGCCATGACGCCGAGACCTATGTAGACCACCAGGGCGATCAGCTTGCCCATCAGCCAGGGCTGCTGACCTGGGCTCATCTGCAGGGTCACCGCCAACAGGATCCCGAACAGCAACAGGAAGGTGTCGTTGACATGGGGCAGGATCTTCAGCCACTTCTGCTGCAACCGCTCGCTGCCGCCGAGCGCCAGGCTCCAGCGGTAGACGAACAGCAGCAGGCTGACCAGGGCCAGGGTCATGTGCAGGTGTTTGAGCATGGGGTAATAGGCAATCATATTGCTTCCTTGTCGTTGTCGGGCAGACCGCTGTTCCAGTTGTGGGCGTGGGTACGCTCCTGCCCTTCCTGATCGTCTTGCAGCAGGTCGGAGAGGATTTCGCGGTATTGCAGGCTCTTGTTGATATAGGTGTGTTCGTCGTCCAGGTAGTTGACCTGTTCCCGCAGCAGCCGGTTGTCATACTGCTTGAACATCTGGCCGGCCCGCCAGGCCTGGTTGGCCCGGAATCCCAGCTGCGTCAGGGCCTCGACCCCGAGATCCACCGCCGACCCCAGGGTTTCCCGGTACACGCTGTCGATCCCGTGGCGCAGGATCTCGTGGGCGTGGGGCCTGTCCTGGGCACGGGCCAGGATCCTGAGATGCGGGAAGTGTTTCTTCACCATCTCGATCACCGCGAGAGAGGTGGCCGGATCGTTGATGGAGAGCACCAGCAGCCTGGCCTTGTGGGCGCCGGCGGCGTGCAGCAGGTCGAGCCGGCTGGCATCGCCGTAGAATACCTGATAGCCGTACTTGCGCAGCATCTCGATCTGGCTGGCGTCCTGCTCGAGTATGGTGGTGCCGATGCCATGGCCGTGCAGCAGGCGCCCCACTATCTGACCGAAGCGGCCGAAGCCGGCGATGATGACAGGGTGCTCCACCAGTTCCGGCTGCTCGTGCTCCGGCTGGTCCTCCCGGTTGCGATAGTCGAACCAGGGCTGGATCACCCTGTCGTTCAGGATCAGCAAGAGCGGTGTCAGTGCCATGGAGAGCGCCACCACCAGGGTCAGCAGGGAGATGGTCTCCCCCGGCAGCACCTTGTTCTGGGCGGCGAACGAGAACAGCACGAAGGCGAATTCCCCACCCTGGGCCAGGGCCAGGGCGAAGGTCCAGCGCTGGCTGGGGGAGATACGAATGATGAGGCCGAGCCCCATCAGCACTCCCCATTTCAATACCATCAGGCCAATCACCAGGGTCGGGATGAGCAGGGGATGGGCGGCAAACAGGCTGAAGTCGATGCCGGCCCCCACCGACATGAAGAAGAGGCCGAGCAGCAGCCCCTTGAACGGCTCTATGTCCGCCTCCAACTCGTGGCGATATTCGCTGTCGGCCAGCACCACGCCGGCGAGGAAGGAGCCGAGGGCAGGGGAGAGGCCCACCGACTCCATCAGCACGGCGATGGCGATCACCAGCAGCAGGGCGGCGGCGACGAAGATCTCCCGCATGTGGGCCTCTGCGATGGCGCGGAACACGGGCCGCATCAGGTAGTGACCCCCCAGCACTATGCCGGCGATGGCGGCCACCACCAGCAGACCGTGTTGCCAGCCCGCCAGTTCGGGGCCGCCGCCGCTGGCCACGGGCGCGATGGCGAGCAGCGGCAGTATGGCCAGGATGGGGATGACGGCGATGTCCTGGAACAGCAGCACCGCAAAGCCGGATCGGCCGCTCTCGCTCTGCATCAGCCTGCGCTCCTGCAGGCTCTGCAGCACGATGGCGGTGGAGGAGAGCGCCAGAATGAGGCCGATGGCCAGCCCCTGCTGCCAGGGCAGGCCGATGAGGGAGGCGACTCCGGTCAGGGCGGCGCTGGTGAGCAGCACCTGCAGGCCGCCGGTGCCGAGGATGGGCCCCTTCAACTGCCAGAGCAGGGCAGGACGGAGCTCCAGGCCGACCAGAAACAGCATCAGCACCACCCCGAACTCGGCGAAGTGCATCACATCCTTCTGCTCCCCCACCAGGCCGAGCAGGAAGGGGCCGATGATGATGCCCGCCAGCAGGTAACCGAGCACCGATCCCAGCCCCCAGCGCTTGGCCAGCGGCACCGCGATCACCGCGGCAGAAAGATAGATCAGGGCGTCAAACAGCAATCCGTGTTCCATCAGTGACTCCTCCGCCCTCGTTGTCTCGTCTCGCTTCGTATCATGACAGTCCCTCCAGCAGATCCCGCAGATAGGCGCTGCCGGCGAGCTGGGCCGGCGTCAGCTGTTCGTCCCGCAGGGCACAGAGCAACTGGCGATAGTCCTGGCCGCAGCGGCGCAGCGCCTCCGGGTCACGGATCTTGTGAAAGGAGTGCAGCACGAAGGGTGGCAACCAGGTCATGCCGCACAGCTGTGCGGTCTGCTGGAACGGCAGCAGAAAGTCCAGCAGGGGACGCTGGTTGTAGCCGGCGCTGCAATAGGATTCGGGAGCCCCCCCCGTGGTGATGGCAGAGAGCCACTGCTTGCCGCTGAGGGCGTGGGCTTCCGGGCCGTAGGCGTAGCCGTACTCCAGTACCAGATCCATCCACTCCTTCATGATGGCCGGGCAGGAGTACCAGTAGAAGGGGTGCTGGAAGACGATGATGTCGTGCTCCGACAGCAGGCCCTGCTCCCGCTTCACGTCGATGAACATGTCGGGGTAGTGGTGGTAGAGGTCGTGCAGCGTGATGCCGTCCAGGCCGGACAAGGCCTGCAACAGTTGCTTGTTGGCCCGGGAACTCTGCAGCGCCGGGTGCGAGAAGATAACCAGAATGCGTTTCATGGGGTTCCTGAAGAGGTCTAGTACCGGCAAAAAAGGTGCATTGAGCAGCGACGTTATCAAGAAGCACCCTGGCCTGCCAGCATCGGGTGTGAATGACACCGTCACGGGGCATGGCGAGTCCCCGGCTGTGGCCGCGTCTGGCGGTCGATGGCCGTTATCTCGCGCGCTTTTGATCTCCCTCAGCTGGCGGGCTTGACCCTCCCCCAGGGCCAGGGGTTACCATGGGCCATCATTTCGTCAATGAGTCCTGTCATGGTCCTGACCCGTCGCCAACTCGCTCGCGCCCGTTGCTGGCTCCCCCTGTGGAGTCTGCTGATGGTGCTGATGTCGTTTGGCAGCCGGGCGGCCACCGATCTCTGTACCCTGACGCCCCATTGCAGCCAGAGCGAACGCACCCTGGAGAAGGCCATGCCCTGCGGCAGCTTCACCTCGGCGCTCGCCATGACGGTGCTCACCGCCGACAGCCTGACGGTGGCCCGGCTTGAGCCGGACTCCCCGGACTTCCTCTCCCCCTCCCTGTTCATGCCGGACGCGCCGTCCGAGCGACTGGAGCGTCCTCCCCGCCACCAAGGTTGAGTCGAGTTCCCCCGTTTTTTGGGCATTTCTTCTTATCCGAGGTGAGTTATGTACAAGTCCCTGTTGCTGGCCGTGGTGGCCGGTACCCTCAGTTTTTCTGCTCTGGCAGCCGAGCAGATGACCGTCTACAAGTCCAAGTACTGCGGCTGCTGCAAGACCTGGATCAAGCACATGGAAGAGAACGGCTTCGCAGTCAAGGTCGTGGAAACCGAAGAGCTTGAACCGGTCAAGCAGCAGCACGGTATCACCCCGCAGCTGGCGTCCTGCCACACCGGGGTGGTGAACGGCTATGTGGTGGAGGGGCATGTACCCGCCGCCGACGTGCAGAAGCTGCTCAAGGAGAAGCCGGCGATCCGCGGCCTGACCATTCCGGGCATGCCTCAGAGTGCGCCGGGCATGGACATTCCGGGTCAGCCCTATGAGGTGCTGAGCATAGACAAGGAGGGTGTGACCAGGGTCTGGTCGAGCTATCCCGGCTGATGAAGGCTGGCCGTGAGCAGGCACGCTTCCATCATGTGAGGCACACCTGAGCGAGCCCGTGCCGTTCGCGGTCAGGAAGGGGCCGCCATCGCGAGATGGCGGCCCTTTTTCGTCGATTTGGGGGGAAAGTCAGGGGATCGCTTGCAACCCCGGGCGACAAGGGGCAGATTGATCGCCAATTTATTTTCTCAGGGACAGTGCACCCTTTCGCCAGCCTGGTCACCGCATCGGCGGTACGGGTGGCGGCGTGTGCCGTCGATGTCTGGCGTTCCCCCGGGCCGTCAGCCCTGTTACTGCGCAGAGGATGCGACATGTTCACCTTTTCCCGAGGGTTGCTGCTGGCTTGCCTGCTGGTCGCCCCCTCTTCCCATGCCAATGAAGAGTCCACCATGCCTACAAGCGATACCTCCCTCCCGTCCGCCATTGTTCCCCCGGTGGCGGCCAAGCATCCCCATCCACTCAAGAAGCACGGGGACACGCGGGTCGACAACTACTACTGGTTGCGCGATGACGAGCGGCAGAAACCTGAGGTGCTGGACTATCTCAAGGCCGAAAACGCCTACACCGAGGCCATGCTCAAGCCGGCCAAGCCGCTGCGTGATCAGCTCTACCAGGAGATGGTGGCCCGCATTCCCCAGCAGGATGAGTCCGTTCCCTATGTGAAGAACGGCTACCGTTACCAGACCCGCTACGAGCCGGGCAAGGAGTACGCCATCTACTCCCGCAGCAAGGTGGAGGGGGACGAGGCGTCCAGCCTGCTGCTGGACGGCAACCAACGGGCCGAGGGGCACGACTTCTATTCTCTGGGAGCCCTGGAGGTGAGCCGCAACAACCGCTGGCTGGCGGTGGCGGAGGACTTCCTCTCCCGCCGTCAATACAAGATCCAGTTCCTGGATCTGGAGAGCGGCAAATGGGCCGCCGACGTCCTCGAGAACACCTCGGGCAACCTGGTGTGGGCCAACGACAGCAAGACGGTGTTCTATGTGCGCAAGCACCCCCAGACCCTGCTGCCCTATCAGGTCTATCGCCACACCCTCGGCACGGATCCGGCCAAGGATCAGCTGGTCTACGAGGAGAAGGACGACAGCTTCTACGTCAGCCTCTACGCCACCACCTCGGAAGACTTCATCGTCATCGCCCTCTCCAGCACCACCACCAGCGAGGCGCGCCTCATCGACGCCAATGTGCCGGGTCAGACGCCGCGACTGTTCCTGCCGCGCCAGGTGGACCACGAATACAGCCTGGATCACTACCGCGGCCGCTTCTACGTGCGCTCCAACAAGGACGGCAAGAACTTCGGCCTGTACGAGACCAGGGAGAGCCCGGTGGATCGCTGGAAGGCGGTGATCGCCCCCAATCCCGACGTGCTGCTGGAGAGCTACGCCCTGTTCAGGGACTGGCTGGTGCTGGAGGAGCGCAGCCAGGGGCTGACCCGGCTGCGTCAGGTCAACTGGCAGAGCGGCGAGCAGAAGGAGATCGCCTTCGACGACCCCGCCTACGTCACCTGGCTCGCCTACAACCCTGAGCCGGAGACGAGCGCCCTGCGCTATGGCTACTCCTCCATGACCACGCCGTCCTCCACCTATGAGCTCGACATGGACAGCGGCAAGCGCACCCTGCTCAAGCAGCAGCCGGTGGCGGGGTTCAAGGCGGACCAGTATGCCAGCGAGCGGCTCTGGATCGCCGCCCGCGACGGCGTCAAGGTGCCTGTCTCCCTGGTCTATCGCAAGGACAAGTTCAAGCAGGTCGGCCAGAATCCGCTGCTGGTCTATGGCTACGGATCCTACGGTGCCAGCATGGATCCGGACTTCAGCAGCTCGCGCCTGAGCCTGCTGGATCGCGGCTTCGTCTACGCCATCGCCCACGTGCGGGGTGGCGAGGAGCTGGGCCGCGCCTGGTATGAAGACGGCAAGCTGCTGAAGAAGCAGAACAGCTTCCACGACTTCATCGACGTGACCGAGGCGCTGGTGGCCCGGGGCTATGGCGCCAGAGATCAGGTCTACGCCATGGGGGGCAGCGCCGGCGGCCTGCTGATGGGGGCCGTCATCAACCAGGCGCCCCAGCTCTACCGCGGCGTGGTGGCCCAGGTGCCCTTCGTCGACGTGGTCACCACCATGCTGGACGAGTCCATTCCCCTCACCACGGGCGAGTACGACGAGTGGGGCAACCCGAACCAGAAGCGCTACTACGACTACATGCTGGCCTACAGCCCCTACGATCAGGTCAAGGCCCAGGCCTACCCCAATCTGCTGGTCACCACAGGGCTGCACGACTCCCAGGTGCAGTACTGGGAGCCCGCCAAGTGGGTCGCCAAGCTGCGGGAGCTGAAGACGGACGACAATCTGCTGCTGCTGAGCACCGACATGGACGCCGGTCACGGCGGCAAGTCGGGGCGCTTCAAGGCCTATGAGGACATCGCCCTGGAGTTCGCCTTCATCCTGGAGCTGGCCGGCAGCAAGGCGTGACCGCCTGGGTCGGATGAAAACGATTTGTAACTAAGCCCCGATCGGGCCGCCGGCGAAGGCGGTCGATCGGGGTTTCTGCATCCTGGTGGCGGCGACGTCATCGAGATGGTGTTTATGCTGGATATGGCCGTCATTTCGATAGAACACACCAGAATGGGAACCCTTGCCAGTCAAGGGTTACGAAAGAATCTGCCCACGTTTTTATTGCTTCCATTCGATGGCGCATCTAATTAATCTGCGGCAGAGAAATTGATGATCCGCTTCAAAATTCTCGCTATTTAAATCCACCATTTTGCTGTTTTGTTTGATTTATGTTGGCGCCATGTGCTTAATCGGGGGCGTTAACTCTTTTGAACTGGCCAGCCGTGGTCAGATCACCTCCGATCGGCATGACGCCGATTATCTCACCGCAGGATGATGGTGGCTGATGGCAGGGCGCTCGCCGCTCGACCATTTCCTCGTACGAGGCTGTACAGGCAGATCCGGTCTTAATGCGGGTCCGTCTCATATTCACCCGGGAATCGGGTGGGATAAATCAATGAAAAGGATGAAGAACATGAAAGGATTATCCTTGGCGTGCGCCCTGTCGGCTGCCCTGGTCGGTGTCTCTTTTGGTGGTCCGGTACAGGCGCAGGAGCGCTTCGTGACCATAGGCACCGGCGGTCAGACCGGCGTCTACTATGTGGCGGGCCAGTCCATCTGCCGCTTCCTCAACCGCGGCGCCGCCGATCACCAGATCAAGTGCAACGCACCGGCCAGTGGCGGTGGCGTGGCCAACGTCAACGGCATCCGCTCCGGTGAGTTCAACTTCGGCATCATGCAGTCCGACCACCAGTACAAGGCGATGAAGGGCGTAGAGCCGTTCAAGGCCGAAGGGGCCATGGACGACATCCGCGCCGTCTTCTCCCTGCAGAGCGAAGTGTTCACCATCCTGGCCCGCAAGGATGCCAAGGTCGCCGGCTTCGACGATCTCAAGGGCAAGCGCGTCAACATCGGCAACCCGGGTTCCGGCCAGCGGGACACCTTCGAAGAGATCATGGCCGTCAAGGGCTGGGACAAGTCCGCCTTCAGCCTGGTCTCCGAGCTCAAGCCCGCCGAGCAGGCCTCCGCCCTGGGTGACAACAACATCGACGCCATGAGCTACTTCGTGGGCCACCCGAACGGCGCCATCCAGGAAGCCTCCACCACCACGGACACCGTGCTGGTGCCGGTGACCGGCCCCGAGATCGACAAGCTGCTGGCCGAGAAGAGCTACTACAGCAAGGCCGAGATCCCCGGTGGCCTCTACAAGGGCAGCCCGAACCCGACCCCGTCCATCGGCGGCAAGGCGGTGCTCTCCACCAGCGCCAAGGCCGATCCGGAAGTGGTCTACCAGCTGGTCAAGTCCGTGTTCGACAACCTGGATCGCTTCAAGCGCCTGCACCCGGCCTTCGCCGACCTGAAAGAGGCCGACATGATCAAGGTGGGTCTCTCCGCCCCGCTGCATGAAGGCGCGGTCCGCTACTACAAGGAACGTGGCTGGATGTAATCCGGCTGCGGCTTCGGATGTGCCCCGGACTCGCTCCTCCTTAGGGGGAGCGAGTCCCGTTTATTGCAGCACCAACAGAGTCACACTATGCAGCAAACACAACAACAAGAGGCGCTCTCGGCCGAGGAGCTGATCGCCCAGGACGTGGGTGCCCGCCTGCCGGTCGGCGCCATGAGCTGGATCATCGCGGGCCTCGCGCTGGTCTGGTCCCTGTTCCAGCTCTGGATCGCCTCGCCACTGCCGTTCTCCCTCGGCGTCGGCGTGCTCAACGACACTGAAACCCGCTCGATCCACCTGGCCTTCGCCATCCTGCTCGCCTATCTGGTGTTCCCGGCCCTGCGCACCTCGCCGCGGGATCGGGTGCCCCTCGCCGACATCGCCCTCGGCCTCGTCGGCGCCGCCGTCGCCAGCTACCTGTTCGTCATGTATGACCAGCTGGCCCAGCGCCCCGGCAACCTGACCTCCATGGACTTCGCGGTCGCCTGCATCGGCATCCCGCTCCTGCTGGAAGCCGCCCGCCGAGCACTGGGCCCGGCCCTGGCGGTCATCGCCATCGTCTTCCTGGCCTACAGCCTGGCCGGCCCCTGGATGCCCTCCCTGCTGGCCCACCGCGGGGTGAGCCTGCACGCCCTGGCGAATCACCAGTGGATCACCACCGAAGGGGTGTTCGGCATCGCCCTCGGGGTCTCCACCAGCTTCGTCTTCCTGTTCGTGCTGTTCGGTGCCCTGCTCGAGCGTGCGGGTGCCGGTCACTACTTCATCCAGCTCGCCTTCAGCCTGTTGGGTCACCTGCGCGGCGGCCCGGCCAAGGCGGCCGTGGTGGCCTCGGCCCTGACCGGGGTCATCTCCGGCTCGTCCATTGCCAACGTGGTCACCACGGGCACCTTCACCATCCCCATGATGAAACGGGTCGGCTTTTCCAAGGAGAAGGCCGGTGCGGTGGAAGTGGCCTCCTCGGTCAATGGCCAGATCATGCCCCCCGTCATGGGCGCCGCGGCTTTCCTGATGGTGGAGTACGTGGGCATTCCCTACGTGGAGATCATCAAGCACGCCTTCCTGCCGGCGGCCATCTCCTATATCGCGCTGCTCTACATCGTCCATCTGGAGGCGCTCAAGCTCGGCATGGAGCCCATCGGCAACCGCCAGCCGCGCCCCTGGCTGCGCCGCCTGACCGGCTTCGCCTTCGGTGCCGCCCTCATCAGCGGCCTCTCCATGGCGGTCTACTACGGCCTGGGCTGGCTCAAGCCGGTGCTGGGCGACCATGCCCTGCCGGGGATCAGCCTGCTGCTGGCCGTCGCCTATCTGGGGTTGCTCAAGATAGCCGCGAGCAACGCACCGCTGCCTGCCGAGGATCCGGACAAGCCCCTGGACGAGCTGCCGGAGACCCGCTCCGTGCTGCTCTCCGGCCTGCACTTCCTGCTGCCCGTGGTGGTACTGGTGTGGTGCCTGATGGTGGAGCGCCTCTCCCCCGGGCTGTCGGCCTTCTGGGGCTCGGTGATGCTGATCATCATACTGCTGACCCAGCGGCCGCTGCTGAACTGGCTGCGCACCGACGGCAAGCATGACTACGGCAGCTTCACCGACGGCGTGGTGGACCTGCGCGAGGGGCTGATCGCCGGCGCCCGCAACATGATCGGCATCGGCATCGCCACCGCCACCGCCGGCATCATCGTCGGGGCCGTCTCCCAGACCGGCGTCGGCCTGGTGCTGGCGGATCTGGTGGAGTTCCTCTCCATGGGCAACCTGCTGCTCATGCTCATCCTCACCGCCCTGCTGAGCCTGATCCTCGGCATGGGGCTGCCGACCACCGCCAACTACATAGTGGTGTCGAGCCTGCTGGCGCCGGTGATCGTCACCCTGGGGCAGCAGAACGGCCTCATAGTGCCGCTCATCGCGGTGCACCTGTTCGTGTTCTACTTCGGCATCATGGCGGACGTGACCCCGCCGGTGGGGCTGGCTTCGTTCGCGGCGGCGGCCGTCTCCAAGGGCGATCCCATCAAGACCGGGATCACGGCGTTCTACTACAGCCTGCGCACCGCGGCGCTGCCCTTCCTGTTCATCTTCAACACCGATCTGCTGCTCATCAACGTGGACTTCGCCCACGGGGTGCTGATCTTCATCGTGGCCACGGTGGCCATGCTGATCTTCGCCGCCGCGACCCAGGGCTGGTTCCTGGTGAAGAGCCGCTGGTACGAGAGCCTGCTGCTGCTGCTGGTGGCCTTTACCCTGTTCCGCCCCGGCTTCTGGATGGATCTGCTGCACGACCCCTACCGTGACACGGCCCCGGCCGAGCTGGTGCAGACCATGGGGCAGGTGGAGGCCGAGAGCACCCTGCGCCTGCGTATGGAAGGGGAGGACGCGGTCGGCAAGCTGCGCCGCTTCACCGTGCTGCTGCCGGTGCCGGAGGGGACGAGCGGCGAGGATCGCCTGGCCAAGCTGGGGATCCAGACCTATGAACAGGACGGCAAGATCCTGATCGACACCGTCACCTTCGGCAGCCAGGCCGCCGATCTGGGGCTGGAGATGGATCAGCAGATCCTGAGCGTGAAGGCCCCCACCGAGCGCTGGCACAAGGAGCTGATGTGGCTGCCCGGCTTCCTGCTGTTCGGCGTCATCGTCTGGCTGCAACGCCGGCGGGCGGTGCGTCCCTGAGCCTCGACCATAAAAACGGCGCCTTCGGGCGCCGTTTTCAATGCTGGGGGGAGGTGATGCCGGCCGCCGCCTCTGCAGCAGACCACGGGCATACCGGGAGGGCTAGTTTGATTGAACCTGCTTCTGCTTTTGCAGCAGATCCAGGGTCTGCTGTTCCTGCGGGCTCAGGCCCAGCTGCTCGCAGGCTTGCTCAAAACTGATGCCAAGGTGGCACATCATGATGTCGATGGCGGGCAGGTAGTTGGTCATTGCGTCTTCCATGGTGATCCTCCGGAGCTGTCTCTTATGCCCGAGCCGTGAGGAGGGGGCAATTAGACTTTAGGCGTAGGGTGCCATCTGCTTCGCCCCCTGCCACTGCCCGGGGGAATTTGCTACTCTTGCGTGCACTAAAGAGGTTGCCGTCCGAGTGCGAGCAGCCGGTGAGGAGCAGGGCATGTTATTGAGTTTCTTGATCATCGCATCGGGCTGGTGGCACATCCGCGCGGCCTACGGCTCAGACCCTCGTCAGTTCTACATCAGCAAGCCGCTGACCATGCTGTTCATCATCGCCCTGGCATTCGGCTACCAGAGCGACGACCACAACGGTTCTCATGCCTGGATCCTGCTGGGCCTCTGCCTGTCGCTGGCCGGGGACGTGCTGCTGATGCTGCCAAGGGATCGTTTCATCCAGGGGCTGGCGGCATTTCTTGTCGCGCACCTCTGCTACATCGTCGGCTTCGCTCAGGGCCCCCTGGTGCTCAAGCTGGTGGACGGTCTGCTGCTGCTGGGGCTGGCCGGCATGGTGTTCGGCCTGCTGTGGAGCAAGCTCGGCGAGATGCGGATCCCCGTCTTCTGCTACATGCTGGTGATCATCGCCATGGCCTGGGTGGCCGCCGGTGCCTGGCACGCCTCCCTCACCGCCGGCAGCGCCGCCGCCCTGGTGGGGGCCCTGATGTTCCTCTTCTCCGACAGCATGCTGGCCCTTGACCGTTTCCGTCGCCCCTTCCCCCATGCCACGGCCTGGATCATGAGCAGCTACTTCGCCGCCCAGTTCCTGATCGCCGCTTCGCTGGCAGGCTGAGGGTGTCGGAGTTGTCTCCTCGCTGAGGGGGGCACAGACAAAAAACGGGCCCTTAGGCCCGTTTTGCTATTCCATTCTCACCGTTTTTCACGCCTCCAGCGGTTCTGCATCCGCCGTCCTGGGGGCCGGCTGCCTGAGCAGCAGCATCAGGGCGCTGGCGATGAACAGGAAGATGCCCATCACGTAGAACACCTGGTTGTAGGCCATGATGGCCGCCTCGCGGCCGATGGTGTTCGACAGCATGGCCCTGGCTTGCTGCTGCGCCAGCGCCGGATCCGAGCCCTGGGCCATCAGGTTCTGGGCCAGTTGCAGCAGGTAGCTCTGTCCCTCGATGCTGGTGGCGGCCAGGGTGCTGCCGATCTGGCTGACGTGGATCCGGGTGTCGTTGTCGATCAGGGTGGCGATGATGGCGATGCCGAAGGCGCCCCCCAGGTTGCGCAGCACGTTGAGCAATGTGGAGGAGGAGGGGATCTCCTCCGGGGTCAGGCTGGCGGTCGCCACCAGGGAGAGCGGCACCATGACGAAGGGCTGGCCCAGGGCGCGCACGACGAGCGACTGGATCAGCTGGGGGCCGGCGTAGTCGGCGCTCATGTTGACGTTCATAAAGCAGCTGATGGCGAACACCAGGAAGCCGAAGCTCACCAGATAGCGCGGATCGATGCGGGTCACCAGCCTGGGCACCAGGGGCAGCACCAGCAGCTGAGGCAGTCCCATCCACATCAGCACCTCCCCTATCTCCAGGGCGTTGTAGTTGTGGATCTGGGTCATGTAGAGCGGCAGCACATAGATGGATCCCATCAACGCCATGCCGAGCACCAGGTAGGCGAAGCAGGCCAGGGCGAAGCGCGGGTTGTGCAGCAGCCGCAGGTTGACCAGGGGGTGGCGGCGCAGCAGCTGGCTGATGACGAAGAACACTAGCGCCACCACGGAGATGACGGTGAGCCGCACGATGAAGCTGGAGCCGAACCAGTCCTCTCTGTTGCCCTCTTCCAGCACCACCTCCAGCAGGCCCAGCCCCACCGCCATGGTGAGGATGCCGACCAGATCCACCCGCTTGATCACCTCCCAGTCCACCGGCTTCCTGTCCAGGCCGTGGGCCAGCATGGCCATCACCAGCAGGCCCGGCGGCACGTTCAGGTAGAAGATGTAGTGCCAGGACATCTGCTCGGTCAGCCAGCCGCCCAGGGTCGGGCCTATGGCGGGGGCGAAGGTGGCGCACAGGCCGAACAGCGCCATGCCGGTGGCCCGCTTGTGCAGCGGCAGCAGGCTGACGATGAGGGAGAAGGCCATGGGGATCAGGGCCCCGCCGGTGAAGCCCTGCAGCGCCCTAAAGACGATCATGCTGGTGAGGTTCCAGCTGAACGAGCAGAGCACGGAGGCGACGATGAAGGCCCCCGTGGTCCACAGCAGGTAGCGCCGCACGCTCAGCCCCCGGCTCAGCCAGCCGCTCAGGGGGATGGCGATCATCTCCGCCACCAGATAGGAGGTGGAGATCCAGGAGCTCTCGCTCAGGGTGGCCGAGAGGGCCCCCTGAATGTCCTTCAGGGAGGCGTTGGTGATCTGGATGTCGAGGATGGCCATGAAGGCGCCGATGAGGCCCCCCATGACCGCGATCCAGTTGCGGCGTGGAATGGGTTCCATCAGTGGGCGGCCACCACGGGATCAGGGGTGCGGGTATCCACTATCACCTCGGTGGAGAGGCCCGGCAGCAGCCTGCCCGCCAGGGGGCCCGGCTCCGGGATGCGGATCTTGACCGGGACCCGCTGCACTATCTTGGTGAAGTTGCCGGTGGCGTTCTCCGGCGGCAGCAGGGCGAACTTGGCACCGGTGGCGGGAGCCAGGCTGTCGATGATCCCCTCGACCGGCTGATCCGGGTAGGCATCCAGGATCACCTCCACCTTCTGCCCCGGCTGCATATGCTGCAACTGGGTCTCCTTGAAATTCGCCTCGACCCAGACCTGGCTCAGGGGCACCAGGCTGGCCACCTGCATGCCGGACTGGACATAGAGCCCCTCCCGCAGGCTGCGCTTGCCGATGATGCCGTCGGCGGGGGCCCGCAGCTCTGTGTAGCCGAGCTCCAGCCTGGCCTGTTCGAGCTGGGCGGCGCTCAATGCCAGTCTGGCCTGGTTCTGCTTGGCCTCGGCGTCCAGCACCAGCAGCCGCTCGCGGGCGGCCTGCAGGGCGGCCCTGGCCTCCTGCTCCTGGGCCTGACTGACCTGCAGACCGGCGCGCACCTCGTCCAGGTTGTCCTGGGAGCTGTAGTGGCGCTCATTGAGCTGGCTGACGCGGCGCACCTGCTGCTGGGCCCGCACCTGTTCGGCATTGGCGGAGCTGACCCTGGCCTCGGCCTGGCGAATGAGGCTCAGCTGCTGGGTGCGGGTGGCGGCCAGGTTCTCCGCCGTCGCCTGGTTGAGGCGCAGGTCGGCCTCGGCCTCCGCGACCCGGGTCCTGTACTCCCGGTCGTCGAGCCGGGCGATGAGCTGGCCCGCCTTCACCGCCTGGTTGTCGGTCACCAGCACCTCGCCGATGTAGCCGGACAGCTTGGAGCCGATGCCGGTCACCTCGCTCTGCAGGTAGGCGTTGTCGGTGCTCTCGAAGTAACGGCCGTGCAGATACCAGTAGGCGGCGAACAGCATGCCCAGCAGTACCAGCAGCAGGGCGGCCAGCAGGGGGATCTTCTTGTGTTGACTCATGATATTGGGTTTCCTGAACTGTGGCGGGCAGGCTAACATCGCGAGACTGTTTCGATTAGTATCCATTCATGAGATATACAGTTTCACTGGTGAGACAATGGACTTGAACGCAGCCCTCATCCTCGTGCGCATCGTCGACAAGGGCTCCTTCACCGCCGCCGCCCAGGAGCTGGGCATGACCAAGGCCACGGTGAGCCGGCGCATCGCCGAGCTGGAGCAGCGTCTCGGCGTGCGGCTGCTCTACCGCTCCACCCGCCAGCTCACCCTGACCGAGGCGGGGGAGCAGTACTACCTGCGCTGCAGCAAGGCGGTGGAGGAGCTGGCCCAGGCCGAGCTGATGCTGAGCGCCAGCCAGCAGGAGGTGACCGGCACCCTCAAGCTGGCGGTCCCCATCGAGACGGGGCAGCTGGTGGTGGGCAGGCTGGTGGCGAACTTCCTGCAAGCCTATCCGGGGCTGCAGGTGGAGCTGGAGCTGACCAACCGCATCGTGGATCCCATCAGCGAGGGGCTGGACGCCATAGTGCGGGTCGGTGACATGAGCGACTCCAATCTGGCGGCACGGCGCCTGTGGAGCACGGAGCGGCTGCTGTGCGCCAGCCCGGCGTACCTGGCCCGCAGCCCGGCGATCGCCCACCCCGAAGATCTGGTACACCATGAGCGGGTGGCGGTGAGCAGCGGCTTCCTGGCGTCTCACTGGTGTTTCGAGCGGGACGATCGCGAGGTGCTGGTGGATCCGCCCTCCCGCTTCCAGGTCAACAACATCACCTGCGCCCGCGAGGCGGCGAAGGCGGGGCTGGGGCTTGCCTCCCTGCCCGCCATGCTGTGCCATGATGAGCTGGCGAGCGGTACCCTGGTGTCGCTGCTGCCGGATTGGCAGCAACCCAGGGTGCCCATCTACCTGCTGTTTCCGGAGCGGCGGCTGATGCCGCGCAAGTTGAGGGCATTCATCGATTTTCTGGTGGCCAACGGCCCCGAGTATGGCATCGACAAGCTGTTGTGAGCGGCGCCGAGTGCCGGGGTGAGGATGACAGAGGGCGGGCACAGTGGATCACATGCCATGGAGCCAGCCGCACCTGGACGGCCCGGGCGGGAGCGGTGCGAGACGGGCATTGCGAGGAGGGCATGAGTGGATCCATGGATTGACTTGTATCGAGCCCCCCACTCCCTGGAGGCGCACGCCCTGGAATGAGGGTAGCGCTGGCGACACTGACAAGCGGTTTCGAGGACAACGTATGGATCAGTGGATTAACTTGTATCGCGCCTCTCACTCATTGGAGGCGCACGCCCTGAAAGGGGCCCTGGAGGTCGAGGGCGTCAGGGTGCGGCTCAGCGGGGAGGGGCTCAGTGGTGCGCTGGGGGAACTGCCGGTGGATCTGCTGCAGGTCACCCTGATGGTGTGCGAGCAGGATCGACTGCGGGCGGGCCGGATCATCGAGCGCTACCAGCAGCGTCAGGGCAATGGCTGGCTATGCGGCCAGTGCGGGGAGGAGAACGGCGCCAACTTCGACATCTGCTGGCGCTGCCATCACGATCCCCACGAGCACTGATCGCGGCCGCATCTCAACGCAGGGTGAAGTCGATGTCATCTCCCGCGTGGGCGTCGTGATAGGTGGCGAGATCCAGCTCCTTCTCGCTGCGGGCGATGAGCACGGAGACCAGGATGTCGCCGGAGACGTTGACCGTGGTGCGCGCCATGTCGAGGATCCGGTCGATGCCCGCAATGAGGGCCACCCCTTCCAGCGGCAGTCCCACCGCGGTCAGGGTCAGGGTCAGCAGCATCAGCCCGGTGCCGGGTGTGCCCGCCGTGCCTATGCTGGCCAGGGTGGCGATGCTGATGATGGTCAGGTAGTCCACCAGGTGCAGATCCACCCCGAACGCCTGGGCCACGAACAGGGCGGTCACCCCCTGATAGAGAGCGGTGCCGTCCATGTTGATGGTGGCGCCGATGGGCAGCACCTTGGCGGTGATGGCGGGGGAGACCCCGAGCCTGCGCTCGGCGCAGGCCAGGCTGATGGGCAGGGTGCTGCTGCTTGAGCTGCTGGTGAAGGCCACCGCCTGGGCGTCGAGGATGCTCTTGAAGTAGTGCAGCGGGTTGAGGCGGGCCAGCAGGAGCAGCAGGCTGCTGTAGACGCCGAGCAGGTGCAGCAGGCAGCCGAGGTAGACGGCGCCGATCACCTTGAGCAGCGGCAGCAGCAGGCTGACCCCGTATTTGCCGGTCATCCAGGCCATCAGGGCGCAGACGCCATAGGGGGCCAGGGCCATCACCATCTGGGTCAGCTTGAACATCCCCTCCGCTAGGGAGGTGAAGAACAGGATGGCGGGGCGACCGCGCCGTCCGGTGGCGTTGAGGGCCAGGGCGAGGGCCACGGCGAATACGATCACCTGCAGTATCTTGCCGTCCACCATGGCCTGCATCGGGTTGCGCGGCACCAGGTGGCTCAGCACGCTGGCCAGGGTCGGCTGCTCCGCCAGGGCGCCCCGTTCATAGGGATCCATATTGGCACCCATGCCCGGCTCCAGCAGCCAGCCCATCATCAGGCCGATGCAGATGGCGACGGCGGTGGAGCAGAGATAGAGGGTGATGGCCTTGCCGGCGATCCGATCCAGGGTCTTGCCCTTGAGCAGCGAGGTGAGACCGGCGATGACAGAGCAGAAGATGAGGGGCACCATCAGCATCTGTATGGTGTTCACGAACAGGAGGCCGATGGGCTTGAGCAGGAGCGCCAGCTCGTTGAAGCCGAGCCCGATCCCTATCCCGATCAGCATGCCGAGCAGGGTCTTCAACCAGAGCGGGCGGCGGGTCCAGATCCGCCAGGGCTTGAAGACCAATCCATGGAACAGCATGACGCCAATGTCCTTATTTTCTGTCTGCGATGGCAAAAAGGGGCGCTAGTGTAGCCGTCCCCCCGTCAGGTTGCCACATTATCGACAAAGCGGCGCACAGGGCCACCCCGGGGACACGAAAAAAGGTGTTTTGTTGGCTTGCATCAAGATCGGGCGCCGGGCTTTTGGCTTTAATGGGCATCTGACATGATGATTAAGAGGTTTGCAATGACTCAATCGGTACACGGTCACGACGTGATGGAGATGATGCTGGCGCAGGGCGGCCAGTTTACCCGGGCCAGCCTCAAGCAGGCCATCGATGATCGCTTCGGGGCGGATGCCCGTTTCCACACCTGCAGCGCCAGCGAGATGGATGCCGAGGCCCTGATCGACTTCCTGGCCAGGCGCGGCAAGTTCATCGAATCCGACGAGGGCTTCCAGACCCGCGCCGACAAGATCTGCAACCACGGATGATCGCCAGCGGCGAGCGCGGTGGGGCGCTCGCCGAATCCCGCCACCTTTGTTATATTTCGCCCTCCTTCCCCTCTTGTTGAAAGGTTCTGCCCGGGCGCTCTATGGACACTTTTTCCGCTGCCGTCATGCTGTTTCTGATCATGGATCCCCTGGGGAACCTGCCGGTCTTCCTCTCGATCCTGCGCCACGTCGATCCCAAGCGGCGGCGCAAGGTGATGATCCGCGAGCTGCTGTTCTCCTTGGGTATCATGATGGGCTTCCTGTTCGCCGGTCAGCAGATCCTGAGCTTCCTCAACCTGCGCCAGGAGGCGGTCAGCATCGCCGGCGGCATCATACTGTTCCTCATCGCCATCAAGATGATCTTCCCGAGCCCCGGCGGCGTGACCGGGCTGGCGGCGGGGGAGGAGCCCTTCCTGGTGCCCATGGCCATCCCCATGATCGCGGGCCCCTCCATCCTGGCCTCCCTGCTGCTGCTGGCGAACCAGGAGCCGACCCGCATGGTGGACTGGTCTCTGGCGCTGCTGATGGCCTGGGGTGCCAGCGCCGTGATCCTGATGTTCTACGAGCTGTTCAACAAGCTGCTGGGTGAGCGAGGACTCACCGCGGTGGAGCGGCTGATGGGCATGCTGCTGGTGATGATCTCGGTGCAGATGCTGCTGGACGGCGTGCACCACTATCTGGCGGTGACGGGTCAGAACTGACGGGGCGGCATGCTGAACTCAAGGTGAAACGGGGCTCCTGGAGCCCCGTTTTTTTGCGCGTCAGGCGGCAGCGGCCGGGCCATCCGCCGAGGTTTCCAGCTTGCCCATGATGAGGGCGAGCAGGGTCTCCCGCAGCCAGCGGTGTCCGGGATCCTCCTCGTGACGCTGATGCCAGATGAGCAGGTGGGAGATGCTGTCGAGGGCGATGGGCAGCGGCAGCGGCACCAGGGGGTAGACCTGGGTGGCGTGGCGGGCATAGAGGCGGGAGAGGGTCACTATCATGTCCGAGTGCATGCCCATGCGCAGCGCCGCCTCGAAGGAGGGGACGGTCGCCTCGATCCGGCGATAGAGATCCTGCTCCGCCAGCTTGTGATCCAGCATCCAGCGATCCCGCCCTTCGCAGTAGGTCTGCACGTGGGGATAGGCCAGGTAGCGGGCGAGATCCCACTCGGGGTCGCGCAGGGCCGGGTGATCCCGCTGTACCAGGCAGGTGAGGTCATCGATGGCGAGCAGTCGCTGGCAGATGGCGTTTGGCAGGGTATCCAGCCTGAAATCCGAGTTGATGCAGTTCTCCCGCACCGTGAAGGCGATGTCCACCTGACCCTGGCTCATCTCGGTCAGGCTGTGCTCGGTCCACTCCTCGTAACGCAGCCGGATCCCCGGCGCCTGGCGCTTGAGCTCGCTCAGGTAGAGCGGCGCGAACAGGGTGAAGGCGCTGTCCATGCTGGCGATGACGAACTCCCGCTCCGTGCTGGCGGGATCGAAGTCCGGCGGCTGGATCAGGTTGTCCAGCGACAGCAGTATGGGCTGCAATTGTTGCTGCAGATCCAGGGCACGAGGGGTGGGATCCATCCCGTAGGCGGAGCGGACGAACAGGGGGTCGTCGAAGGTCTCCCGCAGCCGGCCCAGGGCCTTGCTGACGGCGGACTGGCTCAGGTGCAGGCGGCGAGCGGCCCGGCTGCCGTTGCGCTCCTCCAGCAAGACTTGCAGGATAATCAACAAATTAAGGTCTATGCGGCCAAGCTGTTCCAGCAACATGATATGAATCCTCTTCAATTCTTAGATGAATTTATACCATTTGTTTTCATATCTTGGCGATCCTATGCTCGACGGGTCTCTCGCCCTAGTGGCGGCTGGTACAGGATGTAGCGGTTGAGGGGACAAGTAGCACCGACTCATACGGCGGCCCCTGGTCGCCGTATTTTTTTATGATTGATTCGTAAACTTGCACCTGGCTTGATTTCGCCCAACAATCGATACGCTTTCTTTTGATACAACCTCAGGGTATCTATCAGTCAGGAGTATCCCCATGGGACTGGGTGGCATTCATATCTGGCATCTGCTGATCTTGCTCGTGGTCGTCGTCGTGGTGTTTGGCAGCAAACGCCTGGCCGGCGCCGGTGAGGATCTGGGCACCGCCATCAGGGATTTTCGCAACGCCTTGCGCGACGACGAACATCCGAACAAGTAGGAGTGAAGTATGTCTGTTGACGAGAAAGTGGAATTGAACGAGACCTGCGACAGCTGCGGCTGTTTCGCCGAGATCGGCACCATCATAGGCGAGGGTGATGACGTGATGGAGCTGGTGATCGAGGCGGCGACCGAAGCCGCTGCCCGCGACAAGCTGGCGGCCTACGAGGCGCTGGCCCAGCAGGTCACCGCCGAGGCCAGGAGCAGCAGCGAGCTGAGCCAGGGCCCCGACGGCGTGATCCTGAAGGCCCGCCTGCAATTCACCTGCACCGCCGAGAAGCTGATCTTCGAGATGCGTGCCCGCTCTATCTGAGCCCTTGATGAGACGGCAGGTCTGCCTGCCGTCTTGCTTTACCCCTCGCCTTCTCCCTCCCTTTGCGTTGTATAGTGAGTTATTCCACGGACGATCCGGTTCCCGTCCGGCATGCGCCGATCGGCAGCTGGTCCCGCGACGCCCCATGGCTCTTGCCATGAACCGCAGGCGCCAGGACGGTTCCTTCTGCTGGGGACCCGACAGGGCGCGCCGACCCACAGCGAGGTGGCTATATCATGATGAGGCGATGGATCTGGGGCCTGCTGGCTCTCTGCGCGCTCCCTCTGCTGGCGGCGGATCTCCATTCCCGGTCTGGTGACGTCCCCTCCCGTGCCGTGGACGTCAAACCCAAGCTCCTGCCTCAGGCGGGGGATCTCGAACACATCCTGCAGAAGAAGGAGCTCAGGGCCCTGGTGGTCTATGAGCGGGGATTCTTCTTCTTCGACAAGGGGGCCCAGTACGGCATCCTGGTGAACCAGCTGCAGGGCTTCGAGCGCTGGCTGAACCAGACCTACCTCCCCGGGGAGAAGCTCAAGCTCAAGATCATCTACATCCCGGTGCGCCAGGACCGGCTGCTGGACTATCTCACCGAGGGGCGCGGGGATCTGGTGGCCGCCAATCTGACGGTGACGCCAACCCGACGCGAGCAGGTCACCTTCTCCCAGCCGCTCATCTCCCCCATCGAGGAGTGGGTGGTGAGCCAGCGGGAGCTGCCCGCCTTCAACCGCATCACCCAGCTCTCCGGTCGGCGGATCTGGGTCCGCGCCAGCTCCAGCTACCATGAGAGCCTGCACCAGCTGAACTGGCTGTTTCGCGAGCTGGGGCTGCCTCCCGTCTACATAGAGACGGTGCCCGAATACCTGCAGGACGGGGATCTGCTGGAGATGGTGGCGGCCGGCATCATACCGCTGACGGTCACCGACAGCTTCAAGGGCCGGATCTGGCTCGACATGATAGGGGGCCTCAAGGCCCACAGGCTGATCCCGCTGCGGGACAAGGGGCGCAGCGCCTGGGCCCTGCGCAACAACAGCCCCGAGCTGCTCAAGGCGGTGAACGCCTATATCTCGGAGTCGAGCAAGCGCACCCTCTACAGCGACATGACATTGCGCCGCCTGCTGGCCCAGAGCGACCGGATGAGCAATATCCTGGCGCCGGATCCCCTGGGGCGGTTGTCGACCATCCGCAAGGTGCTGGAGGCCCAGGCCGACAAATACCAGCTGGACTGGCTGATGCTGGCGGCGCTCGGCTACAAGGAGTCCGGCCTCGATCCCAACGTCAGATCCCACAAGGGGGCGGTCGGCATCATGCAACTGCTGCCGAGCACGGGGGGCGAGGTGGGGATCCGCGGCACCCGGCTCACCAGCCTGGAGGGCAATGTGGAGGCGGCCTGCCGCTACATGCGGCTGATCCTCGACACCTACTTCAACGATCCCGGGATGGACAGGCTCAACCGCCACCTGTTTGCCCTGGCGGCCTACAATGCGGGCCCGAACCGGGTGCAGGCGCTGCAGGCCAAGGCCAGGGAGCGGGGGCTGGATCCCAACGTCTGGTTCGGCAACGTGGAGCAGCTGGTGGCCAACGAGGTTGGCCAGGGGCCCATCAACTACGTCGGCACCATCTACAAATACTACGTGGCCTACCGTTTCAGCCTGCCCCAGCTGGAGGGCAAGTCCGAGGCCATAGAGGCGGCACAGCCCTGATCGGTCAGTGCCGGCCGGGGAGGCGATCCTCATGAAGACGCGGGAGGGACTCCCAGCCCAGATCCCTGTGCTGCTGGTACCAGGGCATCAGCAGCCTGGCGGGGGTGGGATCCGGCTGGCTGGCCTGTGGTCCCTGGCTGAGGGAGGGGTGGTCATGCAGTTCCATCATGGGCTCCTTGACACGCCGGCATCGGGGCGGTTGTCTGGGTTATGCCATGACCAGATGACAAGGAGATGACCCTTGATCCCCGCCGACTTTGCCCTGCTCGACGATCCCGGCGCCGCCCTCAAGGCCCGCTGCCAGCTGATCCGCGCCGCCCGTCACCGGATCCTGGCCCAGTACTACAGTTGGGAGGAGGACGGCAGCGGCAAGCTGCTGCTGGCCGAACTTATCCGGGCTGCCAGGCGCGGGGTGCGGGTCCGGCTGCTCATCGACGATCTCTATGGCGGTGACAACCGCTTCCTGGAGGCGGTGGCGGCAGAGCCCGGCATAGAGGTGCGCCTGTTCAACCCCTTCTGGCTGAGGGGCTGGCGCCCCC
Organism: Aeromonas sp. XH; assembly: GCF_033348475.1. Taxonomy (NCBI): domain Bacteria; kingdom Pseudomonadati; phylum Pseudomonadota; class Gammaproteobacteria; order Aeromonadales; family Aeromonadaceae; genus Aeromonas; species Aeromonas sp. XH. Next base: position 4,014,668 of record NZ_CP137630.1, on the reverse strand, counting down.
TGACCCTGCTGCTGGAGGGGTTGCTCAGCTTTCGCCGCATCAACCACCGGATGCACAACAAGCTGCTGCTGGTGGACGGGGGCCAGGCGGTGATCGGGGGGCGCAACATCGGCGATCGCTACTTCGGGTTGGGGGCGGCCCCCCATTTCATCGATCTGGATTTGCTCTGCCGCGGCCCGCTCTGCCAGCAGGCCGAGCAGGGGTTCGAGCTGTTCTGGCAGAGCCGCTGGAGCCACCCCGTGCGGCGCCTGCTGCGACGCCCCCTGCTGCCCGCCGAAATCGCCGTCCTGAACGACTTCCTGCTGACCCTGACCGAGCCCGCCATGGCCGCCGTCTACGATCTGCCCGCCAGCCTGTTCGACGACGAGCCCGTGCCCCTGCGCTGGCATCCGGGCCTGGGGGAGTGCTGGTTCGACCGGCCCGGCAAGGGGCTGGTCTCCCGGCCGACCACGGCCCCCCGGCTGGGACGCAAGCTGGCGGCCAACCTGGGGGCCCTGAGGTTGGTGAGCCCTTACCTGATCCTGACCCGGGGCCTGCGTCGCCGCCTCCGGGAGCAGCGCAGGGCGGGGGTCGGCATCGCTATCCTGACCAACTCCCTGGCCAGCACGGACGTCCCCCTGGTCTATGGCGCCTACCGACGTCACCGCCCCTGGCTCGAACGCCAGGGGATCGAGCTGTTCGAGCTGGTGGGTGAGGAGACCAGTCTGCATGCCAAGCTGATCCTGATGGGAGAGGAAGAGGCGCTGCTCGGCAGCTTCAATCTGGATCCCCGCTCCCTGATGCTCAACACCGAGCTGATGCTGCACCTTCGCTGCCCGGCGCTGTGCGACGAGTTGCAGCACCTGATCGAGGCATGGCTGCAGCGAGCCGTTCACCCTGTGGGGGGACCGCCCTCACCCTGGCGGCGCCTGCTGGCGCAATTGAGCGATTGGTTACCTTTGCACCGCTGGCTGTGAGGGGCGCAGGGCTTGTGCGAGATCTCGCAAAGCCTTGTGCGCCTTCGAGGATAACGTTTGCCATCCAAAACCGGATGGGGATTTTATCGTATTGTTTTTAATCGATTTATATCCTGATGTTGGTGATTTTTCTGGCACCTTGCCTGCATGGGGAGCCGCATAAAGCGGTTTTTTATTTTATTCAACTGGGTAGTATTCCGGTTGCAAGGACAAACACGGCGGCGGGTCTGCCGTGTGGGCGAAGGCAACAGGGGAACTGGGCCGGTCGGATTGCTCCGGCAGGCATCGCGGATCGGGAGCGGAAACCCGTGAGGCGCAACGGCGCCCCTTCATTGCCGGATCCCAATATGGAACATGCTATTTGCGAGGGGGTGACATGCGAGTGTCGCCCCATTTTTTTGTCTCCCGCCCTGGGCGCCAAAGCAAGAAGACCGCCAGCTGGCGGTCTTCTTGATCCTGGATCCTGAGCGTCTCAGGCAATGCCGGCCAGGAGTCGGCTCCAGTTGCGCTTGGCAACGAGGAAGCCGTCCCGCAGCGAGCGATATTCCAGCTGCAGCCTGAGCCTGTCGTAGCGCGCCAGGGCCTTGCGCCCGCGCTGCTCCAGCAGTTGCTTGCGGCTGGCGTAGTAGTGCTGGATCTGCTGGCTCAGCTTGTCGTACTCCTCCTGCAGCAGCGCCTGCCACAGCTCCCTGTCATCCTGCTTGTGCAGCCTGGCCTGGGCCCGCTTGAGCTGCATCTCCAGCCGGGCCTGCTCGATGCGCTCCTCCGGGCAGGATCTCAGGTCTTTGGCCAGCCCGCACCAGGCGGCGCTCTGGATCAGCCACTTGGTGGGGTCGAACTGCCACCAGCGGATGCCGTTGCGGTAGTCGTTCTCGAACAGGTGGTGGAAGTTGTGGTACCCCTCGCCGAAGGTGAAGAAGGCCAGGATGCCGTTGTCCCGCGCGCTGTTGCGATCGGTGAACGGCTGGCTGCCCCAGATGTGGGCCAGGGAGTTGATGAAGAAGGTGGTGTGATGGGTCATCACCATGCGCAGCACCCCGGCGAGCAGCAGCATGCCGAGCAGGTCCCCGTGCACGAGTCCCAGCAGCAACGGAATGCCGATGTTGGTGCAGAGGGTCAGCGCCAGATAGTGCCTGTGCTGGAAGGCGACCACGGGGTTGTTCTGCAGATCCCGCACGTTGCTGTAGTCGTGGTAGGTGTCGCGCTGGTATTCCCGCAGCATCCAGCCGATGTGGGAGAACCAGAAGCCGCGGCCCGCGCTGTAGGGATCCTTCTGGTTGTCATCCACATGGCGGTGGTGGCGGCGGTGATCCGACGACCAGTGCAGCGCCGAGTTCTGCAGGGCGAGGGCGCCGCCGATGGCGAAGATCCACTGCAGCAGCGGGTGCGCCTTGTAGGCCTTGTGGGACCAGAGCCTGTGGTAGCCGGCGGTGATGGAGATGCCGCAGTAGCAGAACAGCAGCAGGAAGCTGCCCCACTGCCAGAGGTCATAGCCATGGGTCATGCCGTACCAGGGCACGGCGATCAGCGCGGTCAGCCCGGAGAGGGCAAACAGCAGGGTGTTGGTCATGATGATCGGGGGGCGTTCCATCTCACTCGGTTCCTTTCAGCGAACAGCTGTTCACTATTCTCCATTGAGCCGGAATGCGGGTCAATGGTAAAAAAGTCGGAGACAAACCTGATCCCGTCCCTCCCTTCGGGTTATCATCTGGCCTCGCTAATCTCAAGGTGACTGTTTTCGTGGGTATTCGCGCGCAACAAAAAGAAAAGACCCGGCGTACGCTGATCGACGCGGCGTTCAGTCAACTCTGTGCCAACCGCAGCTTCTCCAACCTCAGCCTGCGGGAAGTGGCCAGGGAGGCGGGCATAGCCCCGACCTCCTTCTACCGTCATTTTCGCGACATGGAAGAGCTGGGGCTGACCCTGGTGGACGAGGGGGGGCTGACCCTGCGCCAGCTGATGCGCCAGGCGCGCCAGCGCATCGCCGGTGGTGGCAGCGTCATCAGCACCTCGGTACAGACCTTCATGGAATTCGTCGAGAACAACCCGAACATCTTCCGTCTGCTGCTGCGCGAGCGCTCCGGCACCTCGGCCGCCTTCCGTCAGGCGGTGGCCCGGGAGATCCAGCACTTCATCGCCGAGCTCACCGACTATCTGGAGGCTACGACTGAGGCGCCGCGGGAAGAGGCCTACATCCAGGCCGAGGCCATGGTGACCATCGTCTTCAGCGCCGGTGCCGACGCCCTCGACATGACCCCCGAAGAGTGCAAGGCGCTGTCGGAGCGCACCATCAGCCAGCTGCGGATGATCGCCATGGGCGCCGAGGTGCAGAACCGCAAGCGCCGCGAATCTCTCTCTTAACGCAAGGATGGACAGCCTCATGCATGAACCGAACCCGATCCCGAAGAAGCCCCTGGTGCTGGCCCTGCTGATGGGTATCTGCGGGGATGCTTTCCTGTCGACCCTGCTGGAGTCGGTCGTCCCCTTCTCCTTCTTCCCCCTCATCGCCCTGCTGCTGGCGGCCAGCCAGCTCTACCAGCACTATCGTCACGAGCCCATGGTGGGCAACACCCCCAGCTGCATGCTGATCTGCTTCTTCATCGGCGTGTTCGGGCACTCGGCCCTGCTCAAGGTGCAGTACCCCGAGCTTGGCAGCAACTTCTTCTCCCTCATCGCCATGCTGTTGCTGCTGGCCGCGCTCTCCATCAAGCTGGGCATCAGCCTCGGAAAAACGCAGAAGGAGTGACGAGTCACTCCTTCCGGTCTGGCAGGGCGGGTCGACCTCAGTCGGCCCGGGGCGGGGTCTCTCCCTTCTGCCTGGCGTCTATGATGGCCTGCAGCTTGGCGCGGATCTCCATCATGCCGAACACCCCGAAGATCAGCACCTGGGTGAATTCGAGGCGGGTGACCGCGAAATAGGGCTTGCAGGCGGCCTTGATCATGCTCGCCTGCACCCAGTGCATCAGTATCACTATGACGCCGCACACCGGCAGAAAGCCGTTCAGTTTGCCTGGCAGGGTGCCCAGCAGGGCGAGCACCACGCCAAACCAGAAGAACAGCAGCACCCCCATTGCCAACAGATTAAACGCCCGCTTCATCGCCTACCTCCCGTACATAGAGTTGATGGCAGACCTGGCCGGCCTGCCTTTCCTTGAGTCGTTGCCCACATTGACGGGGAGGGGCACAGCGCCCATCTCCCCCCACCCACCTGGCATTTAAACCGCAGCGTCATTTCTGGTGTCCCGCAGATAGAGCTGGTAGCAGACCTGACCCGCCTGCTTGTCCTTGAGCAATTGCCAGCTGGCGGGCAGGGCCAGATCGGCCATCTCCTTTTCCCGCTCAAGATAGATGAGGGCGTCCGGTGCGAGCCAGCCGCGCTGTTCCAGCAGCTCGCACACCTGAGGCAGCAGTTCGCGGCGAAACGGCGGATCCAGGAACACCAGATCGAAGGGGGTGGCCTGGCCTTGCAGCCAGCTCACCGCATCGGCCTGGATCACCTGGCCCTGAGTGCTGCCGAGCACGGCCAGGTTCTTTCTGAGCTGGTCGGCGGCGCCCCTGTCCATCTCGATCAGGGTCACCTGCTCGGCGTAACGCGACAAGGCCTCCAACCCCAGCCCGCCGCTGCCGGCAAACAGGTCGAGGCAGCGGGCGCCGCGCACATGGGGTGCCAGCCAGTTGAAGATGGTCTCCTTGACGCGATCCGTGGTGGGTCTGAGTCCTGCCACATCCCTGACCGGCAGTTTGCGCCCCTTCCACTGGCCGCTGATGATTCGTACCACGCCCGCGCGCCCCTGGGGGGCCGGGCTCTTGCTCGGGCCGTTACGGCTGGATTTCACTCTGGGCATCGCGTTTCGTCGTCAGAAAATAAAGTGATAGTATAAGGCGGTTCATTTTTATGCCGACCCGCCGAGGGACGGCTATCTTAGCAGTCAGCCTTTGATGTGAGTATTTTTAGATGGCAAAAGGTTTGTTTTCCTGGCTGGGTTTCGGCCGCAAGAAAGAAGAGGCTGAGGCCGTCCCATCGCAGGCGCCCGACGCCACCCCGGCTGTCGCCGAGTCCGAGGTCACCGTTGCCCCCGCTCCCGTAGTTGATGCCCCCCTGACCGAGGCTCCTGCTGTGCCGCACGAGGCAGCCCTGACGGGTCCAGAGGAAGGCCCCTTGGTGGCGGAAGAGCCGGAGGGCGAACTCGAGCCCGTCATCGTCAATGAGGCCCTGATCGCTGCCGATCCCCAGGCTGGGGAAGAAGCGCGCCTTGCCGCCGAGGCTCAGGCTGCGGAAGAGGCCCGTCATGCTGCTGAGGCTCAGGCCGCGGAAGCAGCGCGTATCGCCGCCGAAGCCCAGGTCGCCGAAGAAGCCCGTCTTGCTGCTGAAGCTCGCGCCGCGGAAGACGCTCGTCTTGCCGTCGAGGCTCGCGCTGCGGAAGAAGCGCGTATCGCCGCCGAAGCCCAGGCTGCCGAGGAGGCCCGTATCGCCAAAGAGGCCCAGAGAGCGGAAGATCTGCGCCTGGTCGCCGAGATGGAGGCACAGGCCGCCGCACTGGCGGCCCTGCCCCTGGCCGCAACCGTGGACGACGACACCCAGGACAAGCCGCAGCGGGAGGGCTTCTTCGCTCGCCTCAAGCGAAGCCTGGTGCGCACCAGGGAGAATATCGGCTCCGGTTTCTTCGGTCTGTTCCGCGGCAAGAAGATCGATGACGATCTGTTCGAGGAACTGGAGACCCAGCTGCTGACCGCCGATCTCGGCGTGGACACCACCAGCCGCATCATCGAGGGGCTGGTGCAGCACGCGGATCGCAAGCAGCTCAAGGATGCCGAGGCGCTCTACGGCCTGCTCAAGCAGGACATGGGCGAGATGCTGGCGAAAGTCGAGCAGCCCCTGGTGATCGACACCAGCAAGAAGCCCTATGTGATCCTGATGGTGGGTGTGAACGGCGTCGGCAAGACCACCACCATCGGCAAGCTGGCCAAGCAGTTCCAGGCCGAGGGCAAGAGCGTGATGCTGGCCGCCGGCGATACCTTCCGCGCCGCCGCCGTCGAGCAGCTGCAGGTGTGGGGCCAGCGCAACAACATTCCGGTGATAGCCCAGCACACGGGCGCCGACTCCGCCTCCGTCATCTATGACGCCATCGAGGCCGCCCGTTCCCGCGGCGCCGACGTGCTGATCGCCGATACCGCCGGCCGCCTGCAGAACAAGAGCAACCTGATGGAGGAGCTCAAGAAGGTGGTGCGGGTGATGAAGAAGCTGGACGATGCGGCGCCCCACGAGATCATGCTGACCCTGGACGCGGGCACCGGCCAGAACGCCCTGAGCCAGGCCAAGCTGTTCAGCGAGGCGGTGGGCCTGACCGGCATCACCCTCACCAAGCTGGACGGCACCGCCAAGGGCGGCGTCATCTTCGCGGTGGCGGACAAGTTCCAGATCCCGATCCGCTACATCGGGGTGGGCGAGGGGATCGACGATCTGCGCCCCTTCGTCGCCAACGACTTTATCGAGGCGTTGTTCAGTCGCGATGAATGAGCCTGGCCGCGATGCGCCAGCTCAGCCGCGATGAGCAGTGTCCCAGCCCCGACTCCGGTCGGGGCTTGTCACTCTCAGGGTATGATCCACCTCGATCCCGGTCGGGGTTTGTCACTGTCAGGGAACCGTTATGATTCGTTTTGACAAGGTCAGCAAGGTATACAGCGGTGGCCATCAGGCGCTGCAGAAGGTCAGTTTCCACCTGCGCAAGGGGGAGATGGCCTTCCTGACCGGCCATTCGGGGGCGGGCAAGAGCACCCTCCTGAAACTCATCAGCGTGATGGAGCGACCGACCGATGGCCGCGTCTTCTTCCACGGCGATGACGTCAGCCATATCCAGCGCAGCCAGATCCCCTATGTGCGCCGCCAGATCGGCATGATCTTCCAGGATCACCGGCTGCTGATGGACCGCACCGTGTTCGACAACGTGGCCCTGCCCCTGGTGATCGATGGCTACAGCCATGCCGACATCAACAAGCGGGTGGCGGCGGCGCTGGACAAGGTGGGCCTGCTCGGCAAGGAGCGCTACCAGCCGCGCATGCTCTCCGGCGGTGAGCAGCAGCGGGTCGGCATCGCCCGCGCCATCGTCAACAAGCCGCCCCTGCTGCTGGCGGACGAGCCGACCGGCAACCTGGATCCCCAGCTCTCCATGGACATCATGCGCCTGTTCGAGGAGTTCAACCGCTTCGGGGTCTCGGTGCTGATTGCCACCCATGATCTGGGGCTGATCGCCCGCATGCGCTATCGCACCCTGACCCTCAAGGCGGGGCGCATGTATTCGTCCGGGGAGGAACTCTGATGGCTATCGTTCGTCATAAACAGCCGCCGCTGTGCCGTCTGATGATGGTCATGTGGATGGATCAGGTCGCGGATATTCGACACGGGGGAGAGTGCTGATGGCTATCGTTCGTCATAAACAGCCGCCGTTGCGTCGTTTGATGATGTATGGCGTGGATCACGTGCGTCAGGCCTTTGCCAGCCTGGGGGAGCTGTGGCGCAATCCGCTCGCCTCCCTGATGACCCTGGCGGTGCTCGGCGTGAGCCTGGCGCTGCCTTCCTGCTTCCATGTGCTGCTGAAAAACGCCGAGGTGGTGGAGGGGAGCTGGCAGACCAGTTCCCAGATCTCCCTCTATCTGCGCAAGGATCTGCCGGAGCAGAGCATCCTCGACATGCAGCAGCGGATCCTGCTCTACCCCGAGGTGGAGTCCGTCACCTATATGAACCGGGACGAGGCGCTCAGGGAGTTCCGCGAGATCTCCGGTTTCGGCGATGCCCTGGATTATCTCGACAGCAACCCGCTGCCGCCGGTGCTGAGCGTGATCCCGGATCCGCGCTGGCAGAATCCGGAAGGGGCCGCCGAGCTGCTCGCCAAGCTGGAGAACGAACCCGGCATCGAGCAGGGCAAGCTGGATCTGCAGTGGCTGACCCGGTTGCAGGGGATCATGAACCTGCTGCGTCACACCATCACCGGCATCGCCGTGCTGCTGCTCTCCGCCGTGCTGCTGATCGTCGGCAACACGCTCAGGCTGAATATTCTCAACCAGCGCTCCGAGATCGAAGTGCTCAAGCTGGTGGGGGCGACCGATGCCTTCATCCATCGCCCCTTCCTCTATACCGGCATCTGGTTCGGTGTCATTGGCGGCATGCTGGCCTGGTGGCTGACCGAGGTGATGGTGATCTGGAGCGAGGGGGTGGTGAAGGAGCTGGCGGGGCTGTACAACAGCAACTTCCGGCTGGTGGGGATGGGGGCGTTCGACGGCTTCAACCTCATACTACTGGGGGCCTTGCTGGGGCTGATCGCCTCCTGGTTTTCGGTCCATCGCCACATTCGCGACATCGAGCCTTCCTGATTGATTTACCAGCAACGCAAACCACTGGATTTTGCGAACTGGATCAAGTAAAAGAGTGGCCCGTTTCTGGCACGGGCCACTTTCTCAGAGTAATCTGAATGGTATCCGTGCAGAGGATCATTATGTGGATCCTCTGAACCTTTTGATTTATCAACGGTCTATTTACTGCAACAGAATGAATACGGGTATGGCCCCTATGCCTTGCTCGTCTGACTTGGCAAGCATGTGAAGGTTGCGAGCTCCGCAACAATGGACTTAGCATGCTACTTTTCAGGGGTCCTTCACTGTGACCCCTTTTTTTTGACCGTTCATTTATGATTCATGCCGTCAGCCTAAGATAGGCCGGGTTCATGCTGGGGTTATGTTTGATTCAGCCCGCAGAATGATACCTGGTCGGTAGACACGCCTTCTCAGGGTGTTAGACTGATTCGATTGAAAAGTAAGAGGTAGAACATGGGAACTTCATTGCAGCGCACTATGGCTCTGATTCCGCAAGGTAGTCTGGAAGGCTATATCCAGGCAGTCAACTCGATCCCTGTGCTGAGCGCAGAGGAAGAGCGCGAACTGGCGATGCGTTTGCAGCAGGATGGCGATCTCGAGGCTGCCCGTCAGCTGGTCATGTCGCACCTGCGCTTTGTCGTTCACGTGGCCAAGAGCTACTCCGGCTATGGCCTGCCTCAGGCCGATCTGGTGCAGGAAGGCAACATCGGCCTGATGAAAGCCGTCAAGCGCTTCGACCCCAGCGTGGGCGTGCGTCTGGTCTCCTTCGCCGTGCACTGGATCAAGGCCGAGATCCATGAATATGTGTTGCGCAACTGGCGCATGGTCAAGGTGGCGACCACCAAGGCCCAGCGCAAGCTGTTCTTCAACCTGCGCAAGTCCAAGAAGCGCCTGGGCTGGCTGAACCACGAAGAGGTACAGGCCGTGGCCGCCGACCTCGGGGTCTCCGCCGCCGACGTCACCGAGATGGAAGCGCGCATGAGCAACTACGACCAGGCCTTCGATCTGGTGGGTGACGACGAGGACGAGGGCGGCTTCGCCCCGGTGCACTACCTGGAAGACAAGTCTTCCGATCTGGCCGCCACCATAGAGAACGACAACTGGGACAACCACGCCACCCGTCGTCTGAGCGCGGCGCTCGCCACCCTGGATGAGCGCAGCCAGCACATCATCCGTGCCCGCTGGCTGGATGAGGAGAGCAAGACCACCTTGCAGGAGCTGGCCGACAACTATGGCGTTTCCGCCGAGCGCGTGCGTCAGCTTGAGAAAAACGCCCTCAAGAAGCTGAAAGACGCCATGGATGCCTGAGGGCCTCCAACACGAGACAGGGCCTGATGGCCCTGTTTTTGTTTCACGGGGATCTGGTCGGCCTTGCCTTGGTTACCCTTGTGTATGTTATGTTGCCGCCACTGCCACAGTTAGGGAGAGCAGAAGTGAAACTGTTGAACGACCTGTTTACCAATAACCGCGAGTGGGCGGAGCGGATCAAGGCCGAGGATCCCAATTTCTTCGCTACCCTGTCCGCCCAGCAGGCCCCGGAGTACCTCTGGATCGGCTGCTCCGATAGCCGGGTACCCGCCAACCAGCTGATGGGACTGCTGCCGGGGGATGTCTTCGTCCACCGCAACGTCGCCAACCTGGTGGTACACACCGATTTCAACTGCCTCTCCGTGCTGCAATACGCGGTGGAGGTGCTCAAGGTGAAACACATCATCGTCTGCGGCCACTACGGCTGCGGCGGCGTCAAGGCGGCGATGCAGAACCAGGAGCTGGGCCTCATCGACAACTGGCTGCGCAACATCAAGGACGTCTACTTCAAGTACGGCGAAGAGCTTGAGGCCATCGAGGATGAGCACGAGCGCTTCGACTACCTGTGCGAGCTGAACGTGGCCGAGCAGGTGGCGAACGTCTGCCACACCACCATCATCCAGAATGCCTGGCGCAAGGGGCAGGAGCTGGCGGTGCACGGCTGGATCTACGGCATCAAGGACGGTCTGCTGCACGATCTCGATCTCTGCATCAGCGGTCCGGACCAGATCCCGGACGTCTATCGCGCCTGGCCGGACATGCGTCCGCCCCACCGCCGTCGCTGAGGCGCCGCTTGGTGGCCCCCGCCCTCTACCTTCAGATCAAGCAGCACATCCTGGACGGGATCCGCGAACGCCACTACCAGGCGGGGGACAGGATCCCTACCGAGGCCGCCCTGTGCGCGCAGTTCGCCGTGAGCCGGATGACGGTGAACAAGGCGCTGCGTGAGCTGGTGGCCGAGGGCTGGCTGGTGCGCAGCGCCGGCGCCGGCAGCTTCGTGGCGGACAGGCGTACCGAGTCGCCGCTCCTGGCCATTCGCAACATAGCCGACGAGATCGCCGAGCGGGGCAGCCATTACAGCGCCCGGGTGATCCGCCTGCAACGCCAGGCCGCCGACGAGAAGGTGGCGGTGCGCCTCGGCTTGCGGGTCGGGGCGCCCACCTTTCACAGCCTCATCGTCCATCAGGCCGATGGGGAGCCGCTGCAGCTGGAGGAGCGCTTCGTCGATGCCGAGCGCCTGCCGGAATACGGCGAGCAGGATTTCACGAGGCAGACGCCGAACAGCTATCTGATGGAGGTCTGCCCCCTCTCCGAGATGGAGCACGTGGTGGAGGCGGTGCTGCCGAGTGCCGGCGAGGCCGGGTTGCTACAGGTGCGGGTCGATACCCCCTGCCTGCTGCTGCACCGGCGCACCTGGTCGGACGGCTACCTGGTCTCCTATGCCCGCCTGCTCTCGCCGGGCTCCCGCTACAAGTTGAGCTCCAAGACCCGATTGGCTTGATTGTATATACATACAAGGCATTTGAAAGCCCACCTTCTGGTGGGCTTTTTTGTGCCTAAACTCTAATAAAGCCGCTGTTATCAAGATGTGAACTGGATCCTTTCTTTCTCTCCAGAGATCGGCTATAAAATATTGTATATACATTTAGAGGTCGGTATGAACAAGGAACTGTTGAACTGCGAGCGGGTCTGGCTCAACGTGACGCCCGCCACCCTGCGCCCCGATCTGGCGGACTACGGCCTGCTGGAGCCTCACGCCCTCGGCGTTCACGACGGTAGGATCCACGCCCTGGTCCCCATGCAGGATCTCAAGGGGCCCCATCCCGCCCACTGGCGCGACATGAAGGGCAGGCTGGTGACCCCAGGCCTCATCGACTGCCACACCCACCTCGTCTTCGCCGGCAGCCGGGCCGAGGAGTTCGAGCTGCGCCAGAAAGGGGTGCCCTATGCGGAGATCGCCCGCAGGGGGGGCGGCATCCTCTCCACCGTGCGCGCCACCCGCGCGGCCAGCGAGGATCAGCTCTATGAGCTGGCGCTGCCTCGGATCAGGTCCCTGATCCGGGAAGGGGTCACCACGGTGGAGATCAAGTCCGGCTATGGCCTCACCCTGGCGGACGAGCTCAAGATGCTGCGAGTCGCCCGCCGGCTGGGGGAGGCGCTGCCGATCCGGGTCAAGACCACCCTGCTGGCGGCCCATGCTGTGCCACCGGAGTATCGGGACGATCCCGACTCCTGGGTCGAGACCATCTGCCAGGAGATCATCCCGGCCGCCGCCGAGGCGGGTCTGGCGGATGCGGTGGACGTCTTCTGCGAACACATCGGCTTTTCCCTCGCCCAGACCGAGCAGGTCTATCTGGCGGCGGATCAGTACAACCTCGCGGTGAAGGGGCACATGGATCAGCTCTCCAATCTGGGGGGCAGCACGCTGGCCGCCAATTTCGGCGCCCTCTCGGTGGATCACCTGGAGTATCTGGATCAGGAGGGAATACAGGCGCTGGCCCACCGCGGCGTGGTCGCCACCCTGCTGCCCACCGCCTTCTATTTCCTGAAGGAGACCAAGTTGCCACCTGTCGAGGCCCTGCGCCGCGCCGGGGTGCCCATGGCGGTCTCTTCCGACATCAACCCGGGCACGGCCCCCATCGTCTCCCTGCGCATGGCCATGAACATGGCCTGCACCCTGTTCGGCCTGACCCCGGTGGAGGCCATGACCGGGGTGACCCGCCATGCCGCCAAAGCGCTCGGCGAGCAGGAACATCTGGGGCAGTTGAGAGTGGGCATGCAGGCGGATTTCCTTATCTGGAGCTGCGCGCACCCCTCCGAAATCAGCTACCTGGTCGGCGTCGATCAGCTGGTCAGCCGGGTATTCAACGGTGAGGAGACGCACCATGGATAAGTTCAACCCGGTCGACATGTCGGTCTGGCAGGGGCGCCAGGATCCGGAAGATGGTGAACTGGCCCTGCGCTGGCACGACAAGGTTCTGCCTTGGCAAGAGGCGCAGTCCTGTCAAGCCGGCAGCGAGCCTGGCGTGGTGCTGCTCGGCTTCGCCTGTGACGAGGGGGTTCGCCGCAACAAGGGCCGGGTGGGCGCCGCCGGTGCGCCCCAGGCCATCCGCAAGCTGCTGGCCAACACCGCCTGGCACCTGGGCCGACCCGTCCATGACGGCGGCGACGTGCACTGCGACGACGGGGATCTCGATGCCGCCCACGGCCGGCTGGCCGAGCGGGTCGCCCGTGCGCTGGACCAGGGGCACTTCCCCCTGGTGCTGGGGGGCGGCCACGAGGTGGCCTTCGGCAGCTGGAGCGGCCTCAACCGTCATCTGGCTGGCAAGGGCAAGGTCGGCATCATCAATTTCGACGCCCACTTCGACCTGCGCATGAAACAGGAGCAGGCGAGCTCGGGCACCCCCTTCTTCCAGATCGCCGAGCAGTGCGCCGCCCAGGGCACGTCCTTTACCTATGCCTGCCTCGGGGTGGCCGAGACCGCCAACACCGCGGCGCTCTTTGCCCGCGCCGAGGCGCTGGGAGTCTGGCACGTGCTGGACGAAGCGATGACGCCGGCCGAGCTGCCGGTGCTGCTGGCGGGACTGGATGCCTTCATCGCCCGCTGTGACCACCTCTATCTGACCATAGATCTGGACGTGTTGCCCGCCGCCGTGATGCCGGGGGTGAGCGCCCCCGCCGCCCGCGGCGTGGAGCTGGCGGTCATCGAACCCCTGATCGCCCATATCCGGGCCAGCGGCAAGCTCAGGCTCGCCGATCTGGCCGAGTACAACCCGAACCTGGATCAGGACAACCGCAGCGCCCGCGTGGCCGCGCGCCTGGTTCACCAGTTGACCAAGTAGTGGCGCACCGCGCCGCCTGACCGTATCGCTAAACAAGGAGTGTCTATGTCTGTACAACACCAGGATCCCCGTCATGACCCGAGCCGCGTGATCCGCGCCTCCCGCGGCACCGAGCTGACCGCCAAGAGCTGGCTCACCGAGGCGCCCCTGCGGATGCTGATGAACAACCTGGATCCGGAAGTGGCCGAGCATCCCCAGTCCCTGGTGGTGTACGGCGGCATCGGCCGCGCCGCCCGCAACTGGGCCTGCTACGACAAGATCGTCGAGGTGCTGACCCGCCTCGAGGACGACCAGACCCTGCTGGTGCAATCCGGCAAGCCGGTCGGCGTATTCCAGACCCACAAGGACGCCCCGCGCGTGCTGATCGCCAACTCCAACCTGGTGCCGCACTGGGCCAACTGGGAGCACTTCAACGAGCTCGATAAAAAGGGCCTGATGATGTACGGCCAGATGACCGCCGGCTCCTGGATCTACATAGGTACCCAGGGGATAGTGCAGGGCACCTACGAGACCTTCTTCGCGGTGGCGAACCAGCACTTCGACGGCAAGCCTGCGGGCCGCTGGATCCTGACTGGGGGTCTCGGCGGCATGGGCGGTGCCCAGCCGCTGGCCGCTACTATGGCCGGCTTCTCGATGATCGCAGTGGAGTGCGACGAGACCCGCATCGACTTCCGTCTGCGTACCCGCTACGTCGACAAGAAGGCCCACAGTCTGGATGAGGCGCTGGCCATGATCGAGGAAGCCAAGCAGAGCGGCACCGCCGTCTCCGTCGGCCTGCTCGGCAACGCCGCCGACGTCTTCGCCGAGCTGGTGGCCCGCGGCATCACGCCGGACGTGGTGACCGACCAGACTTCCGCCCATGACCCGGTGCACGGCTACCTGCCCCAGGGCTGGAGCCTGGCCCAGTGGCGCGAGCTGCAAAAGAGCGCGCCGCAAGAGGTCAACGTGGCGGCTCGCCGCTCCATGGCCCGCCAGGTCGAAGCCATGCTGACCCTGCAGGCCCGCGGCGCCGCCACCCTGGACTACGGCAACAACATCCGCCAGATGGCGCTGGAAGAGGGGGTTAAGAATGCCTTCGACTTCCCCGGCTTCGTGCCGGCCTACATCCGCCCGCTGTTCTGCGAGGGGATCGGCCCGTTCCGCTGGGTGGCGCTCTCCGGCGATCCGGAAGACATCTACAAGACCGACCAGAAGGTGAAAGAGCTGATCCCGGACGATCCCCACCTGCACAACTGGCTCGACATGGCCCGCGAGCGCATCGCCTTCCAGGGCCTGCCGGCGCGGATCTGCTGGGTCGGGGTCAAGGATCGGGTGCGCCTCGGCCTGGCCTTCAACGAGATGGTGAAGAACGGCGAGCTGAAGGCACCGGTCGTCATCGGTCGCGACCACCTGGACTCCGGCTCGGTGGCGAGCCCGAACCGCGAAACCGAATCCATGATGGATGGCTCGGATGCCGTCTCCGACTGGCCGCTGCTCAACGCCCTGCTCAACACCGCCGGCGGCGCGACCTGGGTCTCCCTGCACCACGGCGGCGGGGTCGGCATGGGCTTCTCCCAGCACTCCGGCGTGGTGATCGTCTGTGACGGCAGCGACGACGCCGCCAAGCGGGTCGGCCGCGTGCTGCGCAACGATCCGGGTACCGGGGTGATGCGTCACGCCGATGCCGGTTACGAAATTGCCATCAACTGTGCCGTTGATGCGAAACTGGATCTGCCGATGCTGGATACAGCTGGCAAGGGAGCGAAATAAGATGTTTGAACTCAATCTGTTGCCGGGCGAGCTGACCCTCGCCACCCTGCGCCGCGTCAGCCGCGAGCCGGTGCATATCAGCCTAGACTCGTCCGCCCTGGCGGGGATCCACGCCTCCGCCGCCGTGGTCTCCAAGGTGATCGAACAGAACCGCGTGGTGTACGGCATCAACACCGGCTTTGGCCTGCTGGCCAACACCCGGATCCCGGTGGAGCAACTGGACGAGCTGCAGCGTTCCATCGTGCTCTCCCACGCGGCAGGGATTGGCGAGTACATGGATGACGCCACCGTACGGCTGATGATGGTGCTCAAGGTCAACTCCTTGGCCCGCGGCTTCTCCGGCATCCGGCTGGTGGTGCTCGAGGCCCTGATGCGGCTCATCAACGCCGAGGTGTACCCCGTGGTGCCGAAGAAGGGGTCCGTCGGTGCCTCCGGCGATCTGGCGCCCCTGGCCCATATGAGCTGCCTGCTGATAGGTGAAGGCAAGGCCCGTCACAAGGGCGAGCTGATCGACGCCGCCACTGCCCTCAAGATTGCAGGCCTGGCGCCCATCGCCCTGGCGCCGAAAGAGGGGCTGGCGCTGCTCAACGGCACCCAGGCGAGCACGGCGTTTGCGCTGGAAGGGCTGTTCCACGCCGAGGATCTCTACGCCGGCGCCATCACCATAGGTGCCATGAGCGTGGAGGCGGCGCTTGGCAGCCGCCGACCCTTCGACGCCCGCATCCATGCGGTGCGCGGTCAGCGTGGCCAGATCGATGCGGCCGCCTGCTACCGCCACCTGCTGGTGGATGGCAGCGAGATCGGGATGTCCCACCACAACTGCGAGAAGGTGCAGGATCCCTACTCCCTGCGCTGCCAGCCGCAGGTGATGGGCGCCTGTCTGACCCAGATCCGCCAGGCGGCCGAGGTGCTGGTGTGCGAGGCCAACGCGGTCTCCGACAACCCCCTGGTGTTTGCCGAGGATGAAGACATCCTCTCCGGCGGCAACTTCCACGCAGAACCCGTGGCCTTCGCCGCCGACAACCTGGCGCTGGCCATCGCCGAGATAGGCTCGCTCTCCGAGCGGCGCATGGCGCTGCTGATCGACTCGCGGATGTCCGGTCTGCCGGCCTTCCTGGTGAACAACGGCGGCGTCAACTCCGGCTTCATGATCGCCCAGGTCACCTCGGCGGCGCTCGCCTCCGAGAACAAGACGCTCGCCCATCCGGCCTCGGTGGACAGCCTGCCCACCTCCGCGAACCAGGAGGATCACGTCTCCATGGCCACCTTCGCCGGCCGCCGGCTGGCAGACATGGCCGAGAACACCCGCGGCATCCTGGCGGTGGAGCTGCTGGCGGCGGCCCAGGGGCTGGATTTCCGCGCGCCGCTGCGCAGCACCGAGCTTATCGAGCTGGCCAAGGGCCGGCTGCGGGAAGAGGTCAGCTTCTACGACAAGGACAGGTACTTCGCGCCGGACATCGAGGCGGCCGCCGCCCTGCTGGGCCGTGCCAGCTACAACGACCTGATCCCGGCCGGGACCTTGCCCAGCCTCTGAATCGGAGCCTGAGCAAACCATAAAAAAGACCGCCCATGGGGCGGTCTTTTCATTTCTGGCCTTTGGAAACAGTTTCCCCTGTGTGGCCATCGGGAGAGGGTAGAGTTAGCGGCAGGCGCTCTTATCCATGCTCGAACATCAGGAACAGGTGGGCCGTGAAGGGCACCATGACGAGTTGGCGCCTTCAACCATGTTCGAACATCAGGAACAGATAGACGACAAACAGCACAAGATGGGTGGCGCCGTGCAGGGCGTGGGTGCGGCCGCTGCTGAAGGTCACTTTACAGACCATGAGCGTGGTGATGAGCAGCACCATGTCGGCGGCAGAGAGGCCCAGGCGCACCTCCTGCCCCACCAGGGCGCCGATGAAGAGCACGGAGGGGACGGTGAGGGCGATGGTCGCCAGCACGGAGCCGAAGTAGAGATTCATGGCCCGCTGCAGCTGGTTGTTGAAGGCCGCCTTGATGGCGCCGACCGCCTCAGGTGCGAGAACGATACAGGCGACGATAAAGCCCCCCAGGGCCGCCGGGGCCTCCATGACGTGCACCCCGTGGTTGATGGGGATGGCGAGCGTCTTGGCCAGCAGGATCACCACCACCAGGTAGGCGATCAGCAACAGGGTGTGGTAGACGTTGCTCTGCAGCGGGCCGTGATGATCCTCGTGATCCTCGTGATCGCCGTCGACGAAGAAGTGGCTGTGGCTGCGGGTCTGGATCAGCAGGAAGACGCCGTAGAGCAGGATCGAGACGATGATCAGCATCCAGGACATGGCCTTGGACAGCCCCCCCAGGGAGCCGCCCTGGGTGAAGTTCGGCAGCACCAGGCAGAGCAGGGCCAGGGGAATGATGGCAACCAGATAGGATTTCACCCCGTCCAGGTTGAAGTTCTGGGTGTGATAGCGCCAGCCGCCGAACAGCAGGGTGAAGCCCACCAGGCCGTTGGTGACCAGCATCACCACGGCGAACATGGTGTCGCGGGCCATGGTGGGGTTGGGCTCGCCGGTCAGCATGACGGAGGAGATCATCACCACTTCCAGGGAGATGACCGACAGGGTCAGGATCAGGGTGCCAAAAGGCTCGCCAAGCTTGATGGCCAGGGCGTCGGAATGACGCACCACGGAGAAGATGGCCCAGGTGACGACGGCGAGCAGGGCCAGCGACACCGGCAGGTAGACCGCAAGGGGGGTTGCCTCCGTCAACAGGTCGCTGCCGAGGGTCTTGAAGAAGATCAGGGTCAGCAGGCCGGCGGGCAGGGCAATCTCTTGGCGGATAAAGGACTTCATAGGCAGTGGTTCTCATCTCGGGGCGGCGGTGGCCGACGGGGTGTGGAGCAACTTGACGGCGTCACCGGGGTGACGAACCCGTTGATGATATAGGGTGTTGTCCACTCGAGGGAAAATCATTTTTGTGGCAAGAGGTGAGGGATCCGGCCAGTCAGACCGGATCCTATACCGGTTAGGCTGTGCCCGGGTTGTTCTGCCGCCAGTCCAGCAGCCAGATCCTCAGCTTGCCGAGGGGCATGGGCCTGGCATAGACATAGCCCTGGATCAGATGGACGCCATGCTGGCTCAGATAGTCGACCTGGGCCTGGGTCTCGACCCCCTCGGCGATCATCTCCATGTCCGACTTGAGGCCGAAGGCGATGATGGCTTCCAGCAGGTTGCGCTTGGGATCGTCCGTGCCTATGGTGTCGACGAACATCTTGTCGATCTTGATCTGGCGGATGCCGAGGCGCTGCAGGTAGGCGAAGCCGCCGTAGCCGGTGCCGAAATCGTCCAGCTTGAAGTGATACCCCTTCTCCTGCAGGGTGGCGATCTCCCCCATGGCCGCCTGGATGTCGGTGATGGGCTCACGCTCCGTGAGCTCGAAGGTGAGCCTGTCCGGAGAGGGCCAGCCATGGCGCTGCAACTGGCCGCTCAGATGGGGCTGCTCTATGTGGGCGGCCACCAGGTTGACACTGACCCACTGGGTCGGCGCCAGACTGGGGAGATCGGCGATGACCTGCTCCAGCAGTTGATCCGTCATGGGCAGGATCAGGTCCTGCTCTTCCGCATAGGCGATGAAGGTGCCTGGCGGCACCATGTTCCGCCCCCGCTGCCAGCGCAGCAGGGCCTCGAAGCCAACCACCTCCCGGGTGCGGCTGTCCACCACGGGCTGGTAGAAGGGGATGAACTCCCGCCGTGCCAGCCCGGCCTGCAGCAACCCCTTGAGGGAGCGCCGGTAGTTGCGCAGCCCCCAGTAGATGGCCACCAGCAGACCCCCCAGGGCACCGCCATACCAGAGGCCGTAGTGGCGAGCCTGCATGCTTGCATGGCGCTGTAGCGCCTTGCCCGCCCACAGGGTCTGCCTGATCTGCTTGCCGGGATCCAGGAAGCTCAGGCTCTGGCTGGCGGCTTCCTGCTTGATGGTGCTGTCCCCGCGAGGAAAGATGGGATTCACCTCGCCGGGTTCCAGCTGGCTGAACTCGAGATAGAAGCAGTCGGCACAAGGGGTTTTCAGCAGGTCATGGCTCCAGCTGTTGCTCAGCACCCAGTAGGCGATATTGCCGCCGGCCCTGTAGTAGGCAACCAGCTCCTGCTCGGTGTGGAAGCTGGCCTGGGTGGCGATGATCCCGAACTGATCGCCAGCGGGGTAGGGGGGCATGTCGGCGGAGTGGAAGGGCAACGTCTGTCCCAGGCTGGAGCAGCCGCTGCCGGAGGCGAGGATGAGCCCCTGTATGCGAAGATGCTTGCTGTAAAAATGGGGACCGCGCAGCAGCGCCATGTCCTGGGGGCCGCAATCGAAACGAAAGCGAGCCAGCTGGAGGCGAATGCCCTGATCCAGTTCGCGGTGGCGTTCGAGCAGCGCCTCTTCTATCTCCCGGCCTTTCTGTGTCAGCAGCTGGCGGGCGAGGGGGCGCTCCAGCAGGTGCCCGAGGGGCAAGGCCAGCAGCGGTGGCAGGCAGAGCAACAGCAGACTGATCCAGAGAGGGGATGTTCGTCGCAAGAGATACCTGTCCGGTGGACGCATGGGATGCAAATGGATTGCAACATCATAGCATTAGCTGCATCGATTTGAGTCGGGTCGGTCACACTTGGAACAAAAATGGTAATCCCTTGATAAACAACCAATATGACAAATTGATTGATGAAGATTCAATCGCTGACCTGTCATAAATGACAATTGTCCAGCTTATCTGAAATGGCTAGAGTAGCGGTGCGGTTTGACTCACCGTGTGTTCAATACTCCTGTATCTATTTTTGTCAGTAGCACAGAGTGTTAGTTTTGATATGAGTGTTTCTTTTGGTCCCCGTGCGGGACCATTTTTCTGTCCGTCTCCCCCGGGTGTTGCCCCTCCTCCAGTTTTCCGTTCCGACGGCCTGCCGGCCAGAGTCTGACGCCCCCGTCCGCTTATTTGCAGAAGCGGGATCTTCATCCATAGGCGGGCTTTGGCCAAGGCTGATACCATGAGGCCCTATGGATGCTGTCGGCTATGGAAAGGCACATGAAACTGACCACTCAACTCGTCTCCTTTATTACCCTGTGCGTGATCGCGGCCATGGCCATGGTGATGCTGGGCGGGGTCTTCAGTTTCCGCCAGATGGGCATGGAGCTGCAGCAGAACCGGGTCGATTCCCTGGTGGAGATCATCGACAAGCAGCTGGGGGTGACCGATGACCAGCAGGCCCTTGCCCGCTGGCTGCCCTCCCTGCTGCGGGCCTCCCACGTGGTCGAACTGGAGATCCGCCAGGACAAGCAGCGGGTCTACTGGTTTCGCGACGTGCAGCAGCAGACCGACGAGAGCCTGCTGATCCCCTACAGCAAGGCGATCCCCAATCAGGCCGGCATGCGGGCCGACTTCAAGCTGGACAGGCCGTTCAAGGAGTTCGAGTACTCCATGCGGGCCATGTTTGGCATCTCCCTCGGCGTCTTCATCGTGGTGTTCGGGCTCTGGTACTCCATTCGCTGGCTGCGCCAGCAGTTGCGCGGTGCCGAACTGCTGGCGGAACGGGCCCAGCTGATCCTGGATGGCAAGCTCACCAAGCTGGCCCATGATCCGGCAGAGGAGTGGCCGGCCCCGGCCAGCCAGGCCCTCGACTATCTGCTGGCCGAGCTGGCGGACGCCCGCAAGGAGCGCAGCCGGTTCGACAACTTCATCCGCAGCAACGCCTTCGTCGACAAGACGACGGGCATCGGCAACCGCCTCTTCTTCGACAACCGGCTGGAGAGCGCCATCATGGAGGCGAGCGTGATCAGCGGCGGGGTGCTGCTGATCGAGCTGGCCGGGCTGGAGGAGCTGGATCCCGAGTTGAGCAGTCGCCCGAGCCAGGAGCTGCTGATGGAGGCGAGCGCCTCCATCGGTGCCTTCGTGCGCAAGCACAGCGGCGCCCTGCAGGCCCGCTATGCGGGCCAAGTATTTGCCGTGCTGCTGCCCAACATGTCCGAGAGCGAGATGGTGGACGGGGCCAGCCAGCTGCTCAAGAGCCTGCAGCGCCTGCACTGGCCCGAGGCGGTCAATGTGGAGACGGCCGTCTACCTGGGGGCCGTCTGCTACCAGGCCGAGGACTCCCTGCTCAAGGTGCAGGAGGAGGCCGAGCTGGCGCTCAAGAGCGCACGCCTGCAGGGCCACAGCGGATGGTTCCTGTTCGAGAAGTCCCTCAACGACGAGGCGAGCAGCAAGGGGACGGTGCGCTGGCGCACCCTGATCAGCCGTCGCATCGAGGAGCGGGGGATCTCCTTCTATCTGCAGCCGGTGCAGCAGGAGCGGGATCAGGTGGTGCTGCAGCAGGAGCTGCTGATCCGCATCCACGACGAACAGGGCAGGGAGCTGCAGGCGGGGGTCTTCATGCCCATGGCGGAGAAGGCCGGGCTGCTGCTGCCGCTGGACCGGCTGGTGGTCGCCAGCACCCTGCGCCTGCTGCGGCAGCGGCCGGCGTCGAGCTGCCCCGTCAGTCTCTCCCTCAGCGCCCAGAACCTGCTCAACCGGGAGTTCCAGCGCGAGCTCTTCTTCGATCTGTTCCAGCTGCCGCGCAGCACCAACGAGGGGCTGATCCTGCAGCTGTCGGAATCCCAGGTGACCCGCCACTACGAGGCCCTCAAGCGGCCGCTGCGGGCGCTGCGCATGCTGGGCTGCCAGCTGGCCATCGATCACGCGGGTCAGGACGTGGTGAGCACCCAGTACATCAAGGAGTTCGAGATCCACTTCCTCAAGCTGCACCCCAGCCTGGTGCGGGAGATCCACCTGCGCCAGGTCAACCAGATGGCGGTGCGCAGCCTGGTGGGCGGCTGTGCCAACACCCAGACCCGGGTGATAGCGGTGGGGGTGGAGAGCGGGGACGAGTGGAAGATGCTGCGCCACCTCGGGGTGCACGCGGGGCAGGGCCCCTGGTTCGCCGAGCCCGAACCGTTCACCATGCCCACCTGACTGTGGCGCCGGCAGGGCGATGAAGCGCCCTTTGGCGCGACCGGCCGTGGCGGGCGGTCCTAGAGACGGCCCTGCTCCCGCAAGCCCGCCAGCCCCTGCATGCCGCCGGTGTGGATGAAGACCACCTCGCTGCCGCGGGGAATGCGGCCGGCGTCCAGCTCCCGAAACAGCCCCCACATCGCCTTGCCGCTGTAGATGGGCTCGAGCGGCAGCCCGGTCTGGGCGCTGAAGTCCTGCACCCATTGCCAGAGCGCCTGGCTGAACCTGGCGTAGCCGCCGTCGTGGTGATCCAGGGCGATGTGCCATCCCTGGGTGGTGGCCGCCGCCGGATGAAGCCGGCATACCTCGTCATGGAGGAAGCCTCCCCCCTTGAGCACGGCGATGGCCAGGATCCGCTCCCGCTCCCGTTTGCCCGCGATGAGCCCCGCCAGGGTACCGCCGCTGGCGCAGGGCAGCACCCAGAGATCCGGCGAGAAGGGCAGTTCGGTCACCAGCTCGGCCACCCCGGGGATGGCGAGCGGGCTGCTGCCCCCCTCCGGCACTATCAGGGTGTCTTCATCCTCGAACCTGGCCAGCCAGTCGGGATCCTGGCGTCGCCGGTAGCTCTGGCGGTCCACGAAAACGAGATCCATGCCCCAGCCTCTGGCCGCACTCAGGGTCGCGTTGCTGACGGTGGCGGCTTCACCGCGTATGATGCCCGTGGTGCGCAGCCCCAATCTGAACCCAGCCGCCGCCAGGGCGTGGATGTGATTGGAGTAGGCGCCGCCAAACGACAGTATGTGCGTCTTGCCCTGTGACCTGGCCCGTTCCAGGTGGTATTTGAGCTTGCGCCACTTGTTGCCGGAGAGGGTCGGGTGGATCAGGTCGTCCCGCTTGCACCAGAGCCTGACGTCCCTGGCATCCAGCAGCGGGTGGTGGATCCTGTGCAGGGGGGAGGGGAGACTGAGGGGGGCCAGCGGGTCGTCTGCGGGGGGCGTCGGCCCGGCCTTTGGAGCATTGTCTGTCATAAAATTGGAGGCTAATCGCCTGTTTATGTTAAGGTTTAATCCGTTTCATGCCGTCAGGTGCAGATCCAGATGAGGTCATTTTTCAGACGTTCGTCCCCCAGCCATCAGGTCGGACTCCTGCTGGCCAGCGATCGCATCCTGCTGGCCAGCACGGGGCCCGCGCCCGTGTTCACCAGCCGCGCCGTCAATGGGCCTCACGAGTGGTCCAGGGCCCTGGCAGAGCTGTTTTCCCAGCATGGGTTGGCCAAGTCTAAGGTGCGGGTGGCCCTGGCCGCCAGCCTTTATCAGCAGATCCAGATCGACAAGCCCGCCGTGCCCGATGCCGAGATGGCGGGGGCCCTGCCCTGGGCCGTCAAGGACTTCGTCACCGACCCCGTGCTGCAGCTCGCCATGGATTACGTGGATCTGCCGACCCCCCCTGCGGGCCGCCCGAGGATCAACGTGATCTGCGTGCCGAAGAGTCGGATACAGCAGGTGGCGGATGCGGTCAACGGCGTGGCCACCCTGGCCGCCATCGTCAGCGACGAGCTGGCCATGACGGCCCTCTACGAGGAGGATCAGGCGGTCCGCATGCTGCTCTGGCAACCCAGGGGACAGGAGCTGCAACTGCTGGTCTTCCATCGGGGCGGCCTCTGCTTCTCACGCCAGCTGCGCGGCTTTGCCTCCCTCACCGGTCCCCGTGAGCCCGAAGACGAGCTGCTCGACGCGCTGGCGCTGGAGCTTCAGCGCTCCATCGACTATCTGGCCGGCCATCTCAAGCTGCCGGAGCCGGGCCAGTTGCAGCTCGCCATCGCCTCCTCCGCCATGGGGCTGCTGGTCCGCCACCTGGAGCAGGCCTTCGGCTTCCCGGTGTCGGCCATGGCCAACAAGGCGGTGCTGGCCGGGGTGGAGTACCTCAGTGCCTATGGCGCCGCCCTGGGCAGGAGCGAATGATGAAACACCATATCAACCTCTATGGCGCCGAGTTCAGACCCAGGCGCCTGTGGGCCAGCCTCCCCCAGATGAGCCTGGTCTGGGGCGGCGTGCTGCTGTTGTTGCTGGCGGCCACCCTCTTCTATGGCTGGCAACAGCAGGGCCTGGACCGTGAATTGGCTGGCGTGCGGGCACAGCTCGACGTGCAGCGCGCTGAGGCCAGGCGGCTGGATGCCGAGCTGGCCCGTCATCAGGCGGATGCCGGGTTGCAGCAGCAACTGGTCGACAAGCGGGAGGAGCTGGGCGCCAAGCAGGCGCTGATGCAGCAGCTTGGCAGCCTCTCCCTGCAAAAATCCCGGGGCTATGCGGGCGTGATGGCGGATCTCGCGCGCCTGCGGGATGCCCGCCTCTCCCTGCAGCGGATCGAGATAAGCGACGGGCGGATCAATCTCTCCGGGGTGGCCGAACGCAGCCAGGACGTGCCCGCCTGGGTGAATCGCTTCAAGCAGACCCCGACCCTGGCGGGGGCGCAGTTTGGCGAGCTCACCCTGAGTCGGGACAAGGAGGGCCGGCTGGCCTTCCAGCTCAGTGGCATAGCGCGGGAGGCCCCCTGATGGAGATGAAGGCACAGTGGCAGGGGTGGGCGACCCGGATCGCCGCCCTCAGCCTGCGGGAGCGGATCCTGATCCTGCTGACGGGGGTCATCCTGCTGGGGGCCCTCGGCGTCTATGGCTGGCTGGAGGCCGCCGATACCCGCCTGAACCAGGATCGCCAGGCTCTGATGGCGGCGCAGCGGGATCTGGAGATCCTGACCCTGGAGAACCAGGGCAAGCAGGCCCGGCTGGGGCGGGATCCCAACGCCCGGGTGCGCGAGCAGCTGGCCGGCGTGCAGGCGTCCCTCGACCAGCTGGATGGGCAGTTGCTGGCCCAGACGGTGGATCTGATCCCGGCCCGGGAGATGCCGGCGGTGCTGGAGGCCCTGTTGTCTCGCTCCGCCAACCTGCATATGCTGGCGCTGACCTCCCTCAAGCCCGAGCCGCTGATGGCCGGCGAGCAGCGCGTCAACCTGTTCAGGCACGGGATCCGGCTCCAGCTGGAGGGGGGCTATTTCGATGTCTACCAGTACCTGAAGGCGCTGGAGGCCCTGCCCCGTCACTTCTACTGGAAGGGTTTCGACTACAGGGTGGTCGAGCACCCCAAGGCGGCGGTGGCGATGGAGATCTACACCCTCAGCACCAGCAAGGAGTTTATCCGTGGTTAAGCGGCATATCGGCGGGACGGGATCCCGCGCCCTCCCGTCCTGGCGCTGGCTGGCCCTGTGGGGCTGTCTGCTGGTCCCCCCGGCCCAGGCGGAGGTGCTGCAGGATCCCACGGCTCCCCTGGCCGGCACGGCGCCGGCGGCGAGCACGAGCAAGGGGGCCGGCCTGCCCCGCCTGCAGAGCGTGATCCTGGGCAACGGCCCGGCCCTGGCGGTGATCAACGGCCAGAGCTATCGGGTGGGCCAGCAGGTCAACGGCTTCCGGCTGGTGGCCATCGGCGCCGATTCCGTGGTGCTGGAGAAGGCGGGCAAGCGCCAGACACTGACCCTGTTTGGCAGCAAGATCCGGATGTGAGTCGGTACCGTGAAGGATGTCACGGGCCAGGTTTGTCGAGTTTCATTGCGAGTCAGGTGCACGAATAACATGAAAAAACACCCTTTTTGTCTGCTTCCCCTCGCGCTGGCGATGGCGGGTTGCACTACCTATCGCCATCCCGAGCCGGTGCAGGCGAAGGATGCGCTCAAGCAGGCCATGAGCGAGCAGACCCCGACCGCCCCCCTGACCACCCTGCCCCCCTCGGTGCAGAGCGAACTGCTGCAGCTCAATCGTCCCCAGCAGCCCCTGCCCGTCCCCGAGAAACGGATGCGCATCGCGGCCCATGACGTCGATGCGGTGGAGTTTTTCGGCTCCCTGTTCAAGGGCTCCCGTTACAGCGTCGCCGTCCATCCCGGGGTGGCGGGAGCCATCTCGGTGGAATTGAAAGACGTGACCCTGCAGGAGGCGCTGGCGACGGTCGGCGACATGTACGGCTTCGACGTGCAGCGAAAGGGCAATGTCTTCCACGTCTATCCGGCCGGTCTGCGCACCGAGACCATACCGGTCAACTACCTGATGATGGCTCGCCGCGGCCTCTCCCGTACCTCGGTGAGCACCGGCGGGGTGACCGCAAACGACAACAATAACAACGGCAATAACAACAACGTCGACAACGGCCTGAACAACGGCGGCAACAACAACTTCGACTCCTCCTCCAACGGTGACAGCAATGCCAACGGCAACGGCACCCGGATCGAGACGGACAGTAACAACGACTACTGGACCGATCTGCGGGACTCCCTGCAGACCCTGATCGGCAACGGCGAGGGGAGAGCCGTCATCACCAGTCCCCAGGCGGGTCTGGTCACGGTGCGGGCCTACCCGAAGGAGCTGAAGGCGGTGCGCGAGTTCCTGGATCAGTCCGGCGAGCATCTCAAGCGCCAGGTGGTGCTGGAGGCGCGGATCCTGGAGGTCTCCCTCAACGAGGGCTACGAGCAGGGGGTGGACTGGAGCGGCCTCTCCGCGAGCTGGGATGGCGGCAAGGGCATCACGGGGGGCGGCTCCCTGCTCGACAGCCCCATCGCCAATACCCCCAACCAGATCTTCCGGGCGCTGGGGGGCGGTGCCGGCTTCACCATTTCCGATGGCAACTTCAACGTGGCGGTCAGCCTGCTCAAGACCCAGGGGGACGTGAACACCCTGTCGAGCCCGCGCGTCACCGCCACCAACAACCAGAAGGCGGTGATCAAGGTGGGCACGGACGAGTACTTCGTGACCAATGCCTCGACCACCACCACCACCTCGGGCAACTCGGCCCCCATCGTCACCCCCAACGTGGAGCTGACCCCCTTCTTCTCGGGCATCGCCCTGGACGTGACCCCGCAGATCGACGAGGCCGGCCGGGTGCTGCTGCACATCCACCCCTCCGTCATCGACACCGAGGAGCAGAGCAAGACCATCAACGTCGGCACCGCCGATCCCCTGGTGCTGCCGCTCGCCAAGAGCTCCATCCGCGAGTCGGATACCGTGGTGCAGGCCAACAACGGCGACATCGTCGTCATCGGCGGCCTGATGAAGACCGACAAGCAGGAGATCGTCAGCAAGGTGCCCCTGCTCGGGGACATTCCCTGGGTCGGCGAGGCCTTCACCAACCGCCGCGAGAGCAACCGCAAGGTGGAGCTGGTGATCATGCTCAAGCCGACCGTGGTGGAGAAGGATACCTGGCAGCAGGAGCTGCAACGCTCCTCCGAGCTGCTCGACAAATGGTACCCGCCCAAGGGCTAAACCATGATGTGCACCCCCATAGCGTCAGCGCCATCTCGCCGGCCTCTTGCCGCCGCAGCCCCCAATATTGGCGCTGACGGGGCCGGGGAGGGGAGATGTATCTGAGCCATTTCGGCCTGCGGGAGCCCCCCTTCGGCCTGACCCCGAACACCGGCTTCTATTACGGCCTGCCCCCCCACGAGGAGGCGATGCAGGTGCTCAACTGGGCGCTGGCACAGGGGGAGGGCTTCATCAAGGTGACCGGCGAGGTGGGCACCGGCAAGACCCTGCTGTGCCGCAAGCTGCTGAGCGAGCTGGGCTCGGAGGCGCGTCCGGTGCGCCTGGCCTGGCTGCCCAATCCCCATCTCACCCCGGGGGAGCTGCGCACCGCCCTGGCCCTGGAGCTGGGGCTGACGCTGCAGGGAGAGGGCGAGCTGGATCTCACGGATCGCATCCACCGCCACCTCATCGCCCTGCACCAGCAGGGGAGCCGGGTGGTGGTGCTGATCGACGAGGCGCAGGCCCTGCCCGACGAGACCCTGGAGGCGATCCGGCTGTTCGGCAACCTGGAGACGGAGTCCTGCAAGCTGCTGCAAATCGTGCTGTTCGGCCAGCCCGAGCTGGATGCGCGGCTGGGGCAACCCCGCCTGCGCCAGCTGCGCCAGCGCATCGGCTTCTCCTACCGCCTGCGGCCGCTGCGGCTCGACGAGACCCGGGCCTATCTGGAATACCGGCTGCAGGTCTCCGGCTACCGCGGGGCTGCGCTGTTCGAGGGGCGGGCCCTGCGCCGCCTGTGGCGGGCGTCCCGGGGCATCCCCCGGCTCATCAACCTGTTGGCCCAGAAGTGCCTGATGCTGGCCTATGGCCGCGGTGTGCGGCGGATCGACAGCGCCCTGGTCCGGCTCGCCATCCGCGATACCGAGGACGCCGGCGGCGGTCGTCTCACCTTCTGGTGGCCCCTGCTGCTGTTGCTGGGGGCCGCCCTGGCCTATGGAGTCTGGTCATGAGCGTGATCAATCAGATGCTCAAGGATCTGGAGCGGCGCCAGCCGGGATCCGAGGATGCCGCCGTCTACGTGGCGCCGGTGCGCCAGCAGGGCTGGTGGATGCTGGTGCTGACCCTGCTGTGCACCCTGGCCCTGGCGATCCTCGGCTGGCGTACCTGGATCTACTGGCAGCAGAGCCAGCGGGCCGCCCAGCCAACGGCGCGGGTCGTCGAATCTCCGGTCCAGGCATCGGCGTCTGCCGCCGTCACTCCGATCGTCTCGTCCGCCCTCCCTGCGATGGCGAGCACGGCAGTGCCCACCGCCTCCTCGGAGGGGGCGGCGAGCGTGCTGGCGGCGTCCCCCGCGAGGGTATCGAGCCCGGCTCAGACGCCGGTGCCCGCCGACGAGGCCCAACCGGCGTCCGGGGCCCAGGCCGACGAGACCCAGGCAGATGAGAACCAGGTGGACGAGGGGCTGGCGGACGAGGCGATCCCGAGCGACGAGGAGTTGCAGCCGGATCTCTATGCCGAGCTGGCCGCGGAGCAGGACGCCGAAGAGGCGCCTGCGGCCCCGCGCAAGCCCGGGATCCTGAAGATAGAGACGGTGGAACTCTCCGCGTCCGAACTGGCCGCCCTGGCTGAACGCAAGGCGACCACCGCCATGGCCAAAGGGCAGATGCAGGAGGCGCAGGACAGCTATTACGAGGTGCTGGCCCACGATCCGCACAACCAGGGGGCGCGCGAACAGCTGGCGGGCCTGCTCTACGGGGCGGGGCGGCTGGCCGAGGCGAGCCAGGTGCTGGAAGAGGGGCTGAGGCTGGATCCCGCCCAGGCCGATCTGCGCCTGCTGCTGGCCCGGGTGGCCATCGGCAGCGGAGAGAGGCAGAAGGCGCTGGACTGGCTCACCGGCTACCAGCCCGAGCTGGCCGGCAACCTGGACTACTACGCCACCTGGGCCGGACTCGCCCAGGAGCTGGGTCAGCCCGCCCGGGCGTCCGAGCTGTATGTCAGGCTGCTGCGCCAGCAGCCGGATCAGGGACGCTGGTGGCTCGGACTCGGCGTGGCCGAGGATGGTCAGGGCCACCGTCAGCGGGCGCTGGACGCCTATCGCAACGCCCAGCTGCACGGCAACCTGGGCGAGGCCTCGGCCCAGTGGCTGGAACAGCGGATCGCCCAGCTCAACCCCTAAGAACCCGCCATGGCCCGGCCGCGTCGGCGAACGCTGACCGGATGGGCCGCGGGTGTGAAGCAACCGACATCGGAGCGTAAATGGCACAACCCAGACTGAAGATGCGCCTCGGCGACCTGCTGGTTCAGGAGCAGATCATCTCGGATGATCAGCTGCAGCTCGCCCTGCAGCAGCAGCGCCACACCGGCCGCAAGCTGGGCACCACCCTGATCGATCTCGGCTTCATCAGCGAGGTGCAGCTGCTGACCTTCCTCGCCCGCCAGCTGGACGTGCCCTTCTTCGATCTCAACAACCTCACCATAGACGCCGCGGCCGTGACCCTGCTGCCCGAGGTGCAGGCGCGCCGCTACCGGGCGCTGGCCGTCAACCTCACCGACGACAAGGTCACCGTGGTGATGTCGGATCCCGCTGACTTGAGCGCCCTCGATGCCATCGCCGCCCTGCTGAGCCCGCGGGAGCTGGTGCTGGCGGTGGCGCGGGAAGGCCAGTTGCTGGAGTATTTCGACCGCCTCTACCGCCGCACCCGGGAGATCGAGAACTTCGCGGTGCAGCTGCACGAGGAGCACCAGGAGACCGGCTTCGAGCTCGGCACCGGCGGCCTGAACGCCGGGACCGACGAGGGGGAGGCGACGGTGGCCAAGCTGCTGCGCTCCCTGTTCGAGGATGCGGTGCAGGTGGGGGCGTCGGATATCCATATCGAGCCGGACGAGAAGGTGCTGCGGATCCGCCAGCGGATCGACGGGGTGCTGCACGAGAACATCCTGAGCGAGGTGCGCATCGCCCAGGCGCTGGTGCTGCGCCTGAAACTGGTGGCCGGCCTCGACATCTCGGAGAAGCGGCTGCCCCAGGATGGCCGCTTCAACATGAAGGTGCGCGGCCGCGACGTCGACGTGCGGATGTCCACCATGCCGGTGCAATACGGCGAGTCCGTGGTGATGCGCCTGCTGGATCAATCCTCCGGCATACTGTCCCTGATCGAGACCGGCATGCCGCCGGCCATACTGACGCGCTTTCGCCGCCAGTTGCGGCGTCCCCACGGCATGATCCTGGTGACGGGCCCCACCGGCAGCGGCAAGACCACCACCCTCTATGGCGCGCTCTCCGAACTCAACCAGGCGAGCCACAAGATCATCACGGTGGAGGACCCGGTAGAGTACCGATTGCCCCGCATCAACCAGGTGCAGGTCAATCCCAAGATAGGCCTGACCTTCTCCCAGGTGCTGCGCTCCACCCTGCGCCAGGATCCGGACATCCTGCTGGTGGGGGAGATGCGTGACAGCGAGACGGTGGAGATCGGCCTGCGCGGCGCCATCACCGGCCACCTGGTGCTGACCACATTGCACACCAACGACGCCGTCACCAGCGCCCTGCGCCTCATCGACATGGGAGCCCCCGGCTACCTGGTGGCGAGCGCCCTGCGGGCCGTGGTGGCCCAGCGCCTGGTGCGGCGAGTGTGCGAACACTGCGCCTGCGAGACGGCGCCGGACGAGGGTCAGGCCACCTGGCTCTCCGTATTGTCTGGGGAGGCGCCCGGCCAGCACAGCTATCGCAAGGGGCGCGGCTGCCAGAGCTGCAACTTCACCGGCTACTCGGGCCGGATCGGGGTCTACGAGCTGCTGGAGCTGGATCAGCCCATGATGGACGCCCTGCGGCGCAATGACGCCGAGGGCTTCGCCCGGGCGGCGCGGGAGCACGAACACTACAGGCCCCTGGCCCTCACGGCGCTCGACTATGCCCGGGAGGGGATCACCTCGGTGGACGAGGTGCTCAGGCTGGCGGAGGATCTGGGGTAAGTCATGACTCACACCCATAGCAGTGAATCACAGTGCCCCCCGGGCGATCG
The DNA here is from genome assembly GCF_033348475.1 of Aeromonas sp. XH. Classification (NCBI taxonomy): domain Bacteria; kingdom Pseudomonadati; phylum Pseudomonadota; class Gammaproteobacteria; order Aeromonadales; family Aeromonadaceae; genus Aeromonas; species Aeromonas sp. XH. The sequence continues at coordinate 3,983,235 of NZ_CP137630.1, read as the reverse complement.
AGGTCGCCCATGAGCCGCTTTGCCTACAAGGGGCGCGACAGCCAGGGGCAGGCCGTCAGCGGCGTGGTGGAGGCCGCCAGCGAGCTGGCCGCCGCCGAGCAGCTGATGCGCCGCGGGGTCATGCCCACCGAGTTGAAGGCCGGCCAGGCCAGGTCTGCCGCCATCGACTGGTCCCTGCTGCTGGAGGGGAGCGTCAAGCTGGAGGAGCTGGTGGTGTTCAGCCGCCAGATGTATGCCCTGACCCGGGCGGGCATTCCCATACTGCGCGCCATCGCCGGGCTGGAGGAGAGCGCCCACAGCAAGCCCCTCAAGCGGGCGCTCCACGCCCTGGGAGAGGATCTCGGCAATGGCCGGCCGCTCTCGAGCTCCATGCAGGCCCACCCCAGGGTGTTCAGCAGCCTGTTCGTGGCCATCATCCACGTGGGGGAGAATACCGGCCAGCTGGAGGAGGCCTTCCTGCAGCTCGCCAACTACTTCGATCTGGAGCTGGAGACCCGCAAGCGGATCAAGACCGCCATGCGCTACCCCAGCTTCGTGATGATCGCCATCGCCGTCGCCATGGTGATCCTCAACATCATGGTGATCCCGGTCTTTGCCAACATGTTCGCCAAGTTCGGGGTGGAGCTGCCGCTGGCGACCCGGATCCTGCTCGCCACCTCCCACTTCTTCGTCCACTACTGGTGGCTGCTGCTGGCCATCCTGGTGGGGGCTGTCGTCGGCTGGCGCCGCTGGGTTGCCACGACCAGGGGCAGGCTGGCCTGGCACAGATGGCAGCTCAGACTGCCCATCGTCGGCTCCATCATAGAGCGCTCCCTGCTGGCCCGCTTCGCCCGCAGCTTCTCCATGATGCTCAAGGCGGGGGTGCCGCTGAACACGGCGCTGACCCTGGTGGCCGATGCGGTGGACAATGCGTATATGGCGGGGCGGATCCGCGACATGCGGGGCGGCATCGAGCGGGGTGAGAGCCTGCTGCGCACCGCCGGGGCCAGCGGCCTGTTCACCCCCCTAGTGATGCAGATGATCGCGGTGGGGGAAGAGACGGGCCAGGTGGACGAGTTGCTGCACGAGGCGGCCGAATATTACGAGCGGGAGGTGGACTACGACCTCAAGAGCCTCACCGCCCGCATCGAACCCATCCTGATCGGCATAGTGGCGGTCATGGTGCTGGTGCTGGCGCTCGGCATCTTTACGCCCATGTGGGACATGATGCGTGCCGTGCGCGGTCAGTGATGTGGTCCGGCATCTTCACTCCTCCTGGTGGGGGACATGATGCGTGCCGTGCGCGGTCAATGATGTGGTTCGGCATCTTCACTCCTCCTGGTGGGGACATGATGCGTGCCGTGCGCGGTCAATGATGTGGTCCGGCATCTTCACTCCTCTTGGTGGGGGTCATGATGAGGGCCGTGCGCGGTCAATGATGTGGTCCGGCATCTTCACTCCTCTTGGTGGGGGACATGATGCGAGCGGTGCGCGGTCAATGATGTGGTTCGGCATCTTCACTCCTCCCGGTGAGGGGCATGATGCGAGCGGTGCGCGGTCAGTGATGTGGTCCGGCATCTTCACTCCTCCTGGTGGGGGTCATGATGCGTGCCGTGCGCGGTCAATGATGTGGTCCGGCATCTTCACTCCTCTTGGTGGGGGTCATGATAAGGGGCGTGCGCGGTCAATGATGTGGTCCGGCATCTTCACTCCTCCTGGTGGGGGACATGATGCGAGCGGTGCGTGGTAGACAAGGGGCGGGAAGGCATGAGCAGACAGTCGGAGCAGGATCAGCGTTGGCTGGGAGGATACAGGCGGATGGTCGCCCTCGTCCTGCTGCTGGTCATCCTTACCACCCTGGCCACGAGCTATCGCAGCCACCGGGAAGAGGCGCTGGCGGTCAGCCTGAGCCTGCTCGGGGAGCAATTCGCCGAGCGGGTCCAGCGGCTGCACGGGCGCTGGCTCGATGAGCGGCGCCCCGCCGTGCTCCATGCCGAGGGGCTGGCCTGGCAGTTCGACGATCGGGGCTGGCCCCTGGCGGTCCTGCCGCTGGGCTCGCCATCCGAGAACTGCCGCCGGTTGTGGCTGGCCCTGATCGGCCCAGAGGATCGGGCCCTGCCAGCCTGGCAGGCCCTCGCCAGCCGGGATGGGGGGGGGTGCGAGTTTGGCTGGGAAGGCCAGTGGCTGAGCTACCGTTTTCGCGATGGCCGGGTGGGCAAGCCTTGAGCCGGTACGCTCAAGTGCTTCAGCGGCATGATTTTTTTCTGTTCACATGAAATAATGCGGACCATTACGGAGGCAGCATGGCAGCAAAGAGAGTGAGTCCTGGCCGGATGGCCGGTTTTTCCCTGATCGAGCTGGTGATCGTCATCGTGATCCTGGGGATCCTGGCCGTCACCGCCTTGCCCCGCTTCCTCGACGTGACCGACGAGGCGAAGAAGGCGAGCGTGGAGGGGGTGTCCGGCGGTTTCGCCACCGGGGTCTCCCTGGTGCGGGCCCAATGGGAGGCCGAAGGACGGGCCAAGCAGGACGGGCTCAATACGGTGCTCTATGACGGCTCCCGTTTTTACCTGACGACGCCAACCGACAGCCAGGTCAGCAATGGCGAGCTCTCTCCGGGGTATCCCATGGACACGGCGGCGAGCGGCGCTCCCGATGTGGATCCGGCCAATCTGACGGCGGCCCGCTGCCTCAATATCTGGGAGGGACTGCTGCAGAATCCTCCCAAGGCGACTGCCAGCTTTGACGAGGTGCGCGGTAGCGGCAATGACCTGAAGTTCTATGCCACCGTGAGCAACAACGGGCTGGATTCGGTCTGCCGTTACTATCTGGTCAACAGCCTGAGCAAGGGCAGTGATGGGCGCTATCAGGACCCGCAAGGGAGCACCGATGCCTACATGAGTTTCAGTTATCGCCCGGCCTCAGGCCAGGTGACCACCCATATCAATTGATAAACCGAGGAAAACGCAATGAAGAAGCAATCGGGTTTTACCCTGATCGAACTGGTGATCGTGATCATCATCCTGGGCATTCTGGCGGTCACCGCCGCGCCCAAGTTCCTGAATCTGCAGGATGATGCCAAGAAGTCTGCCGCGCAGGGCGTGCAGGCTGCCGTAAGCAGCTCCGCTCAGCTGGTCTATAGCAAATCTGCGTTGGAAGGTGAAGAGCGAGTGAGTAGTGCGTCTGTAACCGGTTCTGATGGTACGGCCATTGAAACAGCTTATGGCTATCCGAAAGCATCTGATGCAGGGATCAAGAATGCGGTGACAATCGATGGCTCCTGGAGCGGCAAGGTTTCCAGTGCTCCGGGTAACTATGTCTTCTCTACCAGTAGCTCCAAATGCACCGTGAACTACAAAGAAGCGAGTGATACCTCTGCTGCCGTAACAACGCTCAGCGGTTGCTAATCGTTTTGCTCTGGCGAGGCTTCGGCCTCGCTTTTTCTTTATCCCTGATATTCCCGATGAGAGCGTGAATGACGACAACCAAGGGTTTCACCCTGATTGAACTGGTGATCGTGATCCTGTTGCTCGGGATTCTGGCCGCCTTTGCCGTGCCCAAGTGGCTGGGCAAAGGCGGCTTTGAAACCCATACGCTGCGCGACGAGCTGGTGGCCCGGCTGCGGCTGGTGCAGACCATGAACATGCAGGAAGGGGAGGCGCGCTGCACCCAGCTGGTATTGGAGGCGGGGCGCTTTGGCCATCTGACCAGGGCGAGCTGCGCCCCCGCCCCCATCTCCGGCTGGAGTGCGGATGAGCAGACCCGTGGGCGTCTGGTCACGGCCTCCGGTGGCGTCTCCCTCCCCCAAGGCAGCTTCTCTTTCGACAAGCGAAGCGGTCGTCCGCTCTCACCCTCAACCTGCATCAATGGCTGCAATCTGGTGGTGAGCAGCGGGCAGGAGAGCGCCCGGCTGCGCATCGAGCCGGAAGGTTATGTCCATGCGATCCCTTAAGGCCCGGCGCGGCTTCACCCTGATAGAGTTCGTGGTCGGCATGGTGCTGCTGGCCGTGGCGTTGACCGGTATTCTGGGGCTGCTCATCAACCAGGCGCCCCAGTCGGTGGATCCGGTACAGCAGGTGCGGGCGGCCCAGCTGGCCCAGCGCATCCTGAACGAGGTGCTGGAGAAGTCCTTCGATGAGCATTCCGATCACAACGGCGGCCGTTTTCGCTGCGGCGAGACCGCCGGCACGCCTCCCATAGCCCATGCCCCCTGCACGGCGAGTGCCGACTATGGCCCGGACGGCGGCGAGACCCGTCCCTATGAATTCAACGACGTGGACGATTTCGACACCGGGGGCAGCTGGGTGGCGGCCAACCGCTTTACCCAGACCGCGGCCGGTGTCAGCGAGGAGGAGTATCGCCACTATCGGGTGAAGATCGCGGTCGTGCCGGACGCGCTCTTTGGCAGCACGGGCCATGGTGCCGAGTCCATCGGCAAGCGCATCGAGTTGGCCGTGCGGCTGCCGGATAAGAGCGAGCTGGCCTTTGCCCTCTATCGGGGGAACTATTGATGGACAAGCCGCATTCCCCTTATGCCGCGTCCGATTGCGCATTGGTTACCACAACCCGTTACCGCGTCCGATCAGGCTTCGCTCATCGAACCTGCGCCCAACCCAGGCGTATGCAGGGCTTCACCCTGGTCGAACTGGTGATGGTGATCCTGCTGCTCGGGGTCATGGCCACCTTCTCCAGCCAGTTCATCGGCATCGGCACCCAGATCTACGGGGACGCCAGCCGCCGCGAACAGCTGATGAGCGATGCCCGCTTCGCCCTGGAGCGGCTCAATCGCGAGGTGCGGGACGCCGTGCCGGGCTCGGTGCGCATCGAGGACGAGGGTGGCAGCGCCATGGAGCAGGGGGTCTGCCTGCGCTTCTGGCCCATCGTCACCGCCAGCCGCTACCTGGGCACCGGCCTCGGCAGCGATCTCGCCATAGTGACGCCGACCGTGCTTCCCAGGCAGGATCAAGACCTTGCCATCGTCTATCCCCTCGCCGATCCCCTGCTGACCCTGGATCAGGGCTGCCTGCACGGCAGGTGCGTGGCCAAAGTCGATACCGTGGGGAGCCCGGTCTCGGGGGCGCTGCCGCTGACGGTGCAGGGCACCTTCGCCAAGGGCTCCCCGGGGCAGCGCATCTATTTTGCCAGCCGGCAGGTGCGCTACTGCGTGGCGGGAAGCCGGCTGATGCGGGCCAGCGCCGCCATCGGAACCGATATCGCCGCCAGCACGCCGGTTTTGATGGCCGAGCATGTCCGCCCGGCGGCTCACTACTTCTACCGGGAGCCCGCCGCCTTCAGCCAGAGCGAGGTGGGGCTGAGGCTGGAGTTCGAGCAGCGCGGCGAGCGCGTCCTCTTCAACCACAAGCTGGAGACGCTCAATGTCCCCTGACGCCCGCCCCCTTCCCCCCGGCACCCAGCGTGGCAGCGCCATCATGATCGCCCTCTTCGTCATCGTCATCATGGCGCTGCTGGCCGCGGCCATGGGGCGCTTCCTGGTGGACAGCGGCGAGAAGCACGGGGTGGAGGTGCGCGGAGTGCGGGCCCTGATGGCGGCCCAGAGCGGGCTGGAGATCGCGCTGTACCGGCTCTATCCCAATGACGAGTGGACCGCCCAGCGGTGCGATGCATCGACCACGACCGCCTTTGCGCTGCCCGGACTGGCGGATTGCGAAGCCGAAGTGAGCTGTCAGCAGATCACCGTGAGCGCGGCCGGCGGGACCCAGACCGGCTACAGATTTCGCAGCGAAGGGCGCTGCGGCGATCCGGGTGTGAACAGTGGCCCCAACCCGGACTTTGCCGTGAGCCGTACCCTGGTGGCGGAAGCCTTCGATGGAGGGAATCCATGATCCTGCGTTTCTGTGGCGCCATGCTCCTGTTACTGTTCGACCTGCCGGCTCATGCGGTGCTGAACTGCAATAGTGTCTTTCCTGGCCCTATTCAGAGTCACGATGCGGCGGGCACCCTCTACATGCAGTCCGGCGCCCGTGTTGAGAGTTACAAGGGGTTAGAGGTCTGTTTCAAGCGGGTAACGGGTTACGACTATGAGATGAGCCCGCAGGCCTGCGGCACAGGCAAGTGCCAAGTGACCGGGGTAGCCAGCCTGAAGCAGAGCAGACCCACCTTCCCCGGCAGCACGGATCCCGCCAGCTATACCGTCGCCAACTGGACGACCCCCAGCGTCATGCTCGGGACCACCCCCAACTACGGCAAGGCGGCCAGCAGTAGTCGCTGGGATCTCGGCAACCTGACCATAGACGGCTCGGTCGCGGCGAATGGCTCGGGAGAGGTCAGTTTCTCGGACGCTTACTCAAGCTATGTGATGAAGAACGTGACGTTGCAAAACAACGGTGTGATGACGTTGACTGCGGGCAAGACCTATATCATCGAGGGGGATCTGACCCTGAGTTCCGGCACCATCAGGTTGGTGGGCCTGGGTATCACCTCGCTCTATATCAAGGGAAACTTCACAGTTCACAACGACGCGCGATTCCAGACTGGCGCCGGACTCAATGTATATGCGGTTGGTAATCTGCTGTTTACCGGCAATGGCCAGCTGGAGGGGCGTTATTATGCGGAAGGGGACGCTACCTTCGAGAATCAGGTGGTGCTGAGAGGCCAACTAAGTGCCAGGCACGTCAACTTGAAGGGCGACAGCAGGGTCATCTACGACGTGGCTTCCTCCACCTGCAAGGATATCTTTACCGATCCCCCGACGGAGGGGGCCAGCATGACACCGCCCCCCGGTGTGCTGGTGCCCCCCCTTGGGGATCTGGTGTGCAGCAAGCAGGGGAGTGGCACCAGCTGCACCGGCCACAGCGGCAACAGCTTCGGACCCGGGGATCACGACTTCGACGACGGCACCATCAGCAACCAGGCCGAGATCATCGCCACCGGCGTGACGGCGAGGCTCTATTTCAACAACCTGGATCTGAACAACGCCAGGCTCAACCTCCAGAATCCGCCCGAGCATCTCTTCATCTACGTGAAGGGGGATCTCTCCATCGCCGGCCAGAACCAGATCAATGCCGTCGTCTATGTGGCGGGCAATGTCCGCATGGCCGGCAACGCCACGCTCGAAGGGGCGCTGGCGACGGGAGGCAATGTCGATATCAGCGGAAACGGTGACTACTACTTCGATCAGGATGCCGTCGACAAGGTGGACCTCGGTGGTAACACCTGCGGGGGGAGCACGGGCGGGTCCCAGATCGATCACTTCGAGCTCAGCCACTCCGGCCAGGCGCTCACCTGCAACCCCGAGACTGTGGTCATCAAGGCCTGTGCCGATGCGAACTGTTCCCGGCTCGTCGCCGAGCAGGTCAGCGCGTCCCTGAGCCTCACCCCCGATACCGCCAGCAATGGCTGGGTGGGGGGCAGCCAGCTGACCTTCAGCGGCGGCTCGACCACGACACGGCTGCACAACAACACGGCGGGCACGGTGACCATGGGCGTGGCCAGCTCGACGCCGGCATTCCAGCACCCGACCCTGTGCCAGGCGGGCGGCGGAGTGCCTAGTGTCGCCGCCTGCACACTCAGCTTCGCCGACAGCGGCTTCCTGTTCGATGTGCCGGATACCCTGGCGAACAAGCCGCAGGATGTGGTGATCAGCGCCGTCAAGAAAGACGATGCGACCAAGCAGTGCGTCCCCGGCTTCGCCGGCGTGAGCAAGCCGGTCAGCTTCTGGGGGTCTTATGTCACCCCCAATGCCAATGCATTTGGCAGTCAGATCCGGATAGATGGCAACCCTGTCTCGACTTATGCCGCCAATGTGGCTTCGCCGGCGGGCACTGTCATCAACGTGAACTTCGACAGCCAGGGCAAGGCGACGCTGAAGCGAGTGAACTACCCGGATGCGGGCCAGATGCGGCTCAATGCCCGCCACGATGGCAGCGGCGACACGGCAGGCCTGGTGATGACGGGGTCGGATCTGTTCGTGAGCCGCCCGGTCGGGCTCTGCATCACGCCAACTCAGGGGGCCTGCGCGGCAGGGGATGCCAGTTGTCCGGTGTTCAAGAAGACGGGGGAGGATTTCCAGCTGAATATCGCGGCCGTGGCCTGGCAAGCGGACGATGACAAAGACTTGTGCCGCGACAACCTGGCGACCCCCAACTTCGCGCTGGCCAATATTGCGCTGGGCAGCGAGCTGGTGGCCCCCAAACCAGGGGAAGAGGCGGTGGTCGGTACGGCCAGTTATGACCACTCAAACGCGAAAGGCAGCAACAACCTCAACCCCGTCGGCCAATCGGTCAACGAGGTCGGGGTCTTCCGGATGACGGCGACCCCCCCGGCAGCAGGCTATTTCAACTACACCATCCCCGCCGCGACCAGCGTGCCGTTGGGGCGCTTCGTGCCCTGGGACTTCCACCTGGTGAGCGGCACCGTCACCCCGGCCTGCGGCGGCTTCAGCTACATGAGCCAGCCGTTTGGGGTGCAGACGACGGTACAGGCGCGCAACAAGGAGGGGGGGATTACGAAGAACTACCGTGGGGCCTTTGCCAGGGGCACGCTCTCCCTGGTGGCCGCCAACGACCAGGACGGGGTGGATCGCTCCAACCGGCTGGATCCCCTGGTGACCAGCTGGTCCGCTGGCGTGGCGGACTTCACCGGCCAGAGCCGCTTTATGCGATTGCGCGAGCTGACCCCGGGCCTGACAGCACCAGAGGAGCCCCTGCGGGCTCTGCGGCTCGGCCTCAGGGTGGCGGACGGTGAAGCTCCCGAGACCAGCTTCCTCGCGGATCGGGACATGAATCCGGCCGTGACGGGTGACTGCCAGGCCGGGGTGAGCTGCACCGCGAAGCAGCTGCAGATCCCGCAGGGAACGAGCGACACCATGATCGCCTACTACGGCCGGCTGCTCGCCAGCACTCGTCAGGGGGAGGCCAGCGCCCCGCTGGCGCTGCCGCTCCAGGTGCAGTATTTCGAAGGGGGCCGGTGGCGCGTCAACCAGCAGGATCTCTGCACCCGGCTGTCCCTGGCGGGGGACGGCATTCTCTTCACCGATCCCGAGCAGCATTATGACGCCGCGACCGGGGACCTGAGCCTCAAGGATGGCACCCGGATCCGCCTCGGCCTGGGTCAGGTCGCTCCCGGCGGCAGCCAGGCCAGTGTCGAGGGCGGGGAGACCCGGTTCCACTTCGCCGCGCCGAACCAGAGCGTGCGCATTCCCTACCGGATACAGCTGGACAAGCTGCCATTGCAACCCCTGGCTCCGCTCTGGCTGGCGGACCCGGCCACGGCGGATCACCTGCTGGGAGAGGCCATCTTTGGCCGGGATAGGGGCAATGACCGCATTATTTATCGCCGTGAAGTGATGCCCTGACATCCGTGCGGCGGCGGGGAGAGAGACGCATTGCTGTACAGCCGCGTCTTATCTCCTTGTTTCTTAGTGTTTGTCGGCCTGAGCGGGTGAGTGATGACTCGCATTTTTGTCGCGCCTGATTGACTGGCGACAGTTTGAGCGCTTGCCCATTGGGGTGGGCATTGGTAAAGTTAGCCGGTTTTCTGCACCTCCAAATTCTTAGGATTTCCCGTAGCCATGTTCAAAAAGCTCAGAGGCGTCTTTTCCAACGATCTGTCGATCGATTTGGGAACTGCCAACACCCTGATCTACGTAAAAGATCAAGGGATCGTCCTTAACGAACCCTCAGTTGTCGCCATTCGCCAAGAGCGCGGGAACGCCAAATCGGTCGCTGCCGTCGGTCATGCCGCCAAGCAGATGCTGGGTCGTACCCCTGGTAACATCTCCGCCATTCGTCCGATGAAGGACGGCGTGATCGCCGACTTCTACGTGACCGAGAAGATGCTGCAGCACTTCATCAAACAGGTTCACGACAACAACTATTTCCGCCCCAGCCCGCGCGTGCTGGTGTGCGTGCCGTGCGGCTCCACTCAGGTCGAGCGCCGTGCCATCAAGGAATCCGCTCTGGGCGCCGGCGCCCGCGAGGTCTACCTCATCGACGAACCCATGGCTGCCGCCATCGGTGCCGGCCTGCCGGTCTCCGAAGCGACCGGTTCCATGGTGGTGGACATCGGTGGCGGTACCACAGAAGTGGCCATCATCTCCCTGAACGGTGTGGTCTACTCCCAGTCCGTGCGCATCGGTGGCGACAAGTTCGATGAAGCCATCATCAGCTACGTGCGTCGCAACTACGGCAGCCTGATCGGTGAAGCCACCGCCGAGCGCATCAAGCACGAGATCGGCTCCGCCTACCCGGGCGAAGAGGTGCGCGAGATCGAAGTCCGCGGTCGCAACCTGGCCGAAGGGGTGCCGCGCAGCTTCACCCTGAACTCCAACGAGATCCTGGAAGCGCTGCAAGAGCCGCTGTCCGGCATCGTCTCCGCCGTCATGGTGGCCCTGGAGCAGTCTCCGCCCGAGCTGGCGTCCGACATCTCCGAGCGCGGCATGGTGCTGACCGGTGGTGGCGCCCTGCTCAAAGACATCGACCGTCTGCTGATGGAAGAGACCGGCATCCCGGTCGTCGTGGCTGAAGATCCCCTCACCTGTGTCGCCCGTGGCGGTGGCAAGGCGCTGGAGCTGATCGATATGCACGGTGGCGATCTGTTCCACTACGAATAAGACCCAAAGCCGGCCGAGCGCCGGCTCTTTTTTGACGACTCATGAAACCCATCTTCGGTAGAGGCCCTTCGCTTCAGTTACGGTTGTTTCTCGCCGTCATCATCTCCGTCGCTGCCATCGTCGCGGATTCCCGCTTCGGTGTGTTTGCGCACGCCCGCGTCTATCTGAGCTCCCTGGTGAGCCCGCTGCAGTACATCGCCAACGCCCCCGGCACCCTGCTCGACACCATGTCGACCCAGGTGCAGACCCGTGCCGACCTCATCGAGCAGACCAAGCAGCAGGAGCAGCAACTGTTCACCCTGCGCTCCCGGCTGCTCAAGATGGATCAACTGGAGCACGAGAACCAGCGTCTGCGCGAGCTGCTGGGGTCGCCGGTGCACAAGGAGTCCCGCAAGATGGTGGCCGAGCTGCTGTCGGTGGATTCCGACCCCTTCAGCCATCAGGTGCTGATCAACAAGGGGGCGCTGGACGGCGTCTACAACGGCCAGCCGGTGATCAACGATCAGGGGGTGGTCGGCCAGGTGCTGCACGTGGGATCCACCACCAGTCGCGTCCTGCTCATCACCGACTCCAGCCACGGCATCCCGGTGCGGGTGCTGCGCAACGACCTGCGCGCCATCGCCTCCGGCAGTGGCGAACTGGACAAGCTGGAGCTGCGCAACCTGCCGCGCAACACCGACGTCCAGGTCGGCGATCTGCTGGTCACCTCGGGCCTGGGCGGCCGCTTCCCGGAAGGCTATCCGGTGGCGACCGTAACCCGCTCCGACTACGTGGAGGGCAAGCCTTTCGCCCAGATCGAGGCCAAGCCCCTGGTGGCGCTGGACCGTCTGCGCTACCTGCTGCTGCTGTGGACCGACAAGAAACCGGAAGTGCACGACAAGGATGAGGAGCCCGCGGCGAGCGCCTCGGCGGCGGGGGCGACGCGCTGATGCTGCAACCCGCCAGCGGCAGGATCTGGATCTGGTGTTCGATCCTGCTGGCCCTGTGTCTCTCCATCCTGCCGCTTCCGTTCCAGTTCGAGCCCTTCCGGCCGGACTGGCTCGCCATGGTGCTCATCTACTGGGCGCTGGCGCTGCCGCACCGCACCAACGTCGGCACCGCCTGGGTGGCGGGCCTGCTGCTGGACGTGCTGCTCGGCAGCACCCTCGGGGTGCGGGCCATGGCCATGGCCATCACCACCTATCTGGCGGCCTTCCAGTTCCAGAAGATCCGCAACTTCTCCCTCTGGCAGCAGGCGCTGATCATCGGCCTGCTCTCCCTGGTGGGGAAGATCACCGTGTTCTGGGCCGAGCACCTGTTCAGCCGGGCCAGCCTCAATTTCGCCTATTTTTGGTCGACGTTGACGACGATGTTAATATGGCCCTGGATTTTTATGGTCTTGCGCAAGGTGCGGCGTCGCTTCAATATCAAGTGAATGTGAGCAAAAACAACGGATTGTGACCACGCCTCGCCCCATTGAGTGAATATGAACAAGCACAACGAACTGCAACTCTATCTCGCCTCGGGCTCGCCCCGCCGGCACGAACTCCTGACCCAGCTGGGCTACCGCTTCGAGGTGCTCAGGCTGGATGTGCCCGAGCAGCGCGGCGAGGGGGAGAAGCCCCAGGACTACGTCTGCCGGCTCGCCCGCGACAAGGCCATGGCCGGCGTGGCCGCGGCGCCCACGGCGCTGCCCGTGCTGGGGGCGGACACCATAGTGGTGCTGGGGGAGCGGGTGCTGGAGAAGCCCTCCGACCTGCTTGACGCCAAGGACATGCTGGAGGCGCTCTCCGGACGGGTGCACCAGGTGATGACGGCGGTGGCCCTGGCCACCCCGGATCGCTGCGACGTGCGCCTGGTCACCACCAACGTGGCGTTTCGCAAGCTGGACGAGTCCGAGATCGAGGCCTACTGGCGCACCGGCGAGCCGTGCGACAAGGCCGGCGCCTACGCCATCCAGGGCATTGCCGGCAAGTTCGTCAGCCGCATCGAGGGGAGCTACAGCGCCGTGGTCGGCCTGCCCCTGCTGGAGACGGATCTGTTGATCAAGCAGCACGTCGAGCAGACCCGGTAATCCTCCCGTCAGCGGTGCGCTGCTGAGTTACCCGTCGTTCGTCGTGCCAGAATTCAAAACTAGAAAGGCAAGGTAACTTATGTCGGTAGAACTGCTGGTGAACGTCACCCCCTCCGAGACCCGGGTCGCCCTGGTCGAGAACGGCCTGCTGCAGGAAGTGCACGTGGAGCGCCAGGCCAAGCGCGGCATAGTGGGCAATATCTACAAGGGCAAGATCAGCCGGGTGCTGCCCGGCATGCAGGCCGCCTTCGTCGACATCGGCATGGACAAGGCCGCCTTCCTGCACGCCTCCGACATAGTCCCCCACACCGAGTGCGTGGCGATCAAGGAGAAGGAGCAGTTCCAGGCCGGCAACATCGCCGAGCTGGTGCGCCAGGGGCAGGACATCATGGTGCAGGTGGTGAAAGATCCGCTGGGCACCAAGGGGGCCCGCCTCACCACCGACATCACCCTGCCTTCCCGCTACCTGGTCTTCATGCCGGGGAGTGCGCATGTGGGGGTGTCCCAGCGCATCGAGTCGGAAGCCGAGCGGGAACGCCTCAAGCGCACCGTGGCCGGCTATGTGGACGAACTCGGTGGCTACATCATCCGCACCGCCGCCGAGGGGGTGGGGGAGCAGGAGCTGGAGCAGGACGCCGCCTTCTTGAAGCGCCTGTGGCGCAAGATCCTGGAACGCAAGCAGAAGTACCCCCCCTGCAAGATCCTCTACGAGGATCCCAGCCTGGCGTTCCGGGTGGTGCGCGACTTCGTCGGGGCCGAGCTCGACAAGATCCGGGTCGACTCCCGCCAGAGCTTCGATCAGCTCAAGCGCTTCACCGAGGAGTACGTGCCCGAGCTCGCCAACAAGCTGGAGTACTACTCCGGCGAGTCGCCGATCTTCGATCTCTACGACGTGGAGAACGAGATCCAGCGCGCCCTGGAGCGCAAGGTGGAGCTGAAATCCGGCGGCTACCTCATCATCGATCAGACCGAAGCCATGACCACGGTGGACATCAACACCGGCGCCTTCGTCGGTCACCGCAACCTGGAAGAGACCATCTTCAACACCAACGTCGAGGCGACCGCCGCCATCGCCCGCCACCTGCGGCTGCGCAACCTCGGCGGCATCATCATCATCGACTTCATCGACATGCAGTCCGAGGATCACCGCCGCCGGGTGCTGCACAGCCTGGAGCTGGCGCTGGCCAAGGACAGGGCCAAGACCAACGTGAACGGCTTCTCCCAGCTCGGCCTGGTGGAGATGACCCGCAAGCGCACCCGCGAGAGCCTGGAGCACGTGCTCTGCGCCGAGTGCCCCGAGTGCAAGGGGCGCGGCCGGGTCAAGACGGTGGAATCGGTCTGCTTCGAGATCCTGCGGGAGATAATCCGGGTCAACCGCGCCTACGACGCGGATCAGTTCACCGTCTACGCGGCGCCCTCGGTGGCGGACTACCTGAGGGGCGAGGAGTCCCACAGCCTGGCGGAGCTGGAGGTCTTCATCGGCAAGCAGGTCAGGGTGGTGAGCGAGCCCCTCTGCGGTCAGGAGCAGTTCGACGTGGTGATGATGTAATTGGTCTATCGCTGGCTGAGTCGGGGCTGGTTGGCCCTCGGAGTCCTCTTCGTGCTGCTGGCCGTCCTGGTCAGCGTGGTGCGCCTCGGCGGCCCCCTGCTCAACCAGCACCGACAGGCCGTGATCGCGACCCTGCTCGGGGAGAGCCAGCTGGAGGTGAGCGTCGAGCACGTCGGGCTGGACTGGACCCAGCGCGGCCCCGCCCTCGAACTCGAAGGACTCGTCATCGCCCCGGACTCGGGCCGCTTCTCCCTGCGGCTCGGCAAGGTCTGGGCCCACCTCGACTTCTGGCGTTCCCTCAACGACTGGAAGCCGGTGTTCGGCCAGCTGCTGCTCAGCGACGGCGACATCGCGCTGGATCTGACTAAGCCCGCGGACCCCGCCAGCGGCAAGGGTCCGAACCAGCAGGAGGCCCTGCTGCGCTTCCTGCTGACCCAGCTCTCCACCTTCGACATTCACGACAGCCGCCTGAGCCTCACCACGGCGCTCGGGGAGGTGCGCGCCCTCAACATCGCCCAGCTGCGCTGGCAGAACCGCGGCAAGCGCCACCAGGGGGTCGGCAAGGCCTACCTCATCAACGGGGTGGGCGAGAGCACCCTGGACCTCATCATCGACGTGGATGCCCCGCAAGTGCGCCTCGACAGGCTCAAGGGGCAGCTCTATCTCGGGGCCAGCGAGCTCGACATCAGCCCCATGCTGGCCAGGATCCACGCCGGTGAACCCAGGGTCACCGGCCAGCTCGACTTCCAGCTCTGGAGCGAGTTCGAGGGGGGCCGGCTCGGCAACTCCCTGCTGGCCTTTGGCAACAACCACCTGATCTGGCAGGACGAGGTCAAGGGAGAGCCGCACCGCCTCGATCTGCGGGGCGGCAAGATCCAGCTGCGCCGCGACGGCGAGGAGTGGCAGCTCGCCAGCCACGACGTCACCTTCAAGCTCGACGGCGCCACCTGGTTGCAGAGCCGTCTGCAGCTCGAACGGATGGGGGATCGCATCCAGGGCTATGTGCCCGCCATCGATCTCGACCAGGTGGCCAACCTGAGCCAGCTGGTCTCTGGCCTCTATCCCGAGCTGACCGAGACCCTCAAGCGCACCCGGCCCAGGGGCCAGCTGCAGGATCTGCTGCTGCAGGCCGACGGGGACTGGCAGGGACTCTCCCTGAGCGGGCAGCTCAGGGGCTTCGAGACCCGGGCCTGGCACGACGTGCCCGGCCTGCAGAAACTGGACGGCGACTTCTGGCTGACCCCGACCGGCGGCAGCGCCCGCCTGAGCCTGGGCAAGGGCAAGGTGGATCCGGCGCGCCACTTCAAGGTGCCGATCCCGGTGGACAGCCTGAGCGCCAGGCTCGACTGGTGGCAGACTCCAGAGGGGTGGGTGCTCTACGGCCAGGACATCGCCCTGGAGAACCCCGACCTGCGCCTCGCCAGCCGTTTTCGCCTGGAGCTGTTCGATCATCCCTTCCTCGCCCTGACCGGCCGCATCGACGTCAAGAATGCGGCCCATGCGGATCGTTACTACCCCCTTGCCGTGATGAGCGATGGCCTGGTGGACTACCTGAGCGGGGCCATCAAGGGGGGCAGGGCCAAGGGGGCGGATCTGCTCTGGTACGGGGAGTTCCGGGACTTCCCCTATGACAATGGCAAGGGGATCTTCCAGGTGGCGGTGCCGCTGGAACAGGCCACCTACGAGTTCTTCCCCGGCTGGCAGCCGCTGACCGACCTGCAGATCGATCTCCTGTTCCAGAACGCGGGGCTGGACATGCGCAGCCGCTCGACCCGGCTCGGCAAGGCCAGCTCCGACTCGGTCCACGCCTGGATCCCGGATCTCTCCCCCGGCGCCCACCTCTATGTGGATGCCAGGGTCGAGGGGGAGGGGCAGGCCGTCAGCGACTACCTGCAGGACTCGCCCCTCGGCGGCTCGGTGGGGAAGGCGCTGCAGGAGGTGGAGATCCGCGGCCCCATGAAGGGCACGGTCAAGCTGGACATACCGCTGGACGGCAAGGGGGAGGTCCAGGCCAGGGGGGACGCCAGCTTCCACGACAACAGGGTCAGGATCGCCGCCCTGGATCTGCCCCTGGAGAAGGTGGCGGGCAGGCTCGAATATGACAATGAACACACGCGCATTCACAACCTCAAGGCCAGCCTCTGGAACCAGCCGCTGACCCTGGACTATGAGGGCAGGCTGCTGCCCCGTGGCTATCAGGCCGACCTCAAGTTCAGGGGCAGCTGGGACAGCCGCCGCCAGCGCCGGGACATCCCGGCCCTGGAGCTGCTCCAGGGGAACAGCAACTGGGCGGGCAGCCTGGGGCTGACCCTGCCGGAGGACAAGCCTTTCAGCTTCCAGCTGGCGCTGGACTCCAGCCTGCAGGGGATGGGGCTGGATCTGCCCGCGCCGCTCGCCAAGGCGGCCGGCAGCCGGCTGCCGCTCAAGGTGACCGCCCGCGGTCGCGATGGCAGTGCCGACATCCGCGCCGTGCTCGGGGCGGACGTGGACATGCAGGGCCGCCTGGTCTACGGCGAGGGGGCTCCCTACATGAGCCGGGTGAGGGTCAACGTCGGCCAGCCCGGCGCGCGCGTGATCCAGGACAGGCCCATGCTGCTCGCCATCAACCAGCAGCAGGCGGACGTGGCGGGCTGGCTGGGCAGGCTCACGCGCTGGCTGCCCGGCAAGGGGCAGGAGACGACCGGCAATGCGGTGGTGGGCCCCGCCTTCCTGCCCCAGGAGTGGTGGGTGGACGGCCAACTGGCCCGGGCCGACATCGGCACCGCCACCCTCAAGGCGGTGCACTTCACCGTGGGGCCGGTACAGCAAGCCACCGAGGTGATGATCGACAGCCCGGACGTGATGGGGGTGGTGCGCCTGCCGCTGACCGACCGCCAGCCCATCGACGCCAGGTTTGCCCGCATCCACTGGTCCGGCAAGGGGTCGGACCTGAGCCCGGATCCCGATGCGCGCCAGGACAAGGCCATCATGGACGCCATCCCCTGGCTGCGCTTCAGCTGCGTGGACTGCCGCTTCGGCGAGCTGCCCCTGGGCGAGGTGAAGGGGGAGCTGGTCCCAGGTGCCAACCGGCTCGATCTCAAGGGGCTGGAGATGCGCCTGGCCGGCAGCACCCTGCGCGGCGGCGCCGAGTGGCTGGCGCGTGCCGGCCAGATGCAGACCCGGGCCCGGCTCCACCTCGACACCCCGAACAGCGAGCTGCTGCTCAAGCGGCTCGGTTTTACCTCCCCCATCGGCGATGCGCCGGGCAAGCTGGCGCTGGATCTGAACTGGCGCGATACCCCCTACCGGCTGAGCCTGCCGACTCTGGCCGGCAGCGCCGACTACCAGCTGGAAGGGGGGACCCTGCGGGAGGTGAACGACAAGGGGGCGCGGCTGCTCTCCCTGCTCAGCCTCGACTCCCTGCTGCGCAAGCTGCGCCTCGATTTTCGCGACGTCTTCGACAAGGGCTTCTACTTCGAGTCCATGTCCGCCTCGGCCAAGGTCAGCCAGGGGGTGGTGGAGAACAAGGACTTCTACATGAAGGGGGCGGCGGGCAACCTGCGCGGGGAGGGGATCGCCGATCTGGTGCGCTGGCAGCTCGACTACGATCTGAGCTTCTCGCCGAACCTGGGGGGGACCCTGCCTGTGGTGGCGGCCTTCTCCCTGACCCCGATCACCGGACTCTACGTGCTGGCGCTCTCCAAGCTGCTGGAGCCCGTGGTGGATGTGGTGACCCGCATCGACTTCAGGGTCTCGGGCCCGCTGGACGATCCCAGGCTGATCGAGGCGGGGCGCAACCGCGCCCGCATCAAGCTCAACCAGCAGCAGAAGGAGGCGGTGGACGCGGTGGCGCCCAGCCTGCCCGCCGAGGAGGTGACCCCCTTCCTGCTCACCCCCAAGCACGGCGGGCCGGCCCAGCGTTGAGCCGGCCATCTTCCGCGCCGGGCGGCGAGGGGGCATAGTGCTGCCTGATACCCTGGATGCGATGTGCATCCCGGGGGGCCAAACAACGACAAGGAGCGAGTCATGTGGTTAGCCGCAATACAACTGGTGTCAGGCCGTCACTGGCAGGACAACCGGGCACGGATTGACGCCGAGCTGGCGGCCCTGCCGGCACGGCGTCCCCTGCTGGCCCTGCTGCCGGAGAACTTCGCCCTGTTCGGCGAGCGCCAGGGTTATCTGGACGGTGCCGAGACGATAGGGGAAGGCCCCATCCAGCAGCAGCTGGCCGCCTGGGCCAGGGAGCACGGGATCTGGCTGGTGGCCGGGGCCATGCCGACCCGGATCCCGGGGTCGGACCATATCCACACCAGCTCCCTGGTGTTCGACCCCAGCGGTGAGCTCAGGGGTCACTACCACAAGATCCACCTGTTCGACGTGGACGTGGCGGACAATCACGGCCGCTACCGGGAGTCCGAGACCTTCAGCCCCGGCGAGGTGCCTGTGCTGGTGGACTCCCCCCTTGGTCCCCTCGGCCTGTCGATCTGTTATGATCTGCGCTTTCCCGAGCTGTACCGCCAGCTGGCCCGGGCCGGCGCCCGGGTGCTGCTGGTGCCTGCCGCCTTCACCGCCGTGACCGGCGAGGCACACTGGGAGCCACTGCTGCGGGCCCGCGCCATCGAGAACCAGTGCTACGTGGTGGCCGCCAACCAGGGGGGCACCCACGAGACGGGGCGCCAGACCTGGGGCCACAGCATGGTGATCGACCCCTGGGGCCGGGTGCTGGCGTGTCGGGAGACCGGACAGGGCACAGTGCTGGCGCAGATGGATGCCGGCCTTGTCGAGGAGTTGAAGCGCACCATGCCGGTGCTGGATCATGCCCGCCTGCTGTGAACCTGCGGCCGTGGATTTAACCGTTACGACATCTCGCATGAGAGTGGAGAGAAAGATTTGAGTCTATTGAGCCAGGTTAGTGCCGCATTGTTGGCCCCGAACGACCTCGACGAAGGGCGCCTGCAGCAGCTGCTCGGCAGCCTGATGAGCCATGAGGTGGAGTTCGGCGACCTCTATTTCCAGCGCAGCTGGCACGAGTCCTGGATGCTGGAGGACGGCATCGTCAAGGACGGCAGCTACAACATCGATCAGGGGGTGGGGGTACGCGCCGTCAGCGGCGAGAAGACCGGCTTCGCCTACTCGGACGAACTGAGCCTGCTGGCGCTGCAGCAGTCGGTGACCGCCGCCCGCGGCATCGCCGCCGCCGGGGCCCGGGGCAAGGTGAAGGCCTGGGCCAGAACCGAAGCGAATCTGCTCTATCCGGCCATGGACCCCCTGCAGACCCTCGACAAGCAGCAGAAGATCGCCCTGCTGGAGCAGATGGACAGGTTCGCCAGAGGCCTGGATCCCGCCATCAATCAGGTGATGGCCTCCATCAGCGGTGTCTACGAGGAGATCCTGGTGGCTGCCACCGACGGCACCCTGGCCGCCGACGTGCGCCCCCTGGTGCGCCTGTCGGTGACCGTCATTGCCGAGAAGGGGGATCGCCGGGAGCGCGGCAGCGCCGGCGGTGGCGGCCGCTTCGGCTACGATTATTTCCTCGAACTGGACGGGCTGGAGAGCCGGGCGTTTGGCTATGTACGCGAGGCGGTGCGCCAGGCCCTGGTGAACCTGGAAGCCATAGACGCGCCGGCCGGCACCATGCCGGTGGTGCTCGGCGCCGGCTGGCCCGGCGTGCTGCTGCACGAGGCGGTGGGCCACGGTCTGGAGGGGGACTTCAACCGCAAGGGCTCCTCCGCCTTCGCCGGCCGCATCGGCGAGCAGGTCGCCTCCAGACACTGCACCATAGTCGACGACGGCACCCTGCCGGGTCGACGCGGCTCCGTCTCCATCGATGACGAGGGGACGCCGGGCGGCTACAACGTCCTGATCGAGAACGGCATCCTCAAGGGCTATCTGCAGGACAAGCAGAACGCCCGCCTGATGGGGGTGCCGCTCACCGGCAACGGCCGCCGCGAATCCTACGCCGCCCTGCCGATGCCGCGCATGACCAACACCTACATGCTGGCGGGCCAGTATGATCCGGCGGAGATCATCGCCTCGGTGAAGAAGGGGATCTATGCCCCCAACTTCGGCGGCGGCCAGGTGGACATCACCTCCGGCAAGTTCGTCTTCTCCGCCTCCGAGGCCTACCTCATCGAAGACGGCAGGATCACCGCGCCCATCAAGGGCGCGACCCTGATCGGCAACGGCCCCGAGGCCATGAGCCAGGTCTCCATGGTGGGCCGTGATCTCGCCCTGGATCGCGGGGTCGGGGTCTGCGGCAAGGAGGGGCAGAGCGTGCCGGTCGGCGTTGGCCAGCCTACCCTCAAGCTGGATCAACTGACCGTGGGTGGCACCCAGTAAGGCTCACTCGCCCTCTCGAACCCCGGCCCGGTGCCGGGGTTTTTTATTGGCCGGGGAAAAGGCAACAAAAAGCCCCGGACAGGGCCGGGGCTGGTGAAGGGGGCTCGGATCAGTTGACCGAGATGGCGCGGGCGTCGATGAAGAACCGGGCGTGGCCCTGGGCATCCACCCTTATCTGGGCAACCAGACGATCCTTCTGCTTGAACTCCCACCTCGTCTTGATCCGGGTCAGGGCGGGGCTGGCGGCCCCGACCACGTTCAGATATTCATGAAACAGGCTGTAGCTTCCAATCTCGGTCAGCATCTTTTCCATTTGCATATCTCCTCAAGTGACGGGGTCTGCGTCAGTCAGGCTAACGACGACCCTCTGAACCCTGCCTGTACAAAAATCAGACTACCTCACCTGTGGGTGGGCAACATGATCGGGCGCAAGATCCAGGGCGATTCTCGAGACGGATGACAGCGTTTTCAGTCAGGGCTGGCGCGGCAGGGAGAGATGATCCAGGGTGCCGGCGCCGGCCTGGGGCGAGGCGGGCGCCGTCTGCGGTGCCGGGGCGCCGTGGAACACGGGATCCTGGGCCACCTCCTTGACGCCGTTGATGCAGAACTGCATGCCCATGCACACCAGCAGGAAACCCATGATCCGGGTCATGGCGTCGATCCCGGTGGCGCCGAGGATCTTGCACACCGGATCCGCCAGCTTGAGCACGCCCCAGCTGATGAGGCTCATCAGGGCGAAGGCGGTCACCATGGCGGCATAGATGACGAAGCGGTCGGCCTCCGCCGGCAGCTCGGCTATCTGGGCCGCACCGCTGATCACCAGGGCCATGGTACCGGGCCCGCACATGCTGGGCATGGTGAGCGGCACGAAGGCGATGCTCTGGTTGGTATCGACGCCGGCGGCCTGGCTCGGCGCAGGGAATAGCATGCGAAAGCCGATGAAGGCGATGATGAGGCCACCGGCCAGGCGCAACCCCGGGATGGAGATCCCGAACAGATCCAGGATGGAGGATCCGATGAAGAAGCTGACGCAGAGGGTGGCGAACAGATAGATGGCGGCCATGTTGATCTGGCGGCGTATGTGCTCGCGGGACATCCCCTTGCTCAGACCCAGCAGCAGGGTGGCCGTGGTGGGGGGGTTGACCATGGGCAGCAGGGCCAGCAAGGCGATGAAGACGACCTGGAAGAACATCGTGTACCTCGGGGTGGTTGGCAAACAACAGGGCCAGACGGGGGTCTGGCCTCAAGGGGGGGGCTACTCTATGGGAGCCCGGCTGAATATAGCCGGAATGAAGGAGCCCCGACAGTGCGGGGCTCCATGGTGATCAGGCGGTTTGCGGCGTGACCTGACGCTGACCGCGCTGGCGCAGCCAGAGCCAGAGGCCCAGTACGAAGCCGAGGCCGGCCAGACTGACCACATAGTGGGACGGGGCCAGCACGTCGCTCTTCATCCAGAGGGTGACCAGCATGGGCGTCAGGCCGCCGAAGATGGCGTAGGCCACGTTGTAGGAGAAGGACAGGCCGGAGAAGCGCACCACTGCCGGGAAGGCATTGACCATGACGTAGGGCACGGCGCCGACTATCCCCACCGCGAAGCCGGCCAGCATGTAGAGGGGCACCAGCTGCGCCATGCCGGCCGCCAGGCCGTGGTAGAAGGCGTAGGTCGATCCCGCCAGCAGCAGGGAGCCCAGCACGAAGGTGGGGCCGCTGCCGAGGGCGTCGATCAGGCGGCCGTAGAAGATGCAGCCCAGGGTGAGCGCGACTATGGCCAGGGAGTTGGCGGTCAGGGCATCGGCGGGGCTGATGCCGTGGACCTTCTGCAGATAGGTCGGGGTCATCAGGATCACCACAACGATCCCGGCGGAGAGCAGCCAGGTCAGCAGCATGGAGACGATGACGCTGCCCTTGTGCTCGCGCAGCACCGTCTTGAGCGGCAGCTCCTCGGCCAGCGACTTGTTGGCCTGCATCTCGGCAAAGACCGGGGTCTCGTGCAGCCAGCGGCGCAGGTACATGGCGACGATGCCGAACACGCCGCCGAGCACGAAGGCCAGGCGCCAGCCCCAGTCGCTCACGTCGCCCGGGCTCATGCCGCGGTTGATGGCGGTGGCCACCAGGGAGCCGAGCAGGATGCCGGCGGTCAGGCCCGCCGTGAGGGTGCCGCAGGCGACGCCGACCCGGCGGGCGGGGACGTGCTCGGCCACGAAGACCCAGGCCCCAGGTACTTCACCGCCGATGGCGGCTCCCTGCAGGATCCGCAGCAGCAGCAACAGCAGGGGGGCGGCGATGCCGAGCACGGCATAGGTGGGCAGCAGGCCGATCAGCAGGGTCGGCAGGGCCATCAGGATGATGCTGAGGGTGAACATCCGCTTGCGGCCGATGAGATCGCCGAAGTGGGCCATGATGATGCCGCCGAGCGGGCGGGCCAGGTAGCCGGCGGCGAAGATGCCGAAGGTCTGGAACTGGCGCAGCCACTCGGGAATGTCCGCCGGGAAGAAGAGCTCGCCGATGACCACGGCGAAGAAGACGAAGATGATGAAGTCGTAGAATTCGAGGGCGCCGCCGAGGGCCGCCAGGCTCAGGGTCTTGTAATCCTGTCGGTTGAGGGGGCGACCGTGGTCGTGCGATGTGCTGACTGTACTCATATCCTTATGTTTCCCATCGTTTTTTTAGTTATTCTCCCCCAGGCTCTGCGGGGATACGCTCGATCACGAGGGTATGCTTTTGTGTCCCGCGATGTAAATCGCACAATTCGCAACACTGTCTTGCAGCATCCTGGTGCAACGAGACAGGAGAGCGGCTGACGGCGAGCGGCCATTGGCCCGGGAAACACAGTGGGAGAAACCATGACCAAGACCAAAGTGCTGCTCTCCTGGAGCAGCGGCAAGGACAGCGCCTGGGCGCTGCACAGATTGCGGCAGGATCCGGCCATCGAGGTGGTGGGCCTGTTCACCACCCTCAATCAGGCATTCGAGCGGGTCGCCATGCACGGGGTGCGCAAGAGTTTGCTGGCGCGGCAGGCCCAGTGCGTGGGATTGCCGCTGATGACCATCGACCTGCCCTGGCCCTGCAGCAACGAGGAGTACGGCCGCATCATGACCGGCTTCATCGGGGAGGTGATGGCCCGGGGGATCCGCCATATGGCGTTTGGCGATCTCTTCCTCGAGGACGTGCGCGCCTACCGGGAGCGCCAGCTCGCGGGAACCGGCATCACGCCGCTGTTCCCGCTCTGGGGCAGCGACACGACCGAGCTGGCGCAGCAGATGATGGCCGCCGGGCTCAGGGCCAGGGTCTGCACCCTCGACCCCAAGACGCTGGACATGAGCCTGGGGGGACACGAGTTCGATGAGGCCCTGCTGGCCGCCCTGCCCGCCGGGGTGGACCCCTGCGGCGAAAACGGCGAGTTCCACACCCTGGCCTGGGACGGCCCCATGTTCCAGCGGCCCCTGGCCATCCGGGTGGGGGAGACTGTGCTGAGGGACGGCTTCGTCTTCACCGATCTGCTGGCGGACGAGATCGCCTGAGGCGGGCCGCCAGCGCCCAGAGAAAGGGCCGGATCCTCGGGGATCCGGCCCTGTCGTTGCCGTGTGTCAGCGGGCGGCGAAGGTGTCGCAACTGGCGGGCTTGCCGCTGTCAAAGCCGCGTTTGAACCAGGCGAGGCGCTGGGCCGAGGTGCCGTGGGTGAAGCTGTCGGGCACTACCCGGCCCTGACCCTGCTGTTGCAACCTGTCGTCGCCGATGGCCTGGGCGGCGTTGAGCGCCTCTTCCAGATCGCCGCGCTCCAGCACCTGCTCTTTTTCCATGTAGTGGCCCCAGACCCCGGCGAAGCAGTCCGCCTGCAGTTCGAGCCTGACCGACAACCGGTTCTGGGCCACCTGGCTCAGCCCCTGTTGTTGCTGGCGCACCCTGGTGGAGATGCCGAGCAGGTGCTGCACGTGGTGGCCCACCTCGTGGGCGATCACATAGCCCTGGGCGAAGTCACCGTCGGCCCTCAGCTTGTCGCGCATGTCCTGATAGAAGGAGAGATCGATGTAGACGGAGCCGTCCGCCGGACAGTAGAAGGGCCCCATCACCGACTGGCCCTGGCCGCACCCGGTGCGGGTCGCGCCGCGATAGAGCACCAGCTTGGGGGCCTGATAGTGGTTGCCGCTTTGCTGGAAGATCTCGCCCCAAGCATCCTCCGTGGAGGCGAGCATCACCGAGGTGAAGCGGGCGAGGGGGTCGCTGGCGGCCTGGGACGGGTTCTGACGCTGGGGCTGGCTCTGCGGGGCCGGCTCGTCGAGCAGGGGGCTCAGGTCAACGCCGTAGTAACCCGCGACCATGACCACGACCAGCAGGACGAGGCGCCCCTTGCCGCCGATGGGCAGGCCGCCGCCCCCGCCCTGCTGGCGCCTGTCTTCCACGTTGTTGCTCTCACGGCGATCTTGCCAGCGCATATCCCCATACTCCCGTCATCTTTGGTGGCAGTAATGATAATGGCGGGTCCCGCGCCTTGCCTAACCAGGGGCCTTATTCGGCCCAGGGCATCTCGGGCAGGCTGTCGAGAAACTCGCCGTAGCGGGCGAGGTTGAAGGGGCCCTGATCGGCCTCCATGGCCATGAGTTCGGCGCCCAGGGCGCAGGCGATGTATTGCAGCGCCTCTTCCCTCGGGGTGCCCTTCATCACCAGCCGCATCAGGGTGGCTTTCACCTGCAGGGGATGGCCGTCGGCGAGCTGGTTTTCCACCATCTCCAGCAGCGTCGCTTCATCAAAAAATTCGGTGGTGTCCGTCATGGTGGTGTCCTGTCTGTTGCATGGGGTTGTCATGGGGTGGGCAGTATAGCGGGGACGCCTGCCGTCGGGGCAGAAATGTCTGCCCGGATCTTGCCAAGATCGGGCGACGGGGGCAGTCTGGGTGACCCGTTTTTGTCAACAGAGCCTCCGTCATGATCCTCTCCGAGCGCCTGGAACTGCGCGAACTGACCACTGCCGATGCCCCCTTCATTCTCGAACTGCTCAACGACGGCGACTTCCACCGCTGGATCGGCGATCGCGGGGTGCGTACCCGGGACGATGCCGAGAACTACATCCAGCAGGGGCCGGCGGTCAGCTATGCCCGCCACGGTCACGGCCTCTATCTGGTGGCCAGGCGCAGCGACGGGGCCAGGCTCGGCATCTGCGGTCTCATCAAGCGCGACACCCTGCCGTGCGAGGACATCGGCTACGCCTTCCTGCCGGCCTGGCGCGGACAGGGCTATGCCCTGGAGGCGGCGCGGGCGGCGCTGAAGGATGGTCGCGAGCGGCTCGGCATCGAGCGGGTGGTGGCCATCGTCACCCCGGGCAACGAGCGCTCGGTCCGGCTACTGGCCAAGCTGGGGCTGAGTCAGGGCAAGCGGGTCAGGCTGGGGGAGAGCGAGGAGGAGTGCCTGCTGCTGGAGGCGCCGGATAAGGCGCCCTGCCGGGTCTAGGTCTGGGCAAGGGAGGCCGCCGTGAGCTGCGGCCTGTCTGCATCGGACACTGCCGTCAGGCAGGGTCAGTTGAGCTCTTCGATGGAGAACTCGCCGGCGATGCCATCGCAGGAGATGGCGAAGCCGCCGCTGAAGCGGGTGCTGAACTGGATCAGAAACGCATCATCGTCGTGTTCTTGCACGGGCAGGTTGATGGGCTTGCTGCGACGCAGGGGTTTGCGGATTTGTACGTGTTTCATCATGGTATTTCTCTATATAAATTAAGTGTTTGCTCCTTGTGTTGGCAAATGTCAGGTCGATGGGCGCGGTCAGCGTTCTGGCTGACGGGCGCGCAGGAATACCCAGCCCGGATAAGGGGCGTCTGCACTTTCAAGGAAGGCGCCAAGACCTATGCGACATGCATAGACCAATGGATGGGCAGATCGGGTCTGCACCGTGAGAGCCGGGCAACGCAGGCAGACAGCCTGAACGGTTCTCAAGGCGAGTAAATCAGAGGGAGCTTATGTAGGTACTGGCAGGATTCATCGTGAGGTGAAGCATTGCGAACATAATCAGGGCTGATTGACTAGCCGGCGCGCATTCTCTCTTCAAAATGCATAAAAAGCAAACACTCATTGTGCTGCCATCCGGCATTCCCTCATTTTTCACTGTCGTGGTGACGACAAAAGGGCTCCATAGGGAGCCCTTTGTGCCTTGTCTGTCAGGGGATGCGGGCGACTCAGGCGTCGCCGCAGGCCCTCTTGGCGGCGGTGATCATGGGGGTGATGGTCATGCCCTGTACCACGATGGAGAACATCACCACCGAGTAGGTCATCACCAGGATCACTTCCCGCAGGTCGACGCCGTGCTCCGGCAGCACCATGACGCCGGAGGGCAGCGCCAGGGCCATGGCCATGGCCAGGCCGCCGCGCAGGCCGCCCCAGGTCAGGATGCGCACCGAGAAGGTGTTGTAGCTGCGATAGCGGCGGAAGGCCACGTAGGGCAGGGAGACGCTGACGAAGCGGGCGGCCAGGCAGAGCGGCACCGCGATGACCAGCAGGATCCAGTCTTGCCAGGCGAGATCCAGCAGCACCAGGGCCAGGCCGATCAGCAGGAACAGCAGGGCGTTGAGGAACTGGTCCATCAACTCCCAGAAGTGATCCAGGTGGTGGCTGCTCTGCTCGGAGAAGCCGCTGTGGCGGGTCCAGTTGCCGATCATGATGCCGGTCACCACCATGGCCAGGGCGCCGGAGACGCCGATCATGTTGGCGAAGGCGAAGCCCGCGGTGGGGATGCAGAGGGTCAGCAGCAGCTCCAGGGAGCCGTCGTCGGTGGCGCTGATCATCACGTGGGCGATGAGGCCCAGCACGGCACCGAACAGGATGCCGCCGAGGGCCTCGTGCAGGAACAGGCCGGCCACGCTGGTGAAGGTGGGCTCGACACCGCCAAAGGCCACGGCAAACACGGTGGCGAAGATCACCAGGCCGACCCCGTCGTTGAACAGGGATTCCCCCTCGATCTGGATGGCGATCTGGGGCGGCGCCTTCATCTTCTTGACGATGGCCAGCACGGCGATGGGGTCGGTGGGGGAGATCAGGGCACCGAACAGCATGCAGTAGACCAGCGGCAGCTCCCAGCCCAGCAGCCTGGCGATGAACCAGAAGCCGTAGCCGATGATGAAGGTGGAGAGCAGGGTCGCCACTATGGAGAGAATGGTGATCTCCCACTTCTGGCTGCGCAACGCCTTGAGGTTGATGCCGAGGCCACCGGCGAACAGCAGGAAGCCCAGGATCCCCTTCAGCAGGAAGTTCTGGAAGTCGATGCTCTCCATGGTCTCGACGGCCAGAGGTTCCAGGTTGAACCATCCCAACTTACCAAACAGCACCATCAGAGCGGAGATCAGCATGGATCCCGCGGTGATGGCGATGGTGGTCTGGATCTTCACAACATACTGGTTGGCAAAGGCGATGAAGATCGCCAGGGCTGCCAGGAAGCAGAGTGTGTAGTAGACGCTCATAGTTATTTTTTCTCTTTAGTAAACAGCAAGCACGTATCCCTATTGAGGACGGGCATAGGGTACTCCCGGGCTAGTGCCCGCTCATTACCTATTTATGGTTATATTTAATCGCCGATACGGACAGATAGACGGCTAGATTTCCATTTAATTTGATTGCTGCTAGGATGGGCATCACGCAGTTGCATGGATGTAAGGGGTACGAGTGGTGTCGAGCAGAGAGTCGAACAAGAAAGTGGATGTCACAACCAGGCTGGAAGCCTGTCTCAGGGAGCGGATCCTGATCATCGACGGGGCCATGGGCACCATGATCCAGGGCTACAAGCTCGGCGAGTCGGACTATAGAGGCGAGCGGTTTGCGAACTGGCATACCGACATCAAGGGCAACAACGACCTGCTGGTGCTGAGCCGTCCCGCCGTCATTCGCGAGATCCACGACCAGTACTGCGCCGCCGGTGCCGACATCCTCGAGACCAACACCTTCAACGCCACCCGCATCGCCATGGCCGACTACGAGATGGAAGCGCTCTCGGCCGAGATCAACCGGGAGGCGGCCCGCCTGGCCCGCGCCGTGGCGGACGAGTGGACGGCCAAGGATCCGGCGAAACCGCGCTTTGTGGCAGGGGTGCTGGGCCCCACCAACCGCACAGCCTCCATCTCGCCGGACGTGAACGATCCGGGCAAGCGCAACGTCACCTATGACGAGCTGGTGGCCGCCTACACCGAATCGACCCATGCCCTCATTGAGGGGGGGGCCGACCTCATCCTGATCGAGACCATCTTCGATACCCTCAACGCCAAGGCGGCCGCCTTCGCGGTGGACCTGGTGTTCGAGGAGCTGGGCTACAGCCTGCCGGTGATGATCTCCGGCACCATCACGGACGCCTCCGGTCGCACCCTCTCGGGCCAGACCACGGAAGCCTTCTACCATTCCCTTCGCCACGTGAAGCCCATCTCCTTCGGCCTCAACTGTGCGCTCGGCCCGGACGAGCTGCGCCAGTACGTGGAGGAGCTCTCCCGCATCAGCGAGACCCATGTCAGCGCCCACCCCAACGCCGGCCTGCCCAATGCCTTCGGCGAGTACGATCTCGACGCGGTCGAGATGGCGGAGCATATCCGCGAGTGGGCCCAGAGCGGCTTCCTCAACCTGGTGGGGGGCTGCTGCGGTACCACCCCGACCCACATCCGCGCCATGGCGGACGCCGTCGCCGGCATCAAGCCCCGCGCCTTGCCGGATCTGCCGGTTGCCTGTCGCCTGTCGGGCCTGGAACCCCTCATCATCACCCCCGAATCCATGTTCGTGAACGTGGGGGAGCGCACCAACGTCACCGGCTCGGCCAAGTTCAAGCGCTTGATAAAAGAAGGGCTCTACGACGAGGCGCTGGACGTGGCCAAGCAGCAGGTGGAGAACGGCGCCCAGATCATCGACATCAACATGGACGAGGGGATGCTGGACGCCGAGGCGGCCATGGTGCGCTTCCTGAACCTCATCGCCGGGGAACCGGACATCGCCCGGGTGCCCGTGATGATCGACTCCTCCAAGTGGGAGGTGCTGGAGGCGGGTCTCAAGTGCGTGCAGGGCAAGCCGGTGGTCAACTCCATCTCCATGAAGGAGGGGGAGGAGAAGTTCATCGAGCAGGCGAAACTGCTGCGCCGCTACGGCGCCGCCGTCATCGTGATGGCGTTCGACGAGGTTGGCCAGGCCGACACCCGGGCCCGCAAGTTCGAGATCTGCCAGCGCGCCTACCGCATCCTGGTGGACCGCGTCGGCTTCCCGCCGGAAGACATCATCTTCGACCCCAACATCTTCGCGGTGGCGACCGGCATCGACGAGCACAACAACTACGCGGTGGACTTTATCGAGGCGGTCGGCGACATAAAACGCAACCTGCCCCACGCCATGATCTCCGGCGGCGTCTCCAACGTCTCCTTCTCCTTCCGTGGCAACGAGCCGGTGCGCGAAGCCATCCACGCCGTCTTCCTTTACCACGCCATCAGGAACGGCATGGACATGGGGATAGTCAACGCGGGCCAGCTCGCCATCTACGAGGACATCCCGGCCGAGCTGAAGGAGAAGGTCGAGGCGGTGGTGCTGAACCTCAATGACAACGCCACCGAAGAGCTGCTGGCCATCGCCGAGAAGTATCGCGGCGCGGGTGCCCAGGCCGAGGATCCGCGGGATCAGGAGTGGCGAGGCTGGCCGGTGGGCAAGCGGCTCGAACATGCGCTGGTCAAGGGGATCACCGACTTCATCGAGGAGGATACCGAGGAGGCGCGCGCCCAGGCAGAGAAGCCGCTGCACGTCATCGAGGGGCCGCTGATGGACGGCATGAACGTGGTGGGCGATCTGTTCGGTGCCGGCAAGATGTTCCTGCCCCAGGTGGTGAAGTCGGCCCGGGTCATGAAGCGGGCGGTGGCCTACCTGCAGCCCTACATAGAGGCGGAGAAGTCCGGCGGCTCCAGCAACGGCAAAATCGTGCTGGCCACCGTCAAGGGCGACGTGCACGACATTGGCAAGAACATCGTCGGCGTGGTGCTGCAGTGCAACAACTTCGAGATCGTGGATCTCGGGGTCATGGTCTCCTGCGAGACCATCCTCAAGACGGCCCGGGAAGTGGGGGCCGACATCATAGGCCTGTCGGGCCTTATCACCCCGTCGCTGGACGAGATGGTGCACGTGGCCAAGGAGATGGAGCGTCAGGGGTTCAAGCTGCCGCTGCTCATCGGCGGTGCCACCACTTCCAAGGCCCACACCGCGGTGAAGATAGAGCAGAACTACTCCGAGCCCGTGGTCTATGTCTCCAACGCCTCTCGCGCCGTGGGGGTGGCCCAGAGCCTGCTGAGCCCGGAGCTCAAGCCCGCCTTCGTCGCCCGCATCGACAAGGAGTACGAGATCGCCCGGGATCAGCACGCCCGCAAGCAGCCGCGCTCCAAGCCGGTTTCCCTGGCCCATGCCCGCGCCAACCGCCACCAGCTGGACTGGGTGGGCTATGAGCCCCCCGCGCCCCGGGAGCCCGGCGTACAGAAGTTCGAAAACGTGCCCATCTCTGTGCTGCGCCCCTACATCGACTGGACGCCGTTCTTCCTCAGCTGGGAGCTGGCGGGCAAGTTCCCCCGCATTCTGGAGGATGAAGTCGTAGGGGAGGAGGCGACGCGCCTCTACGCCGACGCCAACGCCATGCTGGATCGGCTGGAGAAGGATCGGAGCGTGCGCTGCGCCGGCATCATAGGCCTGTTCCCGGCCAACGCCGTGGGGGACAGCATCGAGGTCTACACCGATGAGTCCCGCACCCGGGTGCGCAAGGTGCTGCACCACCTGCGCCAGCAGAGCGAGAAGCAGGGCTTCCCCAACTACTGTCTGGCGGACTATGTGGCCCCGAAGGAGAGCGGCAAGCCCGACTGGATCGGCGCCTTCGCGGTGACCGGCGGCATCGGCGAGGAGGCCATCGCCAAGGCCTACAAGGCGGAGCACGACGACTACAACGCCATCCTCATCCAGGCGGTGTGCGACCGCCTGGCCGAGGCCTTTGCCGAATACCTGCACGAACAGGTGCGCAAAGTGCACTGGGGCTATGCCCCGGACGAGGCGCTCAGCAACGAGGAGCTGATCCGCGAGAACTATCGGGGCATCCGCCCGGCCCCCGGTTATCCGGCCTGCCCCGAGCACACCGAGAAGGGGAGCATCTGGGAGCTGCTGGACGTGGAGCAGGCCATCGGCATGCAGCTCACCGAGTCCTACGCCATGTGGCCGGGGGCGGCGGTGTCGGGCTGGTACTTCTCCCACCCCGAGAGCAAATACTTCGCGGTGGCGCAGATCCAGCCGGACCAGGTGGAAGACTATGCCCAGCGCAAGGGCATGACCCTGGCAGAAGCCGAGCGCTGGCTGGGGCCCAACCTGCATTGAGGCGTGGCAATCGGGTCAATCCAGATTGATCTTTGACGAACAACGGCGGCATCCTGTGCTGGGGGACAGACCAGTCTGGTGCCGCCGTGTGACATCTGGATGACAACGGGATGGCATAGCGGAGTTCTGCGTGGTTTGCCTTGTTGTCAGGATAAACAATTGGCGTTGTCTTGGCGCTGTGGCACTTTATACTCTCCCGCCCCATCCTGCCCAGGTACAGCCTTCTAGCGGAATCGCCATGAATATTGCCATCTTATCCCGCGAGCCCAACAACTACTCCACCCGCCGCCTGGTCGAGGTGGCCCGGGCCCGCGGGCACCAGGTCGAGGTGCTCGACACCCTGCGCTGCTACATGAACATCGCCTCCCACAATCCCTCTATCCACTACGAAGGACGGGAGCTGGAGAGCTATGACGCCGTGATCCCGCGCATCGGGGCCAGCATCACCTTCTACGGTACCGCCGTGCTGCGCCAGTTCGAGATGATGAACACCATGGCCCTCAACAGCTCGGTGGCCATCTCCCGCTCCCGGGACAAGCTGCGCGCCATGCAGCTGCTCTCCCGTCACGGCATAGGCCTGCCCATCACCGGCTATGCCCACAGTACCCACGACGTGCCCGACCTCATCACCATGGTGGGCGGGGCGCCCCTGGTGGTGAAGCTGCTGGAGGGGACCCAGGGGATAGGGGTGGTGCTGTGCGAGACCCAGAAGGCCGCCGAGAGCGTGATCGAGGCCTTCATCCAGACCAACAACAACATCCTGGTGCAGGAGTATATCCGCGAGGCCAACGGCGCCGACATCCGCTGCCTGGTGGTCAACGGCAAGGTGGTGGCCGCCATGCGCCGCCAGGCCCAGCCGGGGGAGTTTCGCTCCAACCTGCACCGGGGCGGCGAGGCCTCGGCCATCAAGATCACCCCGGAGGAGCGGGCGACCGCGGTGCAGGCCGCCAAGATCATGGGGCTGGACGTGGCTGGGGTGGACATACTGCGCAGCGCCCGCGGCCCCCTGGTGCTGGAGGTGAACTCCTCCCCCGGCCTGCAGGGGGTGGAGGCCGCCTCCGGCAAGGACGTGGCGGGCAAGATCATCGAGTATCTGGAGCTCAAGGCGAGTCGCAAGCACAAGCCGGCGGAATGAGTCCCAAACGAGTGTCAGACAGATAAAACAGGGCGCCCTCGGGCGCCTTGTTGCTATCTGGTTGGTGCCGCAGTGCCCTCTTTCGAAGGGAGAGAGCACTGTTCGGTGGTGCTGGGTAATCGTCGTTGGTCTGCGGTTGTCACCGCGAGCCGTGATGGTTTACCAGGGGGAGTCTCCCTTCTCCCACTCTGTTGAATCGCCGGGGAGAAGGGCCGGGTATTAGGGGGCTATGCCGCCCCGGGGTCGCTGGGGCTCATCGCCAGCCGGGCGCTGAAGACCCCATCCTCCAGCCGGGTCTCTATCTGCCAGCCCAGCTTCTCGCAGATGCGCTGGATGATGGTGAGGCCACAGCCGTAGCCCAGGATCTGATCCGGTGCGGCTGTCGTGGGGTTGCTGATGGTGAGCACCCGTTCGTGCAGCGCGATCTCGATATGGCCCTCGGCGTAGCTCAGGGCGTTTTTCAAGAGGTTGCCGAGCGCAATGGCGAGCAGGGAGAGGGGAGCCTCTACCTCGCTCTCCTCGTCCAGTTGCAGCCAAATGTCCAGCGCCTCCCGTTGCAGCAGGGGGGCGAGGCGGGTCAGCTCCTGACGAATGAGGGGGGCCACCTGCTGGGGCGTACGCTCCACGGCCTCCTTGCGCCCCAGCAGCAGGAAGGTCTCGGTGAGCAGGGCCATCTCGTCGGCGGCGGCGCGGATGCGGGCGGTGGCGCGGGCCGCCGGGGCGGGCAGGTCCGCCACCTTGCCGAGCAGGGCGGCGGAGCCCTGGATCACCATGTTGGGGGTGCGCAGCTCGTGGCTCGCGAAGCGGCTGAACTCCTGTTCGCGGGCGAACACGGCGGCCACCTCGTGCTTACCCGCCAGTAGCGCCAGCTCGATGTCGCGCAGTTCCTGCCAGGGGGCATCCGGCACGAAGTCCCCCTGATCCGGGGTGAGGTGGGCGACGCGCTGGCGCAGCCTGTCCAGGGGGCGGGTGATGTGGCGCACCAGCCAGATGCCGAAGGCGAGGCTCCCCAGCAGCAGGGCCAGGCCGATCAACCGGGTGACCAGATGCAGCTTGTCTTCGTAGGGGTCCAGATAGTCGTCGGCGTCGTCGTTGAACACCAGATAGAGCAGCCCCTGACCGGACGGATGGGGCCGCACCAGGAAGTGCTTGTCCTCCTCTCCCAGCTGGTGTTCGAAGAAGCCGGGGCTCCGGTAGGTCTTGAGCCAGGCCGGCAGGCGGCCCGCCTCGGTCCAGTAGCTGGAGAACTGGCGCGGGCTGGGGGCGGGGGCCCCAGGTCCCAGGCGCAGCCAGTCATCGCCGTAGCGGGTCGCCTCGGCCTCCAGCCAGTGGCGCAGGCTCAGCTCCTCCATCTTGTCCTCGGCCACCACCATCAGCAGGCTCAGGATCATCAGCAGCAGCAGGCCGGCCCCCCCCAGCGCCAGCACCAGGCGCCGGCGCAGGCTCGGCAGGCCCGGGGCCTGCTGGTCTGGCGGTGGCAGGGCTCTCATGGTTTCACCAGCCGGTAGCCCTGGCCGTGCAGGGTCTCCAGCATGGGGACGGGGAAAGGCTTGTCGAGGGCGTTGCGCAGGGCATAGATGTGACTGCGCAGGGCGTCGGAGTCGGGCTCCTCGTCCCCCCAGACGGTGTCGAGCACCTCCTGACGCGTCACCAGCTGGGGGGCGCGCCTCACCAGCAGGCTGAGGATCTGGAACGGGATCTTGCCGAGTTTGAGCTCCACCCCGGCGCGGGTGGCGCGACCGGCGGCGGTGTCCACCGTCAGGTCGCCGAAGCTGAGGGCGCCCATGTCACCTCGGGGGCCGCGCAGGCCCAGGGCCTGCAGCCGCACCTCCAGCTCCTCCATGGCGAAGGGCTTGACCAGGTAGTCGTCCCCTCCCGCCTTGAAGCCTGCCAGCTTGTCCTCCAGGCTGTCGCGGGCGGTGAGAAAGATCACCGGGGTCGAGATGCCGTCCGAGCGCAGCCGCTCCACGGTGCGCAGGCCGTCCAGGCGCGGCATCATGACATCCATGATGATGACGTCGAAGCGCTGCTCGGCGAGCAGTTGCAGGGCGGCCTGACCGTGATAGGCGCAATCCACCCTGTGCCCGGCCAGCGCCAGATAGTCCATGATGGTCTCCGCCACCTGGGGACTGTCTTCCACCACCAGTATTTTCATGCTTTGATCTCCTGGTTCTGGCCGGCATTTCACGGCCATTTCACACCGGATGCGTCATCCTGTGTGCCAGTGTAACCCCGAGGATCCCCGATGAAGAAGTCTCTCCGCGCCTTCTGGTTATTGATTCTATTGTCTTTTGGTCTGGCGCAGGCGGCCGAGTTCAAGCTCACGGGCCGCACCAGCTGGCAGCTTGGCCAGTTGATGGTCAACGGCATTCCCTTCGTGATCGACGAGCGCACCCGCTTCAAGGACGGGCTGGATGAGGACGATCTCGGCGGGACCTGGGTCGATCTGGAAGGGGTGGTGCAGGAGACGGCGCAGGGGGCGCGGCGGCTCGTTCGCGAGGTGGAGCCGCTGGAAGAGGAGGACGAGATGGAGCTGGAGGGACCGGTGGAGGGGGGGCGCATCTGGGGCTATGTCACCTCGGATGGGAGTCTGGATCCGTTCGAAGGGCGCTGGCTGGAGCTGGAGTGCAGGTTTGACGGCATGCGCCTGAGCCAGTGCCGGGAGGATGACTGAGCCGGTCGCGGGAGACCGGAAAAATTGCCCGTCCAAGCCCATAGTTAAACCTCATCCCCTGACCCTGGACCGCCAGCCATGACCAGAACCGCACTCTGCCTGCTGCTGTTGCCCTTCTGCACCCTCGCCGACGACGCCGAGCTCTGGCTGGTGGAGCTGGAGCACAACGACGGGGTGCGCCTGCAATTCCAGGGGGCCGAGCTGGAGCTGGGCAGTGCCGAGCTGCACGGTGTGACCCTGCCCGACGGGCTCGTGCCCGGCATGCGCCTCGCGATCCAGAGCCGTTACGGCGTGGCCGAGACGATCCGGGTGCTCGACGGGGCGCCGGATCCGGCGCTCGGGGCCAACTGGCGGCGAGCGGAGGATCGACTGCTCACCCACTCGGGACAGGCATTGCTGCTGCAGGATCTCGGCGTGCTGGTGTTTGATGCCGACACTCGCTGGATCAACGGCAGCGTCGCCGATCTGCAACCGGGTCTCCGCCTGGTGCTGAGCCGGGATGAAGAGGGCCTCCTCACCGACATCCTGATCCCCAATCCGGAAGATGATCCGAACGAACCCTGAGTCAGCCGCGCCCACAGGTCTGACTTGTTAAAACCTTGTACTTTCAAATTCCCCACTTATACTGGCGCCATCTTGTCGGAGTGCTGACCGTCGAACGACGCTAAGCTGAGACCGTTAATTCGGGATCCGTGGAACCTGATCAGGTTAAGACCTGCGAAGGGAAACAAGGGTAACTTGCGGGTTACCGCGCCGGGGAAGGAGCACCTTCCCGCCAGCCGGAGGCAGACCGCCTCTGGCTGGCACAGGCGCACAGAGGGGGAGGCTGTCCCGTCCGGTTGTCCATAGGGCGCCGGGTTTCCAGACTAGGGAAACACCGGGACGGCAGGGCAGGGAAAATCCATCCCCCGCTCCCCCGAACACATCCCGCCGCAAGTTCATCTTCTCCTCGAACTCCAGACAAGCAAATACCCATAACTTCAACCAGTTAATGTGAGTTTTGCTATGTCTACCAATGTTTCTGATACCACCAAATCCAGCCGCCGCGAGCAGCGCTCCAGCGCCCAGGCCT
Organism: Aeromonas sp. XH; assembly: GCF_033348475.1. Lineage (NCBI taxonomy): Bacteria > Pseudomonadati > Pseudomonadota > Gammaproteobacteria > Aeromonadales > Aeromonadaceae > Aeromonas > Aeromonas sp. XH. The sequence goes on along the minus strand of NZ_CP137630.1, from coordinate 3,946,544 downwards.
TTATCGACAGCCTCAAGGGGATGGCCCACCCCAACTCCCGCCGCATCTTTATCGAAGGCTCCCGCGCCGATATCCGGGTGCCGCTGCGTGAAATCCAGCTGGCCGACACCTTCGTCGGCGGCACCAAGGAAGCTCCCCAGTTCGAGCCCAACGAGCCGGTGCCGGTTTACGATACCTCGGGCCCTTATGGGGAAGAGGCCGCCCCCATCGACGTGCGCCGCGGCCTGCCGCGCCTGCGCGAGGCCTGGGTGCTGGAGCGCGCTGACACCGAGGCACTGGAGGGGCTGAGCTCCACCTTCACCCAGGAGCGACTGGCCGACGAGGGGCTGGATCACCTGCGCTTCGAACATCTGCCGAGCGCCCGCCGCGCCAAGCCGGGCCGCCGGGTCACCCAGCTGCACTACGCCCGTGCTGGCATCGTCACTCCCGAGATGGAATTTATCGCCATTCGCGAGAACATGGGGCGCGAGCGGGTGCGCTCCGAGCTCCTGCGCACCCAGCATCCGGGCCAGGGCTTTGGCGCCAGACTGCCCCAGAACATCACCCCCGAGTTCGTGCGCGATGAGGTGGCCGCCGGTCGCGCCATCATCCCCAGCAACATCAACCACCCGGAAGCTGAGCCCATGATCATCGGCCGCAACTTCCTGGTGAAGATCAACGCCAACATCGGCAACTCGGCGGTCACTTCCAGCATCGAAGAGGAAGTGGAGAAGCTGGTCTGGTCCACCCGCTGGGGCGCCGACACCGTGATGGATCTCTCCACCGGCCGCTACATCCACGAGACCCGCGAGTGGATCCTGCGCAACAGCCCGGTGCCCATCGGTACCGTGCCCATCTATCAGGCGCTGGAGAAGACCAACGGCATCGCCGAAGACCTCACCTGGGAGCTGTTCCGCGACACCCTGCTGGAGCAGGCCGAGCAGGGGGTGGACTACTTCACCATCCACGCCGGCGTCCTGCTGCGCTTCGTGCCGATGACCGCCAAGCGCCTCACCGGCATCGTTTCGCGCGGTGGCAGCATCATGGCCAAGTGGTGCCTGTCGCACCACAAGGAGAACTTCCTCTACGAGCACTTCCGCGAGATCTGCGAGATCTGCGCCGCCTACGACGTGAGCTTGTCGCTGGGTGACGGTCTGCGTCCGGGCTCCGTCTACGACGCCAACGACGAGGCCCAGTTCGCCGAGCTGCGCACCCTGGGCGAGCTCACCAAAATTGCCTGGGAATACGACGTGCAGGTGATGATCGAGGGCCCCGGCCACGTGCCCATGCACATGATCGAGCGCAATATGACCGAGCAGCTGGAGCACTGCCACGAGGCGCCCTTCTATACCCTGGGTCCGCTCACCACCGACATCGCCCCCGGCTACGATCACTTCACCTCCGGCATAGGCGCCGCCATGATCGGCTGGTACGGCTGCGCCATGCTCTGCTACGTCACCCCCAAGGAGCATCTGGGGCTGCCGAACAAGGAGGACGTGAAGCAGGGGCTCATCACCTACAAGATCGCCGCCCACGCCGCTGACCTTGCCAAGGGCCACCCCGGCGCCCAGATCCGCGACAACGCCATGTCCAAGGCGCGTTTCGAGTTCCGCTGGGAGGATCAGTTCAATCTGGCCCTGGATCCCGACACCGCCCGCGCCTATCACGACGAGACCCTGCCCCAGGAGTCCGGCAAGGTGGCCCACTTCTGCTCCATGTGCGGGCCCAAGTTCTGCTCCATGAAGATCACCCAGGACGTGCGCGACTATGCGGCGAAACTCGAAGCGGTGGAGATCAAGCTGGTCGGCATGGACGGCCAGCAGGAGCGGGTGGTGGCCGAGGTGGAAGGCGGCATGGCCCACAAGGAGCCGGAGACCTTCAAGAAGGTCGATGTTGAGAGCGGCATGGCCCGCATGGCGGAAACTTTCAAGGAGACCGGCGGCGAGATCTACCATCAGGCTGCGACCCTGAAGCAGGCCGCAGGGGAGGAGGCGTGAGCAGCGAGCGCGGGGCTGTCAGCCCCGCCGACCTGTCCGCCGTGACGGCGGCCCCGCGCCCCGTGGTCTGGACCATCGCCGGGTCCGACTCCGGCGGCGGGGCCGGCATTCAGGCCGACTTGCACACATTGCACGACCTCGGCGTGCACGGCTGCTCCGTCATCTCCGCCATCACGGCCCAGAACTCGGTGGCGGTGAAGATGGTCGACCCCGTGTTGATGCAGACCTTCACCGCCCAGATCGACGCCCTGGGGCTGGATCTGCCACCCGCCGCCATCAAGATCGGTCTGCTGCCGACCCGGCTCCATGTGGAGGTGCTGGCCCGCAGGTTGTCGACTGTCGAGGCTCCCTTCGTGGTCTACGACCCGGTGGCCATCGCCAGCACCGGCACCCCCATGGCCGAGCCCGGCATGCTGGCGGCGGTGCGCGAGCACCTGCTGCCGCGCCTCTCCTTGATCACCCCCAACGGCCCCGAGCTGGAGGCCCTGACCGGACTGCCCGCCACCAGCCCCGAACTGGTGCGCCTCGCCGCCCGCCGCCTGCGTGAACTCGGTGCCCGCGCCGTGCTGGTGAAGGGGGGGCACCTTGAGTGGGGCGGGGATCTCTGCCTCGACTACTACCAGGACGAGACTCGCGAATTCTGGCTCGCCGCGCCGCGCCTCGATACCCGCCATGGTCACGGCACCGGTTGCTGCTACGCCAGCGCCATCGCCGCCGTGGTGGCGCAGGATTATCCGGTGGAGGACGCCATCACCCTGGCGCGTGCCTACCTGCAACAGGGGCTGGCGGCGGCGCAGGGGGTGGGGGCGGGCCCGGGGCCCATCGCCCATCTCGGCTGGCCCGCCGATCTTGCTCACTTCCCCCGTGCCGTGCTGGCGAGCTCAACCCTGGATCGCCGCTTCGGACTGTATGAGACAAGCAGCGCCCGTCTGCCGCAGGGTCCCTTTGCCGCAACCGAACAGCATCTGGGCCTCTATCCCGTGGTGGATTCGGTCAAGTGGCTCAAGCGCCTGCTGGGGGCCGGGGTCAAGACGATCCAGCTGCGGATCAAGAATCTGCCCGCCGCTCAGGTGGCACAGGCCATTGCTGAGGCTGTGGCACTCGGTCGCCGCCATGGGGCGCGGCTCTTTATCAATGACCATTGGCAGCAGGCCATAGCGGCGGGTGCCTGGGGCGTACATCTGGGGCAGGAGGACATGGAGACCGCCGATCTCGCCGCCATTCAGGCGGCCGGGCTGCGCCTTGGCATCTCCACCCACGGCTACTTCGAGCTGATGCGGGCGCGCGAGCTGGCCCCCTCCTATGTCGCGCTGGGTCATATCTTCCCGACCAACACCAAGGCGATGCCTTCGCGCCCGCAGGGGCTGGTGCGTCTGCACCGCTACCGCGCCCTAATGTGCGACTGGCCGACGGTGGCCATCGGCGGCATCAGCGAGGAGCGGGTGGCGGCAGTCAAGGCAAGCGGGGTCGGCAGCATTGCGCTGGTCTCGGCCATCACCGCCTGCGACGACTGGCAGGGGGCGACCGAGCGGCTGCTCGCTGCCGTGGGGGCAGGGGATGAGCCACGCTCGGCGCAACTTATGACCGACATGCAGGAGGTAGTCCATGCTCTCTGATGCTGAGTATTTGCGATACGGCCGCCAGCTGATGCTGGCGGAAGTAGGGGAGGCGGGTCAGGCGCGGCTGAAAGATAAGTCCGTGCTGATCGTCGGTCTCGGCGGGCTCGGCTCGCCGCTTGCCCTCTATCTGGCGGGGGCCGGGGTGGGCACCTTGTGGCTGGCCGATGGCGATACGGTGGATTCCAGCAATCTGCCGCGCCAGATCCTGTTCGATAGCGAGGCGGTCAACCACTCCAAGGCGGAGTTGGCCCGCGAGCGGTTGGCCGCCCACAACCCGCTGGTGGAGCTGATCGCCATCAACCAGCGGCTCGATGCCGCCAGCCTGCCGGAGTTTGTGGCCGAGGTAGATCTGGTGATCGACTGCTGCGACAACCTCGCCACCCGCCAGGCCATCAACGCCGCCTGCGTGGCTCAGGGCAAGCCCTGGATCTGTGCCGCCGCCGTGGGCTGGCAGGGACAGCTGATGGCGCGCACAGGTACGGATCACGCCTGCTACGCCTGCCTCTATCCGCAGGATACCGAGATCAAGGAGAGCTGCGAGACCAGCGGCGTCACCGGCCCGCTGGTGGGGGTGATGGGCTCCTTGCAGGCGCTGGAGGCACTGAAACTGCTGCTCTGTATGCCGAGCCCGGTGGCCGGCACATTGCGCCGCTTCGATGCTTTGACCCATCAGTGGCAGACCCTCACTCTGGCCCCCGATCCCGATTGCCCGGTTTGCGGGCCGCACAAGGAAATCACCCCATGACCCTCACCATTCGACTCAACGATAAAGATCAGCCGCTGGCGGCAGGGCAGAGCGTGGCCGACCTGCTGGCCGCGCAAGGGGTCAATCCCCAGGGGGTGGCGGTGGCCCTTAACGGCGCCGTGCTGCCCCGCAGCCGCTGGCCCGAGACCCGTCTCAATGACGGGGATGAACTTCACCTCTTCACCGCCATTGCGGGAGGCTGACCCATGATGCTCGCAGTCCCATCTTCGAGCGCTCTGCCTTGCGGCGGGGCCTCATCTCTTCTTATCGCAGTGGCCGGAGGCTGACATGCTGACAATTGCCGATCACTCCTTCTCCTCGCGCCTCTTTACCGGCACCGGCAAGTTTGCCCGTCCGGACCTGATGGCCGCCGCCATCGAGGCGAGCGGCTCCCAGCTCGTCACCATGGCCATCAAGCGGCTCGAACCCGGCAAGGCCCACGACGATATCCTGAGCCCCTTGCAGCAGCTCGGGGTCAAGCTCTTGCCCAACACCTCAGGCGCCAAGACCGCCGCCGAGGCGGTGTTTGCCGCCCACCTCGCCCGCGAGGCGCTGGGGACGAACTGGCTGAAACTCGAGATCCACCCCGATCCGCGCTATCTGCTGCCCGATCCCATCGAGACGCTGAAAGCGGCCGAGCAGCTGGTGAAAGAGGGTTTTGTGGTGCTGCCCTACTGCGGGGCCGACCCCGTGCTCTGCAAACGGCTCGAAGAGGTGGGCTGCGCCGCCGTGATGCCGCTCGGCGCGCCGATTGGTTCCAATCAGGGGTTGGTGACCCGGGAGTTTCTCTCCATCATCGTCGAGCAGGCCAATGTGCCCGTGGTGGTGGATGCGGGGATAGGTGCGCCGAGCCATGCGGCGGCGGCCTTTGAGCTCGGTGCCGATGCCGTGCTGGTCAACACCGCCATCGCGGTGAGCGGCGACCCGGTCGCCATGGGCCGCGCCTTTGCGCTCGCCTGCTCCGCTGGTCGCAGCGCCTATAAGGCGGGCCTAGGGGCGCGCGGCGTGCAGGCCCAGGCCTCCAGCCCGCTCACCGATTTTCTGGGGGCGCTATGAGTCAGCATGCCAATGACCCCACCCCGACCCTCCCCTTGCCAGGGGAGGGAGTGTCGACTCCGCCCTCTTGTGAAGTAGGAGACCGGGGGGGCGGATTAACACCTCCCCCTTGTGAAGGGGGAGGCCGGGAGGGGGTTGAGAGAAAGACAGAGAGTTTTCTCGATAGATGGCGCGAGCTGGAGTGGGACGATATCGGCATGCAGATCCGCGCCAAGACCGCCGCGGACGTGGCGCGGGCCCTGAGCGCCCCCCGTCGCACCCTGGCCGACTTTATGGCGCTGATCTCGCCGGCCGCCGAGGCGTATCTGCCGCAGATGGCGGCCGAGGCCGAGCGGCTGACCCGCCAGCGCTTTGGCAACACCATCGGCTTCTATGTGCCGCTCTATCTGTCGAACCTCTGCGCCAACGACTGCACCTACTGCGGCTTCTCCATGAGCAACCGCCTCAAGCGCAAGACCCTGAATGCAGAGGAGATTGAACGCGAGTGTCTGGCCATCAAGGCGCGCGGTTTTGACAGCGTGCTGCTGGTGACCGGTGAGCACGAGCACAAGGTGGGGCTCGCCTATTTTCGCGAGGTGATGCCCATCATCCGCCGCCACTTCAGCACGGTGGGGATGGAGGTGCAGCCCCTCTCGCAGGCCGACTATGCCGAGCTGAAGACCCTCGGCCTCGATTCGGTCATGGTCTATCAGGAGACCTACCACGCCCCCACCTATGCCCGCCACCATCTGCGCGGCAACAAGCGGGACATCGCGTGGCGCCTCGCCACGCCGGATCGGCTCGGCCGCGCCGGTATCGACAAGATAGGGTTGGGGGCGCTGATCGGTCTCTCTGCGGACTGGCGTGCCGACAGCTACTTCGTCGCCGAGCACCTCGCCTGGCTTGAGCGCCACCACTGGCAGAGCCGCTACTCGCTCTCCTTCCCGCGCCTACGCCCCTGCACCGGTGGGCTGGAACCTGAAGTGGTCATGTCGGATCGCCAGCTGGCCCAGCTTATCTGTACCTGGCGCCTCTTCTCGCCGACCCTGGATTTGTCGCTCTCGACCCGCGAGTCGGCCACCTTTCGCAACGGCGCGGTGCGCCTTGGCATCACCCAGATGTCGGCCGAGTCGCGCACCCAGCCGGGTGGCTATGCCGAGGGGGATGCAGAGGAGCTGGAACAGTTTGCCATCCACGACGACCGCCCGGTGGGGGAAGTGGCCGCCACCGTGCGGCAGGCCGGGTTGCAGCCGGTGTTCAAGGACTGGGAACCGTTTTTGGGCCGATAGGGGCGGCCACGCCCCCCCTTTGCTGGGCAGCCCCCCCGGCATGGCGGCCGGACTCCGCTGCCTGCGGCAAGTCTGATGGCACGGCGTCGCCGTGCCGTCGTAGGTTTGATTAGCGAAGCGTAATCAGACGTTCGCGGAGTTTGTCGAGGTGACTAGCCGTAGGGTCGATTAACCGTCAGGCGTAATCGTCCGCTCCGTGTGATAGGGGAATGGCACGGCCTTGCCGTGCAGGACGCGAGGCCGTCGGCCTCGAAGGGGTTTCGCCCGCCCTTCGGGCTTGGGCGAGTAACTTTTCTTTGCGTGGCCAAAGAAAAGTCACCAAAAGAAAGGCCACCCCCGCCAATCCGACCGCTACGCGGTTTCCCTCGGGTCAGGTGCAAGGTCGGACGGACCGCCGCAGACGGCACATCCCTGTGCCGGCTGCGTCTGCGCCATCATCCCTGATGGCGCTCCTTACCTTGCCCCTTCCCCTCGGCGGATTGGAGGGGGAACAAATACCGGGCCCACCATAACCTCAAGGGGAATGCAGGTTGTATGGAGACGGTATTCACCTGACAGTTGCCCACAAAAGGGAGTGGTCATACGGCTTCAAACCGGATAACAAAACGGTACCCCTACCGTGTTATCTGGAGTCACCGTATGACCACCAACGAGAAAGTAGCACGTCGCAAACTCAGCCTGCTAGAGCTCGCCAAAGAGCTCAATAATGTCAGCAAAGCCTGCAAGCTCATCGGCTACAGCCGTCAGCAGTTCTACGAAATTCGCCGTAATTACCAGACCTATGGCGCCGAGGGCTTGCTCGACAAATTGCCCGGCTGTAAAGGGGCTCATCCCAATCGGGTCGCTCCCGAGATTGAACACGCCATCCTCGATTACTCCCTCACCAGACCAACTCATGGCCCGCTGCGGGTCGCGCAAGAACTGGCTCTGCAAGGCATCAATGTCAGTGCGGGCGGTGTGCGTGGCGTGTGGCAACGGCACGACTTGCTCTCCAAACACGACCGCTTGCTGCGCCTTGAGAAAACTCACCGGGAGCAGACCATTGAGCTCAATGACGAGCAGATTCGCCTGCTCGAACGCTTCAGCCCCGAGTTTCGCGAACGCCAGATTGAGGTTCACTACACCGGAGAACTGGTGGCGGTCGACACCTTCTTCGTCGGCGCGCTCAAGGGGGTTGGCAAGGTGTATCTGCAAACCGTGCTGGACTGCTATAGCCGCCACGCCTGGGGACGGCTCTACACCAGCAAGCTGCCGGTGACCTCGGTTCATGTGCTCAATGAAACGGTACTGCCGTTTTTCGAGGCCCACGAGGCACGGGTCTATACCATCCTGTCGGATAACGGGCGCGAGTTCTGTGGACGAGCTGACCACCATCCCTACGAGCTGTTCCTGCAACTGGAGGGGATTGAGCACCGGACAACCAAGGTACGCAGGCCGCAGAGCAACGGCTTTATCGAACGGCTGCATCGCACACTGCTGGATGAACACTTCCGTATCAAGGGGAGGACGACCTGGTATGAGTCGGTAGAGCAGATGCAGACAGACCTGGATAGCTACCTGGAACACTACAACACCCAGCGGCCACATCAGGGCAGGATGATGGAGGGACAGACGCCTTACAGCATGTTCAAGAAGGGTCTGAAATTGATACCGAAGGAAGTGCGCACTAAAGTAGCGTAAACAAGACACCGGTTTGAGGCCGGTGTCAGGTGATAACTAGATCTGTACATGCAGGTGATAACTAGATCTGAACAAACTAGACCTGTACAGATTGTTAATTTTTTTGTTTTCTTGCGAGGTTATAGCTCCTCTTGGCATTTATTAAATAGTCACAGTGTTCCATTATTTTTTTGATAAATTCTTCAACTAGTTCAATGGAGTAATAGTGTAGTTCTGGGTTTGCATTTTTGTAATGGAACTTGTTGTTGCATGACTTCCACGAATTCTTGAATGCGACAGCATCGAAACAATTTTTATTTATTAGTGGGGCTCCTGTTTTATTGTTATGTGATAAATGCTTTTTAAGAATCGCTTCATCATATCTGTCTTGTAGGCGAGAGTTTATTTCATTGATTGCATCCTTCTGTAAGAACGGGTGGGTCTTTTCTCTGTCGGTTGGTTTTTCTATTATTAGTGCTTGCCTGAGGGCTTCAATGCCATCCTCAGCTCTGGTTAATGCTATTGTATTCCCTTGAGCATCATCGGTAGCAAATATAAGTTTTACATTAAGTGGGATGGCAAACTCAATGTCATTGCTTTGATTTACCTCATTCTCGATAGATGTTGCTAATTCTAGGATGTCATCAGCTATGTCACCATAAGTTGATTTCATTATGGATATAGGTGGTGATTTAAACTCACCAACTAAAGAGATCATGCCCGTGTGGCTATTATTTATAAATGACACCTCAGTGAAACTTTCGAATTGTGAAGTGTAGTTAAGGACGCCAGACTGAAATACTCTGGAAATAATTCCTTGTATCTCAGGCATAAGTAGATGAACAGCCTGATCTCTAAAATAAGCAACCTGCTCTATATTTTTTCTTATCTTAGAGTTGGAAGGATAATACCTTTCTAAGCACTCTCGTAAGGATATAGTTTCTTTGAATCCTTTAGTCTTAGTTCTAAAGATAGATTTTTCACCATCTCTTTCTATTAGTGCAGCTTTTAAAAATTGCTCCCACGCTGTGCAAAAACACATTGAGAAAGCATCCATCTTGTTTTCTAAGGATGGTCTGTTGTATAACTCCAAGGCAAGGAGCATGTTGTCTTTTGATTTTGCCAATAATGCTTTGGCTAACTTTGATCTGCAGTTGTGACCTAGTCCCCTCCTGTTTTTGGATTGGGATAGCAATTTTGAAAACTCTACTTCTGATATATTTTGGCAGTTAGATGCATCATATAAACCATCAGGAGTTTCACTGATGAAGTCTGCTAGCTGACCTTTTATCCAATAAGTTCTGAATGTTGTTGCTTTCCATCCTGTCGCAGAAAGAACATCTTCTAGGGAGAAAGGGACTCCATTTTTTTCTTTTTCTTGAAGAAACAGGAACAAAGAAGAAAGGGACTTACTTATTTTCATAAACACCCCGATTCAATGATTATCTATTATGTATTCAAAATTGTCTTGTGGCAGTGTAGCTTTAACGATTCGTAAGCTGAAGCATTTGAGCCTTTTAATGTGAGGTGGTGCACCTTCTAGATCGTCTATGCGAAATGATGGAATGTGGATTCTGAGGTATTCTCCCTTTTTATTGGGGGCCGAAATTCAATCTGTAGGGCTGAGATCTAAATTACGATGATCATCACTCACCTCAGATAATCCTGTAGGGTTATCTCCGTTAAGAAATTTTGTCTGCGGTAACAAGGGTATAAATATGCGCATCAAGAGGCTGACCATGGAGGAATATGCGGTTCCTCGCCCGACACTCAAAGGTAGCCCCTACAGCGATGGCAACAGCTTTGTTGGCGATGTTGCCAACCCCCATCACGCTCTCCAGTCGAAATAGGCCCAACTGCTGCAAACCAAAGCCACACAGCAGGGTGGCCGCCTGCCGGGCGACCCGTTGCCGATGTTCATGTCCGACATAATCCGCACCTTATCACCCATGCAGACATAGTGACCTACGGTACTACTTCTCTTGTCAGGGCGTGGCGCTGCCCAGTTGCTTGAGGTAAGCGGTCAGTGAGAATGGCTGAGCAAATTCCTGCATGCCTGCCAGCCTGTCCAGCTCCGCCTGCCCCATCTGCTGCAACTGGGTTTGCTGGGCTGGCGTCAGGGTGGTAGTCCTCGCCTTGATCAAGGTGTCGAGAAAGGTGCGGTCTCCCTCTACCGCCTGATGGAACGCCTTGAGCGCCAGCACATCGACCTCTGCTGCAGTGCAGCGCTCCATGCTTTTCTCATGCAGATAGATCAGCACGGTCACTTGTTGTCCCCTCTCCAGTGACCAGAAGGGGTCGCTTTTCGCGGGCAGAGTGGCGCCGTGTTGCGACTTGATGGCTTCGCACCGCTCAAACGCCGGGTCCAGATCGTGCAGTGACAGCGCCATGGCGCCTTGGCAGGCGAAGAGCAGCAGAAGGGCAAATTTACTTGTTGTATGAGGCATGGACACATTTCCAGAACTGGGATTCTTTACCTGCTGAAGACCATGCCATGGGTTCAACAACCTGATTCAGTTTGTGGCGCAGGATATTGGGGATGCCTTCCATCGCCTGGCCATACAACTCCCAATCGTAATCACTGATGTTGTAGGCAACGTCCTTGGCACTTCTCGGGTCGCTGAAAATCGTATAAAGCGGTGTGGCGGAAACGGCGACAGCCAGTTGATTGGCGCTGTCTACAAGCTGGTCCATTTGCTCCAGGGCATCGATTGAACGGGAGCTCAATGTCAGTCCTTTGATCGGACATGTAGCTATCCCCATGATACTCTCCTGCTTTATCGGACATGAATGAGGCCAAATTGGATATCATTTATGCAACCGATGATCAAATTAAAAGCTGAAAAATGAGAGTCATATCGCCCTGTGTCGCGTGATGCCGAGCATGAAGAGATAGGCATTGATCATGATGTTATTGGTTGTTGGGCTTGTTGCAGGTAGCTACCTCTTGTCGGGTTGGGGGCGCTTTGCAGAGAGGCGTTTTGTATGTGGGTCATTCTTGATGCTCCTGTATCTTGCCCTCTATTACCTTTTTCCTTCTGATCTCGTCGGTAGCTCCATCCATCAAGGGCGTCTGGGGCAATATCTGCCGGTCTTGTCCTACGCCGCCATCTTGTTTGGTGAAGCCATTTTTCCCTTCGACAAGGGAAGGTATATCCCTTGGGTAGGTGTTGGTGGGTTGATCGCCGCCTCTCTCTATCACCTGGTGTTCTTCGCTATTCAGTAGCGCAATATGGTCACAACGGCGGTGTTGCGCTCAGGCCTCATTTGATTCGAGGTATTCTCTGGCACTGTCTGTTCGCCAGTCTCTGTCGCCCCCTGACCATGTGCGCATCGACCCGGGGCGGGTTTGTCTCTAGCATGGAGGGGAGGCGGAGCCGGGCTCCGTCAAACTGGATGATGGACGAAGTGCGCCTTGCGGACTTCTGGCGGAGAGAAAAGATGAAGCTGCGTTCCTTGTTGATGGTGGGTGCCCTGTTGCTGGGCGGTTGTGCGGTCAATCCCTATGGGGGGACGCCTGCGCCAGTGGGAGAGCCGGACAAGCCGGTGACCAAACCAGAGAAACCCGTGGCCGAGCCTGACAAGGCCGAGCCGGTGCCGGCGCCCAAGCCGGTGGCGCCGACGGGGCTGGCGGTCTCCATGGCGGACGCCTTCCTGAAGTCTGCCGAGGTGCAGTCGATCGCGGGCAGCAGCCCGGTGCTGCTGCTGATGGCACCCCAGAACGGTACAGGTGAGCCCTTCAGCACCCAGCCCATGGCGGTGGCCATGATCCAGCGCATTCAGGCCAACAGCGGCTTTCGCTTCGCCGACCCGGGCCAGGTGGCGGCCATCACGGGTCAGCTCGAATACCAGCAGGGGGGCATGAATCCCGCCTCCCTGGTGCGCCTGGGTCGCCAGACCGGGGCGGGCTACATGCTCTACGGGGATCTCGTCTCCGAGGGGAGCCGCTACCGGCTCGCCATGAGCCTGATGGATCTCAAGAGCGGCGAGCTGCTCTGGAACGCCAGCCGCTCCGCCGCCCGCTGATACCTCTCGCCGGATCCCGCTCGGGCGGGATCCGGCCTCGCCCGTGATATCCCCCGGCCTGTCCTGCGACCGGGGCCGGCTTGCCGATGTTGCAGGCGGCCTCCTCCGCCTTTCCCATGCGCCGTCGATGCGCAGTACGAACTGATCGATCATGGCCCGGCGGCGGATCTTCCCTTCTGTGCGATACTCCGTGAGTCCTGTATAACAGGGGGAGCCTCCCCTCAGATAACAAGGAGCACGGATGGCGCTCTCAGTGGCACAACTCTATGAAGTGATGGCCCAGCTGCCGGATCCCGTCTTCATCCTCAGCGAAGACGGTTATTACATCGAATACATCGGCGGGGTGGAGCAGCAGTCCTACCAGAACGGCAATCCGCTCATCGGCAGGCGACTGCTGGACGTGCTGCCCGAGGACAAGGCCCTGTGGGTGATGGCGCAGGTGGCCCAGGCCCTCGCCAGCGGCCAGGTGCAGGTGGTGGAGTATGACCTCTCCCCCGCCGAGGTGGACGGCATCGATGCCGAGGCGGGCCCCCAGGGGATGCAGCGCTTCGAGGGCAAGATAGCGCCGCTGCCCTCCCTCTACGACGGCAAGCGGGCGGTGGCCTGGGTGACCCGCAGCATCACCCGCCAGCACGAGCTGCAACAGCGGCTCAAGCGGCTCGGGGAGACGGATCAGCTCACCGGCCTCTACAACCGTCACTTCTTCTTCGAACACTATCACCACAGGGTGCAGGGGCAGCAGCTCACCGGCCTCATCATGCTGGATCTCGACCACTTCAAGCAGATCAACGATCGCTTCGGCCACCAGACCGGGGACAGGGTGCTGTGCCGCGTCTGCGACTGCGTGGCCGCCCAGCTGCGGGGGGAGGATCTGTTCGTGCGCAGCGGCGGCGAGGAGTTCCTGATCCTGCTACCGCAGATAGACGAGGGGATACTGCTGAAGGTGGCTGAGCGGATCCGCGCCGCGGTGGCGGCCCTGGCGCCGGATCCCGCCCCCGTGACCGTGAGCCTGGGCACCACCCTGATCCGGCCGGGAGAGGATCTCGGCACCGTGCTGGCCCGGGCGGACGAGTGGCTCTATCGGGCCAAGCGGGGCGGGCGCAACCGGGTGGCCCACGCAGGGGATCCCTGAAAGGCACCCAGGCTTGCAACGAAAGAGGGCGACATAGTGTCGCCCTCTTTCATTTGTCTGCGTCTGGGCGCCGTTTCAGCCAAACAGCGTCGAGATATTCTGGCCCGCCATCAGCAGGCCGATGGCCAGCGCGCTGAACCAGACCAGGGTGGCACTCACCAGGGCGTAGCCGAGGGCGACGAAGAGACCGTCCCGCTGCAACATGCCGATGGCCAGCAGCAGGATGGCCCAGGCGGGCATGGCGTTGGTGAAGGGAATGGCGCCAAGGGGCAGCATCAGCAGCAGGGCCGCCAGCATGATCAGCAGACCGTTGCAGCGGTTGATGGCGTAGCTGCCGGTCAGGATCAGCAGGCGCGGCCGGATGAGGCGGTCGATGCGGGCCAGCAGATCCGCCCCCTTGTGCAGGGCCGGTTTGATGTGCTCGGCGGCGAAGCGGCGCTCCATCAGGACGGCGGGCAGCCAGGGCACCCGGTTGAGGGTGATGCCGATGCCGATGAAGAGGATCAGCAGCCCGAACGGGGTGCTGACGCCGGGGATGGAGACCGGCAGCAGGAAGGGGACGGTGAGCAGCACGCAAAACAGCAGCATGCCCTGCTCGCCCACCAGGGCCAGCATCTGGCGCAGGCTGATGTGGCTCTCATCGATGGCGTGGGCGGTGGCCCTCAGAGTATCGGCAAGTGTGCTTTGGGGGTCGTTGAGTTGCGCGGCAACCATTCCTGGGATCCTCATCCTGTTGACGCCACCTCTGTGGCGCCGCCAGCTTACGCAGCAGAGGTTAATCCCAGATGAATAATGTGAACCGGCGCAAGAAATGGATCTCGGGGCCGGGGACCCAACGGGGTGATACAGGCCCCATCAAGGGCGAGCGTCGCGGGCTCTGATATGCTTTTCGCATATTTTTGTCGAAGGGAGAGGACCATGAGGGGAGCGAAGAGGATGGTGTCGGGGTTGTTGCTGCCCCTGGCGGGCTGGGCTGCCGAGCCCCCCGCGCCTGGCTGGCAGCTGACGCCCTTTGCGGGATACAGCTCGTCCATCGACTTCGAGGCCATGGACGAACCCGAGCCCACGCCCCATGGCGGCGACCTCGACAGCCTGCAGGGGGAGAGCTCGGGCAGCTGGGGCCTCTTCATCAGCAGGGAGGTGGACGATCCGGGCATGATAGAGCTGCTCTACAGCCACCAGTCCACCCGGGTGTCCCCCGAGCTGCCCGACAGGCTGGCGGTGGATACCCTGCACTTCGCCGGGGCCCTGTTTCTCTCAGACAACCTGATGGCGCCCTATCTAGGCGCGGGGATAGGGGTGACCCGCTTCGACGCCTACGACAGCGAGACGGCTCCCTCCATGTCCCTGGCGCTCGGGGTGCAGCCGCGCCTGGCGGAACACCTGGCGCTGCGGGCCGAGGTGCGCGGCTACGGCTCCCTGGTCAACGACGACAGCGCGTTTCTCTGCAACCCCGAGGTCTGCGCCTTCCGGGTGCGGGGAGAGCTGATCACCCAGTGGCAGGCCAATATCGGCTTGACCCTGAGGTTCTGAGCCCCGCTCGGGCTAGACGATGCCCTTGGTGAGGCGACTCAGGGGCTCGTTGACGTCGAACACCTTGTACTGCACCGAGCTGGCGCCCATGGCGAGCACCCGCTGCTCGTGCATGGTGGCGTAGGCGAGGGCGCTCCCCTCATCCTCGAACAGATAGATGCCGCCCGCCTCGCCGGTGCGCGGGTTCTCGGTCCAGATCTTGGAGATGAAGCCCGGCTCCCGGGTGATGGACTCGGCCAGCGGCATGGCCGCGGCGGTGAGGGCCGGCCCCATCATCTCGGCGGGGAAGTTGAAATGGATCTGCAGCAGGCTGGGCATGATAAACCTCTCGTGGCGTTGATTGACGGAATCCGCATCATAGGAAGCCGGCATCTTGGCTGCAAGAAGGCACATTTTCGTGGCATAGTTACCGCAAAGTAACCACTCTCGAGCCATCCCGTGTCCCCACTGCCCTGTCCCGCCTATCGGGTGTTACGCCTGCTGACCGGCAAATGGAAGCCGGCCATCCTGTTTCATCTGCGTGCCCAGACCCTGCGCTTTGGCGATCTGCGCCGCTGCCTGCCCGAGGTGAGCCAGAAGGTGCTCACCGCCCAGCTCAAGGAGCTGGAGAGTGACGGCGTCATCACCCGCACCCTCTACCCGGACGTACCGCCCAGGGTGGAGTATGCCCTGAGCCCGCTCGGCATCGCCCTGATCCCCCTGCTCCAGCAGATGCACGATTTTGCGCTGAACCACGCCGACCTGCTGGCAGGGGAGGATCCTGCTTCTAGCGAGCCCGCAGCAACCGGCGGCTGAGGGCGGTGACCGCCAGCAGCCGGTAGCCGAGCAGGGTGAGCGCCAGCAGCGCGGGCACCTTGAGGAGTTCCCACCACACCAGCTTGCCCTGGGGGCCGAAGATCATCAGCCACACCACCAGCATCATGTGCAGACAGTAGAGGCCGAGCACCTTGGGCGCCTGGCGCTCCAGCCAGCTGCCTTTGCCCCACGCCGGGTTGGCCAGCAGCAGGCCGAACAGCCCCAGCGCCCAGGGCAGGGAGCCCAGCAGGAAGTCGTGACGAGCGAGGGGGACGGCGGCAACGCGCAGCAGGCCTGCGGCCTCCAGGGCGTAAAGCCCCATCCCCGCCACCATCATCAGGGCGCAGCGCCTGGCGTCCGGCTGCCAGGTGCGCAGGCGCAGCTCGGCGCCCAGGGCCACGAAGAGCAGGGAGAAGAAGGGGCCGTTGCGGGTCAGCAGGGCCCATTCGCCCCCCAGCAGCGGGCCATAGGAGCCGCCGATCAGGGCAAGTCCGTAGAGCAGGGCGCCCAGCAGCAGGGCCAGTCTCGGCAGGCGGGCCCGCTGGCAGAGCCCCAGGATCAGCACAGCCACCATCAGGGCGGGCAGGAACCAGAGGTGGATCATGCCGCCCACCCACCAGACGTTGAGCGGATCCCCCAGTTGCATCTGCCACTGGCCCGCCATGGCGGGCAGATAGCCCTCGCTCACCGCCGCGACCGGATTGAAGGGCACCAGCAGATAGAGCAGGCTCCAGGCCAGCCAGAGCCCCAGCAGGGGGCGGCAGTAGCGCAGTGCGACCGTCAGTGGGTGACCCGCGGCGAGGACGGGTTGCAGGAAGTAGCCGGCGCACAGGAAGAAGAGCGGCACCGCGAAGCGGCAGAGCTGATTGATGACGGCCCCGAGCAGGGGGTAGGGCGTGCCGTCCCACAGGGCGGGGTCGAACGGATTGCTGAAGGGGGAGAGATGAATGGTCATCACGGCCAGGATGGCCACCACTCGCCCGCATTCGATGCTGGAGATGCGCATGATTCCTCGCGGTGTTCGGGATCTGGGCGCACCCTATCAGCCGCAGGCGCTCCCTATCCAGCCGCCTGGTCGCCAACTGTGACCCTCATCGGCGGCCGGTTACCCTTTGTTACCTCGGCCGACGGGGTGTTACTCCGTGGATGCCGGTCGCGGGCTGCGGCTCAGAGCAGGGCCACCAGCACCGTGGTCAGGGCGCCCAGCAGCAACAGGGCGATGCCGCGGCCGGCGGGGCCGTGCAGCTTGTTCCACATCAGCAGGCTGGTGAGGGCCAGCAGCAGCATGGCCAGGGCCGCCAGATCCCCGAACAGCTGCCAGGGCAGCCCGGTGCCCATGCCGCGGTGCAGCCGGTTGAGGCTGGCGGCGAAGTTGGCCTGCTGCAGCTCGGTGCGCACCAGCAGGGTGCCTTCCACATAGCTGGCGGCCACGCTCTGGCTGAGGGTGACGCCGCGCAGCTCCCAACGGGCCGGCAGGGTGAGGGATCCGGATGGTGTGGGCAGGGTCTGGGGCGGGGTGATCTGGGGTCGCCCCTCCTCGAACATGTCTGCATAACGCTGTTGCAGCAGGGCTTTCAATTCATCCGGGCTGGCCAGCGGCGTGCTCAGCACTATCTCCTCGCTGGATTTCCCGGTGTGGGGGCCGGGCAGCGGCAGCACGGCCCTGTGTTGCAGCCAGAGGCCGGTGAGGCCGTAGAGCAGCATCAGGGTGAGGGTGGCAAAGCCGGCCCAGGCGTGGATGCGGCGCACCCACTTGTTGTTGTGCAGGGGGAGTCTTCTGCGTGTCATTGCTCGTGTGTCACAGAGAGCCTGGCCAGCGAAAGGCTGGCCAGGGGAGGGGAGAATTAGAAACGGTAGGCGGCGGTCAGGTGCAGCTGACGGGGCGTGCCCGGCATGATCTGGGCCGCGCTGGTGGCGCTGACGAAGTAGTCGTGATCGGTCAGGTTCTCCACGCTGAGCTGGGCTTCCCACTGGGGCCAGCGGTAGCCGGCACGGGCGTCGAAGCGGGCGTAACCGGGCAAGGTGGTGGTGTTGGCGTTGTCGGCGAAGCGATCCCCCACCGCCGTCACCCCGGTCTCGCCGAACCAGCCCTGCTGGCCGCTCTGGTAGCCGGCGAACAGCTGGCCGTTCTGGCGGGAGACGTTCATCGGCCGCTTGCCTTGCAGGTCCGCGTCCGCCTTGACCTGCTCGGCGTCCTGGATGGCGACGCCGCCGCGCAGATAGATCTCGTCGGTCAGCTGGGCACGGGCGCTCAGCTCGATGCCGTCGGTGCGCTGCAGACCGGTGAGGATCACCCGGGTGGGCTCCAGCGGATCCTTGCTGCGCTTGTTGTACATCTCCAGCCGGTAGAGGGAGAGGGTGGTGGCGAGGCGGCCGTTCAGCCAGTCGCTCTTCACGCCCCCTTCATAGAGCCGGGTGTGCTGGGGATCCAGGTGGTTGTTCTTGTCCCCCGGGGTGATGCCGATAAGCTCCCCGCCCACCGGGGTGAAGGTCTTGCTGTAGGAGGTGTAGAAGGCGTGCTCCTCGATGGGGTTCCACACCAGGCCCAGGCGCGGGCTCAGGCTGGTGACCGAGAGGGTCTCCTCCTTGTCGAGGTCGTTGCGGCGGCTGGTGACGGTGAAGTCATCCCGGCGCAGGCCCGCCAGCAGGTGCCAGTCGCCCAGGCTGAGCTGATCCTGCACGTAGAGGCCATAGCCGCGCACCCTGTGATGGGCGTCGCTGGAGAGCTTCATGGCGCCGTCATAGGTGGGCAGGGAGCCCGGATCGTAGAGATCGCCCGGTGGGATCGGGCTGGCGTTCTGGTAGAGCTTGGGGGTGCGCTCCTGCCAGCCCTGCTCCAGGCCCACCAGCAGACGATGGGCGATGGGGCCGGTCTGCAGCTGGCCTTCCGCCTCGGTGTTGCTGGTGAGGCTGCTGGCCTTGAGATCCTGCTGCCAGCGGGCGCGGGTCACCTTGTCACCCTTGGCGCTGGTGACATAGGTGTTGTCGAACTGGCTGTCGAGGGTGGTGTAGCCGAGCTGCTGGCGCAGCTGCCACTGATCGTTGATGTCCCAGGTGAAGCGGGAACGGGTGGATTGGGCCAGGTCGTCGATGAAGTCGCGGCGGGTGTCGCTGTAGACGCTCTCGATGGGCACGTCCGCCGGGCGACCATCGACGCCGGGGATACCGCGATCCGGGGTGCGATCGTGCTCGTTGCGCTCGTACTGCACCAGCCAATTCAGGGCGTCGGTGATCTCCCAGTTGACGGAGGGGGCCAGCAGGGTGCGCTTGCTGGTCACGTCGTCGCGAAAGCTCTCCTTGTCCTCCTGGGCCAGGTTCAGGCGCAGCTGCACCCGTTCACCCGCCTCGCCGTTGAGATCGGCGGCCAGGCGTCGGCTGTCGAAGCTGCCGACCCGGGCGCTGACGCTGGAGGCCTGCCCTTTCTGGGGGACCTTGCTGACCCGGTTGACGATGCCGCCCGTGCTGCCACGGCCGTAGAGCACGGCGGCGGGGCCCTTGAGCACTTCGACCCGCTCGATGTTGCCAAGGTCGCGGGTGTACTGCATGTCGTCCCGCAGGCCGTCGAGGTAGAAGTCGTTGCTGGCGCTGAAACCGCGGATGGTGACGCCGTCGAAACGGGTGTCACCGCTGGCGTTGACGCCGGGGATGCCGGTCAGGGCTTCACTCAGGGTGGGCTGACCGAAGGCGGTCAGCTCGCTTGCCTTGACGCTCTCGATGCTCTGGGGCACCAGCTTGGCCGGGGTGGCGGTACGGGTCGCGGTGGCGACCTCTTCATGTTGGCTGCGTTTGCCGACCACGGTCAGGGTTTCGTCTTCGGCACGGGGGCTGGTGCAAACCGCCAGCAAGGCGACGCCCAGCAGGGCGCGCGGGGGGGGGGAATGGTTCATCTGGGTGTGACTCTTTGTCGACCAATCGGCCTGAACTTGTTGATTTATTTGTAATTATTGATTTCTCTCATCGCGAGAGGTTGCTAATGATATTGATTTTCATTTGCCTTGCAAGGAGAAGATGCAAGAAAAAGAGATCATTGGCGGGCAGGCACTGAGGGGGCTGGAACCTCGGGGAAAAGGCCGGGGTAACCTTGGTTCGGTTCGGGGGGGAGGCTACCATGGTGGCCTCGCGCCTTGGCGCACCATCCGGCATACACAGGGAGAGAAACATGGTCGAGATCATCAGGGCGGATCTGCACAACCCTCGTCACGGCGAGGCGCTGATCGCGATGCTGGACGCATACGCCAGGGACGAGATGGGGGGAGGCAGTGCGCTGGCGGACGAGGTGAAGGCGAATCTGGCCGCAGCCCTGGCCGCGCGACCCGGTGCCCACGTGCTGCTGGCCTGGGTCGATGGGGAGCCTGCTGGCGTTGCCACCTGCTTCGAGGGCTTCTCGACCTTCGCCTGCCAGCCCCTGCTCAATATCCACGATCTGGCGGTGCATCCGGCCCAGCGCGGCCGCGGCATCGGCAAGCGGCTGCTGGCGGAGGCGGAGCGGCTCGCCCGGGAGCTCGGTTGCTGCAAGCTGACCCTGGAGGTGCTGGAGGGGAACAAGGTGGCTCAGGCCGCCTACCGGGCCAGCGGTTTTGCGGGCTATGAACTCATTCCCGAGGTGGGCCGGGCCCTGTTCTGGCAGAAGAAGCTCTGAGCCGCAGTGACAATGCGATCTCGCCAAATGAAAAACGGCGCGCAGAGGGTTCTGCGCGCCGTTTTTTGGGGTTCAGCTTGGGGCCGACTTAGAAGTCGTAGCGGGCCGCCAGCTGGAAGTCATCCTTGGTGTTCAGCTTGCCGCTGTCATTGCTGTCGAGGTTGTTGATGCGGTACTCGCCGATGACGCGCAGATTCTTGTTGAACTTGTACTGGGCACCCAGGGTGTAGTAGTCGATGGAGTCGTAGTCGGACTTGCCGCTCTGCTCCACCTTCTGCTTGTTCCACAGGGCCATCAGGCCGAAGCCGTTCTCGAAGTTGTAACCCAGCGCCCCTTCCCAGCCGGTGTGATCCTTGCCGGTGGCCAGGAAGTCGCTGCCGTCGGCATAGCTCAGGGCGGCGTAGACGGCCTTGTTGTCGTACTTGGCGGAGAGCAGCCACAGCTTGGCATCCTCTTCACCGCTCTTGTCGCGGATCCCCACGTTGTAGGCGGTACCCAGGGCCAGGTTGAACGGGAAGGTATAGGCCAGGGCGGCGCCGTAGGCGGCATCGCTGTCCTTGCTGGTGGTCTCTTCGGTGTCACCGCCGTCGAACTTGTAGCTGGTGTCTACCTGGAAGCCGTTGAACAGGCCGGAGTACTTCAGCACCGAGCCGGCACGGTTAGTAGCGAAGGTGTCGGTCTTGGCGCCCAGCGCCTCGTTGCCGTAGCCGTCGGAGAGGGAGACATCGGTCCAGTCAGCCAGGAAACCCGGGGCCCCCTTCTGGCGACCGAAGGTGACGTTGCCCCAGTCGGCACCCACCCCGGCGAAGGCCAGACGGGTGCGCATGTTGTCGGAGTTTTCGCTGACGGTCTTCTCGCTGTCGTTGATGTAGATCTGCAGCTCGTACTGGGCCAGCGCCTTGAGACCCGGGTTGATCTCGCTCTCTGCCTTGGCACCCAGGCGGACAAACTGGTTGGCACCCTGCTTGTCGCTGTACTCGTTCTTGATGTCGCCATTGGCATCCAGCTCCTTCTTCTCGCCGAAGAACTGGCCGGCGTAGATGCGACCGTAGAGGTCGAGCAGGGTGCTTTCGTTCTTGTAGACTTCGACGGCTTGGGCCTGGAAGGCGGCGGTGAGAGCCAATGCCACTACTGTGAGCTTTTTCATCATGATCCCTTGTGTTGCAAGCTGCTGTTTTAAAAGACGGGGCCATGCTAGAAGCGGCAGATGACGGCGGGGTGACGGTGCGGTGAACAAGCCGTGGCAGTTTGGTGTCAATTGGATGAAAGTCCGCGATTTATATGGCTGGCCGCCACTTTTACGCGCAAAGGTTTGCCCTTGTGATAGAATGCCGCCCGTTTTCGAGCTCCTAAGGTTGGATATGCGATGAGACGTGAACTGGCAATCGAATTTTCCCGAGTGACGGAAGCGGCTGCACTGGCCGGCTACAAGTGGCTCGGACGTGGTGACAAGAATATCGCCGATGGCGCGGCCGTGGCGGCCATGCGCCACATCCTCAATCAGATCCAGATCGATGGCGAGATTGTGATCGGCGAAGGGGAGATCGACGAAGCCCCCATGCTCTACATCGGCGAGAAGGTGGGCACGGGTCAGGGCGACGCCGTGGACATCGCGGTCGACCCCATCGAGGGGACCCGCATGACCGCCATGGGTCAGGCCAATGCCCTGGCCGTGCTGGCGGTGGGCGACAAGGGATCCTTCCTCAAGGCCCCCGACATGTACATGGAAAAGCTGATCGTGGGCCCGAAGGCGAGAGGCGCCATCGATCTCGATCAGGCCCTGGAGCTGAACCTCAAGGCCGTGGCCAAGGCGCTCGGCAAGCCCCTCTCCCGTCTGACCGTCATCACCCTGGCCAAGCCGCGTCATGACAAGGCGATCAAGGAGATGCAGGGTCTGGGGGTGCGGGTGTTCGCCATTCCCGACGGCGACGTGGCGGCCTCCATCCTCACCTGTCTGCCGGACAGCGAAGTGGACATGCTCTACGGCATTGGTGGCGCCCCGGAAGGGGTGATCTCGGCCGCGGTGATCCGCGCCCTGGACGGCGACATGCAGGCCCGCCTGATCCCCCGTCACCAGGTCAAGGGTGACAGCCCCGAGGTGCGCGCCCTGGGTGAACAGGAGATCGCCCGCTGCGAGGAGCTGGGCATCGACGTGAGCAAGGTGCTCAAGCTCGAAGATCTGGCCAAGAATGACAACGTCATCTTCTCCGCCACCGGCATCACCAAGGGTGATCTGCTGGAAGGGATCACCAGCGACGGCGTCATGGCGACTACCGAGACCCTGCTGATCCGCGGCAAATCTCGCACCATTCGCCGTATCAAGTCGATCCACTTCCTGGATCGCAAAGACAGCGTGGTACGCGACATCATCCTGTGATGTGCTGACTCCCGCAGCAAAAAGCCCGGCAGTGCCGGGCTTTTTGCGCTCTGCAGGGCGCCAGGGTGCCCGGGCAGGGATAAGGCTTAGGAGAAACCGGACTCCTTGCTACACTGCGGTGCCCCACAGAGGAAAAATCACATGGAATGTCGTCAGGGATGCGGTGCCTGCTGCATCGCCCCCAGCATCAGCAGTCCCATTCCCGGCATGCCGGACGGCAAACCGGCCGGGGTGCCCTGCGTGCAGCTCGATGTGCACCTGGGGTGCAAGATCTTCGGCCAGCCCGAGCGCCCGGCGGTGTGCGGCGGCTTTCAGCCCATGGCGGATGTGTGCGGCTCTCACCGCCAGGAGGCCATCTGGCTGATCGGCGAGCTGGAGCG
Source organism: Aeromonas sp. XH (assembly GCF_033348475.1). NCBI lineage: Bacteria > Pseudomonadati > Pseudomonadota > Gammaproteobacteria > Aeromonadales > Aeromonadaceae > Aeromonas > Aeromonas sp. XH. Next base: position 3,923,339 of record NZ_CP137630.1, on the reverse strand, counting down.
GCTGACGGCCTGAGCCCTTGACCCTCTCCCTCAGGGAGAAGGGGGGCTTGTACCCCCTCATCCCCAACCCTTCTCCCGCGAGGGGAGAAGGGAGAGCCGCCATTCGGCGCCATCCCAATAAAAAGAGGCCGCAATTGCGGCCTCTTTTTGTTCCGTGACGGGCAAGGGTCAGACGTCCGCCAGTTGCAGAGCCTGACGGTAATACTCGTTGGCCTTGTTGGTGAGCCTGCGCTTGTCCATCACCTGGCCGAGGGCGTGGTAGAGGGCGGCATCCGGTGCCTTCGCCACCTCCTGCTCCAGCAGACGCTGGGCTTCGTCCAGCTGACCGGCCAGCAGGCAGACCCGTGCCAGCGCCGCTTCGGCGCCCGGCTGATCCTGGATCTTTCTGAGCAGGGCCAGCATGGGCTGGTAGTCGTCCAGCTTGAGCCTGGGCAGACGGGCGAACAGCTCGGGGGTGGGATCCTTGCGCAGGGCCTCCAGCCAGAGATCGGCGGCCTCGGCATCGGCGCCCAGCCGGCGCAGGTGATCCCCGTAGCTGGCCAGCAGCACGGGCTCCTGGCGCAGCTTGCGGGGCATCCCCTGCCAGACCGGGCGCAGGGTCTCCAGCGCACCGCTGGCGGCCTCCAGCCGGCCGGTCCAGGCCTGGTGCAGCAGGGCCTCCTCCTGCTGGGCCGTCAGTTTGCCCACCTTGCGCAGGGCCGGGGCGAGATCGATCAGGGCCGTCCAGTCCTCACGGGCTAGGTACACCTGACGCAGCTGATCCAGCACCATGGGGTGACGTGGATGCAGGGCATAGATGGATTCGAGGCGGCCGAGGGCGCTGTCGTACTGGCCCTGCTCGATCTGCAGCTGGGTCTGGATCAGGGTCAGTGCCAGCTCCGCCTTGGGGTTCTCTTCCTGGGCTTTCTGCAGGTAGTGATCCCGGCGCACGTCATCGCCACGGGCCTGGGCCACCCGGGCGGCGCTCAGGTAGTTGAGCAGCGGGGTGTCGCTGTTGTCGGCGCCCTTGATGAGCAGCTTCTCGGCCTGGTTGTAGTGCCCCTCGGCCATGGCCAGGGTGGCGTTGACGGTTTGCAGGTTCGCCTTGCGGCGACGGCGGGAACCGAACCAGCCTTGCGTCTTGCGGCGCAGGCCGAACACCCGGCCGAGCAGCCACTCGACGATGAGCAGGGCGCCGTAGAACAGCACCGCCAGGATCACCGCGCTGGTGACTGAGGACTCCACCGTGTAGTTGCCGAGCGAGATGAGCACATAACCCTTGTTACCTGAGGCTTCGGGACCGAAGACGAGGCCCGCCACCATGACGGCGACTATGACGATCAGACGAATCATGGTCTCCTCCTCAGTTGCCGGCCAGGATGCGTTGCAGGCGCTCGGTCAGCACCTGCTCCAGCATGGCCTGGGTCTTGAACTGATCCGGATAGTCGAACTGGATCTGCTCCCCTTTGAGCTTGTCGAGCTCGGTCTGCATGTAGTGGGTGGCGCTGTTTTCAGTGTCGAAGTATTGGGTCAGCCAGCGCTGGGCCTTCTCCAGGCTGTCGGTGTAGAGCGCCTGCTGCTCCCGATAGACGGCGAGCTGGGCCTGCAGCAGCTTGGTCTTGAGGTTCTCCCGCAGGAAGATCTCCTGCTGCGGGGAGAGCAGGGCCTCCACGGCGCCGTCGCGGCGGCGGATGGTGATGAAGTTCTCGGTGAACTTGACCCAGTTCTTCTTGAGATTGCTCTGCCACTCGTCCGGGTTGGTGCTGACGGTCTGGTCGGGCTCGCTCTTGGCTTCGGGCATGCTGACGGTGGAGAGGGGCAGCAGCTCGATCTGATCGGAGAGGGCGGCCAGCTTCAGGGTCAGCCCCTCGCGATCGACCCGCGGCATCCCCTTGAGCTGGGCGATGTCTTCCGCCAGCGCCTTGCGAATGGGCATCAGGCTGGGATCGTTGAGCGCCTTGATTCGCTCGTCGGCATTGCCGAGCAAGGTGATGGCGGAGATAAGGTCGTGTTCGAGCCACAGCTTGCGGCCCGCCATGCGGACCAGGTATTCGGATTCGGCCAGCATCCAGTCGTTGGGCCTCTTGTCGTCGAGATCCAGCACCTTGGTCTGCAGGGCGCCCAGGGCCTCCTGCAACTGCTGCTGGCTCTTGCCGAGGGCGCCGATCTGTTCGGCATCCTTGCTGCTGCTCTGCTCCAGCTTGCCCATGACCTCGGCCAGCTGCTGCTTGAGGGCGCCTATCTCCCCCTGCTGGGTGACGGCATTCTTGTGGCCGTGCAGGTAGAGGCCGCCGGTCAGCCCCAGGGCCAGCAGGATTGCGATGCCGCCGAGCACGGCGCCGGAGCCGCCTTTCTTGCCGGCAGGGGCCTTCTGGCCTGGCTTGTTGTTGTCGGCCACGGGGGCCGCGGCACTCGGCTGGACTTCTTGCTGTTCAGTCATTCCATCTTCCTCAGTTCCAGGGCGGCCACCAGAGCCTGGTTGGATGCACCTTGGGCAATCACGATACGGGTAAAACCAGCTCCCTCGGCCATCTCGGCCACCCGGGGACTGGGCACCACCAGCAGGCGGTCATGGAGCCAGGGGTGCTGCGGGCCGGGCACCAGGGCCAGCAACCGCTGCAGCAGTTCACCGCTGGTGATGAGCAGGCTGTCGAGGCCGGCCGCCTGCCAGCGGCGGGTCAATGCGTCCCCGTCAAGATCGGGGTAGTGGCGCTCGTAGGTGGCACAATAGTGCACCAGTGCGCCGCGTGAGGCCAGCGTCCGGGCGATGAGATCCCGCCCGTCGTTGCCGCGCAGGATCAGTACCCGCTTGCCGTTCACCTGTTGCAGGCCGGGCAGGGCCAGCAGGCCTTCGCTGCGGGGATCGTCCGGGCGCAGCGCCTGGATGCCCGCCTCGGCGAAGGCGTCCGCGCTGGCCTGGCCGACCGCAAAGTACTCAATATGTGGCCAGGTCTGACCAGTTTGCAACAGAAAATGATGAGCAAAATGAACTGCATGCACGCTGACGGCGATAACGAGGTCGGCATTTTGCAGCATGTCAGCCAGGCGGGGGAGGTCGCTGCCCGCCACGGTTTCCAGCAGCGGGCAGCAGAGCGGTGCGTGGCCCTGCTGGCGCAGCAGTGTCGCCAGCTCGGCGGCCTGGGCGGCCGGGCGCACCACCAGGGGGACCATCAGATCTTCCCCATCGCCAGGGACCGGATGGCCAACCGGTCCGCGCTCATGCCCGGTAGACCTCGGCCAGGATGGCATCGGCCCCGTAGGCCAGCAGGCGCCGGGCCAGCCGCTCCCCCAGGGCCTCGCCCTCGGCCAGGGGCCCGCGGATCTCGTCGCGGATGACCCGGGTGCCGTCCGGGCTGCCCACCAGGCCGCGCAGCCAGACTTCCTCCCCCTGCACCAGGGCATAGGCTCCGATGGGGACCTGGCAGCCCCCCTGCAGGGCGCGGTTCATGGCCCGCTCGGTCAGCACCCGGATGCGGGTCTCGGCGTGCTCCAGCGGCGCCAGCAGGGCGTGCAGCTCAACATCGTCCAGGCGGCATTCGATGCCAACCGCCCCCTGGCCGTTGGCGGGCAGGCTCTGCTCCGGCTCGATGAAGGCGGCGATGCGATGGGCCATCTCCAGCCGTTTCAGGCCGGCGGCGGCGAGGATGATGGCGTCGTAGTCACCGGCGTCCAGCTTGGCGAGGCGGGTGTTGACGTTGCCGCGCAGGTCGCGGATCACCAGGTCCGGGCGGGCGGCCCGCAGCTGGCACTGGCGGCGCAGGCTGGAGGTGCCGACCACGGCCCCCTGGGGCAGCTCGTCTATCTGGCTGAAACGGTTGGAGACGAAGGCATCGCGCGGGTCTTCCCGCTCGCAGATGGTGTGCAGGCCAAGCCCCTCGGGAAACTCCACCGGCACGTCTTTCATGGAGTGGACCGCGATGTCGGCCCGCCCCTCCAGCATGGCAGTCTCCAGCTCCTTGACGAACAGCCCCTTGCCACCGACCTTGGCGAGCGGGGTATCCAGGATCTTGTCACCCTGGGTGCTCATGGGCACCAGTTCGACCTGCAGATCGGGATGGAGTGCCTCCAGCCGATCTTTCACAAAGTTGGCCTGCCACAGGGCCAGTGGGCTCTTGCGAGTGGCGATTCTCAGGGTTCGGGCTGCCATATCAATCAGTTGTTTCATCTTTAGAGAGGAAAACGATCTTACCACCCTTTGCAGGGGCTTTCATGGCGCAGCCCGCAAAAGCGGGGCCAAGCTCAAAAACGGTGGCCGAAATTAATTTTCATTCCGCCTGGAATTGATTTTAATATATTGAAATTAAAGTGTTTTATTGCTTTCCAATGATACCTTTGCGAGACCGCCCAGAAATAATCCGGTGATTGTGTGCGGGCTTGTTTACCACTGCTGTTTGCATTGTTAACATGATCACACTTTTTTGACGTCTCCCCGTTTTGGTGCGTCATTTCTATCCCCGATAGGTAGGGCATTGCTGGTAAAACTCGACACGCTGGTGGCGCGCTACGACGAACTCAATCGTCTCAAGACGCAACGGGCGCTGGATCTCATGAGTCGCTACGGGCAGCAGGTTTTCCACCTGCTGCCCGTCATGCTGCACTTCAACCATCCCCTGCTGCCCGGTTATGTGGCAGGGGACGTGCCTCATGGCATCTGGAGTTTCGTCGCCAACGACGCCCAGCAGGCCTTCATCCAGGATCTCTGCCAGAACGCCAACTGCCAGGGGGGGCTCAGCACCCACGACAAGTCGATCCAGGGCCTCTACACCATGGGGAGCACCTCCTCCATCGGCCAGTGCTGCCACTCGGATCTCGACATCTGGGTCTGCCACGTGGCCGGCCTGTCCCAGGATCGCCTCGCCCTGCTGGAGCAGAAGTGCCAGCACCTCTCCCTCTGGGCGGAGCAGCGGGGGGTCGATCTCAACTTCTTCCTGATCCCCGAGGACAAGTTCCGCCAGCGCAACGATGCCCAGATGCAGGGGGAGAGCTGCGGCAGCGCCCAGCACCTGCTCTTGCTCGACGAGTTCTACCGCAGCGCCATGCACATCGCCGGCAAGCGGCTGCTCTGGTATCTGGTGCCCGGCGAGTATGACGATCACTACGACGACTACGTGAAGGGCCTGTTTGCCCACGGCAAGCTGAGCCAGGATGACTGGCTCGATCTCGGCGGCTTCAACCGCATTCCGGCCGAGGAGTATTTCGGCTCCGCCCTCTGGCAGCTCTACAAGGGCATCGACTCCCCCTACAAGGCGGTGCTCAAGTCGGTGCTGATGGAGGCTTACTCCCACGAGTATCCCAACACCCGGCTGCTGTCGGTGACCAGCCGCGACTGGTTCCAGCACAACGAGGGGATGCACTACCGCCTCGACAACTACTGCCTGATGCTGGACAAGGTGACCAACTACCTCAAGTCCATCGGCGACATGCAGCGCCTCGATCTGGTGCGCCGCTGCTTCTACCTCAAGGTGTGCGACGGCCTGAGCCATCCCAAGGAGGATCACTCCCCGGACTGGCGCCGGGAGCAGATGGCCCAGCTGGTGGCCTACTGGGGCTGGAGCCCGGAGCGGCTGCACCACCTGGATCACCGCCAGGAGTGGAAGGTGGAGGACGTCAAGGTGGCCTACGCCGAGTTGCTGGAGGCCCTGATGCAGAGCTACCGCAACCTCATCCAGTTCGCCCGGCGCAACAACATCAGCGAGTCCATCAACCCGGAAGACATCGGCATCCTGTCGCGCAAGCTCTATGCGGCGTTCGAGAGCCTGCCGGGCAAGGTGCAGCGCATCAACCTCAAGATAGCGCCGGATCTCGGCGAGCCGGACCTCAGCCTGGTGCAGGTGCCCCATGGCCGCCTGAACCGTGCCGGCTGGTATCTCTACAAGCATTCCCTCGAGCCCGCCGACATCATAGGTCGGGCGCCGCTCGAATATAACGGCTACATCAGCAAGCTGGTGGCCTGGGCCTATTTCAACGGCCTGCTGACCCCCCAGTCCCGGGTGCACCTGTTCAACCAGGGCTCGGATCTGCACATCGACAACCTGCACCAGTTCTGCCGCGATCTGTCCGGGACCTTCCCGGTCAAGTACCCGCGCGCCACCAATCTGGCCCTGAGCCGGCCGTGCGAGATCCGCCAGCTCTCCATCTTCCTGAACCTGGAGACGGATCCGTCCAGCCACTGGGTGGGGCAGGTGATCGAGTTTGACGCCAACGCCGCCGATGTCTTCTCGTTCGGTCGCAACCAGGAATGTCTGGTGGGGTCGGTGGATCTGGTCTATCGCAACTCCTGGAGCGAGATCCGCACCCTGCACTTCGAGGGGGAGGAGGCGGTGGTGGACGCCCTCACCACCATACTCGGCAAGATGCACCAGGACGCCGCGGCCCCCGAGATGATAGAGGTGTTCTGCTACAGCCAGCACTTCCGCTCCCTGGTGCGCACCCGCTTCCAGCAGCTGGTGGCCGAGTGCATCGAGCTGCGACTGGCCCGGGACAAGCAGCAGCTGGTCAAGACCCTGGCGCTCGGCAAGGAGAAGTACGGCATCTTCTTCGAGCGGCGCGGGGTCTCGGTCAAGAAGCTGGAGAACGCCATCGACTTCTACCGCCACATCTCCCACAACAAGCTGGATCACCTGCCGCTGCGCCTCGACAAGACCCACAGCCAGCACCTGCCCGGCATCGTCGACGCCTACGCCAGCGAAGGGCTGGTGCAGTTCTTCTTCGATACCCGGGATGCGGGCACCAACATCTATATCCTGGACGAGGCGAACCGGGTGGAGATCTACCAGCACTTCGCCGGCAACAAGGACGAGCTGGTGCAAGGGGTGAACCGCTTCTACACCTCGGGCCACGAGCGGTTCAGCAATGCGGGCCAGTTCAGCAACTTCAACCTGCCCCAGTACTACGAGATCGTGCAGGTGGGCGACAAGCTGGAGGTGATCCCCTACCGCAGCCAGAGCCCGCAGCGGGACAATCCGGGGGCGGCCCGGGAAGTGGGGTGATGAATGCGGGGTGAGGAGCCACGCATCGCCATAAGGGATAAAAGCAAACGGCCTGCATGATGCAGGCCGTTGTCGTATTTGGGGGGCAGTCAGGCGCTTAGGCAGGCCAGCAGCCAGCGACGGATGTCGTCGAGCTGCGGGCGGCAGATCTCGTGGCGCATGGGGTACTCGTGCCACTCGGGGCTGAGTCCCGCCGCCTCCAGCCGGTTCTTGGCGTCCCAGCCCATGGAGAGGCTCACCACGTCGTCGTAGATGCCGTGCATGTAGCAGATGGGCAGGTCGCGGGCGGCCTCGCTCATCTCCCCCAGCAGGGTATCGGGGGCCGCCAGGTAGGTGGACATGCAGAGCAGGCCCGCCAGGGGAGTCGGATAGCGCAGGGCGGTCTCGGCGGCGATGACGCCCCCCTGGGAGAAGCCGGCCAGCACGATGCGCTCGGGGGCGAAGCCCTCGGCCACCAGCCGATCCAGCAGGGCCGCGATCCGGTCGGCGGATTCGTGCACATGGGAGGCCACGGCGCGATCCGCCGGATCCTCGAAGCTCTTGATGTCGTACCAGCCGCGCATCCGGTAGCCCATGTTGATGGTGATGGGCCGCTCGGGCGCGTCTGGCAGCAGGTGGCGGATGGGCAGGTCGCTGGGCAGGGCCAGCGCCTCCACCAGGGGGGCGAGGCCGGCGCCTGAGTCACCCAGCCCGTGCAGCCACACTACCGCATGGCGGGCACCCTGGGGGTGCAGGTCGATCATGGGAAGACCACGGGCTCACCGGCCTGGCTGGTACAGGCCCGGGTCAGCAGGGTCTTGAGCTCGTCGCCGAAGCGGTTGTCGATCCAGCTGTCGCCGCGCAGCTCGAAGTGGAAGCCGTTCTCCCGGGTGGCGACCCAGATCTGGTGCAGGGGTTCCTGCTTGTTGATGATGACCTTGGTCTTGTTCTCGAAACTCAGGGTCAGCACGCCGCCGGCCCGTTCGCAGTCGATATCCGGATACCCCTCGTCGATGACGTCTTCCACATACTGGAAAAAGGCGTCGGTCAGGGCGTGATACTCGTGATCCTTCATCGGTTTATCCTGTTGCTTTTAACAATGTGAGTGCGATTATAGAGGGCCAAAAATTTTTTCGCAGCGAACCATTATGATTACCCAGTTCACCAAATGCCTGTTTGCCGCGTCGCTGTCGCTCGGGTTGGCCGCCTGTGGCCTGACGGGGCCGCTCTACATGCCGCCGGCCGAACAGAGCGCGCCTGCCGAGCAGGCACCGGCACAGCCCAAGACAGAGAGTACACCGCAAGCCGTCTCGCCTGCGACCGCCAAACCGGCCTCAGAGGCCGCGCCGCAATAATCTAGGAAGGAACCGCCCCCTTGGATCACTTTAACTACGACGCAGACGGTCAGCTTCAGGCCGAACAGCTTCCCCTGCAACGGCTTGCCGAGCAGTACGGCACACCGCTCTATGTCTATTCCCGCGCCACTCTGGAACGCCACTGGCACGCCTTCGACCAGGCGGCGGGCGACATCCCCCACCTGATCTGCTACGCGGTCAAGGCCAACTCCAACCTTGCCCTGCTCAACCTGCTGGCGCGCCTCGGTTCGGGGTTCGACATCGTCTCCGGCGGCGAGCTGTCACGGGTGCTGGCGGCGGGCGGTGATCCGGCCAAGGTGGTCTTCTCCGGCGTCGCCAAGAGCGAGGCCGAGATGCGCCTCGCGCTGGAAAAAGAGATCCTCTGCTTCAACCTGGAGTCGGAAGCCGAGCTGGAGCGCCTGAACCGGGTGGCGGGCAGCATGGGCAAGAAGGCGCGGGTCTCGGTGCGGGTCAACCCCGATATCGACGCCGGCACCCACCCCTACATCTCCACCGGTCTCAAGCAGAACAAGTTCGGCATCCCCATCGAGCAGGCACCCGCCATCTACCGCAAGGCGGCGGCCATGGCCCACATCGAGATCAAGGGGGTGGATTGCCATATCGGGTCCCAGCTCACCGAGCTCAATCCCTTTATGGAGGCGGCGGACAAGCTGCTGAGGCTCATCGACGAGCTCGCGGCGGAAGGCATCCACATCCATCACCTGGACGTGGGCGGGGGCCTGGGAGTCAACTATGGCGCCGAACAGCCGCCGCACCCCACCGAGTACGCCGAGGCGCTCAAGCAGAAGCTGGCGGGTCGGGATCTGACCCTGCTGTTCGAGCCGGGTCGCGCCATCGTCGCCAATGCCGGCGTGCTGCTGACCCGGGTGGAGTTCCTGAAGCCCGGCGAGACCCGCAACTTCGCCCTGATCGACGCCGGCATGAACGACCTGCTGCGCCCCTCCCTCTACGGTGCCTGGATGAACATCATCGAGGTGGACAGCCGCGCGACTCACGAGAAGGCGCTCTACGACGTGGTGGGCCCGGTGTGCGAGACCGGCGACTTCCTCGGCAAGGAGCGAACCCTGGCGATCGCCGAGGGCTCCCTGCTGGCGGTGCGTTCCGCCGGGGCCTACGGCTTCACCATGTCCTCCAACTACAACACCCGTCCCCGTGCGGCCGAGGTGCTGGTGGACGGCGACCAGGCCCACCTCATCCGGGAGCGCGAGCAGTTGGCCGATCTCTGGCGCGGCGAACACCTGCTGCCTTGATCGATATGGATTTTCTGCGTTCCTCCATGTGAGAGCGTGATTAACGGTGAGACAGGAACGCGCGATGTTGATTGAGTTTTCCAAAATGCACGGCCTGGGGAACGACTTCATGGTGGTGGACGGCGTCACCCAGAAGGTGTTCTTCAGCAGCGACATCATCAAGAAGCTGGCGGATCGCCACTTCGGCATCGGCTTCGACCAGCTGCTGCTGGTGGAGCCGCCCTATGATCCCGAGCTCGACTTCCACTACCGCATCTTCAATGCGGACGGCAGCGAGGTGGAGCAGTGCGGCAACGGGGCCCGCTGTTTCGCCCGCTTCGTGCGCCTCAAGGGGCTGGTCAACCGGGATCGCATCGCGGTCAGCACGGCCCGTGGCCGGATCACATTGCAGCTGGAGGGGGAGAACCAGGTCACGGTGAACATGGGGGTACCCCAGTTCGAGCCGGGCAAGATCCCGTTCCGGGCCCAGAAGGCGGAGAAGACCTACCTGCTGCGGGCCCAGGAGCACACTGTGATGTGCGGCGCCGTTTCCATGGGCAATCCCCACTGCGTCATCGAGGTGCCCTCGGTGGCGGACGCCCCGGTGGAGACCCTGGGGCCCATCATGGAGCGCCACGAACGCTTCCCCGAGCGGGTCAACGTCGGCTTCATGGAGATGGTCAGCGCCAGCGAGATCAAGCTGCGGGTGTTCGAGCGCGGGGTGGGGGAGACGCTCGCCTGCGGCACCGGGGCCTGTGCGGCCGTGGTGGTCGGCATCAGCCAGGGCAAGCTCAAGGAGCGGGTCACCGTCACCCTGCCGGGTGGCAAGCTGACCATCGCCTGGAAGGGACCGGGCCAGCCGGTCTACATGACGGGACCGGCCGAGCACGTGTTCGACGGCCAGATAGAGTTATAGCGAGCGAGCCGGGGCAACCCGGCTCCAACAACGGATCATATCGGGGCCCTTGGCCCCTTTTTCGGATGGATCAACCAAGTTATGAGCGAACTCAAACGGCAGGAATCACTGGTGGATGAAGCCACAGTGCTGGAGTACCTGGCCCGTTACCCCGAGTTTTTCCAGCGCCACGGGGCCATGCTGGACCGGATCCGCATCCCCCATGCGCAGAAGGGCACCGTCTCCCTGGTGGAGCGCCAACTGGACAGGCAGCGCGAGCGCATCGAGCAGCTGGAGCAGGAGATCACCGAGCTGATGGGGGTCGCCAGCGAGAACGAGCGGATCTTCCGGGTCTACGCGGATCTCTACGGGGAGATCTATGGCTGCCAGACCCTGTTCGAGCTGAGCGCCGTGATGGGCAAGGCCTTCGTGCAGCGGCTGCGGCTCACCGGCCTGCGGCTCTGGCTCAGTCCGAAGCATTTCCAGCTGAGCGGCCCCGAGCAGCGTTTCCTGGCAGAGGGCCGGCAGCTCGATCAACTGCTGGGCCAGCGCCTGCCGGGCACTGACTACTACTTCGGCCGTCTCAACCAGGGCGAGAAGCAGGCGCTGTTCGGCAACGACGTCCTGGTCAACTCGGTGGCCCTGATGCGGCTCGGCGAGCTCGGCGTGCTGGCCTTCGCGAGCTCGGATCCCAGCCACTTCACCCCCCACAACGACACCCTGCTGCTGGGCCAGCTGGGTCGCCTGCTGCAACTGCGCCTGCCCGAGCTGGCCCGTGGCTAAGGTGCCGACCCGATCCACCCAGGTGCCGTCAGCCGCCGAGCCCCTGCCGGCGGCACTGGCCGACGAACTGGCGGCCTTTATCGAATACCTGAGGGTCGAGCGTCAGCTCAGCCCACACACCCGCAGCAACTACCAGGCGCACCTGGAGGCCATGACCGCCGAGCTGGTGCGTCTCGGCCTGACCGACTGGGCGCACCTGGAGGGAAGCCAGGTGCGCAGCCTGGTGACCAGGATGCACAAGGGGGGGCTGGCCCCCCGTTCGCTCGCCACCAAGCTCTCCGCCCTGCGCAGCTTCTGTGACTGGCAGGTGCGCCAGGGGCGGATCACCGCCAACCCGGCGCGGGGCATCGCCACCCCCAAGCTGGGGCGGCCGCTGCCCAAGAACCTGGACGTGGACGAGATGTACCAGCTGCTCAACATCACCGACGAGCAGGACCCGCTGGCGGTGCGGGATCGCGCCATCATGGAGCTGATGTACTCCTCCGGCCTGCGCCTCGCCGAGCTGGTGGGGCTGAACCTCGCGGACGTGAAGCTGGACGAGCGCCAGCTCAGGGTGATCGGCAAGGGAGCGCGGGAGCGGGTGCTGCCCATGGGGCGGATGGCGGTGGAGTGGCTGCAGAAGTGGCTGAAGGTGCGCCCCCTGCTGGCCGGCGACGAGGCAGAGGCGCTGTTCGTCTCCCAGCGCAAGCGGCGGCTGTCGGCCCGCTCGGTGCAGGAGCGGCTCGACGGCTGGGGCAACAAGCAGGCCCTCAACGCCCACGTCCATCCCCACAAGCTGCGCCACAGCTTCGCCACCCACATGCTGGAGTCCTCCGGCGATCTGCGGGCGGTGCAGGAGCTGCTGGGCCACGCGGATCTCTCCACCACCCAGATCTACACCCACCTCGACTTCCAGCACCTGGCCAAGGTGTATGACAATGCCCACCCGAGAGCCAGGCGGGATCCCGCAACGCCGGAGGATGAGTGATGTGGTGGGTTATCTGCGGGTATGACAATGTCCACGTTGCCAGGGCCTGGCGGGACTCCGCCGTGCCGAATGAGGAGTAGAGAGGAGTAGCCATGCAGTTTTACCGTCGCTGGCAGCCGGTGGCCGCCATCTCGTTCGATCTGGACGATACCCTCTATGACAACGGTCCCGCCATCGCACGGGCCGAGCAGTGGATGTTGAGCCACCTGCGCAGCGAATATCTGGCCACCGCCATGCTGGACAAGCCGCGCTGGCTGGAGCTCAAGCGCCAGCTGCTGCTGGCCCGGCCCGAGTTGCGCCAGGACGTCAGCCTGGCGCGCCGGCAGGGCATTCGCGAGGCCCTGGTGCAGGGGGGCATGGCCCCCGCGCTGGCGGAGCAGGAGGCGGCGCGGGTGTTCGCGGCCTTCCTCGCCGAGCGCTCGAAGATAGAGGTGAGCGAGGGGACCCATCGCCTGCTGGCCAGACTTGCCGAGCGTTATCCCCTGGCGGTGATCACCAACGGCAACCTGGATCTGGCGCTGGCGGGTCTGGCTGGCTACTTCACCCTGGTCTGCAAGGCCGGGGCGGGCGCCAGGATGAAGCCGGCGCCGGACATGTTCGTGCAGGTGCAAGAGGCCTTCGGCCTCGCCCCAGGCCGGATCCTGCACGTGGGGGATCACCCCGAGACCGACGTGCTGGGGGCTGGGTTGCACGGCTTTCGTGCCGCCTGGCTCAACGACCGCGGCCAGCCCTGGCAGTCGCTGTCGCTGCTGCCGGACGTGGAGCTGGGGGCGCTCTCCGAGCTGGCCGACTTGCTGCTGTGACCGGGGGCGTTGGGATGAACAGGCGGAGACAGGGAAAAAGATGCGCGGGGACGGCGGTTTGTTTGTCCTTGGCGCGAACTGACAAGGGAGTGCAGAGGTGAGTGGAATGAAGGGCGTCATCTGGCTGGCCATCCCCATGGTGCTGGCGGGGTGCGATCTGCTGCGCGACAGCTATCGGGTGGAGTTCAGGGATGGCTCCTGGCGGGAGATATCCATCTCTCCTTTCTCGGATGAGGCGCACTGGCGCGAGGGGTGTGCCACCGGCGAGATCCTGGTGGACATGACCCTGCCCCTGAAGCGGGGCAAGGTGGTGGAGGGGCGGGAACAGCTGCTCATCGGCGGCGAGCTGTTCGAGCTGGAGGAGGCCCGCCTCTATCGCGGCAACGGCGCCGTGCTCGGGCAGGCGCCTGACCATATCCAGCGAGGTCTCAAGGGGCTGGATGTCTGCCGTACCCTGCGTCCTGCCCGCGGTGCCCTGCCCAAGCTCAAGGGCAAGGGATTCGGCGATTAGCCCGCCCGCTGCCGGTATTGGCGGCAGGCGTCACCGAACGCCTTGAACAACTTGACGGAGTGGGGGTTCTCCGTCGCCTTCCACTCCGGGTGCCACTGCACCGCCAGGGTGAACTGGGGCAGCGCCGGCGCGTGGATCGCCTCGATCAGGCCGTCCTCGGCGTGGGCCAGTGGCGCCAGCCCGGCCCCCAGCCGCCGGATCCCCTGGCCGTGCAGGGAGTTGACCGGGATCTGCGGCTCCCCCATCAGTTCCGCAAACCAGGTGCCGGGCACCAGGCTCACCCTGTGGCTGTGGCCATACTGCTCATCCACGGGATCGTCCGCATCCTCCCTGTGATCCGCATAGCCGGGTTCGCAATAGACCTTCTGATGTATGTCCCCGCCGAGGGCCACGTTGATCTCCTGCATGCCGCGGCAGATGCCGAGCAGTGGCAGCCCCCTGTCGATGGCGGCGCGCACCAGGGGAATGTCGAACAGATCCCTGTCCCTGTCCTGGGGTTTCTCCGGGGTGAGGTTGTCCTGGCCGTAGAGGGTGGGATCTATGTTGGAGCCGGCACCGCTCAGATAGACGCCGTCGGCGAGATCCAGATACTGCTCCAGATCCTCGGTGCCGCAGCAGGTGGGCACCAGCAGGGGCACGCAGCCGCTGATCTCCACCAGGGGGGTGATGTATTTGTGGGTCATTACCTGGTAGGCGTGGCCGCTACGGGCCTGGGCTCCCATGGTCATCAGTACGACGGGTTTGGAATGGGAACTGGGGTTGGGCATAGGTCACCTTGACTATCCTTGTCGGTCTCATCCTGCGCCTTGGGAAGGCCCTTGCCGTGGGGTGCTCGCAAAGGCATGCCTCAAGGCATGGTCATGGGATCAGGGTCGTGCCGTGGTGCCAGAATCGTCGGTCAGCCTGGGCAACGACAGCCTGGATCCTGACTCCAGTCTGCCAAGGCCGTTCAATATGTCAAACGAAATGATGCAACTATGTTAACCGGTGGCGTGGCTCAGCCAAGTTGAGTCCCATTTTCAGGGGGTTGTAGAGAGGCGGACGGGGATCCAGGGTATTTCATGGTGGATATATTAAACATTCGGCCCGGATGGCCGGATAGCAGAAGGGCCCCGCAGGGCCCCTCGTCGACTCAGGCTGTCAGGATGAACTCTTCTATCACCCTGGCCACGCCGTCCTCGTCGTTGCGGCTGGTGGTGTGCCGGGCCAGCGCCTTGATCTCGTCGGTGGCGTTGCCCATGGCCACGCCGAGCCCGGCATATTCGATCATGTGGCGGTCGTTGCCCGCATCCCCCACCGCGATCACCTGGGCGGCGGTCAGGCCCAGGTGCTCCGCCAGGGCGGCCACGCCGGTGCCCTTGTTGCTGCGCTTGTTCATGAACTCGAGGAAGTAGGGAGAGCTGCGCACCACCGTATAGCGCTCGTAGAGCTCGGCGGGCAGCCGGGCGATGGCGCGGGAGAGCAGGGGCTCGGGGTCTATCATCATCACCTTCATGATCTGCTCGTCGGCTGGCAGGGTGGCGAAGTCCACCAGGTTGATCGGCATCTTGATCAGCCGTGACTCGTGCTCAGTGTAGGGGCTGACCCTGGGGCTGATGAGACCCTGGCTCACGGAGAAGCCGTGAACGTTCACCCCCAGCTCGCTGGCCAGGTGGGCGATGGCGCTGGCATCGCTGCCGGTCAGCAACTGGCTGCGGATGATGCGCTGCTCCGCCACCTGCTGCACCAGGGCACCGTTGTAGCAGATGACGTAGTCATCCTGGCCGGTGAGACCGAGCTCGGCCAGATAGGCCGTCATGCCTTCCAGCGGACGACCCGAGGTCAGGACCACGGTCACGCCCCTGGCGCGAGCCGCCGTGATGGCGGCCTGGGTGCGGGGGGAGATCCGGCCCTCTGGGGTCAGCAGGGTGCCATCCATATCCAATGCGATCAGCTTGTACATCTTCTCACTACCTGAGTCTGGCCGGCCCGCCCTGTGGGGCCATGGGGAGGCCGAGTGTAGCGAAAATTGCCGCCGGGATCACGAGTTGAAGGGTTGCATAGGCGGTGCTGCCTCTGACTGGCGCCTCAGCGCTGGCCCTGATAGGGGGTCAGTTGCAGTTGATCCTCGCGGATGGCGAAGTGGATGGGGCCGTGCTCGATGTCGACCCTGTTGTGGTGATGAGCCATCTCCACCTCGACGCCGGGGAAGAGGCGCTGGGTGGCGATGATGTCCATGTTGGCCATGAGCGCCTGCAGCGCTTGCTGCGCCTCGACCAACTGCTCGTCCAGGGATCTGCTCTCGTCGAGCTGGCGGGTGCGCAGCGCCTTGATCTTCTGCAGCGTCTCGGGATTGCGCTTGTCGCCGGGCAGTTGCAGCAGCCGCAGGATGAGGTCCTGCAGCTTGTCTATCTGCTCCCGGCAGGCCTGCTTGCGCTGGCGCAGGGCCAGCTCCTGCTCCTTCTGGCTGAAGTAGCCGCCGAGGATCTGCAGCCTGGTCCGGTTCGCCGCCGAGGCCCCGAGCACGGGGGCCATGATGAGCCGGTTGGCGATGTTGACGCCACCGATGAGGTGACCCTTGCGCATGGCGCTGTCCCCCACCTTCAGATCCTGGCCGCTGCGGCAGTAGCAGTGGCTGAGCTGGCTCAGGATCTGGATGTCACCGTCGGCCTCCAGCCTGGCGTACTGGGCATAGCCGGCGTGGATCTCGCCCCCGGCGTTGAGGTGGCAGAGGTACTCGTCCTCCCCCTGCTTGCGGCCTATGATGCCGTTGCGCACCGTGATGGTGCCGCCTGACTCGATATAGCCCCCCTCGACGAAGCCGCCGATCACCACGTCCCCGCTGGTCTTGACGCGCATGCCGGGCATGACGTCCCCGGTGACCAGCAGGGAGCCCTCGAATTCGACGTGACCATGGCGGATGTCGACCTGCTTGACGCTCAGCACCTCGTCCACCCGCATGCCGGCCCGCTCCTGGCACGGCAGGCCGGGGCGGGTCGCCAGCAGCAGATCCGGATCCTCGGGGGAGAGGCAGGTGCCTTCCCCCGCCGTCATGGCGCTCTCCTTGCCGGACCTGGCCGGCAGCACCTGGCCCGTCACGGTGAAGCCGTCCACGCCCTGGGTGGCGGGGTGGCGGCGCATCAGCGTAGCCCCCGCCTTGACGGTGAGCAGGGTTCCGAGGTCGCGCATGTCCACCTTGCCGTGGTCCAGCTCCTGGGGTGTCAGGATCCGCTCGGCCGCGGTCGCCACCAGCCTCTCCAGGCGGGTATCCAGGCCGTGCTTCGCCGCCTTGCCCAGGGCGATCACGGGGCTGAGCAGGGCGCCGGGGGCCGCCTCGCCGGCAGCCTGGACGGCGGCGGCGAGCAGCCGCTCGCTCACCCCCTGTTTGACCGGGCTGGCCGCCAGGGCTTCCCGCAACTGCGCCAGGGTGAGGGGCTGGCCGCCCCAGTCGGCGGTGATCTGCGCCCTGGCGCTCATCTGGTCCTTGTCCACCTGGATCAGCAGCCTGGCGTCCTGGCGCCGGGCCACGGGCACGGGCGGGTGGGCTGGGGCATCCGGCGTTGACGTCAGGGTGTTGAGCAGGGTGACGGCCTCGCGGATCCCCTCGTCGAGGGGTTGATAGCGCCGGCAGTTGGAGAGGCGCAGCAGGGCCAGGACATCGTCCTCCCGGACGGGCTCGGTGAGGCCAGGGGCGATGCGCAGGCAGACATAGCTCATGTCGGCCGACAGCTGAAACCACGCTTTGCTTAACACCGGGTGCCTCCCTCGTTGCGCCTGTCCGGCTTGCCCGAACGGGGCAGGTCCTTGCCGAAAACCGATGCCGCCGGGGCGGCCCAGGTCGCAGTATTCGGGTATTTTTCCTTCCGGGTCAACGATCTGAATGCAAATGGGTGAACCGGGTTGAGGAAATATCGGCTGACGGGAGAGGGGCGGAGTCGGCACATGCCATGTGCCGCATTGCGGCTTTTTAGCGCAATATGCTGAATTTTTATGCTTTCGCTATCCAGAGTGTCAATCAAGTTGAGAGTGGCAATACGATTCACCTTGCTAGGCAGGAAGAGAGAGATTTTAATTTGCCGCCGCCCCAGGGAGATGGCCCTGGTCGCCACCGACCAGCCCCTTTTTTTGTCCAACCGAACGAGCCCCATGACCGCCCAAGGCCACCTGCTGTTTTCCGTCACCTGCGTCCTGCTTGCCCACAAGGCCGAGCTCACCCCGGCCCTGGCCGATGCCAGCCTCTGGCACCTGGTCCCCATGGCCCTGGCCAGCGCCCTGCTGCCGGATCTGGACCATCCCCACTCCCTGCTCGGGCGACAGCTGCCCTGGCTCTCGGGGCCCCTCTCCCGCCTGTTCGGCCATCGCGGCTTCACCCACAGCCTGCTGGCGGTGGGGATGGGGGTCTGGGGGTTGGCACAGGTGGAGGCCCCCTGGCTGCTGTCGGGGGCGGTGAAGGATGCCCTCATCGTGGGCTATCTCAGCCATCTGCTGGGGGACTGGCTCACCCCCATGGGGATTCCCCTGCTCTGGCCCTGGCGTCGGCGTTTTCGCCTGCCCGGCCTGCCCCTCAGGAGCGGCGGGGGTTACGAGAGGGCCTTCTGCCTGCTGACCCTGGCGCTCGCCGGGTACTGGGTCCACGGGGAGCTGGGGTTTGCCGCCTTCTAGTGCGAAGGTTCAGCCTTGGCGCCTGGCCGTTCTCGTCAGGGTGAGGTAGTCGGCGAGCACCGGCAGCCCCTGCAGGTGGCGGCGCAGCATGTCGAGGGCGGCGAAGGCGAGGATCCGGCGCCCGCTCTCGGGATCCGGGTGGCTGACCTTGAGGGTCTGGCCAAACTGCCGCCCGTCGGCGCACAGCAGCAGCGGCACGCCGTCCGGCCCGGCACGGCCTATGGTGAGGCTCAGGGGCGCGGCGGGCACCGCCAGCTGCATCAGGTCGGCGGGGAGGCTGTGGCTGAAGTGCGCCTCCAGCCCGGGGTGGAAATGGCACATGGCCAGCAGGGCGCCCCGGCTCTCCCCTTCTCGCAGGTGCAGCGGCCGCGCGCCCAGCAGGGCCAGGATCTGGCTGGCCGGCTCCTCGTTGCCCCGTCCCACCAGCCAGGGCGCAATCTCCCCCAGCAGGCGCGCCTCGGCGGCATCCATGTCGGCGGCGCTGGCCCCGTGGCCGATGAGCTTCAACTCGATGAGCGGCATGGACGAGCGGTAGCCCAGCTCTATGCCGGAGGGCCAGGGGGCCGCATCCAGCCGGTCCGAGAGGGCGGATTCCGAGATGCCGAAGGTGTAGAAGCGGCGCAGCTCGGTATCCGTCGCTTCCCCCGCCAGCGCCTTGAGACGCGGCATGATCTGCTCGCGCACCATCTGCTTGAACTCGAACGGCACGCCTGGGGTGAAGAACAGCCGGCTCTGGCCCTGGCCGGCCGGGTGGCAGACCACAAAGCCGCAGGCGGTGCCCACCGGGTTGTCGAGGATCTCGCAACCCTGTGGCAGCCAGGCCTGCTTGGCGTTGCTGGCGGCCATGGTGCGGCCACGGCTGGCGTAGCGCTCGGCCATGGTGGCGAGCCAGTCGGGGAACAGGGTCAGGGGTTGGTCGAACGCCTCGGCTGCCGCCTGGGCGGTGAGGTCGTCGGCGGTGGGGCCGAGGCCGCCGCACACCAGCACCACCTCGGCGCGTTCGCTGCTCTCGCGCAGCACGGCCTTCAGGTCGGCGAGGTTGTCCCCCACGGTGGCGCGGCGGCGCACTTGCCAGCCCTGCTCCAGCAGCAGGGCGCTGAGCCAGGCGGCGTTGGTGTCCACCACCAGGCCGGTCACTATCTCGTCGCCTGTGCTGATGATCTCGATGCGCATGGGGACTCCTTGGGTGGGCGGCGCCCGATCAGGGCTTGCCGTGTTCGAAGTAGTAGCTGATCCGGGTGCGCGGGTTGAGGTACTCGAACACCGCGGGGGGCAGGCGTTTGGGGTGGATCACCTTGGCGATGGTCAGCCCGGCCTCGTCGAGGTCGATGATGGCTGCCTCCTGGCGCGGGATGCGGGGATCATACACCAGTACCGCGGGGTAGAGCAGGCGGGAGGCGTTGACCGACATCACCAGGCCCACCTGGCCGTTGGAGAGCTGCACCACGCTGCCCGGGGGGTAGACCCCCATCAGGCGGATCAGCATGCCGAGGTGATCGGCGTTGAACTGGGCCTTGCGCTGCTTGTAGAGGCTGCCGAGGGCCGAATAGGGTACCTTGGCCTGCAGGTGGCAGAGGTTGTCGTACTCGTTGATGAGGGAGACGATCTGGGTGAGGGGATCGAGCTGGGTGCCCCTGAGCCCCTGGGGCCCGCTGCCATCCAGGTATTCGTGGTGGTGCTGCACGATGAGCTTGGCCGGATCCGGAAAATCCTTGGCCAGGCTCAGCAGCTCCAGCCCGTAGCGCGGGTGCTGGGCCATCAGGTTCAGCTCAGGCTTGGTGAGCGGCTCCGTCTTGCGCAGCAGCTGGCTCGGCAGCTTGAGCTTGCCGATGTCGTGGAACAGGGCCCCCATGCCGACCTGGCGGATCGCCTCGGCCGGCAACTTGCACTCCCTGGCCAGCAGCATGCTGAGCACGCTGACGTTGAGGGAGTGGAACTGGAGGCTGTTGCCGTCCGCGCTGTCCGACACCAGGTGCAGCACCATCTCGTCCACCGACAGCAGCTGCTCCGTCATGGCGTTGATCAGCTCCTGGGCCTCGGAGATGGCGTTGAGGGGGCGGGACTGGATCTTGCCCATCAGGTTGCGCACCTGGGCCAGGGACTGGCGGAACTGTTTCTCGCACTGCTGCAGATCGCGGCGATAGCGCTGCAACTGCTCGATGCGCCGGGTCTTCTCCTGCTCCATCACCTGCTGGCGGGCGACGAGCGCCTCGCCGTCATCCTCGTGGGATGTGTCCTGGCCGAGGGGTTTGGGGGGCGTGTCGCTCTTGTCGGGGATGATGGTGACCAGCTTGAGGCCGAGCCGACGGATCAGCTCTATCTCCTCCTCGCTCTTGAGCTTGAAGCTGGAGAACAGGAAGGGGTGTTCACGCCACCCTAGCGGCAGGGAGACGTAATTGCCGACTTGCAGCCGGTCGACCGAGATCTTGATTCCTGTCATGGGGTTGGGCACGAGATACACACTGAGCCGTATGCTAGTCAAAGGCCGGGGTGAATACAAAAGGTATCTGATGACAGGATGAGCGCTTTATTATAGGCTTCTAGATGTCCAGACATATTTACCGATGCAGTACAGGGAGTCAGCATGCCGATCAAGATCCCGGACCAGTTGCCCGCCGCCGAAGTGCTGGGGCAGGAGAACATCTTCGTGATGACGGAATCCCGGGCCGTCACCCAGAACATCCGCCCGCTGCGGGTGCTCATCCTCAACCTGATGCCCAAGAAGATCGAGACCGAGATCCAGCTGATGCGAATGCTCTCCAACTCGCCGTTGCAGGTGGACGTGGATCTGCTGCGCATCGACGATCGGGAGTCGAAAAACACGCCCCAGGCGCACCTGGAGAACTTCTATCACGACTTCGAACAGGTGCGCGGCAACAACTATGACGGCATGATCATCACGGGGGCGCCGCTCGGGCTGGTGGAGTTCGAGGAGGTGATTTACTGGCCCCGCATCGTCGAGATCATCGAGTGGTCCCATCAGCACGTGACCTCCACCCTGTTCCTGTGCTGGGCGGTGCAGGCGGCGCTCAAGGCGCTCTATGGCATGGAGAAGCAGACCCACGGCGAGAAGCTCTCCGGGGTCTATCGTCACCACCGCCTCGACGAGCACGAGCCGCTGCTGCGCGGCTTCGACGACGAGTTCGTCGCCCCCCACTCCCGCTACGCGGCGTTCGACGGGGATCTCATCCGTGCCCACACCGATCTGCAGATCTTCGCCGAGTCCGAGGAGGCGGGGGTCTATCTGGCGGCGACCAAGGATTGCCGCCAGGTGTTCGTCACCGGTCACCCGGAATACGATGCCCTGACCCTGGACGGCGAGTACCGGCGGGATCTGGCGGCCGGCCTCTCCCCTGTGGTGCCGGTCAACTACTACCCGGACAACGACCCGGACCAGACCCCGCGCGCCACCTGGCGCAGCCACGGTCACCTGCTGTTTTCCAACTGGCTCAACTACTACGTCTATCAGTTGACCAGCTACAGGGTGGAAGACATCGGCAAGGTGTTCACCTACCAGCAGCCCAAGGGGCAGTAACGCCTCAGTCGGCCCCGGCCAGCCGCCGTCCCCGGGTGTCGAGCCAGTGGCGGTGGCTGGCCAGGGTGAAGGCGCGGGGCCGCCTGGCCCGGATGCTGGTCATGGCCTCCTGCTGGGGCTGGCCCTGGCTCATCAGCAGCAGGGCCGCCGCCAGCCCGGTGCGACCGCTCCCCCCGTGGCAGTGAATGGCCAGGTGGCGCCCCTCCCGCAGCAGGGCGAGCAGCTCGGGCAACACCCTGGGCCAGGCCCGCTCGAAGGCGGCGTCAGGGGCCTGATCGTCCGCGACGGGCAGGTGGAACCAGCCCATGCCTCTGGCCTCCACCCGTGAGCCGAGTGTTCCCATGCCGAGGTCGGCCAGCTCGGCCTGCGTCATCAGGGTGAGCACTCCGCCGGCACCGGCCAGCTGCAACTGGGCCAGAGCCTGTTCCATGGGGACCTGCTGGCTGCCGGGGCAGGGGGTGAGCAACAGCTGGCCGTCGAGGCGCAACACCTCCAGGCTCCAGAAGGGGTGGGCACTGAGCATGGGGGGCCTCGTGGTGGCTGGGATAGGCGGGATGGCTTGGCCTCCCGCTGGGGTGCGGCACAGCATAGGGGCGCCGGGGGCGATGTCAATCCGCGTTGTGTTCGTCCCGGTTTACGGGCAGAGTCTAAAAAAATCGAGCGATGGAAGGAGTAGAGATGAGAAACCTGGATCAACTGGACTTGGACATCCTGGCCCATCTGTTTCGCGATGCGGGCATGACCAACAAGGACTTGGCTGCCCTGGTCGGGGTGGCGCCGTCCACCTGCCTGGAGCGGGTGCGCAAGCTGCAGCAGGACGGGGTGCTCAAGGGGGCACACTGCGAGGTGGACTACCAGGCCCTGGGTGGCCACATCCAGGCCATGGTCTCGTTGCAGCTGGCGCGCCACAGCCGCCAGATCATCGATGCGTTTCGCGACGCCATCCTGGCGCTGCCCGAGGTGATCAGCCTGTTCCACATGGGCGGCAAGGATGACTTCCTGGTGCACCTGTGCGTCTCCGACACCGAGCACCTGCGCAACTTCGTGTTCGACCACTTCACCTCCCGCGAAGAGGTGGTGCACCTCGAGACTTCCCTGGTGTTCGAGCACAGGTTCAGCCGCTCCCTGCCCTGCTTCCCCCATGCCTGAGTCTCCTTCGTCCATGGCGAGGGGTGAAGGTGCGCGAGGTGGCCTGACCTGCCTCCGGCGGCAGCCGGAACGGGCGGATCCGGGGCCAGCCCGGGCTACTACGAGATAAACGGCTGAAAAAACTGTGATCCTCCCGGCAAAGCGGGGAGGGTTGCTTGCCTATAATGGCGCCGAATTTCTCAATCGGAGCCGAAGGGATGCCGGTCTTTATCGATGTGGAATATCTGCGGGGATGGTGCCTGTTCGTGGTGCTCTCCGACGGCGTCACGGGCGTACTGGATCTGACCCCCTGGCGCCACCAGCCCCTGTTTGCCGCCATCGACACCGAGCGACGTTTCGCCCGGGTCTTCATCAATCGCCGCCACCAGCTGGAGTGGCCCGCAGGTTGCACCCTGTCGGCCCAGGAGGTCTACCACCTGATCCTGCCCATCGACGAGCGCTATGCCTTCCACGATCGCAATGCGCATTGAGCGTGGCCTGCTAACTCGTTGAGCAGGTAACGTTTTCAGTCACAGACCCGCTCTGCTCCGGCCGTTATCATGGCCTCAAAGGCGGCGCCTTTTGCGCCGACACCACCACAGCGGGAAGATAACAATGAAACAAGGAACGTTGCGTCGTGGCGGCCTGATCGGGGCCGCCCTGTTACTGACGGCTTGCGGCAGCGGGGGCGGTGGCTCCAGCACCGAGACCGAGCCGCCGGTGGTCAATCCTGACCCCCCGGCTGCTGCCCGCGCCTGTTACGGGGATGATCAGCCGGCCTGCAACCTGAGAACCTACCAGGTGATGGTGGAGTCCTTCGTCGATGGCGACGGCAGCGCCAACTACGGCGTCGGCTACGGCCCCTCCCGGCACAACGGCGATCTGCAGGGGATCATAGACAGCCTGGACCACATCAAGAGCCTCAACGTCAACGCCATCTGGCTCACCCCGGTGTTCGACTCCTGCGCCGGCCAGGCCGGGGATGACCGGCTGGACGCGACCGGCTACTTCGCCTGCGACTTCTTCAACGTGGATCCCAACTTCGGCAGCAACGCCCAGCTCAAGACCCTGGTGGACGCGGCCCACCAGCGCGGGCTCCATGTCTTCCTCGACGGGGTGTTCGGCCACGTCAACAAGGTGGGGGTGAGCAAGCCCTCGCCGGAGGGGCGCCTGCCCACCCTCAAGAGCGGTGGCGCCGGCTACCCGGGCCAGCTGGTGGACTACAGCCAGCCCGAGAGCCTGGCCTACTTCAAGGAGGTGGCCCGCTACTGGATCGAGCAGTACGGCATCGACGGCTGGCGCCTCGATCAGGCCTATCAGCTCGGCCTCGACGACTGGCGCGCCATTCGCACCGAGGTGGAGCAGGCCAGCGCGGCACGCAAGGCCGCCGGCCTGCAGTGGGGCACGCTCGGTTACATGGTGGGGGAGGTGTGGAAGGGGGCCGACGACATCCGCAACGAGGCCTATGGCTCGAGCGACAACCCGGCGCTCTCCTCGGCGTTCGACTTCCCGCTGCGCTACGGCCTGGTGCAGGCGCTGGCGGTGGAGGAGTCCGGCAAGGGCGGGCAGGGGGCCAGCGTGCTCGATGCCAGCTGGAACAGGCTGGAGAACTACCCGAACCACGCCATGCCGAACCTGATGCTGGGCAACCACGATCTGGTGCGCTTCGGCGATCTGCTGGAGCGTGGCAACTTCAACCAGGCGGACTACTGGCAGCGCCACAAGGCGGCCTTCAGCTTCCTGGCGGCCCGCTCCGGTCCCATCACCCTCTACTACGGCGAGGAATTTGGCGACGAGGTGCCGGGCTTTGCTGCCCAGGTGAGCGGTGACTGTGCGGCCCAGGGATTGTGCGACGATCACGTGGCCCGCAGCGACGGCAAGGTGCCCGGTGTCACCGGCTTCGTCCCGAGCGGCGAGCAGGCCGAGCTCAAGCAGTGGCTGAGTGAGCTGCTGGCCCTGCGCGCCAAGC
The DNA here is from genome assembly GCF_033348475.1 of Aeromonas sp. XH. Lineage (NCBI taxonomy): Bacteria > Pseudomonadati > Pseudomonadota > Gammaproteobacteria > Aeromonadales > Aeromonadaceae > Aeromonas > Aeromonas sp. XH. The sequence continues at coordinate 3,898,555 of NZ_CP137630.1, read as the reverse complement.
ATCCCGCCCTCTATCAGGGGGAGCGGGTCAAGCTGGTGGCGGACGGCAGCGTCTACGGCGATCTCAAGCAGACGGCGAGCGAGCAGATCGTCTACCTGCTCAACGTCTCCAGCACGCCCCAGAGCTACAGCCTGCCCCTGGCCAAGCTGCGCAGCGGCAGCGCCCTGGTGGATCTGCAGAGCGGCGAGCGCCTGACCCTGGGGAGCAGCAGCCTGACGGTGGACTTGCCACCCCTGACCGGGCGCTTCCTGTTGCTACAATGACGCCTGTCCCGGCAATGAAGAGGGCCCCGTTACGGGGCCCTTCTTGTTTCTGGCGGGTCAGGAGGCGCCCTGCCCCCGGTTCTCCAGCCGCAGGCGGAAGGCCCGGGCGAGGCGCTCGTAGAGGTCCTTGGCCTCCCTGTCTTCGATGTCGCCCCGGATCCAGGGGTTGTCGATGATCTCCAGCAGCACGCAGCCCTGGCCCTGCTGGCGCAGATCCACCCCGAACAGGCCGTTGCCGAGCTGGTGGACGGCGCGGCGGGCGGTCTGCAGCACCCGCTCCGGCACCTCGCTAAGGGGCAGCGCCTCGATCCGGCTCATGTCGAGGGGGTGCTTGCGGCGGCGGATGCGGTTGCCGGGCTCCGGCCGGTAGCGGCGGCAGGCGAACAGTGGCGAGCCGTCGAGAAAGCCGATGCGCCAGTCGAACTCGGCGGGGATCCGGCTCTGCACCAGCAGCAGGGCGGAGCGGGCCAGCCCCTCGTCCAAGAGGCGGGCGAGCTGCTGCTCGTCGCTGGCCATGGCGAGATCTCGCCCCTGGGCGCCGTCGGGGATCTTCACCATCAGTGGCAGGCCGAGGCGCTGCACCAGCTCGTCCACGTGCTGGCGGCCGCGCCGGGTCACCACCATGGTGGGGGGCATGGGGACACCGCTGCGCACCATCAGCTCGTAGAGGTAGAGCTTGTTGCTGCAGGCGAGGATGGCGCGGGAGCTGTCGATCACCGGCATCTTGAGCTGCTCGGCGCGGCGGGCGAATTCGAAGGTGTAGTGGCCCACCGCGGTCTCGGCGCGCAACCAGAGGGTGTCGAACTCCGGCAGCCGCTCGATGGCCGAGGAGGCCAGGATCTCGGCCCGGATCCCCTGGGCGGCGGCCGCCTCGATGAAGCGCTCGAGCGCCAGGGCATCGCTGCTGGCGCGACCATCCCCCTGATCCACCAGGATGGCGAGCTGGTAGCGCGGCGCCGCCTGTTCCTCGTCCCCCGCACCGGCCAGGGCCTGGGCGTGCTGCAGCATCAGCGCCTTCTCGCTCGGGCTCAGTGCCAGCGGCGACAGGCTCTCCTGCTGGCGCACCGACCAGCCGTGGCGGCCACGTTTGAGGGTCAGCTCCTGCAGCGGCAGCTGGCTCAGGCCGTAGTAGTAGCGGGCGAGCCCCGCCAGCTCGCTCTGCTCGCACTGGCCGAAGATGGCGCGCACCCGGATCCTGTCCTCGCTCTGCTGGGCCAGCCAGCCCTGCAGCTTGCGCCACAGCTTGGCGGGGGGCTGCTGGGGTTGCAGCCGGCTGATGGCCTGCAATCCCGGCAGGCAGTGGTGGCCGCGGGCCTGGGCCAGCAGGGAGCAGTAGTAGCCGGCGCTCAGGTGTTCCAGCGAGCGGCAGAGGTTGATGATGCGCGGGCGCCCCCCTGTGGTGGGCAGGCCGTGCTGCAGGTAGGTGCGGGCGGTCAGCAGATAGTCGGCATGGCAGGGCCAGTCGCCCGCCTCCTCGACGATGACATAGGTACTCATATTTTCGGCTCCACAGAAAGGGCTGCCAGAAACGGCAGTATCCCCAGTGGGCTTCGATGCACCGACAAGCACGACAATGGCGCGAGGGGAAACAAGAGGTTACAGTGCCTAATATTCTGCCTTGGTAACTTGTGATACAAGTCGCATTTCTGGTGCTGAGGATAAATAACCGAACAAGGACTCCCCGTGTTGACCGTGCGCGTCGCCCGAACCGACGATCTGGGCGCCATCGTGAAGCTGGAACGCTACTGCTTTCCCCCCGAGGTCGCCTTCGGCCGCAGCCGCTGGCACTATCTGCTCAATCAGGCCAAGGGGCGCACCCTGCTGCTGCAAGACGAGAAGGCGCAGGTGATGGGCTATTTGAGCGTGCTGGAGCACAAAGGCTGGGATCGCCTCATCATCCAGACCCTCGCCATCCGCTGGACGGTGCGCCGCCAGGGCTGGGCACGCCGCCTGCTGGAGCAGGTGATCCGGGAAGGTCGCGAGGCCGGGTGGGGGGCCATCCGGCTCGAAGTCGCCGACGCCAACCCCGAGGCCAGAACCCTCTATCAGGGGCTGGGGTTTCGCCCAAGGCTGCGGCTGCCCGACTACTACGGGCCCGGCCAGCATGCCCACCGCCTGGTGCTGGTGCTGGATGACGAGGGGCAGGACCCATCATGAGCTGCGATGACTGCCTGGCCACGGCCATCAGGGCCAGGCTGGGGCGCTGCCCGGTCTGTGCCGTCCAGACCCTTCTCACCGGGGTCGTCGGCTGGCTGGCGTGGTGGTGGTGCGGGGCCAACACCTCGGTCAACGCCCTGACCGGCCTGCTGTTTGCGCTCGGGGGCTCAGGTCTCTTCCTGCTACATCTGGCGGCCTTTGCATGGCGCAAACTGGTGAAAAGCGACAGATAAGGTGCTGATTTTTCAAGAAGACAAATAACAATGGAGGTTCACATGATTGCAATGGTAACGGGCGCCTCGTCCGGCTTTGGTGAGGCCATCAGCCGTCTGCTGGTGAGTGCCGGCCACCGGGTGATCGGCACGGGTCGCCGCGCCGAGCGTCTGGCCGCCCTGGCCGAGGAGCTGGGCGAGCAGTTCCTGCCCCTGGTGTTCGACGTGCAGGACAAGGCCGCCACCCGCGCCGCCATCGCCGGGCTGCCGACCGCCTGGCAGGAGGTGGATCTGCTGGTCAACAACGCCGGTCTGGCCCTGGGGCTGGAGCCCGCCCACAAGGCAGATCTCGAGGACTGGGAGCAGATGATTGCCACCAACGTCAGCGGCCTCACCCTGATCACCCGCTTGCTGCTGCCGGGCATGGTGGCGCGCAACCGCGGCCACGTCATCAACATCGGCTCCATCGCCGGCACCTACCCCTATCCGGGTGGCAACGTCTACGGCGCGACCAAGGCCTTCGTGAAGCAGTTCAGCCTCAACCTGCGCGCCGATCTGGCGGGCACGGCGGTGCGTGTCACCAACGTGGAGCCCGGCCTGTGCGGCGGCACCGAGTTCTCCAACGTGCGCTTCCACGGGGACGATGCCAAGGCGGCCACCGTCTATCAGGGGGTGCAGGCCATCCAGCCGGAGGATATCGCCAATACCGTGCGCTGGATCAGCGAGCAGCCCGCCCACGTCAACATCAACAGCATCGAGATCATGCCGGTGGCCCAGACCTTCGGCCCGCTGCATATCAGCCGCCGCTGAGGCCGCTCTGGTGACTCACCAACCCAAGAGAGGCGCCCTTCGGCGCCTCTTTTTATGGCGCCGCTGCCGGGTGCCGTCGCCCTGGGTTGTCTGGCGCGCGGTACTCAAGTTGGCCCGCAATTTGCTGCATCCTGGCCATGGCGGGGCGAGGGGCCCCAAAGGCCGGTGCGACCGGCAGTCAGCGTGGAGTCTTCATGGATATCAAACCCTATGGTCAGCAGCTCGCCCAGAGTGCGTCCCAGAGCCGTGCCCTGGCCACCCTTGGCGACAGCGACGACAAGCAGAGCGGCTGGTCTCAGCAGGTCAGTCTCTCCAGCCAGGCGCTGACCGGCAAGGCGCAGCAGGCCCTCACCTATGAGCATCTGGCCAGGAATGGCAAGAGTGCGGCCCTGACCGGCGGCGTCAAGGATGCGCGGGTGCAGCAGATGGTGGACAAGGCCCTGGGCTTCGATCGCAAGAAATTTGACGATCTCGAGAGCCAGATCAAGCGCCTGGCCGACGACAAGACGCTCTCGGACGAGGAACGGGAGAGCCAGACCCAAGGGCTCACCGAGCAGCGCGATGCCATGCTCAAGGCGGCCATGGATCGCCTCACCGGCAAGTCGTCGCCCGTTCAGGCGTGACGGGATTGGCAAGGCTGGCGCCAGGGGACAAGGCGTCGAGCTCCCGGGGGCGCCGGGCCGGATAAAGCAGGGAGGGTCGTGTCCCTCCCTGCCCAGGGGGGATCAGGGCTGTTTCGGCGCTATCCCGATGGCGATGGCCGTGGTCTGCACCGCCTTGATCTGATCCCCCTTGGCGATCAGGGCGAACTGGGCCGGATCCTTCACCTGGATGCTGAGGGTCTTGTCCACCCCCTTGACCCTGATGGTCTGCTGCGCCTTGTCGACGTCGATGACGTCCGCATAGATGGTCACCTGCATGCCGGCGCCCGCTGCAGGTTGTTCTCCCGGAGCGGCCTTGCCCCCTTCCACTTCCACCACCCGCTTTCTCACCCCGGCGGTGCCCTTGAGCAGCGTCAGATCCAGCAGTTGCAGGTATCGCAAGGCCACCACGTCCCCCACCTTGAGGTTCTGGAGGTTGGCCACCTCTTCCCCGGCGACCAGATCGAACGCCTTGCCTTCGGCGTTCTTGAGGCTGACCTTGCGGCCGGCCAGGTCGATGGCGGTCACCGTGGCTTCGGCGGTCAGCTCTTCTGCCAGGCTGGCCTGGCCCGGGGTGACCGCCACATTGGTGGTCACCTGGGCGGCCTGTATCAGGGGATGAGTGCAGAGGGCGAGCGCTCCGGCAATCCATGCGTGCTTCAGTTTCATGATTGAGACCCTGTGGCTGGGAACGGGACCCCGAGAGGGGTCATGACGGCGGGAAGGGCGACACGCCGCTCCCCGCTACCAACATAGCAAAGTCGCACCTGAGTACCATCATGCCGGATGCAGGTCATCGCCGTTTTGACGGCGCGCTCTCGTTTTGACCTGGTGGCACGGCGGGCGCACAATCCCCCTGCATGCATTCAACCGAGGGCTCTGCCGTGTACAACTTCCAATATGCCAACCCCACCCGCGTCTGTTTCGGCGAGGGCCAGATCGCCAGGTTACCGGAGCTGATCCCGGCCGGCAGCCGCCTGCTGGTGCTCTACGGCGGTGGCAGCATCAAGCAAAACGGGGTCTATGAGCAGCTGACCCAGGCGCTGGAGGGGCGGGAGTGGCAGGAGTTTCCCGGCATCGGCGCCAACCCCCAGTACGATCAGCTGATGGAGGCGGTGGCCCTGGTCAAGCGCGAGCGCATCGACTTCCTGCTGGCGGTCGGCGGTGGTTCCGTGGTGGATGGCAGCAAGTTCGTGGCCGCCGCGGCCTGCTTCGAAGGGGCGGACCCCTGGGAGATCCTGCTGCACAAGGCCCCCGTCGAGGCGGCGTTGCCGCTCGGCTGCGTGCTGACCCTGCCGGCTACCGGTTCGGAGAGCAACCCGGCCGCGGTGGTGAGTCGGGGGGAGGCCAAGCTCTCCTTCATGAACCCGCTGGTGCAGCCGGTGTTTGCGGTGCTGGATCCCACTACCACCTACAGCCTGCCGCCGCGCCAGGTGGGCAACGGGGTGGTGGATGCCTTCGTTCACATCATCGAGCAGTACCTCACCTTCCCGGTGGGGGGCGAGGTGCAGGACCGACTGGCGGAAGGGCTGTTGCAGGTGCTGGTGGACAACGGCCCGCGGGCGCTGGCGGAGCCCGCCAACTACCAGGTGCGCGCCAACCTGATGTGGGCGGCCAGCCTGGCGCTCAACGGCCTCATCGGGCGCGGCGTGCCGCAGGACTGGTCCACCCACGCCATCGGTCACCAGCTCACCGCCCTGCACGGGCTGGATCATGCCCAGAGCCTAGCGGTGGTGCTGCCCTCGTTGCTGCGGGAGCAGGCATCCCAGAAGCAGGAGAAGCTGGCTCAGTTCGCCGAGCGGGTATGGCACTCGACCCGGGAGGACAGGGCGCTGCGCATCGAGGAGGCGATTATCCGCACCGAGCAGTTCTTCCGGCAGATGGGGGTGGGCACCCGGCTCGCCGACTACGGCCTGGATGCGCGCTGCATCCCGGGGATCTGCTCCAACCTCAAGCGCTTCGGCCTGACGGCGCTTGGGGAGCAGCAGGACATCGATCCCGACAAGGTAGCCAGGATCCTTTCCCACGCGCTTTAAGTCAGGGGGCCAGCGCCTGGCAACCATAGTGGCGTGGATCCTCTTCCACACCCTCTGATCACTGGCTGGTCAACGAAAAAACGCCCCGATCATCGGGGCGCTTTGCATGGTGTTGCCTGTCGCACAGCCGCTTATTCGGCGCTCTGGTCCAGCTCGCGCTCCAGCGCCGCCGCCTTCTGGCGGGCCGGGTGGGTGTTGAGCCGCTGCCAGTAGGCCTGCAGGTGGGGGAAGTGCGCCAGCTGGTCGTTCTGGGCCAGCAGGTCCACCAGGAAGGAGTTCAGTATGTCGGCGCCGGTGAGGCGATCGGCCACCAGGTAGCGGCGGCTGGCCAGCACCTCATCGAGATAGCCCAGCACCTTGGCGCACTCGGCCCTGGCGTAGCCCGGCAGGAAGCGCATCGGGCTGCCATCCTTGCGCACGAAGATGTCGAGCAGCAGCGGCAGTATGCCGGAGCTCTCGGCGAAGTGGAGCCACTGCAGGTACTCGGCGTACTCCGGGCTGTCGGGGGCCGGCGCCAGCCGCTCGGGGGCGTGGCGGGCGATCAGGTATTCGGTGATGGCACCGGATTCCGCCAGCACGCGCCCGTCAAACTCGATGACCGGCGACTTGCCGAGGGGGTGGATGGCCTTGAGCTCGGGGGGCGCCAGGAAGGTGGCGGCATCGCGCTGGTAGGCCTGGATCCGGTAGGGCAGGCCCAGCTCTTCGAGCAGCCAGATGATGCGCTGGGAGCGGGATTTGTTCAGGTGGTGCAGGACTATCATGGGAACCTCGACGGGGTGACGGAAGGGCATGATACGCGCCGGTACTGAAACTGGTTCACCGGCTCACAGAAGAAAAGAGCGGGGCTGCCCCCGCTCTGCTGCTGGCTCAGGCCTCCAGCGCCTGATCCAGGTCCGCCAGTATGTCCTCAATGGCCTCGATCCCCACCGACAGCCGGATCATCTCCGGCTTGACCCCGGCCTTGGCCTGCTCCTCTTCGCTCAGCTGGCGATGGGTGGTGGAGGCGGGGTGGCAGGCCAGGGACTTGGCATCCCCGATGTTGACCAGCCGCTTGAAGATCTTCAGGGCATCGTAGAAGCGCACCCCCGCCTCGTAGCCCTCCTTCAGACCGAAGGAGAGGATGGCAGAGGGGCGGCCGGCCATGTACTTCTCCGCCAGCGGGTAGTGGGGGTGGCCCGGCAGGCCGGCGTAGCTGACCCAGGCCACCTTGGGGTGATGTTTGAGGTGGTGGGCCACCCGCAGGGCGTTGTCCACGTGGCGCTCCATGCGCAGGCTGAGCGTCTCCAGCCCCTGCAGCAGCAGGAAGGCGTTCATGGGGGCGAGCGCCGCACCGGTATTACGCAGCGGCACTGTGCGTACCCGGCCGATAAAGGCCGCCGGGCCAAAGGCCTCCGTATAGACCACCCCGTGGTAGGAAGGCTCGGGTTGGGTGAGCTGGGGGAAGCGCGCGGCGTGGTCCGCCCAGGGGAACTTGCCCGAGTCGACGATGACACCGCCGAGGGAGTTGCCGTGGCCACCCACGTACTTGGTGAGGCTGTGCACCACGATGTCGGCGCCGTGCTCGATGGGCTTGCACAGCACAGGGGTGGCGACCGTGTTGTCGACAATCAGCGGCACGCCGCGGGCGTGGGCCACCTTGGCGAAGGCCGCCAGATCGACGATGTTGCCGGCCGGGTTGCCGATGCTCTCGCAGTAGACCGCCTTGGTTTTGTCGTCGATGAGGGCGGCGATGGCCTCGGCGCTGTCATCCCTGGCGAAGCGCACCTCGACCCCGAAGCTCGGCAGCATGTGGGCAAACAGGGTGTAGGTGCCGCCGTAGAGCTGGGGCGTGGAGACGATATTGTCGCCGGCGGCGGTCAGCGCCTGGATGGCGTAGGTGATGGCGGCGGAACCCGCCGAGACCACCAGGCCGGCGATCCCCCCTTCCAGGGCGGCCATCCGCTGTTCCAGCACGTCGTTGGTGGGGTTCATGATGCGGGTGTAGATGTTGCCCGGCACCGCCAGATTGAACAGATCCGCCCCGTGCTGGGCGCTCTCGAACTCGTAGGCCACCGTCTGGTAGATGGGTACGGCCACCGCCTTGGTGGCGGGATCGTGGGCAAAGCCGTGGTGCAGGGCCAGGGTCGCATCTTTCATCACACACTCCTTGTTGGATGTCGCCATTATGGATGGATAGCCGTCCAATCTAGCAGGCCCGGCGCCGATGTAAACCACCCAATCCGGTAAAGCAATGCCGGCACGCTGCGGTGGCCATGGGGCCTGTCCGGGGCGGGGTCAGAGGCGGCGGCGATACTCCCTGTCGTCTATCTGGTGCATGTCCCACTGCATCAGGCGGTTGAGCTGGCTCATGGGATCCTCGATCAGGGTCAGGGGACGGGGCAGGATCCGCAGGAAGTAGCGGCGCAGGGTCTGCTGGATCCGGTTCGGCTTGGGGGTGGCGGCTTGGCTCATGATGGTGCTCCTGTGCTGTGGTGTTCACGTTTGCCAGCAGTATTGAGCTAAAATGAGGAAGTAAAAACTGATGACTTTTCTCACAAGGATTTCCTCTTTTATGCCCAGCAGCCGCCTCTATCAGCAGTTTCAACGGCTCGCCCAGCAGCTTGGCGGCGACGAACGGGAGACAAGCCTTGCCGAGGTGGCGGAGCTGCTCTGCTGCACCCCGCGCAACGCCCGTCTGCTGCTGCGCCGCATGCAGGAGCAGGGCTGGCTCGACTGGTCGGCCGAGGCAGGACGGGGGCGGCGCTCCCGCCTCACCCTGCTGGACAACCAGGAGAGCCTGACCCGCCGGCGGCTGCGGGAACTGCTGAGCCAGGGCCAGCTCGCCCAGGCGGTGCGGCTGGCGGAGGATAGGCTGGATCTGCTCACCCCGCTGCTCATCGAGCAGCTCGGTCAGGCCACCCGGGAGGGGCGCCAGATCCTGCGGGTGCCTTACTACCGGCCGCTGCCGCGCCTGCTGCCCACCGACCCCCTGCGCCGCTCCGAGGTGCATCTGAGCCGCCAGATCTTCAACGGCCTGACCCGGCGAAATGAGGAAAATGGGGAAATCGAGGGGGATCTCGCCCACCACTGGGAGTGCCTGGGCCCCTGCCACTGGCGCTTCTACCTGAGGCCGGCGGTGCGCTTCCACCACGGACGCGTGCTGGCGGTGGAGGATGTGATGGAGAGCCTGCTGGCCTTGCGGGATCGCCCCTTGTTTGCCCATCTCGCCCGGCTGGAGAGCCCCTGGCCGCGCACCCTGGATCTGCACCTCGACAGCCCGGATCCCCTGCTGCCGCACCTGCTGGCAGAGCCGGTGGCCGCCATCCTGCCCCGCGAGCTCAAGGGGGAGCCGGGCTTTGCCCTGCAGCCGGTGGGGACAGGCCCCTATCGGGTGACCACCAACGATCCCCTGCACCTGTGCCTAGAGGCATTCGACGACTACTTCGGCCTGCGGGCCCTGCTCGACGAGATCGACATCTGGATGCTGCCGGAGCTGGCGGATCGGCTGGAGAGCCACCTGCGGCTCGGGAGCGACAGCCCCGAGCTTGGCACCATGCGCGGCGAGTCCGAGCTCGAATCGGGTTGCTACTTCCTGCTTCAGGACGACAGATCCCCCCTGCTGCAGGATCCTGCCCTGCGCCAGTGGCTGAGCCGGCTGCTCAACCCCATCGCCCTGATGGCGCGGGTCGCCCCCGAGCTGCAGCGGGGCTGGACCAGCGCGCTGGGCCTGCTGCCCCACTGGCGCGAGACCCAGCCCGCCCCCGAGCCCACGCCGACCCGTTTGCCGGAGCGGCTGGTGCTGGCCTGCTTCAACCAGCACCTGGAGTTTGAGGAGTGCGCCGGCGCCATGGCCGGCCTGCTGGCAGAACAGGGCATCGCGCTCGAGGTGCGCACCCTGGATTACGGCCGCTGGGTGAGCGGGGCGGACGAGGACGTGGATCTCTGGCTCGGCACCCTCAACCTGGAGCACGAGCACGCCTTCGCCCCCTACGCCTGGCTCCAGGGCACCCCCTTGCTGCGTCGGGTATGGGGGGGGCGACAGGCCCTGTGGCAGGGATTGACGCAGTGGCGTGCCAGCGGCGTCGAGCCCGGCCCGCGCGCCCTGCTGGCCGAGGTGCAACGCCAGGGCTGGTTCGTGCCCCTGTTCCACCACTGGCTGGAGCTGGAGAGCCGGGTCGGCGTGCACGGCGTGCGGATGACGGCCCTGGGTTGGTTCGATTTTCGCAGCGCCTGGCTAAGGCCCGAGCAGGGAATGGCGGCGCCGGAAACCGGAGAGGGCTCTCAGCCAAAGCGCGGGATGCTTGAGTCCTGAGGATGGGCGCGCTAGCCTGTGCGCGGTCCCACGACAAGGAGTCGACATCCATGCTGGAAATGCAGATCCAACCCCGTTTTCAAGAGACGGACGCCCTCGGCCACATCAACAACACGGTGCCGGCGGTCTGGTTTGAATCGGCCCGCGACCCGCTGTTTCGCCTCTTCTCCCCCGAGCTGGACGTGCACGACTGGCATCTGATCATCGCGGGCTATACGGTGCAGTTCAAACGGGAGCTGTTCTATGGCCAGCAGGTGTCGATCAAAACCGGGGTACGCCGCATCGGCACCAGCTCCTTCACACTCTGGCAGGAGGCCTGGCAGGGCGGCGAGCTGGCGGTGACCGCCGAGACGACCCTGATCCATTTTGACTACCGGACCCGCCAGTCCATCCCCCTGAGCGAGGCTCACCGGGAGGGGCTGCGGGCCTGGTTGGTAGAGAGTTAATCCGGCCTTCTGGCCCATCACAGGACAACTATGCGCAACACCCTGATCGCTCTGACGCTGGGACTCTGCTCCCTGCCTTCCCTGGCCGCCACCCTGGCCGAACAGTTCACCCTGATGGAGAAGGGGGCCGAGGGCGCCCTCGACACCCGGCTGTTCAGCCACGACGGCGTCGACATCAAGGCCTGGGTCGACGGCAAGCCCGTCATCATCGCCGTGCCCATTCTGAACGAGCAGGGCAAGCAGGAGGGGGAGAGCCGCTACTACTTCAAGGGGGGCAAGCTGTTCGGGGTCAAGGAGCCCGCCGCCCAGTTCGCCTTCGATGACAAGGGCACCCTGACCCAGTGGCTCGACGACAAGGGCCAGCCGGCGGAGTTCGTCAGCAAGATGAGCATGCAGCAGCGGGAGGCCTGGCTTACCAGGCGGGCGGCCGAGCTGGGCAGGCTGTTTGCGCCTAGCCCTGCCGAGGAGCAGGCCGCCAAGGGCGTCAAGCTGAAGGGGGCCGAGCTCGCCCACTGGCTCTGCAACGGCAAGCTGATGGCGCTCGCCGCGGGAGACAAGGTGACCTTCGAGCAGACCAGGCTCAAGACGAGTGCCGAGGGTATCGAGGGGGAGGTCTCCCTGCGCCGGGAGAAGGGGTGGCAGGATCTCTGCCTCACCTGCGAGGTGCAGGGCGCCCGGGTGACCCGCCTCACCTGGCAGCCGCTGCCGGGCGCGAACAAGCCGCTGTAAGCACGGTTGCAGCATGAAGCAAGGGGGCCCAGATCTGGGCCCCCTTTTTATTTATTGCGGTGACGATTCGCCCAGCTTGAGCCGGGCGAGGGCTTCCGCCCGCCGCCACTGCGCTGGCTCGAACCAGCGCGCCAGTATCTCCGGCTGCTGTTCGGCCCGTCGCTCGGCGGGCAGGGGCTTGAGTTCGGCCAGATAGCCGGCCAGCTGCCGCTCGAACCCCTGCTGGCTCTGCGCCAGCTGGTGCAGCCGATCCGCCGCCTCCGGCCCCAGCCGCTCCCGCAGCACGGCGTCGCGCTCGGCCGGCGCGACCTGCTCCAGGCGCTGCAGATCCCCGAGCAGGCGGCCGTTGGCCTCCGCCTCCCGAAACCATTGGGGCTGCTCCGCCAGCCAGAGCTCTAGTTCGCTGGCCAGCAGCGGCTTGTCGGCATCGCCAGCCTCCGCCAGCGCCTTGCGCCTCAGGGTCCACTGCTCCATCAGCCTGTCTTCGGCAAACAGCGGCTCCTGCTCGGCCGGGGAGAAGTGCTGTCGGCGCAGTCGCTCGCGCTCGTCGAACAGCTGCTGCAGGCTGGCAAGGCCAGGATCCGTCGGCACCGTCAGCCCGCCCTCCGCCCGCAGAAACTGCCGGTAGCGGGCGAGCATGGGGTCTGCGTCCCCCGTCTCCCCCTGCGCCAGACGCTGGGTCAACTGGTGGCGCAGGCTCCCCTGCTCGGGGGCCGCCGTCGGGTTGGGGGTGGGCGCCGGCCGGAACAGGACGACCCCCAGCAGGATGGCGCCCAGCACCAGGGTGCCCGGCAGCAGGCCTCTCATAGCCCCAGCCTCTGCAGGCGGTTGGCGTGCTGGCGATACAGGGTCACAGGGTCGGTGTCGAACAGGTGGTGGATGCCGAACGACTGGTTCACCTCGTCCAGATGGTTCATCCGGTAGTCGGTGCCGATCACCTTGCCGAGGTGACTGCTGCAGACCCCGACCAGGCCGTCATTGGGTTCGCCGAAGAAGGTACCGGTCAGCGCCAGCGCCGGATCCACCGGATCCAGGATATTGGTCATGTTGCCGCGCCCGCTCCAGGAGAAGTAGTAGACACCGTTGGCGGCCAGCATGGGCCCTTCGCCACAATGTTGACTGGGGAGCCCCTCCGGATAGCGCTGGTTGAAGCGCTGGGCGCCGGCGCTGGTGAGGGCATCGAGGGAGGCGAGGGGATCCTGGGGGAGGTCGGCGCCTCCGGAGAGCAGGGAGATGACCCCGGAGAGCGCCGAGGCGGCGGCCACCGCCAGCGTTTCTGCCGCCGAGCCCGGCGCCACCTTGGCGCGCACCAGGTCGGCGATCTCAGAGCCCTGGTTGACCCCGCCCACGCTGGTGGCGGAGGCGACCAGCTCGGGGGCGACCGAGGCCACGTAGCGAATGGTGGGGGCGCCGTGGGAGTGGCCGATGAGGTTCACCTTCTCCGCCCCCGTGATGGCGATCACCTGCTGCACCTGCCTGAGCAGCTGCTCGCCGCGCAGCTCCGAGCTCTGGGTCGCCGAGACCTGGGCCACGTAGACCCTGGCGCCATCCCGGGTCAGGGCCTGGGGGATGCCGTAGAAGTAATCGACCCCGAGCAGCTTGTCGAAGCCGAACAGCCCGTGCACCAGCACTATGGGGTAGCGAGTCTGGGTATAACCCGCGCTCTGGCCCAGCATGGGCAGGGCGCACAAGAGCACCAACAACCATCTCTTCATCTTCACCATCCTTGTGAACGTCGGCTGCCCATCCGGCAGCGACCGGCCTCATGCCGGTGACATTAGCATGGTGGTCGAACTCAAATGCATCTGTGGATGGGATCACTAAACCGGGGATTGCAGAAAAACCCTACCCATATGGGCAAAAAAGGCCGCGCCAACTATTCCTTGTGTCCGCCCATCAAATAAGTTAAATAATAATTATTATCATTTGAATGGTCGAGTCATGACGGGAACCTGGGTGAAGGGGTGGGTCGGTACCACCGGAGCGGACAGCAGCATGGCGCACTGGAAGGCGCAGACCCTGAGTGGCAACCGCCACTTCGATGCCGGCGAATATGCCAGGGCGCTCGACTGTTACCAGCAGGCCCTGTGGCTGGCTCGCCAGCAGTTTGCCGACTGGCACGATGCCGACGAAGCGGTAGCGGCCCTGGTGGTGGCCCATCACAATCTGGCGGATCTGCTGGTGGCCATGACCCTGCCGGACAGGGCGGCCGACCTGCTGTGCCACGTGCACGATTGCCTGCTCGCCACCAGCCAGTCCCCCACCAGTTCCGCTGCCCTGCGGGAGGCGGCTCTTTGCCACGCCCGCAGCACCCGGACCGAGCTGCTCGCCTTCGTGCGCAGGCACGGCCACCACGACGGCATCCTGCGCTGTCTCGGTCAGTGCCTGTGCCAGGCCGAGAGAGCCCCGCAACTGCATTAATCACGATAAACAGAGGTGACCATGAGCCATACCCTGCCCGCCCTTGCCTATGCCTACGACGCACTGGAACCCCACATCGATACGCTGACCATGGAGATCCATCACGGCCGTCACCACCAGACCTATGTCACCAACCTCAATGCGGCTCTGGCCGATCTCCCCGAGCTGGCGACCCTGCCGGTGGAGGAGCTGCTCACCCGTTTCGACAGCCTGCCGGCCTGGGTGCAGGGAGCGGTGCGCAATCACGGCGGTGGCCATGCGAACCACAGCCTGTTCTGGCAGGTGATGAGCCCCCGGGGCGGTGGCGAGCCGGGCGGGGAGCTGGCCGCGGCGATCGATCGGGATCTAGGGGGGCTGGATGCCTTCAGGCAGGCCTTTACCCAGGCGGCCCTGAGCCGTTTCGGCAGCGGCTGGGCGTGGCTGGTGGTCGATGGGCGCGGCAAGCTGCGGGTGGTGAGCAGCGCGAACCAGGACAGTCCGCTGATGGAGGGGCTGGTGCCCATCCTGGGGCTGGATGTGTGGGAGCACGCCTACTACCTCAAGTACCAGAACAAGCGTCCCGACTACATAGCCGCGTTTTACAACGTGATCGACTGGCCCGAGGTGGCGCGCCGCTACCAGGACGCGTTGGCATGACCAGCCCGATTGCCAGATGAAAGAGACCCGCCAGTTGGCGGGTCTCTGCTATTGAGGGTCAGTGTGCTTGCGCCCGGGTGGCCGGGGCGTTGCTGGTTGGCGTCGCCGCACTGGTGACGGCCGGGGTGTCCACGGGCGTGGTCTCGCTCGGCAAGGCTGCGCTGGTGGCCAAGGCACTGCTGGTTGCTGCCGCCCCGCTGACGGTCGAGGTTGCCGCGCTGGCCGTTGGTGCGGTGCCGGCTGTCGGCGGCTGGGCCGGCGTCTTGGGGGCGACAATGGGCAGGCAGGGCTGGCCCGTTCCTATGGTGCTCAAGACCTGGCAGGGGGCGGGGGCGCCGATGACGATGGGCTCGCCGAGGAACTTGGGCCCCTTGTCCAGCACGTAGAGGTCGAGCAGCCCCATCAGGCGGGCGAACACCTCGCGCACCCGGGTACGGATGCCCTGATAGGCGCTGGGATCCAGGGCGTTGAAGCCGATGGCCTCTATGCCGAAGTGGCGGGCGATGAAGATGGCGCGCTCGTTGTGAAAGGCCTGGGAGACCACGGTGAAGCGGGCCTGGCCGAACACCTCCTTGGCCCGCACGATGGAGTCCAGGGTGCGAAAACCGGCGTAGTCGCTGTAGATGGCGCTGGCCGGGATGCCGGCCTGGATCAGCGCCCGCCGCATCTGGCGCGGCTCGTTGTACTGCACGGTGGCGTTGTCGCCTGAGACCAGGATGTAGTCCACCTTGCCGTTGTTGTAGAGCTCGGCGGCGGCCTTGATCCGGTATTTGAAGTAGTGGTTCGGGCTGCCCCCGATCAGGTATTTGGAGGTGCCGAGCACCAGGGCGACCCGGTTGTAGGGCACCGCGTTGACGTCGTCATAGGTGTAGTGACGGGCGTCCGAGACGGTCCACTCGCTGTAGCCAAGCAGGGCGGCGGCGGAGGCCAGCAACAGGCAGAGGCAGGCGAGCAGGATCTTGGCAAACTTCTTCATGCGCGGTGCGGTTCGGGTCTGAAGTAAGAGAAGACAGGGGGTCATTCTATTACAAGTTGCCGCCGCGCGTCAGGCTTGATGACAGCCCAGGGTGTCACACGGGCAGAGGTTGTCGCAGGGAGAGGTCGGCTAACTGCTTGATCCTGAGCCGATTAACATCATTCATAAGAAGGGGCGGTCATGGCCGCCCCTTGTCATCCCCGTCTCGCCCTCAGTGGGCAGAGTCGTTGGCCTTGCACTCGTCAGAGTCCTTGTTGGCCTCCCACCAGGGCAGCAGTTCGCGGCCGAGCCACTGCTGGTAGGCCTCGCTGTCGCTTGCGATCAGCGCATCCAGCTCGGCTTCGAAGGCGCTCATCGCCTGCTGCTGATCCGGGCCTCGCAGGGCCCGGGCCATGGCCAGCCAGCTGGCGCCGCGACCGGTCTCGCTGAGGAAGCGGTGCACCGTGTAGGACCAGGAGTAGACCATCTCGCTGCCCTTGTCGTAATCCAGGTGCAGGATGTCGGCCAGAGCCGGACGATCGCTGGCAGGACGGCCGGCGACGTTGTCCAGACCGCGGGCGAAGCACTGGCCGTGGGCGATGAACTCTGCCAGCCCTTCCGACCACCAGGTGGTGCGGTTGAGGGGGTAGTGGCCGAAGCTGCCGTACTGGTTGAAGCGGCCGTCCAGGTAGTGCACGTACTCGTGGCGCAGGTTCCACACCTGGAAGGCGGGGCGCTTCCACTCCGCCTCGTAGGCGAAGAAGCGGGCCTGGTTGCCGGGGCGAGCCGGATCCCCTTCGATGTAGATGCCGCCGTTGTCGGTGGAGACGCCGCCGAACAGGGCACTGCCGTAGCGTTTCCAGTCGGCGGAGGAGTCGAAGACCACCAGTTCCAGCGCCTCGTTGTGATCGTCCGCCACCGGCTGCCAGCCGGTTTCCATCTGTTGATGGAACCGCTGCTCTTCGGCACCCAGTTCACGGCAGATCCCCTCGGCCTGATCCAGGGTCAGATCCTGGGCCCGCAGGCGCAGGGTCGGCGAGCAGGTGTGCTCGAACGGCAGCACGTCCTCCACCCGGACAGGGGTGCAGAGGCCGGCAAAGTCACCGCTGATGCAGGCTTCGCCGGTGCGGTCCGTGTAGGTCAGGTAGTAGGTGGAGAGGGTCAGCGACATGTCTTCCAGCAGATCCTGGCTCTGCTGACCGCCGGGGATCAGGTCGTGGTGGCGAACCAGTGCGATGACGGAGTCATCCAGCAGTTTGCGGTAGCCGTCGAGCTCGTCCGGGCGGGTATAGCGGGCGACCCGGTAGAGGCGGGTGTAGGCATCCAGCACGTTGTTGAGCAGGAACAGATCCTTGCCATCCCTTCCTTGCCACAGCGCGAGCTCGCTCATGCCGAGGGCGTGCAGCTGCTTGCGCAGCTCGCCATCCTGCTGGCGGAAGTCGTTGGCAAAGGGATCGCTATGGTCGCTGGCGAAGTCGAGGAAGTTGAGCAGATCGAACAGGCCGGTCGCCCAGGGGTGCCGGCCGTTGATCTCGCTGGCATGGCGGGTGCTGTAGGCCAACATCTGGTTGAACTCGCCGAGCAGGGTGCCAAAGCGGCTCTGCACTGCCGGGCTCTTGAACTGGCCGTGCAGGGCGATGCTCCAGGCACCCATGACGGCACCTACCTCGTCGCTGGCCTGCTCCGGGAAGAGCAGCGGATGGGCGCCGAGCGCCGTCAATGCCTCGGCCAGCGCCTCGGCGGCGGCCGGGCCGTCTTCCTTGTGCTTGCCGTAGTTGTGGTAGTTGTGGGCACGCACGTATTCCAGCAGCAGCTTCATGGCCGGATGGGCCGGCTGATTGGCCGCCAGCAGGCTCTGGATGCCGCGGGACGCGGCCAGCAGCTTGGTGTCATCGTGACCATAGTTCTCCTGCCAGACCGGCGCGGGCTGGCCACTGGCATCCTGCACTATCCTGGCTGCTTCGGCGTCCAGCAGCTCGGTGCCCGGCAGCTCCGGCTCGGAGCAGGCGCGGCCGTCGGCACGGCGACAGTCGAGCTGCTCTTCCTTGCTGACCAGCACCATGGGGCGATTGAGCACCCGGCTCTCCTGCCACTCGGTTGTCTCCGGCAGGGTCTGCCATTCGCTGCCCCCCACCGGGTATTGATAGCCGGTGTCCTTCAAGACCACCTGCACTTCGCTGCCGGCGGGCAGGGTCTGACGGCACACCCGGTAGCTGATGGTCTTGTCCCCTTCCTGACGGGTCTGGGGTTCATCGCACTCCTGCTGGGTCTTGATCTCGTCCAGCAACCAGGTGTACTGGCGCCAGACGTGCAGCTCGCTCACCTGACGGGCGGCCTGGCTGCCCGCGATGGGCTGCAGGCGGAAGAAGATCTGCTCGAGGCGGCCATCCCGTTCATTGGGGGTCTCTTCCAGCACCTTCAACTGCTGCCAGTTTTGCGGCTGGTACTGCCATGCCTGCTCGGCGCAGCGCCCTTCGGCGTTGAGCTCGCAGCGATCCAGCTCCTGCTCGCTATGACCCAGGATGACCCGCTCCGCCAGCGGCAGGCGATCCTGACGCGGCGCGGTCGGGGTGCCTGCCAGCGGCTCCCAGCGGCCCTGCCTCATGCCGTAGCCATAGTCGTAGCTGCTGGCCGGGACGGCCTTGCGGGCCGGCACCACCTCCTCACAGCTGAGGTAGCGGATCTGCCAGCCCTGCTCGATCCTGAGCTGGGGCTCGCCGCACTGCCGCTCTGCCAGTACGGCCAGGTTGGCATCGCGCCAGTCGAAGCGGCGATACACCCTCAGCTGCTGATAGGGGGCATCGCCGCTGCGGGCGCTCAGCTCGTAGGTCACTTCGGTGAGGCGATCCCCCAGCTGACGGCTGGATTCCCCCTTGAGTTGGTACTGTTGCCAGTCGGAGGAGTAGTTGGCCTGCGCCGAGGTGGCGAGCAGGCAGGGGGCTGCCAGGAGCAGCAGCCGGGTAGAGAGGTGGTTCATCGTGATCCCTTTGGTGGATGGATGGGCGTGGGGACCAGACAGGGTATTGGGCTCCAAAAGAATATCAATGTGCCAGATGGCGAAGCAGAATCCTGCGTTCGGGAGCAAATCGCACAAAAACAGCCCCAAAGGGGGCTGTATTGATAGCAAGGGCTCAGCCCCATATGGGGGGCGGCGTCAGTCGTCTTGCCGCAGGCGCCGGGCGAGCAGGGTGCGGGAGGGTTTGAGGTTGCCGCCGAGATCCGGCCAGGGCAGCCACTGGTCCGGCACCATAAAGCCGGGCAGTGTGTCTCTGATCCAGTTCGCCAGTTCGGCATAAGAAACGGGGGCCCCGAGCCAGTCGATAAAGGCGGCGGGCCTCTGCCCCCACTCCTCGCTCGGCACCGGCACCACCAGGGCCTGGGCCACGGCGGGGTGGTCCACCAGCCGCTGCTCTATGGCCTCGGGCTGGATGTTCTCGCCCCCCGAGATGAAGAGGTTGTCGAGCCGCCCCTCCACCACCAGCTCGCCCTCGGCGGTGAGGCGTCCCTTGTCCCGGGTGTGGAACCAGCCCGCCTCGTCCAGCGGTCGCACCAGCTCGCCCTCCTGGAAATAGCCCGCAAACAGGGTGTCGCCGCGCACGCAGATCTCCCCCTGGCGGATGCAGACCTCCCGCCCCGGCAGCGGACGGCCCACCACGCCGGCGGCGCAGGGCTGGCCGGTACAGACCTGGCTGCCCATCTCCGAGAGGCCATAGCTCACCTTGGGCACCAGCCCCATGGCGGTCAGCCGGCTCACCAGGGGGGCCGGGATGGCGGCGCCGCCGAGCAGCAGTTCGCGCACCCGGGTGCGCGATGGCTCGAACCCCGCCGCCAGCAGCCGCCAGAGCTGGGTCGGCACCAGGGAGAGGTGGGTGATGGGCTGGCGCTCCAGCCGCGCCTTGAGCGGCTGGCTGCGCTCGTCCAGCACCAGGGTGGCCCCCGCCAGGAAGACCCGGAACAGGATGGCGTAGCCGCCGACGTGAAACAGCGGCAGGGAGAGCAGCCAGCCACAGGTCTCGTCCAGGGGGATCAGGGTGGCGGAGCCCCGGGCGGAAGCCAGATGGTTCGCCAGCCGGTGTACCACCGCCTTGGGCGTGCCGCTGGAGCCCGAGGTGAGGATCATGTTGCTGAGTCGGGCAGGATCCAGCGTGCAGTCGTCTTCGTCCGTCGCCGGCTCATGGGCGAAGTCGAGGCTGAGCGCTTGCCAGTCGCCCGTCGGGATCTCTCCCGCCGACCAGCAGGCCTGCACCCGGAGCTGGCGTGCCAGCCCGGCCTGTTTCGCCAGAGGAAAGGCGGGGTTGAGGGGGCAGAAGACCAGGCCGCTGCGCACGCAGGCCCAGGCCAGCAGCACATCCTCCAGGGCGCCGCGCACCACGGCGGCGAGGCGATAGCCCGGCTGCAATCCGGCCCGGGCCAGCTGCTCGCTCAGGCCGTTGAGCCGTCGATCGAGCTCTTGATAGTCGAGGGGGGTGGCTCCCTGGATGGCGATCCGCCTGGGCGCCACCCTGGCCCAGTGGCGTACCGGGCAGGGTTCGACGGGGTGAGGCTCAGGCGACAGCCTCTTCCGGTCAGTCACGGTGGAACAGGGGCTCCATCCGGCTGGGGTCGGGTTGGCCCTGCTTGTCCAGCAGATCCCTGGCCAGCCAGCGGCGGGTGTCGAGGCCGGGGGCCTGATCCGGCGCCCACTCCCCCGCGAGGCGGGCGAGCTGGCCGAGACCGACACCGGACTCGAAGCAGGAGGAGACGATCACCTTGAGTCTCAGCTCCCGGGCCTGTGTCACCAGGGCCTCGCAGTGGGCCAGGGACCCGAGCAGGGTGGGCTTGAGCACCAGGGCGCGCAGCTGGGGGATGGGCTCCCAGGTCTTGCCCTGGGCCAGCAGCTCGTCCAGCGCCACCGGCATGCCGGTGCGGCTGGCGACGAAGGCGATGTCCTCGAAGTCGGCGCACAGATCTTCAAGGTACTCGATGCGGTTCGGATCCAGGTGGCCGCAGAAGGCCCAGGCCTCCTCGCGGGTCCAGCCCTGGTTCGCATCCAGCACCAGCTTGAGGTTGGGTCGCCGGTCGAGCAGCAACCGGATCAGCGCCAGCTCGTCCCGCATGGGGTAGCGGGCCACCTTCAGCTTGGCCTTGGGCGGGGTCTCGTGCAGCCACTGCTTCCAGTTCTTGAGCAGCTCCTGGGGAGAGCCCTGGATGAGCGGATAGGGCTCGGGCAGGGGGGCAGTCTGGGCCGGCCAGGCCCGGCGGGCACAGTCGAGCCCGAACTGCACCGAGGGCAGCCGGGGCGTCATGGCCTGGCCCCTGGCCAGCTGCGCCAGGCAGTCGAGGGCGTCGGTCTGGGCCTGGGCCAGGGTCTCTCTGGAGAAGCCGGGCAGGGGGGCTATCTCCCCCCAGCCGTCATGGATGCGCACCAGCAGGCCCTCGCGCGCCACCTGCACCTGGCCGTGAAAGGTCAGGGGCTGGGTAAAGGGCAGTTGGTAGCGGTAGAGGGCGAGTGTCATCAGGGATTCCGCTTGTATTTGGAGAAGTCGGGACGGCGTTTCTCGTTGAACGCGTTGCGCCCTTCCTGACCCTCTTCGGTCATGTAGAACAGCATGGTGGCATTGCCCGCCAGCTCCTGCAAGCCGGCCTGGCCGTCGCAGTCGGCGTTCAGGGCGGCCTTCAGGCAGCGCAGCGCCATGGGGCTGTGCTGCAGCATCTCGCGGCACCAGCGCACGGTTTCACGCTCCAGCTCCGCCAGCGGCACGACGGTGTTGACCAGCCCCATGTCGAGCGCCTGCTTGGCGTCGTACAGACGGCACAGGAACCAGATCTCCCTGGCCTTCTTCTGGCCGACGATGCGCGCCATGTAGGAGGCACCCCAGCCGCCATCGAAGGAGCCAACCTTGGGGCCGGTCTGGCCGAACTGGGCGTTGTCGGCGGCAATGGTCAGGTCGCACATCATGTGCAGCACGTGGCCGCCACCGACCGCGTAGCCGGCCACCATGGCCACCACGGGCTTGGGGCAGGTGCGGATGTCGCGCTGGAAGTCCAGCACGTTGAGGTGGTGGGTGCCCTCGTCATCGCGGTATCCACCGTAGTCGCCCCGGATCTTCTGGTCGCCGCCGGCGCAGAACGCCTGCTCGCCGAAGCCGGTGAGGATGATGGTGCCTACCCGATCGTCGTAGCGGGCATCGGCCAGGGCCTGCAGCATCTCTTTCACGGTGCGGGGGCGGAAGGCGTTGCGCACCTGGGGGCGGTTGATGGTGATCTTGGCAATGCCATCCCGGGACTTGTGATAGAGGATGTCTTCGTAACCGGCGGAGCAGTCGCGCCACTCGACAGGGGCATAGAGCTCGGCTTCCGTCATTGCTTCAATCATGGATCTTCTCTTCTGGTTGGTTGACCCACTCCCGCAGGAGCCGGGCAAAGGTATCGGGCTGGCCGGCGTGCAGGTTGTGCCCGCCATCCAGAGCCAAGTGTTTGATATTGCAGCCTTGCTTTACCAACTGGCAAGCGAGGGCATGGAATTTGTGATCCCGGTTGCCGGAGACCCAGTGCACCGGCAGCCGGGTCTCCCCGAGCCAGGGGGCGAGATCCGGCTGCCTGCCGAGGGAGGTGGCCCGCAGCATGGTGGCCACGGCCTGCCCGTCGTTGCCAAGGCGGCGGGCGGCCTGGCGGGCGCGGGCCTCCTCGTCCAGGTCGGCGAAGACGCCCTGGCGGTACCAGTCGGCAAGCACCCGGGGCAGGGGCTCGTGCTCGAAACGGCTGGCCCACAGCTCGTCGTGCACGAGGCGGGCCGCCCGCTCGGCTTCCGGCAGGCCCGGATGGCAGTTCTCCAGCAGCAGGGCCTGCAGCCCCGTCGGTGACAGGCTGGCGTGATGAAGCGCGAGCCGCCCCCCCAGCGAATAACCCACCAGCCGGTAGTGGGTGATATCCCGCGTGGCCAGCTCGTCGCAGAGCCAGCGATGGGCCTCGTCGAAGCCACTCACCCGCACAGCCTGGTTGCGACCGTGGCCCGGCAGATCCAGGGCGTGGCACTCGATGCCGGCCAGGGCCTGGATGACGGGCCGCCAGTCCTCGGCGTCCCCCAGCAGGCCGTGCAGCAGCACCAGAGGTACGGGATCAGAGACCACGGATGGCGGCTCCCAGCGCCTTGAGATCCTCGGCGACTTCACTGCTCGGTACCTTGATTTCAATCAGGGTTGTCCCGCTTTGCAGCGCCGCGGCGTAGTCTCGTTCAAATTCGTCCAGGGTGGTCGGCGCCCGGTAGGCGAGGCCGAACATGGCGGCGGCGTGCTCGAAGTGCAGGCCGTGGGGCAGGCAGTAGTAAGTCTCCAGCAGGGCGTCCTGGGTCGGCACCGGCAGCATGCGGAAGATGCTGCCGCCGTCGTTGTTGAGCAGGATCACCACCAGAGGGCGGCTCGCCTTGCCGAGCAGGGCCAGGCTGTTGAGATCGTGCAATGCGCTGAGATCCCCGAGCAGCAGGGTGGTGGGCTCGTCGCTGCACTGGGAGAAACCGAAGGCCGTGGCGATCAGGCCGTCGATGCCGGAGGCGCCGCGGTTGGTCATCACCCGGTTGGGGCCCGTGCCCGCCTCGCCCAGCATGTCCATCAGCCGGGCCGGCATGCTGTTGCCGACGAACAGCTGGCCCTGGATGAGCCGGTTCAGACGGTGGCAGATCCCGAGCTCGGAGAAGCGATCGCAGGCGGCACGGATCTGCTGGCTGATCCCCTGCTGGTGCGCGCCCAGCTGGTGCCAGGGATGTGACTCCCGGCCCAGAGGGTGGGCGGCGGCAAAGGCCGAGGGCGTGCACACCAGGCGGCGGCGCAGCCGATAGTCGGGATCGAGCCGGGCCGGCTGCGGGTCCACCAGCCAGTAATCCTGCCAGGGGTGCTGTTTGATGAACTGGCCGAGGCGTTTGGAGATGAGGCGGGCGCCGAATTGCAGCAGCACCTCGGCGCGGGCCAGCTCGGCCACGAAGTCGCCGTTTTGCAGGGCGAGATCCGCGTGCACCAGGTTGCGGCCGTCGAAGCGGATCTGGCTCTGCAGGTCCGCCAGCAGCGGCCAGCCGAGCCGCTCGGCCAGCTCGGCCACCGCCCTGCCTTGCGCGGGATCCTGGATGCGCCCCGCGACGATGACGCCGCGCTTGCCCTGGAGCTCCTCCCAGTCCGGCTGGCGGGGGCTGGGGGCCTCGGCCAGCTGCCAGGGGCTCCAGGGTTTGCCCGAGTGGAGCCAGTCGCCGAGGGGGGCCAGGTAGTCGGCAAAGTCCAGGTACGCCTCGCCGGGATAGAGGGGTTCGGGGTACATGCAGTTGAAGTGCACCGGCCCAGGGGTGTGCGCCTGGCGGGCCAGGGCCTGATCCACCGAGCTCAGCACGAAGGCGGCCGGGATGCTGGGGGTGGGGCTCGGCAGGTTCTGCTGATGGACGGGATAGCGTCCGAAGATCCCCTGCTGGTCGATGGCCTGGTTGGCGCCGTTGTCGATGAGCTCGGGGGGGCGGTCGGCGGAGAGGATGATGAGCGGCACCCCGGTGAGCTGGGCCTCGGCCACCGCGGGCCAGAGGTTCGCCACCGCCGTGCCCGAGGTCATGATCACCGCCACCGGCCGGCCGCTGCCCTTGGCGAGCCCGAGCGCCATGAAGCCGAGGCCGCGCTCGTCGAAGTGCAGGTGACGGTGAAAGCCCGGGTGGGCGGCGGCGGCCATGGTGAGCGGTGCCGAGCGCGAACCCGAGGCGAGGGCGATGTCCCGCACGCCGAGCCGATAGAGCTCCTCCAGCAGGAGGGAAGACCAGACGTGGTTGAAGGTGGCATGCTGGCTGGCAAACGCGCGGTGCTCAGGCAATTGGCTGGCGGGCATAAGGCTCTCGCAGTGAGGAAACGATGAAGAAACGCTATCCCAGCAGGGAGAGCACGTTGGCGATCTTGTTGTCGAGCTCGGCCCACTCGGCGGCCGGCTGCGACCCCGCCACTATGCCGGCGCCGGCAAACAGGCTGATGCCCCGGGCCGTGATGCGGGCGCTGCGAATGGCGACGGAGAACTCCGAGGTCTCCTGGCTCAGCATGCCGCAGGCGCCGGCATACCAGCCGCGCTGGTAAGGTTCATATTCGCGGATAAAGGCGAGCGCCGCCTCGCGGGGGGCCCCGCCCACGGCGGGGGTGGGGTGCAGGGCGGCCAGCAGTTGCCAGTCGCACACGCCGGGCTGGAGTTCGGCCTCGATGTCGCACTTGAGGTGCTGCAGCAGCCGCAGTTTGAGGATGCGCGGCTCGGTCAGGCTGGTCCGGGTGGTGAGCGGGGCCAGGCGGCTCAGGATGTCCGCGTGGACCAGCCGGTTCTCCAGCCGGTTCTTGCTGTCGGCCAGCAACTCGGCGGCCAGGGCCGCGTCGGTCGCCTCGTCGCCGGAGCGGCGTATGGTGCCCGCCAGCGCCTCGGTGAAGAGGTGGCCCCGCTCCCGGCGATAGAGACGCTCGGGGGAGCAGGCGATGAAGCTCTGCTCGGGGGAAAACTGGAAGCCGAAGTGGAAACACTCCTGGGCATGGCGGGCCCACTGGGTCAGCAGGGACCAGGGACAGAGGGGGGCGCCGCTCTCCTCGCCGGCGAGCAGGCTCTCCCGCGACAGCACCACCTTGGGGGTGTGGGCCTGGAAGTCGGGGGCCGTCACCTGCTCCACCAGGGTTTGCCACTGGGCCGGGCCCGGCAGATCCCGGCGCTGCCAGGGCTGTTTGGTCAGCGCGGGCAGGGGCGCCTCGGGTTGCAGGGCATCGAGCGCCGCCTCGGCGGCCTGCAGCTCGGCTTCGAATTCGCGCTCCTGCTCCCGGGCGGGCAGCCAGAGGTTGAGGCAGAGGCTGGTGCACTCCCCCCGGCGCACCAGCTCGATGCGCGGCAGCACGAAGCGGCAGGGGCCGAAGCCGTCCCAGCCTGGCTGGGTGGGGTCGAACGCCAGGCCGCCGTAGTAGCGGGGGCTGTCTTCACTGTCCGCCCCGGCGAGCGCGCAGACCCGCTGGATATCCTCCGGCCGGGTCAGCTCGTGGATGGCGCCGAGCGCCACGTATTCGGGGCGGCTGGCCCCTCTGGCGCGCCAATAGATCCGGGGGTAGATCGCCTGCGCCGCCAGCCAGCCCGGGAACGCCTCGACGCTGGCCGCCACGCGCAAGCGCACGAAACCGCTGACAGTGCTGTGACGCAGGGCGTCCAGTTGTTGCTTGAGATGGGTCTGAGCCAACATGGATGTCTTGTCTGAGCCGGATTGTCGCAATCACTCTGGGGGAGGATGGCGCAGGTTGATGCCAAAGGGCGACGATTTCCTATATATTATCTGCCCATTCTTCCATGTAAATTGCCCGAGGGAGTCCAGCCCCCGCGGAGCCAAGTATACCGAAATCCGGTTCGATAACCCTTAACACGATCAATATCCGATCGTTTGGCCATCACAATATGACAAATACCTTCTCTGTTTGGTTGCTGGCGGCGCGTTTGCGAACTCTGCCCCTGGCGTGTTCCTCCATCCTGCTGGGCTCGGGGCTGGCAGCCAGCCGGGGGGCCTTCGACGGCACCATCATGGGCCTCTCCCTGCTGACCGCCATCCTGCTGCAGATCCTCTCCAACCTGGCCAACGACTACGGGGATGCGGTCTCCGGCGCCGACAACGGGGAGCGGATCGGACCCCAGCGCGCCGTGGTTTCCGGCCTCATCACCAGGCACCAGATGTGCCTGGCCATGGGGCTGACCGCCCTGGCGGCCGTGGTGAGCGGGCTCACCCTGCTGGCCTGCGCCTTCGGGGAGGCGTGGCAGCAGATCCTGACCTTCATCCTGCTGGGAGGCGCCGCCATCGTCGCGGCCATCACCTACACGGTGGGCAAGACTCCATACGGCTATCGCGGCTTCGGGGATATCTCGGTGTTCCTGTTCTTCGGCCTGCTGGGGGTGCTCGGCTCCTACTACCTGTTCACCCACACCCTGCAGTGGGATCTGCTGCTGCCCGCCACCGCCTGCGGCCTGCTGGCGACCGCCGTGCTCAACATCAACAACGTGCGCGACATAGAGACGGACGCCGCCAGCGGCAAGATCACCCTGGCGGTGCGGCTCGGCCGCAACCGCGCCATCGCCTATCACTGGGGGCTGCTGGGGGCGGCGCTGCTGGCCACCGTCGCCTTTCTGCTGACCCAGCCCGCGAGCCTCTGGCCCTGGATCTTCCTGCCCGCCATGAAGCCCCTCGCCGATGCCGCCCGCACCCTGCGCCAGAGCTTCGATGGGGAGGTGTTGACCGGCGCCCTCAAGAAGACCGCCATCAGCGCCTTCCTCTACAGCCTGCTGCTATCCATCGGCCTCGCCCTCTCCTGAGGGCTGCCTGAAGGGCCCCGCAAGGGGCCTTTTTTGTGGGGCCATCGCCAGTTTTTCCTGCCAATTCAATCCCATCCATGTCGCCTCTCCCCACAGGGCCGTGATCCGTCCGGCAATATTGAGAAATTCCCGGGGCAGGCTTCCGAGTTGTGACGGGCTCCGATTGTGGCGCCTGCCTGATTGCTATAGAGATGTAACCGTACTTGGTTGCACATGTAAAAATCGACGGCAGGGACACACTTATGGACAAGTTAGGGAAACACCTGGGATGGGGGCTGCTGGCGCTGCTGGGCGCAGGCTCCCTCGGTTACATCGCCCTCAACCGGGGTGAACAGATCAACGCGCTCTGGATAGTGGTGGCGGCGGTGTGCGTCTATCTGATCGCCTATCGCTACTACGGCCTCTACATCGCCAGCCGGGTGCTGGCGGTGGACGGCAGCCGCATGACCCCGGCGGTGCGCCACAACGACGGCCTGGACTATGTGCCGACCGACAAGAAGGTGCTGTTCGGCCACCACTTCGCCGCCATCGCCGGTGCCGGCCCCCTGGTGGGCCCCGTGCTGGCGGCCCAGATGGGCTATCTGCCCGGCATGCTCTGGCTGCTGGCGGGGGTGGTGCTGGCGGGGGCGGTGCAGGACTTCATGGTGCTGTTCGTCTCCACCCGCCGCGACGGTCGCTCTCTCGGCGAGCTGATCAAGTCGGAGATGGGCCCCGTCGCCGGGGTCATCGCCCTGGTGGCCACCTTCATGATCATGGTGATCATCCTGGCGGTGCTGGCGATGATAGTGGTCAAGGCGCTCACCCACAGCCCCTGGGGCACCTACACGGTCGCCTTCACCATACCGCTCGCCATCTTCATGGGGATCTACACCCGCTACCTGAGGCCGGGCCGCATCGGCGAGGTCTCCATCATCGGCCTGGTGTGCCTCGTCTTCGCCATCGTCTCCGGTGGCTGGGTGGCCGGGAGCGAGACCTGGGCGCCCTACTTCGATTTCGACGGGGTGCAGCTGACCTGGATGCTGGTGGGCTATGGCTTCGTCGCCTCCGTGCTGCCGGTCTGGCTGCTGCTGGCGCCACGGGACTACCTCTCCACCTTCCTCAAGATCGGCACCATAGTCGGCCTGGCCATCGGCATTCTGGTGACCCAGCCGACCCTGCAGATGCCGGCGCTGACCCAGTTCGTGGACGGCACGGGTCCGGTCTGGGCCGGGGATCTCTTCCCCTTCCTGTTCATCACCATCGCCTGCGGCGCCGTCTCCGGCTTCCACGCGCTCATCTCCTCCGGCACCACCCCCAAGATGCTGGCCAACGAGAACCAGGCCTGCTTCATCGGCTACGGCGGCATGCTGATGGAGTCCTTCGTCGCCATCATGGCCCTGGTCTCCGCCTGCGTCATCGATCCGGGCGTCTACTTCGCCATGAACAGCCCCCTGGCGGTGCTGGCGCCGGCGGGCACCGCCGACGTGGTGGCCTCCGCCGCCGCCGTGGTGAGCGGCTGGGGCTTCCAGATCACCCCGGAGACCCTGACCCGCATCGCCGGCGAGGTGGGCGAGCAGAGCATCATCGCCCGCGCCGGCGGCGCCCCGACCCTGGCGGTGGGCATGGCCTACATACTGCACGGCGCCCTCGGTGGCCTGATGAACGTCGCCTTCTGGTATCACTTCGCCATCCTGTTCGAGGCGCTCTTCATTCTCACCGCGGTGGACGCCGGCACCCGGGCCGCGCGCTTCATGCTGCAGGATCTGATGGGGGTCATCTCCCCGTCCCTGAAACGCACCGACTCCCTGCCGGCCAACCTGCTCGCCACCGCCCTGTGCGTGCTGGCCTGGGGCTACTTCCTCCATCAGGGGGTGGTGGACCCCCTCGGCGGCATCAACACCCTGTGGCCGCTGTTTGGCATCGCGAACCAGATGCTGGCTGGCATGGCGCTGATGCTGTGCGCCGTGGTGCTGTTCAAGATGAAGCGTCAGGCCTACGCCTGGGTGGCCCTGCTGCCCACCAGCTGGCTGCTGATCTGCACCCTGTCGGCGGGCTGGGAGAAGACCTTCAGCGACAATCCCAAGCTCGGCTTCCTGGCCATCGCGAACAAGTTCCAGGCCATGATCGACAGCGGCACCATACCGGCCCAGTACACCGAGTCCCAGCTGGCCCAGCTGGTGTTCAACAACCGGCTGGATGCGGGGCTGACCATCTTCTTCATGGCGGTGGTGGTGGTGCTCGCCTTCTTCTCCCTGAAGACGGCCCTCAAGGCGCTGCAAAATCCGCAGCCGACCGCGAACGAAACCCCTTATCAGCCGATGCCGGCGGGCAAGGCGGCTCAGCCCGACGCTGATGACGACGGCGATCTGGCCCCCAGCCTGAAGTAAGTCAGCAGGCCGGCACCCCGGGGTGCCGGCCCCTCATCGACGGCGAACGAGGAGCAAGCATGTTCGATACCCTGGCCAAGGCGGGCAAGTATCTGGGACAGACCGCCAGACTCATGGTGGGCGTGCCCGATTACGACAACTATGTGCAGCACATGCGGCTGACCCATCCTGAGCAGACCCCCATGAGCCACGACGAGTTCTTTCGCGAACGCCAGGATGCCCGCTATGGCGGCAAGAATGGCGGGCGTTGCTGCTAGGTTTCACATCACAGGACTCCAACATGACACAGGCTGTAGCTGTCACTCTTTATTGAACGGTTTTCTCGGTTTTGGCGAGAGATACGATCCCCATCTCACAGGATTTCCAACATGACACAAGCTGTAGCTGTCACCCTTTACTGAGAGGTTTTCTCGGTGCCAGCGAGCGATAGCGGGCACTGCAATTCATTCCCTTACTATAGGACTCCCATCATGACGCAAGCTGTAGCGGTCACCTTGCTGACCGGTTTTCTCGGCGCCGGCAAGACCACCCTGCTCAACCACTTCCTGCGCCACCATGGCGACGCCTCGGTGGCCATTCTCGAGAACGAGTTTGGCGCCGCCAATATCGACGGCTCCCTGCTGGAGGGAGGCGCCGGGGTCAGCGTGGTGGAGCTCAGCAACGGCTGCGTCTGCTGCAGCGTACGCGGGGAGTTCGGCGCTGCCCTGAGGGATCTGCTGGCACGGCGGGCGACGGGGGAGTTGCAGTTCGAGCGGCTGATCGTCGAAACCACGGGGCTCGCCGATCCCGCCCCCATCATTCAGACCTTCTTCGTTGAAGAGGCGCTGCGGGATGCCCTGCGCCTGGATGCCGTCATCACCCTGGCCGACTGTGAACATATCGGCCGTCAGCTGGATGAGCATCCGGTGGCGGCGGCCCAGCTCGGCTTCGCCGACCGTATCCTGCTCACCAAGACCGACAGGGTGGACGAGACGACGCGGGAAGCCGCCATCGCCCGGCTCCACAAGATCAATCCCAGGGCCCAGATCCTCGACATAGTGCGGGGGGAGTGCCCGGCCGCGCTCTGGCTGGATCTCGATGCCTTCACCCTGAGCGACGAGCTGAGCCTGAGCCAGGGCATCAGGATAGTGCGCGGTGGCGACCTGGGCCTGGAGGCATTTGGTCCCCTCTCGGCCCGTCCCCGCTCCTGGCACGACGCCATCTCGGCCCAGCTGTTCGAGGGGGGCGAGCTGGACTTGAAGAAGATAGGCGCCTTCATGGAATCCTGCATCGAGCGGCATGGCAACGACATGCTGCGCTACAAGGGGGTGCTGGCCATCGCGGGTGAGCCGCGCCGCCTGATCGTGCAGGGGGTGCACAGGGTGGCGGGGTTCGATTACGGCTCCCCCTGGGGGGATGAGACGCCCCGGTCGCGTCTGGTGATCATCGGCCGCTACCTGCCCGTCGAGGCGCTGCGGGCAGACTTTCTGCAGACACAGGAGTGAGGGAGAGCCGCCGATGCGCGCATCGCTGAGAGAGAAGATGATCCAGGTTTGCCAGAAGAAAATCGCGCAGAAGGGGGAGGAGGTCGGCGTCTCCTTCTACGCGTTTTTCGCCAACAGGAATGATGATCCCGATCTGCTGATGGAGGCCGCGACCTGGTGGATCCAGACCCATCGACTAGACCACTTCGAGAAGGCGAGGAAGATAATCAGGCTGGTTGAGAGCATGGAATGACGGTGCTATGAGACAGGAAGGGCTGCTGACAAGAAGCCCTTCCTTCGTCAGTCCCGGCGTCTGGCCTCACTCGGCCTGCGCCAGTTCCCTCGAGCGGCGGGAGAAGATCAGGCTGTCCAGCAGCCAGATGACCACCATGGAGGCACCGACCAGGGGGAAGGCGGCTCCGAGCAGCACCTGCACGGCGATGGCACCGCGCATGGGGGGCAGCCTGGCGGGCAGGGGGGGCGCGGCGAGCCGGCCTGTCGGGCGGCGGCGCCACCAGATCCAGAGCCCGCTTGCCGAGCTTGCCAGGATCATCAGGCAGATGAGGAGCATGACGAGCTGGTGAGGCCAGCCATACATCTTGCCCATGTGCAGCATGACGCCGGTCTCCACCGTCTTGGCGATCGGGCCGTAATCCTGCCAGCGCACGTCCGCCAGCACCTTGCCGCTGTACTGATCGATGTGCAGGGTGGCGTCGTTGCGGGGATCGTCGGCAAAGACAGCGATGGTGTAAACGCCGTGCTCGCCGGTCGGCGGTGTGATGCTGTAGCCCGGGGTGACCCTGCGCTCCCTGGCGATCTCCACCACCTGCTGCAGCGGGATGCGGTGGCTGGCCATCACCATGCCCTCGTGGCCGCCGCCATGGTTCATGGCGCCGTGGTCGTGGTTCTCGGTGACAGGCTGCGAGCTCGGCATGGGCAGGGTCTCTGCCCCCCAGGGCACGGTCTGCTCATGGGCATGGTTGAGGCTGCGGGTCAGGGGGGCGGATTTGGGCACCTCGTTCCACATGGCTGCGGGGAAGCGGTTCCAGAGGTTGGCGAACTGATCCCCCCAGAAGCCGGTCCAGGTCATGCCGCTCAAGAGCAGCAGCAACAGGAAGCCCGCCCCCCAGAAGCCGACCACGGCGTGCAGATCGCGCCACCAGAGGCGTCCCTTCTGGTTCGCCCTGGGCCAGAGGATGCCGCCCACCCCGGGACCCTTGCGCGGCCACCAGAGATAGAGACCGCTGACGAGCAACACTATTCCCCAGCCGGCGGCCAGCTCTATCAGGCGATCCCCCGTGGTGCCGATCAGCAGATCGGCGTGCAGGGCCCGCGCCACCGCCTGCAGGTTCCACAGGTTATTCTGGGTGCCGAGCAGGGCGCCGCTGGCGGGATCCATGAACAGGGTGAACTCATGACCCTGCTGGCGGACGATAAACTGGGCGCTCTGGTCCGGGGCCGCGGGGGGCAGGTACTTGCTCAGGCTGGCGTCCGGCATGGCCATCATCGCCTTGACCAGCAGCTGGTCGGCGCTCAGGGTCTGAGTGCTGGGGGCCACCTTCATCAGCTCGGGGTACATCAGATTGTCGAGCTGGGGCTTGAACAGATACACCATGCCGGTGAGGGAGAGCAGGATCAGAAAGGGGGAGACGAAGAGCCCGGCATAGAAGTGCCAGCGCCAGATCCTCTGGTAGTGGTTCGCATCTCGGGTTTTCATCTCGGATCCTTGCGGCAAGGGCAAACATTGCGGTTGGTGGAAGGTTTGTCGGCGCGGATGATAGCAGCAACGTTTTGTTAACTGCAACAGAACATGGCACGGGCGTCGCCGGGGGGCAGAAAGGCGAAACACATGGGGTATTGCGGCCGGGTGGGTGTGGTCGAGAGCGCGGGACAGCCGCCGCCAAAATGGACTTTCTGCAGATAAATCCTTACCTTGTTGCAACATGCCACCCTCTGGGTGAAGTCGGGAAGGATCCAAGGAAGGAGACTGGCGTGACGTTGAAACCACACGGCCATTTCGAGATGCAGCGACGGGGGCAGGTGCTGATCTGCCGTCCGAGCGGCCCCTTCAATCTGGCGGGGGCCATGGCCTATGAGGCGCAGTTCAGCCAGCAGATCGCCAGCCTGCATGCCGCGCCCTGGGGCATAGTCGAGGTGGCGACCGAGTTCGAGGCAGCCGGGCCCGAGGTGCTGGCGCGCTTTCGCCGCCAGTTTGGCTGGTGTGCCACCCACGGCTGTGCCTTTCTGGCGGTGGTGGTGACGGGCGGGTTCAAGCGCTATCTGGCGGATCGGGTCTTTCACGAGTTGCCGTTTCAGGGGATCCGCTACTTCGAGCAGACTGATGAGGCGCTGCTCTGGCTGGAACAGCAGCTGGCCGAGGTTGTCTGAACGACATCAAGGGAGTGGCGGTCGAGCGCCCTTCAGCGGATTAACTCAACGTGATAAACCACTTGTCCCGTTCGTCGAGACAGTCGGGCTCACCCATCTCGAATTCGCGGCAGATCAGCGGGCATACCTCATGGATGCTGCACATCATTGCGGGGAGTGGCGGTCGAGCGCCCTTCAGCAGATTAACTCAACGTGATAAACCACTTGTCCCGTTCGTCGAGACAGTCGGGCTCACCCATCTCGAATTCGCGGCAGATCAGCGGGCGTACCTCATGGATGCGGCACATCATCGCGGGGAGTGGCGGTCGAGCGCCCTTCAGCAGATTAACTCAACGTGATAAACCACTTGTCCCGTTCGTCGAGACAGTCGGGCTCACCCATCTCGAATTCGCGGCAGATCAGTGGGCGTACCTCGTAGATGCGGCACATCATGGTGTTCCGGTCGAGCGCCGCGCACCAGCCATCTTCCAGCCGGTGCATCACGGGCACCTCGCCTTCCCGCTCTTCGACATAGCGGTCCGGCACGCCGGTATCGGTAAACAGCATCACCTCGAGACGGCAGCAGCACGCCTCGCAGTTCTGGCAGCTTACTTCGGGAGTTGTCCGGGTCATGGCACCTGCCTCGCCGTCATGGGCACGGAAGAATAGGAGACAGGCGCCGGTGCGGCGCCTGTGGTCTGAACCTTAGCCCAGTTTGCGGGCACGGTAGCTGCGCCCCTTGATCTTGCCTTCCTGCAGTCGCTTGAGCGCCGCCTTGGCCGCGCCCTGTCTGACCGCGACGTAGGAGTACTGCTCGGCGATCTGGATCTTGCCGACGTCGGCCCCGGCAATGCCGCCTTCGCCGGTCAGGGCACCCAGGATGTCGCCGGCCCGCACCTTGCTCTTGCGGCCCGCGTCGATGGAGAGGGTCACCATCTGCGGCGCGATCGGCTTGATCTCGCGGCCTATCCCGTCGAGATCGCCAAGCGGCATCGGCGCTTTCTGGTACTCCTCGATAAAGTTGACGCGCTGGGCCTCGTTGGGCTGGTAGAGGCTCAGGGCCAGGCCCTGCTGACCGGCGCGACCGGTGCGGCCGATGCGGTGCACATGCACTTCCGGGTCGTAGGTCAGCTCGTAGTTGATGACGGCGCCCAGCTCCTTGATGTCCAGCCCGCGGGCGGCCACGTCGGTGGCCACCAGTATGGTGGCGCTGCCGTTGGCGAAGCGCACCAGCACCTGATCCCGCTCGCGCTGCTCCAGATCGCCGTTCAGCGCCAGGGCCGAGAAGCCCTTGGCGGCCAGATGGTCGGCCACCTCGTTGCAGGCGCGCTTGGTGTTGCAGAACACCACGCAGGAGCCCGGCTGATAGTGGCTCAGCAGCCAGGTGAGCGCGTCCAGGCGTTGGCCGGCCGGCACTTCGTACAGCGTCTGCGCGATGGCGCTCTCTTCATGGAGCGACTCCACGCTCACCTCGACCGGGTTGCGCTGCACGCCGCGGCTCATCCGGGCGATCCCCTCCGGATAGGTGGCGGAGAACAGCAGGGTCTGACGCTCGTGCGGGGCATAGCTGATGACACGGTTGATGTCCTCGCCAAAGCCCATGTCCAGCATGCGATCCGCCTCGTCCAGCACCAGGGTCTGGAGGCCGTCGAGCACGAGCGTGCCCTGCTCCAGGTGCTTGAGGATCCGGCCCGGGGTGCCGACGGCGATGTGGGCACCGAAGCCCAGGGTGGCCGATTGCGGGGCGGTCGGGGTGCCGCCGCACAGTGTCACCAGCTTGACGTTGGGCAGGGTGCGGGCGAGACGGCGGATCTCGGTGGCTACCTGATCCGCCAGTTCGCGGGTCGGGCAGAGCACCAGGGCCTGTACCTCGAGCCGGTTGACGTCGAGGCGGGAGAGCAGGCCGAGGCCGAAGGCGGCTGTCTTGCCGCTGCCGGTTTTTGCCTTGGCGATCAAGTCTTTGCCATCGAGTACCAGGGGCAGGCTCTGGGCCTGGATCGGGGTCATCTGCAGATAGCCCAGGCTGACGAGGTTCTCTTGCAGGGCGGGGGAGAGGGTGAGGCTGCTAAATTCGCTGTTGTTCACAAAAGGACTCTATATCGGAGAAAACGGGCTGCGCCGGGCGCAGGGGCGCGCATTGTACCAGAATCCCCCGCCGGATGTGGCGCAAATTTGAGCGACAGTGCGGGTGCCTGCCTTCCCGCCCCGGCAGGGGAGTCTGGGCGGCCAGCCGGGCAGGGATCATGTGAGTCACCGTTCCGCAGTCGTGGAAATAGGTTGATGGCGTCGCCATCATTCATTGCAAATAAGATAAACGTTTGTCATTTCGCCTTGATTAAATAAACCGGCCGTAAATTTGACAGGTTGGCTCCGACACCACTGTGCGAATTTTAAAGGGATGTAATGCGGCTGTGAAAATAAGCCTTTAAAGTGAAATGGACTATCATTAAGTGATTGTTTTATAATGATTTAATTGTTTATTTAACTGCAGTTTGATTTCGGCGAAATTGTTTAATTAATTTAAAAACGTTTGTATTATCCTGCATGCATATTTTTGCCGCGGATTGTGATGGCTATCAGATTTTTAAATGTGCAAATGTCTATGATGGCGCCGGTCAAAAATTACAATTCACTCAGGTGCTACAGGTATGGAATACGTTCACTTTGTGCTCGGACTCGTGATGGTCCTGGCTCTGGCGTTGCTGGCAAACCGCCGCAACTGGAAACAGATCAAGCCGCGCTACATCGGTCAACTGCTGGTGGTCGAGCTGGCGCTCGCCTGGTTCATGCTGAACTCCGAAGTGGGTCTGGCCGTCATCGGCGGGTTCGCCGCCGGTTTCACCAAGCTGATGGAGTTTGCCAAGCAGGGGACCGACTTCGTGTTCGGCGGCCTGATGAACGAGGGGGCCTTCTCCTTCTTCCTGATGGTGCTGATGCCCATCGTCTTCATCTCAGTGCTGATCGGCATCCTGCAGTACATCCGCCTGCTGCCCATCGTCATTCGCGGCATCGGCACCGTGCTGGCCAAGATCAACGGCATGGGCAAGCTGGAGTCCTTCAACGCCATCAGCTCCATGATCGTCGGCCAGTCCGAGAACTTCATCGCGCTGAAAAACGTGCTGCCGCACCTGAACGAGAAGCAGATGTACACCCTGGCGGCGACCGCCATGTCCACCGTCTCCATGTCCATCGTCGGCGCCTACATGCAGATGATCGAGCCGCGCTACGTGGTGGCGGCCCTGGTGCTCAACATGTTCAGCACCTTCATCGTGCTGTCGCTGATCAACCCCTACGAGCCGGACAATACCGTGACCGACGCCAAGGCGCTGGCCGAGGGTGACGAGCACCACACCCCGAAGCAGGAGAACTTCTTCGAGATGCTGGGCGAGTACATCATGGCCGGTTTCACCGTGGCGGTCATCGTCGGTGCCATGCTGGTGGGCTTCATCGCCCTGATCGCCCTCATCAACTTCCTGTTCGAGGCGGCATTTGGGGTCAACTTCCAGCACGTCATGGGCTACATCTTCTACCCCATCGCCTGGATCCTGGGCATCCCGAGCGGTGAGGCGCTGCAGGCCGGCTCCATCATGGCGACCAAGCTGGTGACCAACGAGTTCGTGGCCATGATGGATCTCGGCAAGATCGCCGCCGAGCTCTCCCCGCGTACTGTCGGCATGCTCTCCATCTTCATGGTGTCGTTCGCCAACTTCAGCTCCATCGGCATCATCGCCGGTGCAGTGAAGGCGCTGAACGAAGAGAAGGGCAACATGGTCTCCCGCTTCGGCCTGAAGCTGGTCTACGGCTCCACCCTGGTGAGCCTGCTCTCCGCCGTCATCGCCGGCGTAATGCTCTAACTCATCCCTCCGCGCTCGCGCTGACAACCCCCTGCCCCGGCAGGGGGTTGTTTTTTCTGTACCGGGTGTTTCTATTGTTTGTTCCGTCCCGTCTGAATTAAGAAGAGAGGGGGAGGATACGGTGACGATATGCTGGCCCTGGACATCGCCAGTGCCGCGGACGGCTGTGTCGCCAAAGGAGGATGCGCTGGCTGCGTGTGCTGGGCCGACGATGAGCCAGTCGCCTTGGCCAAGGTGCGGGCCGGACCGTGACGCAGTCGCGTTGTGAACCCTGGATGACAGAAGGGCCGCCCGGCAGGGTGGCCCTTCTGTTTTGGAAAGGGAGCCAGTCGTCGACTCCCGAGTTTCTCCTCAAGGGCAGGTAATGCTGTTGCTGGTCACGCCATTGAGGCTGGCCTGGTAAGTCACCGACTGGGTCAGCAACAGTATGTCGGTGTTGTTCAGGGTGACCCCGATGACCACGCCGTTCTTGCTCCAGGTCACGCTGTTGCTGACATCCAGGGTGCTGGAGTCCGAGAAGGTGGCGACGGCCTTGCGTGTCACTAGGTTGGCGACCGGGATACCGAGTGCCCCCAGCTGGACCTGTGTGGTGCAGCTGACAGCCAGGCTACCCAGAGTCGCTGCCGTGACGGTGACGGGCTTGCTGTCAGTGCCGGTCAGGAAGCTGGCACCGATGTTGGCCGTGCCTGCCGCAACCCCATATGCCAGCCCGCTGCCGGAGACGGTCACCACCCCGGTGTTGTCACTCTGCCAATTGACCAGGCCGGTGACATTCTGGCTGGTCAGGTCGCTGAAGGTGGCCGTTGCCTTGAGCTGCACCTGGTTTCCGCTCGCGAGGTTGGGGATGGGATCTATGGTGAGCCCGGTCAGGGTGGCAGCCGTCGCCGCAATGTTGATGTTGGCGGTGGCGCCTCCCAGGCTGCCACTGATGGTGGCGGAGCCCACGGTCAGCGCCTTGATCTGGCCGCTGGCATCGACGCTGACCAAGGCGGGGGCGCTGCTGCTCCAGCCGACCTGGCTGGTGACATCGAGCACCGTATTGTCGGAGTAGGTCGCAATCGCCTTGAGTTGGCCATTGGTTCCCAGTGCCAGCGACGTCAGGGGAGTGCTGATCTGGATGGCACTCACCGTTGCCGCCGTGACCGTGATGGTCAGGGTGCTGGTTTGCCCGCCGAAGCTGCCGGTGATGGTCGCGGTTCCCGGAGCAACGGCGGTGATCTGGCCGTTGGTATCCACGGTGGCGACGCCGCTGTCACTGCTGCTCCAGGATACCAGGCCGGTAATATCCTGGCTGGAGCCATCGGAATAGGTGGCGATGGCGGTCAGCTGGGTCTTGGTTCCCGCCGCCAGGGTGGATGCCGTTGCCGACAGGTCGATCTGGCTCACGCTGGCATTGGTCACGGTCAGGCTGACCCCGTTGCTGCTGACGCCACTCTGGCTGGCGGTCAGGGTTGCGCTGCCATTGCTGACGGCACTGACTTCGCCGGACTGGTTGATGGTGGCGACGGCGATATTCGAGCTGTTCCAGACGACCTGGCTTGAAACGTCCTGGGTCGTGCCATCGCTATAGGTGGCGGCTGCCGTCAATTTACCCTTGGTTCCTTTGGCCAGTGAAAGGCTGGGTGGAGTGATCTGGATCTGGCTGATGGTGGCATTGGTGACCGTCAGCAGGGTGCCGGCACTGGTCACGCCGTTCAGGCTGGCGCTGATGGTGCTTGAACCAGCAGCAACCCCTGTCGCAAGCCCTTGAGCATTAATGGTGACCTTGGTCTGATCGCTGCTGAACCATGCTGCCTGGTTGGATATATTCAGCGTACTCCCGTCACTCAACACGGCTTGCGCCTTGAACTGGACCGAACTGCCCTTGGCCAGGGTGCCACTGCCGCCGTTCAAGACGATCTGGATGCTGTCTATGGTGGCATTGGTGACCACCAGCGTCACGGTATTGCTGGTAACCCCCTGGAATCTGGCCGAAATGTTCGAGCTGCCTTCACTGAAGGCGGTCGCCTCACCGTTCAGGTCCATGGTGGCCACGCTGATATCCGAACTGTCCCAATCCACCTGACTGGTCACATCCTGCGACGAGTTGTCGCTGAAGGTGGCGATGGCCTGGAATTGCAGCTTAGTGCCCTTGGGCAAGGAGGCGGCAGGCGGGATGACCTGTAGCGACGTCGTAATGGCATCAGTGACCGTCAGTGTTGCACTGCGACTGATGACACCCAGGGTCGCGGTGATGAGCGCCTGACCTATGCCCTGACCCGTGACCAGACCGAGGCTGTCGACACTCGCAACAACGGGGTCGCTGCTGCTCCATTGGACCTGACTAGACACATCCTGGGTGGAACCATCGGCAAAGGTCGCGATGGCCTGCAATTGGTTCTTGGTGCCGATGGCCAGGGTGCCCACGGCTGGGATTACCTGCAAGGATGTGGCGCTGGTATTGTTGACCTGAATACTGGTGCTGGCCGTGACGCCCAGCAGACTGGCTGATAGGGTGACAGAACCGGCTGCGATGCCGCTGACCAGGCCGGTGTTGTCCACGGTGGCGACAGCCGTATTGCTGCTCAGCCATGCCACCTGGGAAGAGACGTCCTGAGTGCTCTGGTCGGCAAAGGTGGCGACGGCGGTGAGCCTTGTCTTGGTGCCAATGGCCAGTTGCACCGTGGCCGGAATGATCTGGATCTGGTTGATCGCCAAATTGACCGCCGAGACGCTGACCTGGCCGGAAACGCCCTGCAAGGTGGCAGTCACTGTGGCGTCCCCCAGTTCGAGTGCGGTGATTTTTCCCTTGGGATCGACACTCAATGCGGTCGGGTTGCTGCTCTGCCAGGTGGCCTGGGTCGACACATCCCTGGTGCTGTCGTCAGAGAGGGTAGCGATGGCCTGCAGTTGCAGAGTCAGCCCCTTGGCCAACCTGGTCGTCGGAGGAATGACGGAGATCTTGGTGGTGATCGCATCCGTGATGGTCAGGGTGGACGTGTTGCTGGTCACCCCCGCATAGCTGGCCGAGATCTGGGTACTGCTGAGCTTTAGTGCCTTGACCAAGCCCTTCTCGTTGACAGTTGCAACGCTGGGATCGGCGCTGCTCCAGGTGGCCAGATCGGTAATATCGGACGTGCTGTTGTCACTGTAGGTGGCGATGGCCAGATACTGGGTGCTGAGACCAAGGGGAATTCTGGGATTGACCTCAGCCCTGGCCTGGGTGCCGGCAGTGTCGGCAGAGATGTCTATCCTGGTCAACGTCTTGGCCGAGGGATTGGTGGGAGTGGTTGGCTTGGTGCCCCCTCCTCCGCCCCCTCCACCGCAGCTGAATAAGAAGAAGGTCAGGAAAAGCGAGAGAAATACGTTTATCGACTTGCTCATGGATATTCCCCTTTTATCTCTGTGCTTAATATGGGATCTGGATTGCCCTGTTTCGGGGATGACAAACCCCACAGAGACGACAGTCTCTGCTATGAAGCCTTTTTGGTTTTCATATACTCTATTGATATTTAATGATTTTATGTTCTCTCATTATTGTTGTGCATATATTTTTAGGCATTTTTGTTTGTTCTTAAAATGCCACAAAAACACTAATGATATTTTTGTTATATTGTGTTTTTAATATGTCTAGGTGAGGGTAATGGTTATTGCAACTCTACTGACAAAAGTAATGTTATCGTCCGGCGAAAAGGCTAGAGGTGACCTTTATATCGGGATTTCCAGTTGACTGAGGTGGTTGGGGCTAGGTGATGGGGATGGCTGAGGCTCTCTTTATGCCCGGAGCATGTATGCCGGAGTCGGTTTCAGAAGTGGGGCAGACGGGGCAGGCAGAGAGGATGGTGTTTGC
The DNA here is from genome assembly GCF_033348475.1 of Aeromonas sp. XH. Lineage (NCBI taxonomy): Bacteria > Pseudomonadati > Pseudomonadota > Gammaproteobacteria > Aeromonadales > Aeromonadaceae > Aeromonas > Aeromonas sp. XH. The sequence goes on along the minus strand of NZ_CP137630.1, from coordinate 3,857,766 downwards.
CGACGGCAGGATGATGGGGGCGCGCATGCTGCGCCTCCACACCTCTTTGTCTGCGTCGCGCGTTTGTGTTCGAGTGCTGGCTATGCGAGCTTGCCCCTGACCAGCCACTTGTCCAGCGCATTGGCGAAGCGCTGCTTGTCGGCGGCGTTGAGGGGGGCGGGGCCGCCGGTCTGAACCCCGGCTGAGCGCAGTTCTTCCATGAAGTTGCGCATGCCGAGGCGCGCCTTGATAGTTTCGCGGGTGTAGATCTCGCCGCGGGGGTTGAGCGCCTCGCCCCCGGCATCGATCACCCAGGAGGCGAGGGGGATGTCGCCGGTGATCACCAGATCGCCGGGTTTGACCTGCTGGGCGATGACATGATCCGCCACATCGAACCCCTTCTCCACCTGCTGGGTCTTGATGAAGGGGGAGGGGGGCACCCGCAACCCCTGATTCGCCACCAGGGTGGTGACGACCTGGGCGCGGTGGGCGGCGCGGTAGAGGATCTCCTTGATTGGGAGCGGGCAGGCATCGGCATCAACCCAGATGGGCATGGCATGGTTTCCTGTGTCTGAGGCGAGGCGGCATCTTAGCACGGCCGGTGCGGGGCGGCTGCCCCGGGGCTGAGTCGGGACCGGCTTTGGTGTAAGCTGGGCCGATGACCATGAGCGAGAAGGACGTGTGGATGGATCGGGTGCCCAGTGACGTGATTTATGGCCTGACCCTGGATGGCAAGGGGGGCATGCAGCCGCTGGCGGCGGGCAGCGAGATTCCGGCAGCCCAGCCCGGCTGGCTGCATCTGGATTACGGCAACCCGGAGGCCGCGCGCTGGCTGCTGCAGACCCCCTTGCTGGGGGAGGCGGCGCGCGAGGCCCTGCTCGGCCAGAGCAACAGGCCCAAGCTGGTGCGGATGGGGGAGACGGTGCTGCTGATCCTGCGAGGTATCAACCACAACAAGGATCACAGGCCCGAAGAGATGGTGGCACTGCGCATCTACATCACGCCGGATCTCATCATCAGCAGTCGCCGCCGTCCGCTGCTCTCCGAGAAGGACGTGTTCGAGCAGTTGACGCTGGGGGGAGGCGCCGACTCCCCCGCCGACTGGCTGGTGGAGATCTGCGATGCCCTGACCGACAGGGCCGGGGAGTTCGTCGAGGAGCTGCACGATCAGATCCTGGATCTGGAGGAGATGGTGCTGATGCGCGATCTGCCCCCCAATGGCCGGTTGGCACGGATCCGCAAGCAGCTCATCATGATCCGCCGCTACCTCTCCCCCCAGCGGGATCTGGTGGCGCGTCTGGCCAACGAGAAGATCAGCTGGCTGGACGAGGACGACAGGCGCCGTCTGCTCGACATCGCCGATCGGTTGCGGCGCTGGCTTGATGATCTGGATGCCGGCGTGGCGCGCACCGCCGTGCTGGCGGACGAGATCAACAACCTGATGGCGGAGGCGACCAACCGCCGCGCCTACCAGATGTCGGTGATGGCGCTGCTGTTCCTGCCCGCCAGCTTCCTGACCGGCCTGTTCGGCATCAACCTGGGGGGTATGCCGGGGGCCGAGAACCCGACCGCCTTCTGGGTCTTCTGTGGTTCCCTGCTGGCGCTGGCGACCGGACTCGCGGTCTGGCTCAAGCACAGGCGCTGGTGGTAAGGAGTGAACATGACGACATGGGAATCTTTTGGCTGGACCCTGCTGTTGCTGCTGGGTCACACCCTGATCCGCGGCCTCATCCACAAGAGCCTGATGGCCCTTGGCCAGAGCCGGCAGGTGAGCGAGAACCGGGTGATCTACGTGGAACACGTGTTCCACTTCCTGCTCGGCTGCGCCACCCTGCTGATCCTGGCGGGGGTCTGGGGGCTCGACTTCTCCCGGCTGGTGGTGCTCGCCTCCTCCTTCTTCGCGGTGCTCGGCGTCGCCATGGTGGCCCAGTGGTCGATCCTCTCCAACATCACCGCCAGCATCACCATCTTCTTCGCCTTCCCCTACAAGATCGGCGACCGGATCCGCATCCTGGACAAGGACGATTCCGTCACCGGCGTCATCACCGAGATCGGCCTCTTCTATGTGCGGGTGCGGGATGACAACGGCGATCTGGTCACCTACCCGGCCAACCTTATCCTGCAAAAGCCGGTCAGGCGGCTGGAGGGCAAGGAGGTTGAACCCCTGCAACCGGAATGAAGAAGGCTCCCGCGGGAGCCTTCTTGCTGGTCGGGGGTTCAACGCTCGAAGAAGCGGTAGAGGTGTTCGACCTGGATGGGGCAATCGGCCACCAGATGGATGTGGTCGCGAGCCTCCTCGGTGGAGGAGAAGTTCATGGGACACCCCAGGGTATCCGTCATCACATAGAGATGACCGTCCTGCCCCCGAAACTCCACGATCCAGCCGGGCGCGATGATGTCGTGCATGATCTCCGCCTCCCTGAACCTGTGCTGCTGGTGAAGCGCACGCAATTCGCTGACTGTCATGACATCCTCCTGTGACTCATGGCGCCACCCACAAGTCTAGCTCGCAGCCAAGGATGCGGCCCCTTCATCCCGCCTCCCTGGGCGGTTGCAGGGCGATCAGCAGCTCCCCTGCCAGGGGGGCGACGGGGCCGGTGACGACCCTGGGCCTGCCCCTGGGATCCAGCACGAACAGGGGGATGGCGCCCGGATTGGCGTCCTGGTACTGGCCCCAGTCAAAGGCGTCGCTCAGCCTGGTGGCCCTGATCTGGCCGCTCCGGCTCAGCAGGCCGCTCAGGCGGGCGAAATTGACGTCGGGGCCGAACAGGTGTTGGCGGGCGCGGAAGGTGGCGCTCTCCCGGTTCGCCTTGCCATGCTGCTCGCTGGAGCGCAGGGAGTGGACCTTCTCCTCCCCGTAGAGGTGGGCAAAATGCAGCACGCCGAGGGCGTTGTTGTGGCGGTTGGGGGAGAGGGCGAGCACCGTATTGATGCTGGTGAGGGGCAGGTGCAGCTCGGCGTGCTCCGACTGCGGGTTGCCGAAATAGCAGGGCAGACCGCTCATGCGGGCCAGCTTGCAGTGCTCCCAGGCCGGATCCGAGAGATGGACGGGGATGCCCTGATCCGCCAGCGCCCGGCCTATGGCCCGCGCCACCGAGTTGGCGCCGATCAGCAGCCAGATGTTGGGCGCGCTCTGGCGCATGCCGAGCAGCCGGGCCAGGGGGGTGGCCGTCAGGCTCTGCAACACCACGGTGAAGATGATGACGGCAAACACCAGGGGCACCAGCTTGTCGGCATCCGCGATGCCGGCCTGGTGCAGGCTGATGGCGAAGGAGGCGCTGACCGCCGCCGCCACTATGCCGCGGGGCGCTATCCAGCCGAGCAGGGCCCGCGCCCGCCAGGGGAGATCCGAGCCCCAGGTCGAGACCAGGATGCAGAGCGGGCGGGCGACGAACTGCACCACGCACAGCAGCGCCAGCACCATGGGGCCGAGCTGCCAGAGCTGGGCCAGATCGAGGCGGGCCGCCAGCAGGATGAAGAGGGAGGAGATGAGGATGACGGCGAGGTCCTCCTTGAAGGCCAGCACCTCCTCCAGATCCAGCCCCTCCTGATTGGCGAGCCAGATGCCGAACACGGTCACCGCCAGCAGGCCGGACTCGTGGCTGAGCCAGTCAGACAGGGTGAAGGTGACCAGCACCAGCGCCAGCACACCGAACTTGTGCAGGCTGACCGGCAACCAGTCCTTGCGGATCAGCAGGGTAGTGAGCCAGCCGGCGGCCGCCCCCATCAGGGAGCCGACCCCCACCGTCTTGGCCAGCGCCAGCAGGGTGTGGCTGAACACGTCGCTCTGGCTGCCGAGGCGCACCGCCTCGAACACCAGCACCGCGAACAGGGCGCCGATGGGGTCGATGACGATCCCCTCCCAGCGCAGGATCTTGTCCACCTCCCGCACCGGCCGGATCACGTTGAGCATGGGGGCGACCACAGTGGGGCCGGTGACCACCAGCACGGCGCCGAGCACCATGGCGACCCGCCAGTCCAGCCCGAGCAGGAAGTAGCTGGCGACACCGATGACGGCGAAGCTGGCCAGCATGCCCACCGAACAGAGGTTGCGCACCACCTTGCCGATCCCCTTGAGTTCCGCCAGATGCAGGGTCAGCGCCCCTTCGAACAGGATGATGGCGACCGAGAGGGAGACCAGGGGAAACAGCAGCTCCCCCAGCAACAGATCCGGGTCGAGCACGCCCGTGATCGGACCGAGCAGCAGGCCGCTCAGCAGCAGGAACAGGATGGCGGGGACGCGCAGCGACCAGGCGAGCCATTGGGCCAGCAGGGAGATCAGGGCGATCCCGGCGAGGGAGAGTGCAATCATGCCAACCTCGGGCAGATGATGGGGTTGGACCTAGTGTAGCGGGGAGGGAGGGCAAATTGACACCCTGTGGGTGGGCCCTCAGCGGACGGTCCCGATCAGATGGGACTCTCTTTGTGGAGCTCGGTGACACAGTCGGTCACCGCCAGCACCAGGGCCGAGCGCACCATCTGATCGAGCCGGTTGAGCTGCATCTGGTAGAGGGGCCAGTCCTCCTCGTTGGCCGGCGGATCCTGCGGCATCATGCTGCCCTGATTGATGCCATGGAGGCGAGCCAGCAGATCCCGGATCGGCTTGTCGCTGAAGCGGTAATCCTTGGGATCGCGCACCAGAAAATCGCGGATCTTCAGGTAGGCCTCGAGATCCTGATAGCGCTCGAGGGAGATGAGGCCGAGGGCGAAGATGAGCTTGAGGCGCACCTCCAGCTGGCCGAGGGGGCCGCTCTGGTTGAGCAGGGGCTCGATGGCGTATTTGACGGCATACTCCTCCTGGCGAAAGGCTCGCCGCATCAGGGAGTCGACCGCCTCTTCCAGGATGGTCACGACCTCGAGAAAGAAGCCGCGGGGGCCGTCCTGCTCGTTCAGTCGCTCCAGTACATCATCTTCCTGGTGTGTGGTCATAGGTCTCTAGGGTCCGGCTGACAGGGGGGAGAGCCAGGCTCCTCCCCGGTGTTATCGTATGGGGTGCCTCACTGGCCGGTCTGCGCTGACCAGCGGCGGTGAAGGCACCCCATAGGGTCACTTCAAGTTGTTGTAGCGGGCGACTATAGTGCGCACGACATCGCTGTTTTCATCCAGGCCGGTCACCCTGGCCAGGGCACGGGCCGGGCCCAGCTCCGCGAGCAGGGACTGGAGCTCCACCGCCTGGGGATCGTCGGCATTGTGGTAGTGCAGCGCCGCCGCGATGCCTTCCTGCAGGTGATCGCTCGGCAGGCCGTACTCCAGGGTGCCGAGCAGCGGCTTCACCAGCCTGTCCCCCGCCGACAGCTTGCGCAGTGGCTGGCGGCCGACCCGGTCGATCTCGTCCACCAGATAGGGATTGGCGAAGCGGGCCAGGATCTTCTCGATATAGGCGGCGTGCAGGCGCGGGTCGAAACCGTATCGCTTCACCAGTACGGCTCCGCTCTCCTCCATGGCGCGGCGCACCTTGCTGCGGATCAGCGGATCCTCGATCGCCTCGCGGATGGTGCCATAGCCCCTGAGCTTGCCGAGGTAGGCGGTGACGATGTGGCCGGTATTGAGGGTGAACAGCTTGCGCTCGACGAAGGCCATCAGGTTGTCGGTGGGCTCCATGCCCGCCACCTGAGGCAGCTCCCCCTTGAACTGGGTCTGGTCGACGATCCACTCGCTGAAACTCTCCACCGTCACTTCCAGGGGATCGTCGTTCGCCGCCGCCGGCGGGACTATGCGATCCACCGCCGAGTCGACGAAGCCGACACAGTTTTCGAGGGTGGCATGATACGCGACCGGCAGATACTTGAGTACCTCCTGCTTGAGGTGGCTGGTGCCGCGCACCATGTTCTCGCAGGCTATGACGTTGAGCGGGGTCAGGTTGCCGGCATCGAAGCGGGCCTGCAGCCCCTTGGCCAGGGTGCTGGCAATCTTGTCCAGGATGTTGGGGCCGACCGCGGTGGTCACCAGATCGGCGGTGATGATGCGGGCGATCACCTCGTGGCCGGCGGAACTGACCGCCGCCACGTTGCGCACCACGTCCAGCTTCTGATCCGTGCCCACCACGTGCACCTTGTACTCCTGGCGGTGGTTGAGCTGATCGATCAGGGTCTCGTTGACGTCGGCGAAGGTGACCTGGTGGCTGGCGTCCGCCAGCAGTTTTCCGATGAAGCCACGACCTATATTGCCGGCACCAAAATGCAATGTTTTCATGATATTAACCTCTATAACCAAAGACGATGACGGATGATCAGGCAGCCTGTTCGGCGCCCAGCAAGTCCAGGAACTCCTTAGGATCCTGGGTACTGGCCAGACGGTCGACGAGACCGGGTTCGTCCAGTGCATTGGTCAGGCGGGTTATGACCTGAATGTGTTCATCGTTGCGGGCGGCGATGCCGATAACCAGGCGCGCCACCTCGTCGGCGCCCTCGCCGAAGGCGACCCCGGCCGGGTACTGGCAGATGACGATGCCGGTGCGCTTGACGTGCTCTTTGGCGGCTATGGTGCCGTGGGGCACGGCGATGGACTCGCCGAGGTAGGTGGAGACCAGCTTCTCCCGCTCCAGCATGGCGTCGACATAGTCCGGTGCCACGTAGCCGCGCTCGGCCAGCAACCTGCCGGCGGCCAGGATGGCGGCCTCCTTGTTGTCGGCCTTGAGGCCCAGATGCACGTCCTGCAGGCTCAGGGTGAAGACCTCGCTGGCTTGCGGCTCGTAGCTGTCGTCGTTGGCCGCCACCAGCAGCTGCGGGTTGGCCACGTCGTCGTTGGCCGCGTTGGCCAGGGTGAGGTTCTGCACCAGCTCCTGATAGAGGGCATTGTCGAGGAAGTTGGAGAGGGAGATGTGACGGGCGTGCGGCGCGTGGCGACGGGCACGGTCGGTCAGATCCTTGTGGGTGATGACCAGATCCACCTGATCGTCCAGGTTGTTGATGGCACGGTTGGTGACACTGATGTCGAGGCCGGCGGCCTGCACCCGCTTGCGCAGCATGCCGGCACCCATGGCGCTGGAACCCATGCCCGCATCGCAGGCAACGACGATGTTGCGCACCGCAGTGAGCTCGGCACCCGGCTTCTTGGCCGCGGTGGTCTCGGGCTTGGCACCCTTCATGGCCTTCATCTTGCGGGTGGCTTCACCCAGGGCATCGGCCTCGTCGGCCTCCGGCTGCTGGGCACGGACGAACACGGCGGCGACCAGGAAGGAGACGGTGGCGGCGGCGATGATGGAGAGCAGCACCCCGATCAGGGAGGCTTTCGGCGTCATCAGCAACACGGCGAAGATGGAGCCCGGCGAGGCGGGGGAGACCAGGCCTGCGTTGAACAGGGTCAGGGTGAAGACCCCGGTCATGCCGCCGGCGATCACCGCCAGGATGAGGCGCGGGTTCATCAGCACGTAGGGGAAGTAGATCTCGTGGATGCCGCCGAAGAAGTGGATGATGGAGGCTCCGGCAGCGGACTGCTTGGCGGCACCGCGACCGAACACCATGTAGGCCAGCAGCACGCCGAGGCCCGGGCCCGGGTTGGCTTCAATCAGGAAGAAGATGGAGCGGCCCTGTTCGGTGGCCTGCTGGATGCCCAGTGGCGAGAAGATGCCGTGGTTGATGGCGTTGTTCAGGAACAGGATCTTGGCCGGCTCGACGAAGATGGAGGTGAGCGGCAGCAGGCCGTGGGCGACCAGGAAGTCGACGCCGCCGGCCAGGGCACCGGAGAGCACCTTGACGAAGGGACCGATCACGAAGAAGGCGAGGATGGCCAGCAGCATGCCGATGATGCCGGCGGAGAAGTTGTTCACCAGCATCTCGAAGCCGCTCTTGACGCGACCCTCCATCGCCTTGTCGAAGCGCTTGATGGCCCAGCCACCGAGCGGGCCGACCATCATGGCGCCCATGAACATGGGGATGTCGGTCCCCACGATGACGCCCATGGTGGTGATGGCGCCGACCACGGCACCCCGGTCACCCCCGATCAGCTTGCCGCCGGTGTAGCCGATGAGCAGGGGCAGCAGGTAGGTGATCATGGGGCCGACCAGCTTGGCCAGCGTCTCGTTCGGCAGCCAGCCGGTGGGGATGAAGAGGGCGGTGATGAAGCCCCAGGCGATGAAGGCGCCTATGTTGGGCATGACCATATTGGACAGGAAGCGTCCAAAATTCTGTATCTTGACTTTGGTATCCGGTGATAACATGTCGGGACCCCGTTTTAAGCCTGTGTGATTAAGGGTGGTAGTGGGGATGGTCGGTTTTGCAGAACCCCATCCCTGTCGTCTAAGCAACTTCAATCTACCAGCTTGTAATCAAATTAGGCTGAAAACGGGGGGTATTGTGACCCGCATCTCAAATACCCCGGCCTCCCCCCTCCATACACAGTGATGTTGATCACAATCATTCGCCGTATTTCGGTTACATTTCGATCTCCTCGCCTTTTCTCCCCGATTTTTTGTGATGTGAATCTCGTTTTGTTGTTTGCGCAAACCATGTGTCAACGTGATTATCGTCACATAATGGTGATTTGTACTCGATTGAAGCATGGCTTGTGTCATCCAATTGACAAGCTGCAACGATTGATCAGGCTCCATCACCCATTATTTATCGATGAATCAGTGATTCTGTAACCCACTTTCAGTTTTCGCCGCCGGGGGGATCGCCTCCGGCATGACTCATCCTGTTTCCTTCCTCTGTGCTTCCCGATGCTTCCTGTGGCTGCCATTCCCTTCCTGGCGGCATGGCAAAATGCGGGCGTTCGGCTGCGCCTTCCATCCCGCTGTGGTCCGCCTCTGCGGCGCGTCCATGAAAAAGCCCGCGGGAAGCGGGCTTTTTCGGGACAAGGCTGGCTGCGGGTTTATTCCGCCTTGGGTGCCTCGGCGGTCGGCGCCGCCTCTGCTTCGCTGGCCAGTGCCACCGGCGCCGGGCCCGGCACCAGATCCACAGCCGGCTTGGCGATGAGGGAGCGGGTCTCTTCCACCGCCTCGGTCAGCTTCACCTCGATGATCTGGCCGAGCTCGTAGACCACCTCGGTCTTGTCCAGATAGACGCGGCCGTTGTCCCAGTTGCACTCCAGCCTGTCCTTGTTGTCCAGGATATGGCGGGCGGGCATGAAGACCACGGCGCCGTTCTCCTGCAGGCGCAGCTTGAGGCCGGCGCGCATCACGTCGATGATCTCGGCGTTGAACACCTTGTCGGTGCCCGCATCGGCCTTGAGGTAGCGGACATAGAGCCAGTCGCCGATGTCGCGCTCCACCATGCGGTGCAGGCGGCGGCAGGCGGTCAGGTGCTCGGTCAGCTCCAGGCTTGGGCGCTCACCCGGGGTCTTGCCGGCGATGACGGCCTTGAGCAGGCGATGGTTGACCATGTCGCCGTATTTGCGGATGGGGGAGGTCCAGGTGGCGTAGGCGTCCAGCCCCAGGCCGTAGTGGGCACCGGGCTCGGCAGACATCAGCGCATAGCTCTGGAAGCGGCGGATCTTGCCGTCCAGCCAGCGGGTGTCCAGGCCGTCGATCCAGCGGCGCAGGGCGCAGAAACCGGAGAGGCTGGCGATATCGATCTTCTCGAACGGGGCCTCTGCGGTCTTCAGCAGCTCGATGGCGCCATCCAGGGACTCCTCGTCGAAGCCGGTGTGGACGTTGAAGATGCCGTAGCCCACCTGCTTGCCGAGCACGCGACCGGCGCAGATGTTGGCGGCGATCATCGACTCTTCCACCATGCGGTTCGCGATGCGGCGCGGCTCCACGTGGATCGCCAGCACCTCGCCGTCCTGACCCAGCTCGAAGTCGTAGTCGGGCCTGTCCGGGAACACCAGGGCGTGCTCGGTGCGCCACTTGATGCGCGCCTCCGTCATCGCCTTCATCAGGGGCAGCTGGGCCAGCACACCTGCGTCGATGGCCAGCTCCTTGCCGTGTTCGGCCCAGTCGGAGACGTCGTCATAGCTGAGACGGGCGTGGGAGACGATGCGGGCGGCGAAGAACTCGGTCTCCTCCAGCAGCAGGCCGTCCTCGGCGATGAGCAGACGGGCGCACAGGGTGTTGCGCTCCTCGCCCTCCTTCAGGGAGCAGAGCTCGTCGGAGAGGGTGCGCGGGATCATCGGCACGTTGCGCCCCGGCATGTAGACGGTGAAGGCGCGCTGGGCGGCCTCCTTGTCCAGCTCGCTGCCTTCGGCCACGTAAGCGGTCGGGTCGGCGATGGCCACCAGCAGCTCCCAGCCGTTCTCCAGCTTGGTGATGGCCAGGGCATCGTCCATGTCCTTGGTCTTGGCGCCGTCGATGGTGAAGAAGGGGACCTGGGTCAGATCGCGGCGAGGCAGCTCTTCCTCTTCGATCACCTTCCACTCCGGCAGGTCGGCCGGTTCAATCTGGGCCAGGTTGTGGCGCGCCAGCACTACCCACCAGGGCACGTTGTGATCTTCCTGGGTGGCGATGAGCTGGGTGATCTCGGCGGAGAAGTTGCCGTCCGAGAGGGCGTGGCGCTTGAGGGTGGCGACCACCCAGTCCCCTTCCTTGAAGGACTTCTCGTCCAGCCCCTTCTTGGCGCGGGCCTTGATGGCGTCCTTGATGAGGGGGTGGTCGGGCACCACGTTGAGGCGGTCGCGGAACATCTTCACGCGGCCGACGAAGCGGGTCACCGCCTGCTCCAGCAGGGCGTCGGGCTCCGCCACTTCCTTCTCTTTTTCGGTACGGATCAGGGCGCTCACCCGGTCGCCGTGCATCACCTTCTTCATGTAGGGAGGCGGCACGAAATAGCTGGTCTTCTCATCGACCTCCAGGAAGCCGAAGCCCCGATCGGAGGCGCGGATCACACCCTCTTTCTTGGGGATGTTTTCGCGGATTTGTTGCTTGAGCTGGGCCAGCAGCGGATTGTCTTGGAACATAAATGGGGAACCTGAGTGGAGACCTGATGGTTAATCGCCCAGCACTATACGTTTTTACCCCTCCAAAGCCAAGGTGAATGGCCCCCTCAGCGCGGTTGCAGTGCCCGGCGCCCCTGCTGGATCAGGCGTAGGGAGATCTGCTTGTGCAGCCCCCGTTCCAGCACCCAGCGGTGCCAGTAGAGTCGCTCTATCAGGTGGTGCTCCGGGCTGAGATCGAGCAGGCTGCCCTCGGCCAGCTGGCGGCGGATCTGCAGCTCCGGGATGAGGCAACAGGCCAGCCCCTGCTCGGCCATGGCGACGAAGGCCTCGGAGGATCGCACCGTGTGGCAGGGGTAGCCGCCGGGGGCGAGTGCAAAGTGACGGGCCATGAAGCTCACATGCATGTCGTCTCGTTGATCGAAGGCCACCGCCGGCGCCTTGGCGAGCGCCTCCGGGGTCAGGCCGCGGGGAAAGTGGCGGGCGACGAAGGCGGGGCTGGCGGTGAGCAGATAACGCATCTCGCCGAGCTCGTCGACGCAGCAGCCAGCCAGGGGCTGGGGTTGCAGGCTGACGGCGCCGAACGCCTGCCCCTCGCGCACCCGGTCCAGGGTGCGGCTCTCGTCGTCCACCAGCAGGTTCAGCTCTATGGGGTGCTGCTCCAGCAGAGGCGCCAGGGCGGGCAGGAACCAGGTGGCCAGGCTGTCGGCGTTGACGGCGATGCTGACCCGGATCGGCGCCTGGGGCTCGGCGGGGGAGAGCTCGCCTGCCAGCTCCAGCTCCAGCTGGCGCACCTGGCGGTAGTGGGCCAGCAGCTTCTGGCCGAGCGCGGTGGCCTGCAGCGGCTGGCTGCGGATGAGCAGCGGCTCGGCAAACTGCTGCTCCAGCTGCTTGATGCGCTGGGAGATGGCGGACTGGGTGATGTGCAGGCGCTGGGCGGCCCGCTCGAAGTTCTGCTCTTCCATCACCGCATCCAGCGCCAGCAGCAGCTTGTAGTCCAACGCCTTCATCAGCATTCCTTATAACAAGAGGATTGAGCAAGAATGCTACTGGAGCGACGGCGGGAGGACAACCCGGCCGCGGATCGGGTGGTGGGGAGGGACTGCCACTGTGAGATGTGACAGTAGAGACAAGGTGAGATTCATTAGATACTCATCCTGTCCGTTTTTGCATGGGGTGGAAACGGGCCATAGCGAACGTCTTGGTCCCGGGCACTGTCCCGGGACTTTTTTATGGGGTCAGGTCGTCGCGATCAGGGCGTCCGCAGGCCTGTATTCTCCCTGCAGGGGGCGGTGAACGGCGCGCTCGAAGCGCTCGTCCAGATGAAAACGGATCCCCACTCCGCGCACGGCACCCAGATCCACCGCCTGGCGGTGACCGAGCCGCTCGATGGGCAGACCGAGGCGGCGGAAGATGCGCTCCACCGGCAGGCTGACCACGGCCACCAGCTCGCGGATCTCCTGTTCCCTGGCGAAGGCCAGGACCTCGCGAAAGAGGACGCAGGTCAGCTCGCTGATGCCGTTGTCCAGGCGGGGAGCCCGGTCGGCGTCGATGGCGAGCCGGGTCAGCTCCCAGACATCGGCACCGCGCGGAGGCAGTTCACCCGCGAGGGCGATGGGGAAGATGCGGGGCAGCATATAGTCCTGGGCACAGCTGAGCAGGCGGATGCAGCCACACAACCCCTCTTCATCTTCAATCAGCACCCAGTGGGTATCGGGTTTGTCGAAATTGTCCCGCTCCAGCCCCCGGTGGGATTCCACATCCCAACCGAGTCGATCGGAGAAGACGTGCTTGCGAAAGCGATAAAGCTCGTTTTCGACCTCCCATCTGGGGTGTTCTCTCAGTTTTCCTTTGAAAACAAGCATTCATGTCTCTCCATTTCATGGTTAGGCGCTATAATCCAAGGCCTTGGCCAGGGGGGGCTAGCCTATGACACGCGACCAACTGCTTGAGTATCTGGAACATTTCACCCTGGTGACCGATGGCAACCGGCTGGCGGAGCTGATCGGCCGCTTCACCCTGGGAATGGGCTACGACTACTATAGGTTTGCGCTCATCCTGCCCATGTCGATGCAGAGGCCCAAGGTGGTGTTGTTCAACCAGTGCCCCGACTCCTGGGTACAGGCCTACACGGTGAACAACATGCTGGCCTGCGATCCCATCATCCAGCTTGCCCGCAGGCAGACCCTGCCCATCTACTGGAACCGGCTGGACGAGAGGGCGCGCTTCCTGCAAGAGGGGAGCATGGATGTGATGGGGCTGGCGGCGGAGTTCGGGTTGCGCAACGGCATCTCGTTCCCGTTGCACGGGGCGGCGGGGGAAAACGGCATACTGTCGTTTATCACCCGGGAGCGGGCGTCGAGCGATCTGCTGCTGGAGTCCTCGCCCATCCTCTCCTGGATGTCCAGCTACATCTTCGAGGCGGCGATCCGGGTGGTGCGCAGCGGCATGAGGGAGGATGCCCCCCAGGAGGCGTTGACGGAGCGGGAGACAGAGTGTCTGTTCTGGGCGAGCGAAGGGAAGACCTCGAGCGAGATCGCCTGCATCCTGGGGATCACCGAGCGCACCGTGAACTACCACCTCAATCAGGTGACCCGCAAGACGGGATCGATGAACCGTTATCAAGCCATCGCCAAGGGGGTGAGCAGCGGCATCCTGCTGCCGAACCTGGAGCAGGTGGTGGTCACCAACTTCCCCAAGCTGCTGCAGTGAGCCTCGACCGGGCGGCATTGCTCCGTCGCCCGGCATCTCCCCTGTCGCCATCGCCCGCTGTCCTGCGCCGCTCCCTCATCCCGCCGATTCTCGGGGTGGTGACCGGGGCCCCACAATTGTCAGATCCTGCAATTGACAACCTTCTTTGTGTGGTTTCGGCGCGAATATCATCAGTTTTATGAATGCATCAGAAAATGAATGAATTTCTCTGATTGCCTGCACCCCCTTATAGTGCGTCCAACTCTTTCACAGGAACGCATCCCATGTTTGCCACCACCCTGCAAGGCTTCACCCTCGGCCTCGCCATGATCATCCCCATCGGGGCCCAGAATGCCTTCGTGCTGAGTCGGGGCATTCACCGCAACCACCACCTGCTGACAGCGACCCTCTGCTGCCTGTGCGATCTCGTGCTGATCGGCATAGGTGTGTTCGGCGGTGCCAACCTGCTGGCGGCCAGTCCAGTGGGGCTGGCGCTGCTGACCTGGGGCGGCGTGCTCTTCCTCGGCTGGTTCGGTATGCGCTCCCTGCGCAGTGCCTGGCGCGGGCAGGGGGCTGCCCTGGCGGATTCCCCCCAGCTGATGGGGGTCAAGGGGGTATTGGCCATGACGCTCGGGGTGACCCTGCTCAACCCCCACGTCTATCTGGATACCCTGATGCTGCTCGGCTCCTTCGGCAGCCAGTTTGCCGAGGATCTGCGGCCCGCCTTCGCGGCTGGGGCCATGCTGGCCTCCCTGGTCTGGTTTTACGGATTGGCGTTCGGGGCGGCGGCGCTTTCCCCCTGGCTTTCTCGGGGGCGGGTACAGCAAGCCATTGATCTTGTTGTTGGTCTCATCATGCTGGTGCTGGCGGTCAAGCTGGCCAGCGGGGCACTGATGGCCTCATAAGGCTATTTTTGTGCCGCGCTTCATAAAAATGAGTCCCGGCTTCATATGCTGACATATTCGTCTGTTAAATTCCCAGCGCTGGTAAAGCGTTACTCATAATAAAAGGGAAAATACAGTGAAAAACACCATGAAGCTGGGGGCCATCGCCACCATAGTGCTGCTGTCTGCCTGCAGCAACGAAAACGACAGCAAGGCACAGCCGGGGACTGTCTCCCTGCGTCTGATCCAGACCTCCGACATCCACTCCAACGTGCTGGGGTATGACTACTACCAGGACAAGGAGGACCGCAAGTTTGGCCTCTCCCGCACCGCCCTGCTGATCCGCGCCGCCCGCGCCGAGAACCCCAACAACCTGCTGCTCGACAACGGCGACCTGATCCAGGGCACGCCGCTGGCGGACTACATCTTCGAGCAGTCCGGCGCCGGCTACCTGGAGAAGCAGGCCCACCCGGTGTTCAAGGCGATGAACGAGCTGGACTATGACGCCGGCAACCTGGGCAACCACGAGTTCAACTACGGTCTGGATTACCTCGGCAAGGTGCTGGCGGGGGCCGAGTTCCCCTATGTGAACGCCAACGTGTTCGAGGCGGCCGCCTTCAAGCGCGATGCGAAGGGGCAAGTAGACTGGAGCGGCAACAAGTTCACCCCCTACCTGCTGCTGGATCGCCAGGTGACCGATGACAAGGGCCAGCTGCAGACCGTCAAGGTGGGCATCCTGGGCCTGACCCCGCCCCAGGTGCTGCAGTGGGACAAGCGCCATCTGGAGGGCAAGGTGGTGGTGGCCGATATGGTCGAGACCGCCAACCACTATGTGCCCGAGCTGCGCGCCAAGGGTGCCGACGTGGTGGTGGTGGTGGCCCATACCGGCATCAATGCCAGCAGCTACGAGGCCATGATGGAGAACTCTGCCTGGCACCTGGCCAAGGTGAAGGGGGTGGATGCCCTGATGCTGGGCCACGCCCACAAGAACTTCCCCGGGGACTTCCCGGACCTGCCGGAGGTGGACAACCAGGCGGGCACCCTCGGCGGCATCCCGACCGTGATGCCCGGCTACTGGGGCAACCACCTCGGTATCATAGACCTCAAGCTGGAGCAGGTGGATGGCCGGTGGCGGGTGAAGCAGAGCCAGGCCAGCCTGCGCAAGATCGACTCCAGCGAGGGCAGCGCCGTGGATCAGCGGGTGGTGGACCTGGTGCAGGCGGACCACGACGCCACCAACCAGTGGCTGGACGAGCCCCTCGGCAAGATCACTTCCCCCATCCACAGCTTCTTCGCCCTGGTGCAGGACGACCCCTCGGTCCAGCTGGTGAGCGATGCCCAGCGCCGTCACGCCGAGCAGTTGCAACAAGACGGCCTGCTCAAGGAGCCGTATCCGATCCTGTCGGTGGCGGCCCCCTTCCGCGGTGGTCGCAACGGCATCAACGACTTCACCTACGTGGCCCAGGGTGACATCTCCCTGCGCAACGTCTCCGACCTCTACATCTATCCGAACACCCTGCAGGTGGTCGAGGTGAACGGGGCCACCGTCAAGGAGTGGCTGGAGATGAGTGCCGGCCAGTTCAACCGGATCGATGCCAGCAAGACAGAGGTGCAGTGGCTGGTGAACGAGAACTTCCCCACCTACAACTTCGACGTCATCGACGGGGTGAGCTACGAGGTGGACATCACCCAGCCGGCCCGCTACGGCAAGGACGGGACCAAGGTGAGCGACGGCCAGCGCATCAGCAACCTCACCTTCAACGGCCAGCCCGTCGATCCGGCCCAGAAGTTCTACGTGGTGACCAACAACTACCGCGCCAGCGGCGGTGGCCACTTCCCGGGTATCGACGGCAGCAACATAGTCCACGAAGACCCCTCCGAGACGCGGGAGATCATCGCCCAGTACCTGAAGGCCCAGTCTGCGGATAACCCGGCCGGCTTCAGCCCGGCGGCCAACAACAACTGGCACATGAAGGCGCTGCCCGCCAACGTGGACGTGCGACTCTACTCCTCGCCGACGGACGAGGCCAAGGCCCTGGCGGGGGCGGATCTGGCGTACCAGTCCACCCTGCCGATGGACGATGCCAAGCACCCCGGCTACGCCATCTACCGCCTGATCCGCCAGTAAGGCGGGCTCGGGCAGACAACAAAAAGCCCTCGCAGTGCGAGGGCTTTCTCATTGGGGCCGGTTGCTCAATCCCATCGGCAGCAGCCCGGATCCTCCGGGTCGAAGCGGGTCTTGGGTAGGTGATGAATGTCTCCCAGTAGTAACCGGCATCCTCCGGGTCGGAGCGGGTCTTGGGGAGGTGATGAATGTCTCCCAGTAGTAACCGGTATCCTCCGGGTCGAAGCGAGTCTTGAAGCAGCGGTGAATGCCTCTATCAGTAGTAACTGGGATCTTCCGGGCTGGGACGGGTCTTGAAGCGGCGGTGCAGCCACATGTACTGCTCCGGGGCCTTGCGCACGGCGGCCTCGATCTCGCGGTTGGCGCGGCTGGCGTCGGCCAGATCGTCGCCGCTCGGGTAGCCTTCCAGCGGCGCCCCTATATGCAGGGTGTAGCCCTCCTTGGTGCGGATGTTGTAGCAGGGCAGGGTGACGGTGTTCTTGACCCGCGCCAGGGTGGCGGTCCCCGTGATGGTGGCGGCCTGCTCGACCGCGAAGTAGGGCACGAAGACGCTGGCATGGCTGCCGTAGTCGTGATCCGGCGCGTACCAGAGGGCATCGCCGTTACGCAGCGCCTTGATCATGCCCTTCACGTCCATGCGGTCTACCAGGTACTTGTTGGAGGCGCAGCGGCCGTGGTACTGGGCGTACTCCAGCACCGGGTTGGTGTTGGGGCGATAGACGCCGACCCCGGGCCGCACCAGGCCGAAGCAGCGCGCGTTGAGTTCCAGGGTGAGGAAGTGGCAGGAGAGCAGCAGCATGCCCTGGCCTTGCTCAACGGCCCGGATAACATGCTCTTCCCCCTCCACCTTCATGAGGCGGCGCATCCGCCAGTCCGGCCAGAACCAGGCGATCCCCACCTCGAAGATGGCGCAGCCCACGCTCTCGAAGTTTTGCACCAGCAGGGCCTCGCGCTCATCCCGGCTCAGCTCCGGCATGGCCAGCTCCAGGTTGCGGCGCGCTATCTTGACGCGGGATTTCAGCACCTTGCGGGCCAGGGTCCCGAGCTGGCGGCCCAGCCACATCTGGCTGCGCCAGGGCAGCAACACCAGCAGCCAGAGCAGGCCGAGGCCGAACCAGCTGCCCCAGTAACGGGGATGGAACAGACGGGGTTCGAGGCGGGGAGCATGTTCTTGGGCCATGAAGAGTCTCTTGTTCACAAACGCAAAATAGGGGAGTCCAGCCGAACGGGGACGAGCCGTGCTTGTGCCTGGCCGTGCGGATGGCGCCACTCGCAATCTGGGGATTCTATCCGAAAAACAGGGGCGGGTGCGAATCAGCGTCGCCTGGTCAGAGGGGGCGGCAGGGGCGGATGGCGGTGGGCGGGGCCGCGCTTTTTTCACGCCGGGGAAAAGAGTGTGGTAAAATCGCCCGCTGAATTTTTCAGGTTTTGAGAGCCGATACAGATGAAGATCACCCTGCCCGAGTTTGAAAAAGCCCGCGTTCTGGTCGTTGGCGATGTCATGTTGGATCGCTACTGGCACGGCCCCACCGGCCGCATCTCCCCCGAGGCACCGGTGCCCGTGGTCAAGGTCGAACACATAGAGGAGCGCCCGGGTGGCGCCGCCAACGTGGCCCTGAACTCCGCCGCCCTGGGTGCCCAGGCCGTGCTGCTGGGGCTGACCGGCCAGGATGAGGCCGCCGACGCGCTGGCCGGCCAGATGGCGGGGGTCAAGGTCGCCTGTGATTTCGTTCGCCTGACCGACTACCCGACCATCACCAAGCTGCGGGTGCTCTCCCGCAACCAGCAGCTGCTGCGCCTCGACTTCGAGGAGGCCTTCCACGACGTGGACGCCAGCCTGCTGATGGGCAAGGTGGAGCAGGCGCTGCCCGAGGCGGACGTGATGATCCTCTCCGACTACGGCAAGGGCGCCCTGAACGACGTGCCGGGCATGATCCGCCGCGCCCGCGTCGCCGGCATTCCCGTGCTGGTGGATCCCAAGGGGACCGACTTCGAGAAGTACCGCGGTGCCACCCTGCTGACCCCCAACATGTCCGAGTTCGAGGCCGTGGTGGGCAAGGTGAAGGGGGAGGAGGATCTGGTCGCCAAGGGACTGGATCTGGTCAAGCGCTTCGAGCTGGACGCCCTGCTGGTGACCCGCTCCGAGAACGGCATGACCCTGATCCGCGAAGGCCAGCCCGAGCTGCACCTGCCGGCCCAGGCCCACGAGGTCTATGACGTGACCGGTGCCGGTGACACCGTCATCTCCACCCTGGCGACCTCCCTGGCCGCAGGCATGAGCCTGGACGAGGCCTGCGCCCTGGCCAACACCGCCGCCGGCATCGTCGTCGGCAAGCTGGGGACCTCCACCGTCAGCCCGGTGGAGCTGGCCAATGCGCTCTACACCGAGCAGGAGACCGGCTTTGGCGTCATGTCCGAGGCCCAGCTCAAGGTCGCCGTCCAGGCCGCCCGCCTGCGGGGCGAGAAGGTGGTGATGACCAACGGCTGCTTCGACATCCTGCACGCGGGCCATGTTTCCTATCTGGCCAATGCCGGCAAGCTGGGGGATCGCCTGATCGTGGCGGTCAACACCGACGAGTCCGTGCGCCGCCTCAAGGGGCCGGGTCGCCCGGTGAATCCGACCGAACGCCGCATGACGGTGCTGGCGGCCCTGGGCGCCGTGGACTGGGTGGTTCCCTTCTCCGAGGACACTCCCCAGCGCCTGATCGCCGAGATCCTGCCGGACCTGCTGGTCAAGGGTGGCGACTACAAGCCCGAAGAGATCGCCGGTTACGCCGAGGTGACCGCCAACGGCGGCGAGGTGCGGGTGCTGAACTTCGAGGACGGCTGCTCCACCAGCGACATCATCAAGACCATCCGCGAGCGCGGCTAAACCCATCCTATTAGGCTATTGTATTCGCCATTTTGAACCCGGGCAGTGCTCGCTTATGTGAAACCAAGGGCTCACGTACTCCAGTACGCTCCGGTTTCTGTGTGCTGTCCTGACTCAAACTGCCTTCAACAACGACGCCTACCGGGATAGGTTGGAAGTGAGCGGTTTGACTACTGTGCAGACATAAAAAAGGCGACCCCGGGGTCGCCTTTTCTCATGGTGTGCGCCTGGCTCAGGACTGCTTGGTGACCTGGGCCGCGGGCATCAGCCCCTGGTTGACCTCCTCCAGATCCTTCTGCTCCAGGATGCCGGCGGCCTGCTTCAGGGAGAGGATGCTGAGGATGTAGTTGTAGCGGGCCTCGGAGAGCTTCTGCTTGGCCTGATACAGCTTGCGGGTGGCGTCCAGCACGTCGACTATGGTGCGGGTGCCCACTTCGTACCCGGCCTCGGTCGCCTTCAGGGCGCTGTCGGCGGAGATGACGGACTGGCTGTAGGCGCGCACCGAGCCGATGCTGGCGTTCACGTTGTTGTAGGAGGAGCGGACCGTGCTCTGCACCGAGCGGAAGCTGCGCTCCAGCTGTTCGCTGGCGGCCACGTAGTTGAACTGCGCCTGCTTGACCTGGGAGGTGGTGGCCCCGCCGGTGTAGAGCGGCAGGTTGAAGTTCAGGCCGATATTGCCCTGGTTGCTGTTGCTCTCGGGGTTGCGGATCTCGTCCTTGTAATCGTTGTAACCGGCGCTGAGCCCGGCGCCGAGATCCAGGGTCGGCTCGTGGCCTGTCTTGGCCAGATCGATCTGCTCCTTGGCGATGTCCTTGCCGATGCGGGCGCTGTGCAGCTCCAGGTTCTTGTCCAGGGCCAGCTCCAGCCACTTGTCGGAGTTGAAGGCCGTCTTCTGCGGACTGAAGCGCTCGGTGTTGAGCACGTCCAGCTGACGGTGATCGATGCCGGTCAGCTCGCGCAGGCTCTCGTAGCTGTTGTCCAGGGTGTTCTCGGCATTGATCTCGTCCGCCAGCGCCTGGTCGCGCTCGGCCTCGGCCTCATGCACGTCGGTGATGGCGGTCAGGCCCACTTCGAAGCGCTGCTGGGTCTGTTCCAGCTGACGTTCCACCGCGGTCTTGTTGGCGCGCACGAATTCCAGGGTATCCATCGCCTTGAGCACGTCGAAATAGGCCTGGGCGGTACGCAGCATCAGGTTCTGGTACTCAAGGTTGTAGGCCACGTCGGACTGGGTGGCGCTCTTCTCGGTCAGGTCCAGGTTGACCCAGTTGCTGCGGCGGTAGATGGACTGATCCAGCGTCACTGAGCCGGTGGCGCCCGTGTTGGTCTGGGTATCGTCCTTGTTCTGCAGGTAGTTGAGGCCGGCACCCAGGTTGATCTGGGGCAGCAGGGCTGCGCGGGATTCGTTGATCTTCTCGAAGGCTTGGTCCCGTTTGGCCTTGGATTCCAACAGCTGGGTATCCTTGATCTGGGCTTGTTGGTAAATTTCGAGCAGGTTTTCGGCATGAGCGGCGCCGCTCACACCCAGCATCACCATGACTGACAAGAGTGTTCTTTTCATATGATATTTTTAACCTTATGTATCAACCCAAAGCTGTCCGCTGGATGAAGGGGGGGATTGTCACCGACCAAGCTTGATTTCAGCTTAACCACTCTACTATAAGCAGATTTCATTGCGAACTGTCTCTTTTCCAGTAACGGAAACGTCAAGAGGCAGGGCAGGTTTTCTCGGCAACCCGCCTAGCCAAATGTCCTGTGGCTGCTAAAATCCTTCCCTCATCATCGGCGAGAGCAAATGAATGAATGTTCATTCATGCCCCCGAATATTATGGTCAAACCAGGCCAAGTCAAGCTGGTAGGAGTCTCATATGTCACAGCAAGCCTTGCCTCAAACCCGTCACTACTCCGGCGATGATGTGAAAATCATCGGTAAATCAGCCGGATATAACGGCTTCTTCAAGGTGAACGTCTACCGCCTGCAGCACAGGCTGTTTGCCGGTGGCTGGAATGAGCCCATAGTGCGGGAACTGTTCGAGCGCGGCCATGCTGCCGCCCTGCTGCCATATGATCCGGTACGGGATGAGATCGTGCTGGTGGAGCAGTTTCGCATCGGCGCCATGGAGACCAGCGCCACCCCCTGGTTGCTCGAACTGGTGGCCGGCATCATAGATGAAGGGGAGACCGCCGAGGCCGTGGTGCGGCGCGAAGCGGTGGAAGAGGCGGGGATCGAGGTGGGCCGCTGTGAACACGCCATCAGCTATCTGGTGAGCCCGGGTGGCAGCACAGAGCGCATCGAAGTCTACGTTGGCGAGGTGGATGCGAGCCGGGCCGCGGGGATCCACGGTCTGGCGGAGGAAGGTGAAGACATCCGGGTGCACGTGGTGAGCCGCGAGCAGGCCTATGCCTGGTTGAAGGAGGGGCGCATCGACAACGCCGCCTCCGTCATCGCCCTGCAGTGGCTGGCCCTCAACCACGGCGAACTGCGGGCCCGCTGGCTGGCGGGGCGCTGAGGTGGCACTCGTTCAGGCCAGGGTCAGGTGCCCTGTGTCCGACTTGATCACCATGCAGCGGGTCCACCCTTCATGGACCCTGATTGATGGAGCCGCAACATGCCATTAGTTCAGAGCCCGATGAAGCGGTATGTGCCCGATCTGATGTCCTTGCAGCGCACCTGCGAGGTGAACTACCCATGGACCCTGATTGATGGAGCCGCGATATGCCATTAGTCCAGAGCCCGATGAAGCGCTATGTGCCCGACCTGATGTCCTTGCAGCGTACCTGCGAGGTGAACTATATGGCCTTGATGAAGCTGCTGCCCCCCGGCGGCTCCGTGGGGGCCGAGCGCCGCTATCAGGTGGGCAACGGCCTGCAGTTCCAGCTCACCGTCACCGAGGAGAGCCGCTTCACCAGCCAGGTGATCCTGGCCCAGCACAACCCGGAATTGCCGAGCTACTTGCAGGCTCGCATAGAGATTCGTTTGTATCACGATGTGCGGATGGCGGAAGTGTGTGCGGCGCAACAGATTTCGATGTTGCAACCACGTTATGATTATCCCAATCAAAAAATGCATCACAGGGATGAAAAAGAGCAGGTAAATCTATTCCTGGCCGATTGGTTAAGATTTTGTCTCAAACACGGCATCAGCCTGATCAACATCCTCTAGTTGAACCCATAAAAAAGAAGCGTGATTTTGGAAACAGAGCTACCTCAGGCGCCGGACGGCAGTGTGCGCCTGTTACAGATTACCGACACCCACCTCTTCGCGAGCGCCGAGGGGCGGCTGCTGGCCGTGCCCACGGCGCAGAGCCTGGCCGCCGTGCTGGAACAGGTGCAGGCCAATGACCACCCGTTCGATCT
Organism: Aeromonas sp. XH; assembly: GCF_033348475.1. NCBI lineage: Bacteria > Pseudomonadati > Pseudomonadota > Gammaproteobacteria > Aeromonadales > Aeromonadaceae > Aeromonas > Aeromonas sp. XH. Next base: position 3,835,052 of record NZ_CP137630.1, on the reverse strand, counting down.
CATCCTCGCCACTGGGGATCTCTCCCAGGATCACAGCCCGGAGTCCTACCAGCGCTTCGCCTCCATGATGGCGCCGCTTGCTCGCCCCATCTACTGGCTGCCCGGCAACCACGACGACGGCCCCCTGATGACCGAATACCTGCATGCGGCCGGCATCAGCGAGGCCAAGCAACTGGTGGGGGAGCACTGGCAGATCATCCTGCTGGACACCCAGGTGCGTGGCAAACCCCACGGCGTGCTGGGGGATCACCAGCTGGCGGCCCTGGATCAGGCCCTGCGCCAGCACCCCGAGCGCCATGCCCTCATCGCCCTGCACCATCAGGCGGTGCCGGTGGGCTGCGCCTGGCTGGATCAGCACAACCTCAAGAATGCCGACGACCTGTTTGCCGTGCTGGCCCGCCACCCGCAGCAGAAGACCATACTGTTCGGCCACGTCCACCAGGAGTTTGACGAGGTGCATCGCGGCGTGCGGCTGATCGCCAGCCCCTCCACCTGCATTCAGTTCAAGCCGCTCTCCGACGGCTTCGCCCTGGACGAGTCCGGCCCGGGCTGGCGCTATCTCACCCTGCATCCGGACGGCAGGGTCGCGAGCCAGGTGTGGCGCCTGCCGATGGGGCAGTTCGTGCCCGACCCCGATGCCACCGGTTATTGAGGAGGCCTGCATGACCTCCGTTCTGCTCTACCTGCACGGTTTCAACTCCTCCCCCGGCTCGGTCAAGGCGCAACAGATGGCGGCCTGGGTGGCCGAGCACAGACCCGACATCGAGGTGGTGATCCCGGCCCAGCCCAATACGCCAGCGGCGGCCTGGTCCGCCATCGAGCAGGCCATCGCCGGCCTGAAAGCCCGTCACGGCAGTGCGTTCAAGCTCGGCGCCGTGGGCAGCTCCCTCGGCGGTTTTATGGCGACCAGGGTGAGCGAGCTGCATGGTTGCCGCGCCGCCCTCATCAACCCGGCGGTGCGCCCTCACGAACTGCTCTGCGACTACCTCGGTCCCCAGACCAACCCCTACAACGGCGAACGCTACGAGCTGCTGCCGGCGCACATGGATGAGCTGCGGGCGTTGGCGGTGCCGGTGACGGCCCCCGAGCGGCTCTGGATCCTGCAGCAGCAGGAGGATGAAGTGCTCGACTATCGCAAGGCGCTGGACGAATACCGCTTTGCCCGCCTGTCGCTGGAGTGCGGTGGCAACCACGCCTTCACAGGCTTCGAGCGCTACCCCGCCCAGATCGTCCGCTTCCTCGGGCTCTAGCCATGCAGCTGCCACTGGCCGCCTTCCTCGAACAGGTGCTGGCCACGGCGCAGGCCGGGCTTACCTACTCGAAAGATCCCTTCGATATAGCCCGCTTCGAGGCGCTGCGAGCCGCCACTGTGGCGCTCATCGCCAGCCAGAGCGAGCTGGCACCGGAAGCCATCGGCGACTGGATCGCCCTGGATAGTGGTTATCCCACCCCCAAGCTGGATGTGCGAGCCTTCATCCAGAACGATGCGGGCCATCTCCTGCTGGTGCAGGAGCGTTGCGACGGGCTCTGGACCCTGCCGGGGGGCTGGTGCGACATCGGCGACTCGCCGGCGGGGGCCGTGGTGCGCGAGGTGGTGGAGGAGACCGGCCTCGCCTGCCGGGCCGTGCAACTGCTGGCGCTGTTCGACAAGCTCAAGCATCCCCATCCCCCGCAACTGCCCCATGCCCACAAGGCTTTCTTCCTGTGCGAGGTGACGGGGGGCGCGCTACTCACCGAGACTAATGAGACCCAGGGCGCGGCGTACTTCCCCATCGACGACTTGCCCCCGCTTTCCCGCCATCGGGTGGTGGCATCCCAGTTGCGCACCCTGCACGCCCATCTGCGCGAGGGTCGGCGGGATACCCTGTTCGATTGAGGCGACGACGAGGGGAAGGAGTCACCCGCTTCTGTCGCCGCCGCCGGCTGTGTTAACCTTGGCGCACCCCTTCCTCCGCCCACAGGGAGCCCGTCATTGCCTATCTCTTCCGCTTTGCCCGACCTTGTCCTTGGCGCCTCTCTCTACTTTCCTCCCCTGTTCAAGGCCGTGCTGCTCGGCCTGCTGGGCTGGCTGCCCGTGCACCACCTGCTGCGTGACTGGCTCTACGGCGGGGATGTCTGGCACCCCCTGCTGATGGATCTCTCCCTGTTTATCCTCGCCGTCAGCGGCGCCCTATGGATATTGCTACATGGCTAAATCACCCCTCGCGACCCTCAAATACTTCTCTACCCTGCTGGTCTGCGCGCTGGCGCTGGCGGCGGGCTGGTGGCTGTGGAACTACTACATGCAGGGGCCCTGGACCCGGGATGGCAAGGTGCGGGCCGAGCTGGTCAGCGTCACCCCCGAGGTGTCGGGCAAGATCATCAAGATAGCGGTGAAAGACAACCAGCTGGTGAAGGCGGGGGAGGAGATCTTTACCCTGGATCCCGAGCCCTACCGGATCGCGCTGGACAACGCCCAGGCGGCGCTGGCCAAGGCCAAATCGGATCTCGACAAGGCGGAGCACGAGGCGAGCCGGCGCAGCGGCCTGTCGCGCAGCGTCATCTCCGCCGAGGCGGTGGACGAGGCCCGCCTCAACGCCCAGGCGATGAAGGCGGCCTACCAGGTGGCGCAGGCCAATCTGGAGCAGGCCAGATGGTCGCTGGCCAAGACCCGGGTTCATGCCGCGAGCGACGGCTACATCACCAACCTGCAGACCCGGGTCGGCAACTATGCCAGCGCCGGGGTGCCGCTGGTGGCACTGGTGGACATCCACTCCTTCTACGTGCAGGGCTACTTCGAGGAGACCAAGCTCAGGCACATAGCGCCGGGCAAACCGGCAGAGGTGGTGCTCTACAGCGGGGAGCAGCGGCTGCACGGCGAAGTGGAGAGCATAGGGCGCGCCATCCACGATCAGAGCGTGGAGGGGGCCGACAACCTGCTGCTGGACGTCAAACCCAACGTGCCCTGGGTGCGGCTGGCCCAGCGGGTGCCGGTGCGGATCAAGCTGCTGGAGGTGCCGCCCGGGCTGACGCTGATTGCAGGCACCACCTGCACCATCACCATAGGGGAGTAAGGTGGCCGCCTCGCTCTGGCGCCAGACCCCCTGGGGCAAGGCCAATGGCGGCCAGTGGCGCTACGCCCTGCGCAACAGCCTGGCCATGTGCCTGTCGCTCTGGCTGGCCTTCGTGCTGGAGCTGGACTCCCCCTACTGGGCGATGACCTCAGCCGCCGTGGTGAGCTTTCCCACCGTGGGCGGCGTCATCAGCAAGAGTCTGGGGCGGGTAGTGGGCAGCCTCATCGGCGCCATGGCGGCTGTGGTGATCACCGGCCTTGGCATCAGCGATCCCTGGCTGTTCAGCTTCCTCATCGCACTCTGGCTGGCGCTCTGTACTTACATCTCCAACCACCATCAGAACAACGTCTCCTACGCCTTTGCGCTGGCGGGCTACACCGCCGCCATCATCGCCTTCTCCTGCGTCAACCTGACCGACCCGCAGCACATCTTCGACATCGCCCAGGCGCGGGTGAGCGAGGTGATCATCGGCATCCTCTGCGGCGGCCTGTTGATGATGATCCTGCCCAGCACCTCGGATGGCGAGACCCTGCTGCAGTCGCTGAACAAGACCCAGGCCCGCCTGCTGGAGCATGCCCAGCTGCTCTGGCTGGGGGAGGCGAGCCCGGAGGTGCGCACCGCCCACGAGGGGTTGATCGGCCAGATCCTCACCATGAACGTGCTGCGTATCCAGGCGGTCTGGAGCCACCATCGGCTGCGCCGCCACAACCGGCTGCTCAACTTCCTGCTGCACCGCCAGCTGCGGCTCATCAGCCTCATCTCCAGCCAGCGCCGCATGCTGCACAACTGGCCGACGCAACCGGAGGGGCTGCAGGCGTTGCTGGAGCGCCTGCTGGTCGAGCTGGGCCAGCCCGGCTGTGACAAGTACCGCATCGCCCGGCTGCTGGCCCCCTTGGTGCCGACGGCAGCCAGCGACTACCGGCTGCACACCTTCTGGCGGCGGCTGCGCCACTTCTGCTGGAGCTATCTGGAGTGTCAGCGCTGGCTGGATCGGCTGGCCCGTTACGACGATCAGGAGTGGCCGGCGCCGCCGCGCCACTCTTCGCTCACCAGCCACACCGACACGCTGGAGGCGGCCTACAACGGCGGGCGCACCTTCCTCTGCGTGCTGCTGGGCTGCGCCTTCTGGATCCACAGCCAGTGGGATGCGGGCAGCTCGGCGTTGACCCTGCTCTCCATCTGCTGCGTGCTCTACTCGGCCACCCCGGCGCCCGCCAAGGGGGCCAACACCATGCTCAAGGCGATCCTGCTGCTCAGCCTCATCTGCTTCGCGGTCAAGTTCGGCCTGATGATCCGCCTCGACGACTTCTGGCTCTTCTGCGCCCTGCTGTTCCCCGCGCTCATCACCATGCAGCTGTTCAAGCAGCAACAACCCAGGCAGGCGGTGCTGTGGGGCCAGCTCATCGTGCTGCTCGGCTCCTTTCTCGCCATCACCAATCCGCCGAGCTACGACTACCTGCAGTACATCAACGGCAGCCTGGGACAGGCGCTGGGGGTGATGAGCGCCGGACTGGCGTTCCAGCTGCTGCGACCGAGCTCGGATCGGCGCAAGAGCCGCCGCCTCATCCGCTCCCTGCGCCGCCACTTCATGGATCAGCTGGCGCCGGCCCCGCGCCAGAGCGAGAGCCAGTTCGAATCCCTCATCTACCACTGCATCAGCCAGCTCAGCCAGAGCCAGGATCAGACCGCCCGCCTCTGGGTGCTGCGCTGGGGCGTGGTGCTGCTCAACTGCAGCCACATCGTCTGGCAGCTGCGCCAGTGGCGTGACGAGGATCAGCCCCTCTACCTGGTGCGCGACGCCTGTATCCGATCTCTGCAGGGGATCCTCACCGAGCAGGGGGTGCAGCACGCCTCCCTGGATCGCACCCTGGCCGAGCTGCAGCGGATCTGCGGGGCTCTGGCCAACCACAGGGAGCCGGCGGCGCGGGAGCTGGCCGGCATGGTGTGGCGGCTGCACAGCGCCCTCTCCCAGTTGCAGCAGGCGCTGCCGGTGGCGGTCGAGGCGAGCTGAACGGGGCGGGGGCGGCGGCTTATCCGGTCGGGATCAAGCTTTGCCGCCGACGGGTTTGTCCAATACCCTCCCAGCGAGTAAGATTCCCCCCAAACGTCAATTCGCAAGGCCCTCCATGTCTACTCAATACAATGCGGATGCCATTGAGGTCCTCAATGGCCTTGAACCGGTGCGTCGCCGCCCCGGCATGTATACCGACACCACCCGGCCCAACCACCTCGGCCAGGAGGTCATCGACAACAGCGTCGACGAGGCGCTGGCGGGCCATGCCCGCAATCTGGAGGTGATCCTGCACGAGGATCAATCCCTTGAGGTGATCGATGACGGTCGCGGCATGCCGGTGGACATTCACCCGGAGGAAGGGGTCTCCGGCGTGGAGCTGATCCTCTGCAAGCTGCACGCGGGGGGCAAGTTCTCCAACAAGAACTACCAGTTCTCCGGCGGTCTGCACGGGGTGGGCATCTCGGTGGTGAACGCCCTCTCCGATAGGGTCGAGGTGACGGTGCGCCGGGACGGCCAGGTCTATGACATCGCCTTCGAGCGGGGCGAGAAGGTGCAGGAGCTCACCATCACCGGCACCTGCGGGCGCCGCAACACAGGCACCCGGGTGCGCTTCTGGCCCCAGCCGAGCTATTTCGACTCGCCGCGCTTCTCGGTCTCGAAACTCGAGCACCTGCTCAAGGCCAAGGCGGTGCTCTGCCCCGGCCTCACCATCAAGTTTCTCGACAAGAACACCGGCATCCGGCTTGAGTGGTGCTACGAAGACGGCCTTAAGGACTACCTCATCGATGCGGTCAAGCAATTCACCTGCCTGCCGGAGCAGCCCTTCGTCGGCAGCTTCAGCACCGAGCAGTCGGCGGTGGACTGGGCCCTGTGCTGGTTGCCGGAAGGGGGCGAGTGCCTCGCCGAATCCTATGTGAACCTGATCCCTACGGCGCTGGGTGGCACCCACGTCAACGGCCTGCGTCAGGGCCTGCTGGACGCCATGCGCGAGTTCTGCGAGTTCCGCAACCTGCTGCCGCGCGGGGTCAAGCTGACCCCGGAAGATATCTGGGATCGCTGCGCCTACATCCTCTCGGTCAAGATGCAGGACCCCCAGTTCGCCGGCCAGACCAAGGAGCGGCTCTCGTCCCGCCAGAGCTCGGCCTTCGTCTCCGGCGTGGTGAAGGATGCCTTCAGTCTCTACCTCAACAGCAACACCGAGCTCGCCGAACAGCTGGCGGAGCTCTGCATCTCCAGCGCCCAGCGCCGGATGCGCGCCGCCAAGACGGTGGTGCGCAAGAAGATAACCCAGGGCCCGGCGCTGCCCGGCAAGCTCACCGACTGCGGCTGCGCCGATCCCATGCAGGGGGAGCTGTTCCTGGTGGAGGGTGACTCCGCGGGCGGCAGTGCCAAGCAGGCGCGGGATCGGGAGTTTCAGGCCATCATGCCGCTGCGCGGCAAGATCCTGAACACCTGGGAGGTGGAGGCCGGTCAGGTGCTCGCCTCCCAGGAGGTGCACGACATCTCGGTCGCCATCGGGCTCGACCCCGACTCCAACGACCTCAGTGGCCTGCGCTACGGCAAGGTGTGCATCCTGGCGGATGCGGACTCGGACGGTCTGCACATCGCCACCCTGCTCTGCGCGCTCTTTGTGAAGCACTTCCGCGCGCTGGTGGAGAAGGGGCACGTCTATGTGGCCATGCCGCCGCTCTACCGGATCGACATCGGCAAGGAGGTCTACTACGCCCTCGACGAAGACGAGAAGAACGGTGTGCTGGAGCGGGTCGAAGCCGAGAAGAAGAAGGGCAAGGTGATGGTGACCCGATTCAAGGGCCTGGGTGAGATGAACCCCAAGCAGTTGCGGGAAACCACCATGGATCCCAACACCCGCCGCCTGGTGCAACTCACCATGGGCGAGGAAGGGGAGGAGGGGGACGAGACCCTGCAGCTGATGGACATGCTGCTGGCCAAGAAGCGCGCCGGTGATCGCCGCGAGTGGCTGGAAGAGAAGGGCAACCTCGCCATCATCTAAGCCGTTGGCCGGCCCTGTCGGGGCCGGCAAGCATTTAGCCGGAGTCGCCTTGTGGCGGCTCCCGAACCGGAAGAGAATTTCACATGAGTGATGCTATCGAGCTCAGTCTGGACGGGGTCGAGCGCCAGCCAATGCGCACCTTTACCGAGCAGGCTTACTTGAACTACTCCATGTACGTCATCATGGATCGGGCCCTGCCGCACATCGGCGACGGCCTCAAACCGGTGCAGCGGCGCATCATCTACGCCATGAGCGAGCTGGGTCTGTCGGCGCTGTCCAAGCACAAGAAATCCGCCCGTACAGTGGGTGACGTGCTGGGTAAATATCACCCCCACGGCGACAGCGCCTGTTACGAAGCCATGGTGCTGATGGCCCAGCCCTTCTCCTACCGCTACCCGCTGGTGGATGGTCAGGGCAACTGGGGTGCGCCGGACGATCCCAAATCCTTCGCCGCCATGCGTTATACCGAGGCGCGGCTCTCCCGCTTCTCCGAGCTGCTGCTCTCCGAGCTGGGCCAGGGCACGGTGGAGTGGACGCCGAACTTCGACGGCACCATGAAAGAGCCGGTCGTGCTGCCCGCCCGCCTGCCCCACATCCTGCTCAACGGGGTGACCGGCATCGCGGTGGGGATGGCGACCGATATCCCGCCCCACAACGCGCGGGAAGTGGCCCACGCCTGCGTGGCGCTGCTGGACAACCCCAATGCCGGCCTGGATGCGCTGATGGCCCATGTGCAGGGGCCGGACTACCCGACCAATGCCGAGATCATCACGCCCCGGGACGACATCCGCAAAATCTACGAGACCGGCAAGGGCTCCATCAAGCAGCGGGCGGTGTGGAGCGAAGAGGATGGCGACATCGTCATCACGGCGCTGCCCCATCAGGCTTCAGGCGCCAAGATCATGGAGCAGATCGCCGCCCAGATGGTGGCCAAAAAGCTGCCCATGGTCACCGATCTGCGCGATGAGTCGGACCACGAAAACCCGACCCGTCTGGTCATAGTGCCGCGCTCCAACCGGGTGGATGTGGAGGGGCTGATGGCCCACCTGTTCGCCACCACGGACCTGGAGAAGAACTACAGGGTCAACCTCAACATCCTGGGTCTGGACAACCGACCCCAGGTCAAAGACCTCAAGACCATCCTCACCGAGTGGCTGAGCTTCCGTCGCGAGACGGTGCGCCGCCGCCTGCAGTATCGCCTCGACAAGGTGCTGGCCCGCCTGCACATCCTCGAAGGCTTGCTCATTGCCTACCTCAATATCGACGAGGTGATCGAGATCATCCGCACCGAGGAGGAGCCGGGCCGGGTGATGATGGAGCGTTTCAACATCAGCGAGACCCAGGCCGAGGCGATCCTCGAGCTCAAACTGCGCCACTTGGCGAAACTCGAAGAGTTCAAGCTGCGAGCCGAGCAGAACGAACTGGCGGAAGAGCGCGACAAGCTGGAGCTGATCCTGGGCTCCGAGCGCCGTCTCAGCACCTTGCTGAAGAAAGAGATCCTGGCGGACGCCGAGAAGTACGGCGACGATCGCCGCACCCCGCTGGTGGAGCGCGCCACCGCCGTGGCCCTGACCGAGAAGGAGCTCACCCCGAGCGAGCCGGTCACCGTGATCCTCTCTGACAAGGGCTGGGTGCGTGCCGCCAAGGGCCACGACGTGGATGTGGCGGGCCTCTCCTACAAGGCGGGGGATGGTTACCTCGCCCACGCCCATGGCCGCAGCAACCAGCAGGCGGTGTTCCTCTCCACCCTGGGGAGAACCTACTCCCTGGAGGCGCACACCCTGCCGTCGGCCCGCAGCCAGGGCGAGCCGCTCACCGGCCGCTTCGCGCTCGGGGCCGGGGAAGAGGTGCGCCATCTGGTGATGGGTAACGAGGGCGAGCCGTACCTGATCGCGAGCGACGCCGGCTACGGCTTCGTCTGCAACTACGACGACCTGACGGCCAAGAACAAGAACGGCAAGGCACTGCTCACCGTGCCGGAAGGGGGCCTGGTGATGGCGCCGCAGAAGATAGGCGCGCCGGACACCGATCTCTGCATGGCCATCTCCAACGAGGGGCGCATGCTGCTGTTCCCGCTCAGCACCCTGCCGGTACTCGGCAAGGGCAAGGGCAACAAGCTCATCAGCATCCCGTCAGCCCGCGTGAAGGCGCGGGAGGAGTTTATGGTGATGGCCGCCATCATCCCGCAAGGCCAGTCGGTCACCCTGTTCGCCGGCAAGCGCAAGCTCACGCTCAAGCCGTCCGATCTCGACTACTACCGTGGCGAGCGCGGCCGCCGTGGCGCCAAGCTGCCCCGCGGCTTGCAGCGAGTCGATCGCATCGAGATTGAACCCGTCGCCGGCGCAGAACCGGTAGCCGGGGAAAATCAGGAAGGGTGATAAACAAAGAGGGAGCAATTAATTGCTCCCTCTTTGTTACTAATAAACGTGTGAGGATTTATTCTATTTTATCCCACAACTCTGTTGCCGCAATTTCTATTTCTTTGTATGACTTTGGCACCAAAGGTGACCTAATTGGTGCTTTAGTTTTATCCCACTCTAAAATTGCCCCGCCTTTATCTTTTCGTTTTAATTTGGCCCCACCACCTAAACTCATAGAGAACAGATCAAGAAATCGACGTGGACCAATGCCAATAAATGGTTCAAAGGCTACAGTTTCTTTATTGTCTAGAGTGGATTCTTCAAGTTCAGACTTCAATGTAATCGACTCTGAATGAAAGTCTAAAGCTCGGCTTTTGGGATATGGCTCTACATAAACAACCCGCTCTACGCCACTGGCTATAATATGTTTTGCGCAGTTATGACATGGAAACGTAGTACAGTAAATAGTGGAGCCACTTGTAGGAATACCTGCTCTACCACAAGAAAGTAAAGCATCCATTTCTGCATGGACAACACGTCCAAACTCAGTGAGGTCAGAAATTTTGCTATCTTTTAGTATTTTAATTATTTCTAATTGACGCTCTTCTTTAAATAGACCGCTACCTAGAAGATTATTAGCGATTTCTTCTATGATCTCTGCTTGTGCTTGTTTATTAGAGTCTCGCTCTCGAGTGTAATCTTTTCCATCTGGATGATCTTCTACCTTTCCTGTTTTTTTGTCTACTTCTGCCCAATATAGTCCCCCACCAGATTTTGGTACATCATTAGCGCCAGTTGCAATTATTTGCTTTTCTCTACTAATTACAGCACCGACTTGACGTGATAAGTCACCAGAGCGAACGGAGCTGTTAAACGCCATGAACATTGCAAACTCGTCAAAGGTGGGGTTTTTATATGGATGAGAGAAAATTAATTCCAGAAAACGTTGTAGTCCATTTTTAACTTGATCGCTATTGCTACCAAAATTAAGGAAAAAATCAGAAAGATGGTAAGTGTCACGAGTTTTTTGACCATGATCTACGCTTTCATCTTCATCGATTTTAATTAACTCGTTGGCCTCGACTTGAGTCAATCCCTTGTCTTCGCATAGGTGCTGTCTTCGTCTTTTTTCATCAGCATGGATGCCAATTAAATAAAACCCATCACCATAAATCTTTCGTAAAAGCTCGACTTCACTCGGATGCTTTAATGAATTAACTATATATGCTGTTTTGAGAGTTCCAGTAGTTCTCGAGTTAGAGATTTCTTTAGCTACACCGGCAGATAAAATTGCATTATTTCCACTTTTATTTCTAAGAGCATCTCCAGCATTCATGTAATGCTTTATTCTTTCGTATTCATTTTTTCCATTGTATTTTGGTAGTATACTCGAGACACGGATCTCTTTAACTGTATAACCAAATCCTTGTAGCTTGTCAGTTAATGGCTCTGTTACTCTTTTGTATTCCGTCCCGACGGAACTGACAATTCCAATTATTAACTCACTTTCATTTATTCCTGTTGTTAAATATTGTAGCTCTAAAGATAATGGATTGTCCTGTTGAGACTTTTTCTCATTTTGTTCGCTGCCGGCGAATGTATCCATAGAGATACTATTGGTTTCTTTTAATTGTTGAGGTTCACTCGGGTATAAAAGTTTTGGTACTTCTGTCTCTAGTTTAAGTTTGTCGGGATCCTTGCCTTGAAAATTTATAGAGCCAGTGCTCTCAAACCAGTTCATGACGCCATGACCTAACCTCAATACTTTCTTATTAGGCTGGTTATTATCCCAAGCTCCACCTAAGGAAGCTAGCCGGCTTTCCAAGTCATCAAAAGTACCAGTGAACTTCAATGCCATGTTGTTTACCTCGCAAGTCCTATTTTAGGATTAAAACATAACCGGTATGTTCATAAAATTTACTCATCAGTATATCTGTAGAAAGGCTTTGTCCGAAGCCTTTGAAGTTAGAGGTGTGAGCATTATCTGTTTTATTGCTCATCGCTGTGTCCCCTCAATAAGGGCCGCAGGTTTGATTAGCGAAGAGTAATCGGACGTTCGCGCAAGCCGATTGCCGCTGTTATGTAGCTACCCAACTGCTTTTTCTTTTCTTTAATCGCCAAGGCCACTGGCACGGACATTCAGACCCCGCCCATGGTCCCCGCTCGCTAAGCTTAAAGGGAGCAGCACAGTGCCAGGAGGCCAATCATGGAGATCGACAAAGCCATCGGACTGATCGAGGCCCACGGGGCCTTTCACGGGGATCACTACAGCTTCAACAGCGACGAGTTCGTGCAGTGGTGCGAGCAGGATGCCCACCAGACCCTCAGCCTGGATCAGGCCAATCACGAGTTGGCGCCCTTCTGCATCCGGGTCGGCTACGCCGAGCCGGTCCGGTTGTGGCGCTACTATCTCACCTGACGCGGGCGGAGGGGCGCAACCGCCTCGCCTGCCATCTGCGGGGAGCATCGAAAAAGGAGCCGGCGAGGCTCCTTTCTTGTGATGATGAGGCGGGCGACCCCCTCAACGATTGAAATCCCACGCGATGGGCAGCTCGATATCGAAGAGAAGCGCATCCTCTTCGAGGCGAAAGGGCAGGTCGGTCTGGTGCTGTGAATATCTGTCGACGATAAGGCAACCCTCGAAGAAGTTGGATTCGTAGCCGAGGCGGACCAGCCCCCGGGTGCCGTCTCGCTCGAGTTCGATGCCCAGCACCCGGGGCGGGTGCTCCTGGCTCAGGTGGACGCCGGGATTGCCCTCATCCACCAGCCGCTCCAGCAGGGGGAAGAAGTCTGGCCTGTGGGCCTCTATCGTCCGGGCGATGGCCTGCTCCTGCTCGGCGCGGGTGGCAAAAGGGCCACCGAGGGGGTAGCGGGTCTGGATCCTCTCCTGGTTCATGGTCTGCTCCTTGATGCTATTGCCTGCCGGGGGTATCGCATCCTTGATGGGCGCTCAGGCGGGGATGCGGCCGTTCTTCACCAGCGCCCGGCGGATGTTCCTGCACATCTTGCCAAAACTATAGAGCTCGTCGAAGGTGGGCGGGATGCCGCGCTGGATCTGGTATTGCCAGTAGCAGAGCTCGCTGTCGACCATCTCCATCAGCTTCTTGGGGCAGCCGATGCAGCTGTTGTCAGGCCCGCACCTGAAGGTATCCGGCTGATAGAGCGGAAATTCCGCCTTCACGGCGTCGATGATCTGCTGCATCGCGGTAATGCGGTCCGGCTTTCTGCTCACGGCCTTGCTCCCCTGCGGCTTGTATGGGGGAGTCATTATATCCCTGACAAAATGTGGGACAATGACGCTTAGGGGGTAGTCAGGCCTGAATGGATAGCACAACGCCCGGCAAGCCGGGCGTTGGAATTCGGTGAAGGGGAGAGATCCGTCATCAGAAGTCGTGATAGAGCGGCCAGCCGAGCAGGGGGTGCTTGAGACCGGCGCGCATCTCCATGTTGTCGAGCTTCTCCGGCGAGGCGTCCTCTTTTTGCAGCTGCTGGTACTGGCGCACAAAGCCGAGGGTATGCAGCAGGTTCGGCACAAAGCCCGGGCTCAGCTCCTGGCGCAGGGCCGCGGCCATGTCTGCGGGCAGTTCGTTCAGCATCAGGGCGAGCTGGGCGGCGAGATAGTCGGTATCGTACCAGGCCTCGTCGAGCGCAATCTCCCGCGCCAGCTTGCGCTTGAGATCCTGCTTCACCTTGAGCGGGGCTGCGCCAGTGCCTTTGCCGCAGAGGATGCGGTAGAGCAGGGCCTCGGCCAGCTTGTCCTCCATGGTGGGGTGGTCGCTCTCGCAGGCAAAGTAGTGCTGATCGATGAGCGCCATCAGGCGGCTCTTGTTGTGCTCGGCCAGCGCCTTCTCGTACTCCTGCCACCCTTGCCATTCCTCGATATCGGGGGGGCTGGAGATCTTGTCCAGCAGCCGCGCATCCACGTCACCGTAGAGGCTGTTGCCAGCCTGCTTGGGGCTGACGGTGATGAGCATGGACCAGCCCTTCTGGAACGGCTTGATGGGGCCTTCCGGTGCCTGCAACAGGGCCAGCGCCTTGGCCGGATCCCGCTGGGATAGCTCCTGCAACCCTAAGCTCACCACGCCGATGACGTCGTGGGCGGCCTGCTCCAGCAGGTGCATCTTGTACTTGTTGTAGTACTTGTCGGCGAATTTGAGGCTCATCAGCACCGCCTTGCCCTTGATGGCGGCCAGCTGTTGCTCGCTCAGCCGTTCATTGTCGCGGCCAAAGCGCAGCACCTGGGTCAGAAAGGGGCCCTGGTTGGCATCGCGAATGACTAACTGCATGAATGGGCTCCTTAATCCAGAAAGCTGAACATGTCGTCGACGTCGCCGTACTCGTCTTCCTCGACCTTGTTCTTCTCTTTGGCCTGCATCACCAGCTCGGCGGCAAACTTGTTGATGATGCCGTCCCAGGTCGAGTGTTCGCTCCGTAGCAGCGACTTGATGGATTTTTCCACCTCGGGGGCCAGCTCGCGAATAAGCATCAAGAGGCTGCGCGGGTCGTCCAGGGCGTAGTCGTGGCTGTCTTCGGCCTGCTGGCGCTCGCTGTAGCGCAGGGACTCTTCGAGATCCTCCTCCTCGGCGTGCAGCACGTCGCGATAGCCTTCGTCCTCTTCATAGCGATCGCCGCGATAGAACTCGATAAAGGGGATGGCGAGGTAGAAGAGGCCTGCCGGGTCTTCGGCCACGCATTCGAGGATCTCCCGCTGCTTGGCTTCGCTATCCTGGGTGCGGATCAGGTAGTTGAGGAAGTCGAAGGTGTGCTGCTGCAGCTCGTCGGCGTTGTTCTTGATCGCCTCTTCCCAGTAGAGCGGCTGCTGGCAGACGATGTCGCGGATCCGCTCCGGGGTCATCAGCTCGGAGATGATGGAGGGGAAGGAGATGTCGTGCTGGCCGTTGATCTGGGTCAGGGTAACGATATCAATATTTTCAATCACTTCTGCCAGCTGGTCGTCAGACATGGTTTTGGCGATCAGCTCGAACTTCTCGCTGGCCTGCTTCGGCTCGATAACGGCCAGCTCTTTGATCTCGATGGCGGTAATTTCTATCAGACTGTTGCTCATGCCTTGCCCCAATTAGAAACGGACTTCGTCGTACATGTCCTGATCGTCTTCTTCGCCCTGACCGCCATGATAGTCGGCGTCGGCATCTTCCCCGTCATCTTCGTCCTCGTCCCGCAGCTCATAGTCGTCATCGGCACTGTGGCTGCCGCGGGGCTGCGGGTTATCGAGCAGAAACAGCACGGCGCAGGCTTCCATCAGCTGATCTTCGCTCTGGGCCCGTACCGCCTTGACCAGCGGCAGGGCGGCGTTGTTGAAGCCGACGCTCACCTTGAACTCGTCCCAGGAGGGCTGCTCGCCGCTGGCGAGCCACTTGTTCCACTGCCCCTTGGCCTTGGGGGGGAACTGCACCCGGCCATAGAGGGCGAGCGGCAGGTATTCGGGCATGAACTCCAGCATGCTCATGTCGGCCAGCAGCAGGGCCTTCATCTGGTCGGTGAACTGCTCGAGCCCCTTGGGGTCGTCCTGATCCCGGTAGGATTCGATATTCTCGCTGGCATCGCTTTGCAGGGCCTTGAGCCGTGCCTGGTCCCATTTTTTTTGCATAGTCGCTCTTCTTGCCTGGTGGCTCAGGGGTAGAACTGGTCCCACATCTCCTGCATGGCAGCAGCGGGATCGGTCACGATGACGTTGTTGAAATCCTTGATAAAGGCGGCCCGCTGTTTCGGATCGGACAGCACTTCATAAGCCTGCTTTACCTGGTGCAGCCTGAGAGCTGCCTGCTCTTTCTCTTCTTCGCTCGCCCCGTGCAGCTTGTCGGGATGGTACTGGTTCGACAGCCGACGATAGGCTTTTTTGATGTCGTTTTCACTGGCGTTGGACTTGACGCCCAGCACCCGGAAGTAGTTGTTCATGACGGATCCTGCCTCACTGGCATGGTGGAATTCATCCTGTGTCGGCCTGGTGGCGGAACGTCGGCAAACCAGGCTCGGCAAAAACCGGAGATTTTAACGGAAACCGCCCTCCATCGCCATGAATAGGAAGAAAAGTAACCAGAGGAATGCGCGGCGGGTGCGCCTTGGGATCCACCTCCCGGTGGGTGACCGTCTCGGGGCTACACTACAGGAGGCGTCGGGTCGTCCCGGGGAGCGGGGCCCGGCTCGGACCATCACAAGGAGTAGACAGCCATGTTCAAACAGTATCTTCTGTCCCTGGCGTTGTTGAGCGGCGCCGCCCTGGCCGCCGAGGATCCCCTCGACGAGCCCATGATGTTCATGAAGGGGGATATTACCAAGGCCCAGTTCATGGAAAGAGCCGAGCAGCGTTTCGCCCGGCAGGACACCGACAAGGATGGCACCCTGTCGGTGGCCGAGAGAGAGGCCGCCATGGCCAGGATGCACGAGGCTATGCAGCAGTCCGGCAAGGCCATGCCGGGCAAGATGGGGAACATGGGAAACATGAGGCCGATGCAGGACACCACCAAGGCACAGTTCATGGAGCGTCATGAGGCCGTCTTCACCAAGATGGACAAGAATGGCGATGGTGTGCTCGACGAGGCCGAGCGGGCCAGCGCCAGGGGGAGGCTCGGGCAGGGGATGATGGCGCCCGCGCAACAATAGGCTTGCCAGCCTCAAGATGGAAAAAGAGCCCGGTAGCGATACCGGGCTCTTTGCATTCCTTGCGTGGCGACGGCTTACCAGCGAGCCCACAGCAGCCGCAGCTTGAGCCCCCAGCGGCTGCTCCAGCCCGTGGTGCTGCTCACCAGCTTCCCATCCCTGATGATGAGAAAGCTGGGGGTGACTCCCACCTGCCAGCGGGCAGCCAGATCCCCCGACTCGTCGTTGTGGGTCGGGAAGGTCAGCCCCTTCTTGTCCATCCCCTGGCTCAGCTGTTCAGCGTTGCCGGAGCGCAGGGCCACCGTCAGCACGTTCTCGCCTTCCTGCCAGAGCTGCTCCACCGTGGGGGTGGTGAAGCGGCACACGCCGCACCAGCTGGCCCAGTAGTAGACCAGCAGCGCCCTGCCGCGGCTCTGTTCGGCTAGGTTGGTGATGGTGCCATCCTGCAGGGTGATGGGGGCCTCCATGGCCCCCGCCGGCAGGCTGGGGCCGCGCCACAGATCCAGCAGGGTGGAGACGACCAGCGCCATCAGCAGCAGCCAGAGCGCCTCCTTGCCCCAGCGTCGCCAGCGCGGTGCCTTTACAGCGACATCCTCAACCATGATTTAGCTCCGCCTGGCCAGCTCGGCTTTCACCAGCCGTTCCAGCTCGTCATAGGGGAGGGCGCCAGGCACCAGCTGGTTGCCGATAAGCGTCGCCGGGGTGCCCTGCACGCCCAGCAGGGTGCCGATGCGAAGTCGGTGTGGTCGCAGCTCCATCCATGGCCTCCTCATGCCCGTTTGGCCAGCTCGGCTTTCACCAGCTGCTCCAGCTCGTCATAGGGAATGGCACCCGGCACCAGCTGGTTGCCGATAAGCGTAGCCGGAGTGCCCTGCACGCCAAGAAGAGTGCCGATGCGCAGGCTGTTGCGCAGCTCCTCGGTGGCCTTGCCTTCCGGCTTGAGGGTCAGGTTGTCGGTGGCAGCCAGCGCCTTGTTGATGTCCGCCTCGGTCAGCATCCCCTGCTTGCTCATCAGCTTGTCGTGCAGGGGGAGGAAGCGGGCCGGATCCTGCTGCCACAGGGTGAGGCTGTACTGGGCCGCCTTGGCGGAGGTCTGCCCCTTGAACGGCAGCAGCTTGATCACCAGCCCCAGATCGTCGGGATAGGCCTCGAGCAGCCGGGTCAGCTGGGGATCGAACTGCTTGCAGTAGGGGCAGTTGTAATCGGTGAACAGCACCAGGGTCAGTTTGGGGTTCCTGGCCCCGAGGCGCGGGCTGGTGGCGCTGTTGAACAGCACCTCCTGGTTGCTCTTGATGAAGTCGCCGAGCTGGGCCTCCTGGGCGGCGGCGTTCTGCTTCTCCCAGGACTCGGCGGCCTCGTCCAGGATCTTCGGGTTCTGCACCAGAGTCTCGCGAATGAGCTCCTTGATGCGGGCCTCCTGCTCCGGGGTGAAGGGGGCGGCGTGCAGCAGTGGGGCGCTCAGGCCGCCGGCAACCAGGGCGGTACACAGGGTCAGGGTACGCAGGTTCATGGCATTCTCCTTAGAAATGGGGGCCGGGCTGGATGAGGCCGGCCTTGTTCAAGACGTTGAGCAGCTCGGCCTTGTCCAGCAGGGGGGAGAGGCTCTCCCCTTCGGGCAGGCCGGGCCCGTAGATCTGGTTGAAGGGGACGGCGGCGGCGCCGCGCTGGCGCAGGAAGGCGGCGATGGCATCGCTCGGCCTGCTCCAGTCGCCGCGCAGGGCCACCACGTCCGGGGCGGACAGGGCCTCCTGCACCTCGCCCTGCAGCAGCACGTTGTATTTGTTGGCCTTGCAGGTGACGCACCAGTCGGCGGTGACGTCCACGAAGACCCGCTTGTGCTGGGCCAGCGCATCGACGATGGCCTGTTCAGAGAGCGGCTGCCAGGCCACCCGGTCGACGCTGCCCGATCCTTGCGCCGTGAGGGCGCCCCCCAGCAGCAGGGCGCCGCCGATGAGGGCCGAGAGGGAGAGGGCCAGGGTGAAGCCGCGCATGCCGTAACGCCAGAGGATGCCCACCAGCAGCGCCAGCACCATGGCCACCATCAGCCAGCCGGTGGTCGTGCTGCCCAGATGGTTGCCGAGCAGGCTCGCCAGCCAGAGGCTGGAGCCCAGCATCATCAGCCCGAGCAGGATGCGCAGGTGCCCCATCCAGCGGCCCGGCTTCGGCAGCCAGAGGGCGAGGCGCGGCAGGGCCGCCACCAGCAGCCAGGGCAGGCTCATGCCAATCCCGAGGGCCGTGAAGATGAGCCAGAGCTGGCCGAGGGGGGCCGCCAGCGCGAACGCCACCGCGGTGCCGAGGAAGGGGGCCGAGCAGGGGGTCGCCAGCAGGGTGGCGAAGCTCCCCTGCAGGAAGTGGCCACAGAGACCCTTGCCGCCGCGGGTGGCGAGACGAGTGCTGAGATTGCTGGGCAGGCGGATTTCGAACAGCCCCAGCAGGTTGGCGCAAAACAGCAGGGTCACCGCCACCATGAAGCCGATGAAGCCGGCGCTCTGGAACTGGATCCCCCAGCCGACCGCCCCCTGGGTCGCGCGCAGCAGGCTGCTCATGGCCGCCAGCACCCAGAAGGAGGCGAGGATGCCGGCGCTGGCGGCCAGGAACTGCCTGCGCACCCGGCGCTGTTCGCTCTCCTGCTGTTGCAGCACAGAGCCGAGCTTCAGGGCCAGCACCGGCAGCACGCAGGGCATCAGGTTGAGGATGAGGCCGCCGAGCAGCGCCGCCCCCAGCAGCCAGAGAAGGGGCTGGTGCTGGGTCGGCAGGGCGATGGGCCCGGCGATGGGGGCGCGGGTCTGCCAGGCCTGATCGCCGCTGGTGAGTAGCAGGCCGAGGGACTGACCGCGCAAGTCGGGTGCATCCCCCTGCCAGCCGTCGCTCACCGGCACCCGGGCGATCAGGACATTGCCGTTCACCTCGAGCGCGGGCTTGCCGAACTCGGCCCCCTCCAGCGCATCGATGAAGAGGGCGGGCGACTGCCAGCCCTCTGCCCGCTCGGCGCGCAGCTGCAGCTGGTTGTGCTGGTAGCCGAGCTCGACCCGGGTGTCGGCGGGCAGGGGCTGGGGCAGGGTGCTCATGGCCCGGGCCCAGGCGAAGTCGAAACCGGCCGGCGCCTGCCCATCCGCCGCCAGGGTGAAGGGGTAGTCGGTCAGGATGCAGACATTGCTGCAGGTGGAGAGACGCAAGGTGCCCTTGAGCGGCTGCCCGGCCGGGTAGTCGAGGCTCAGGGGGAAGCGCACCTGCTCCTGATAGCCCTGGGTGCTGAGCCCGGCCACCTCGAAGGGGCGCGGCGTGGGCCAGTGCCACTGGAAGTCGCCGACCGGCTGATCCCACAGGATCTGGGGCGCTATGCCCCCTTCACCCGGGCTGTGCCAGTAGGTTTTCCAGCCGGATTCGAGGGCCACCTCGAGCAGGATGCGGGTGTGGTCAGGGGCGCTGCGGTCGGCCTGCAGCCTGACCCTGGCGTGATCGTTCCGGGGGCTGGTGAGCCACCCCGTATCGCTGGCCAATCCACTGGATTGCCACAGCAGGCTGCCCAGTAGCAGGACCGCCTTGAAGAGAGTTGACATGTTTTTGGTCTCGCAAAAAATGAGTGACAGCTAACGAAACAACGCGGCTGAACTCATTCCCGCCAGACACAGAGGGTGAGGTGGAGTCGTCGTTCCGGGGGCGAGACGGCCCGTGGCGGCGGCAGTGGCGGCGTGTAGCGCCAGAGCGGCGCCAGCAGGGCGATGAGCAGCGCCACCGCGAAGAACAGCTGCTCGACGCAGAGCAGGCTGGCGGCGCTCAGCCACTTGCCGTTGAGCTGGCAACCGTTGGGCTGGGGGCTGGAGGTGCTGGCCTTGTCGGCCTGGTCGTCGGGAGTCACGGAGGAGGGCAGGGCCTGGCAGCTGATGGCGTGATCGAGCAGGGCGAGTCGGGCCAGCGGCTGGGCCGCGCAATTGAGCACCAGCAGGCAGACCAGCAGCAGGAGTCGTGTCGCCCAGCGTTGTTGGTGAATCATGCTCGCCCCGTTCATCAAGATGGGCACATCCTAACGACCAACGGCGGGTGGGGCAAGCCGGAAGGCGAGGGGGACGTGCGAGGCTGGTCGGTTCTGTCTGGCGAACGCTTGTTCGCTAAAAGGGGGACCAGTATACTGCGCCGAGTCAAATTCCGAGGTGTTCGATGCTCAAACTTGCCCGTGTGCTGCTGCTGGCCCTGCTGCTCGTCTTCTGGTTCGTCTTCGGCCTGTTGCTCTGCCTGGTGCGCCCGCGCCACCCCAACAACGTCTATGTCTTCGCCCGCATGTACCACGCGGTCTGCCCGCTGATCGGGCTCAAGGTACGGGTGATCATTCCGGAGGAGGTCAAGTCGGTGGGCCCGGCCGTCTACGTCTGCAACCACCAGAGCAACTACGACATCTTCACCGTGACCGGTGCCGTGCGCCCCGGCGTGGTGGCGGTGGGCAAGAAGAGCCTGCTGTGGCTGCCTTTCTTCGGCCTCATCTTCTGGCTCTCCGGCAACGTGCTGATCGACAGATCCAACCGCTCCCGCGCCATCGGCACCATAGGCCAGGTGGTGGATCGCATCAAGCATCGCGGCACCTCCATCTGGATGTTCCCGGAAGGGACCCGCTCCCAGGGGCGCGGCCTGCTGCCGTTCAAGGCAGGGGCCTTCCATACCGCAGTGCAGGCCGAGGTGCCCGTGGTGCCCATCGTCTGCTCCAGCTACTTCGGTCAGATCGATCTGAACCGCTGGGACAACGGCGAGGTGCTGCTGGAGATGCTGCCCCCCCTGTGCAGTAAGGAGCACGGCGCCGC
Source organism: Aeromonas sp. XH (assembly GCF_033348475.1). NCBI lineage: Bacteria > Pseudomonadati > Pseudomonadota > Gammaproteobacteria > Aeromonadales > Aeromonadaceae > Aeromonas > Aeromonas sp. XH. The sequence continues at coordinate 3,814,203 of NZ_CP137630.1, read as the reverse complement.
CGGGATCCGCGAGTTGTCCGACACCTGCCGGGAGAAGATGGAAGCCAAGCTGGTGGAGCTGGATGGCAAGCTGGGCCATAGGCCGGCGGCCTGAGCCGTTTGACTGCAAGGAGGGAGCCGCTGGCTCCCTTTTTTATTGGTGAAAATCACCATGTAGTTGGCTTTTTTCGCCACATGGCGTCCCTTCAATTCTCGTCATCAAGAGTCATCTATATGTAATAAAAGGAAAAAATATTCTGGCACGGCTCTTGTAATGTCATGGGAAGAGAGTGACATCCCATCAACAAGGAGCCAGACCATGAGCGTATTCAGCCGCCTGACCGACGTGATCAATGCCAACCTGCACAGCCTGCTCGACAAGAGCGAAGAGCCGGAGAAGATGCTGCGCCTGATGATCGAGGAGATGGAGCAGGTCCAGGTCGAGATGAGGACCCAGGCCGCCCGCGTCATCGCCGAACAGAAACAGCTGGAGCGCCATCAGCAGGCGCTGCGCCACCGGATCCAGGAGTGGACAGCCAAGGCCGAACTCGCCATCCAGAAGGGCCGCGAGGATCTCGCCCGTGCAGCCCTCACCGAGAAGCTGGCGGAGATGAAGCAGTGCGAGCGGCTGGAAGAGGACAAGGCGCGGGTGGCCGAGGTGCTGGCCCAGCTCACCGCCGACAGCGAGCGGCTGGCGGGCAAGCTGGCCGAGGCGCGGGAGAAGCAGAAGATGCTGACCCTGCGCGAGCAGACCGCCCATAGCCGCATTCGTGCCCGTGCCCAGGTGGACAACCAGCGCATGCACGAGCTGGTGGCCCGCTTCGATGGCTTCCAGAACCGGGTGGATCAGCTGGAAGCCCAACTGGAGGCGGCGACCCTGGGGCAGAATCCCTCCCTCGAGGCCCAGTTCCGCGAGCTGGAGCTGAACGACGAGATTGAGCGGGAGCTGGCCCGTCTGAAAGGCCACAAGGCGGAGGCCTAACCATGACACCCTGGCCCAAGGATCTCGCCCATCGCAAGCTGACCGGGGTCTGCGCCGGTCTTGCCAAGGGGCTGGGGGTGTCCAGGGTGACGGTGCGGGTCGCGGCCCTGCTGACGCTGATCCTGATGCCGCCCCTGGCGCTGGCCGCCTATCTGCTGGCGGTGCTGATCATGCCGCCCCGCCGTGAATTGAAGCGCTGGCTGGATTGACCCTGGTCACTCAGCGGCATTAACCCAGTGAGGAGCACAACATGCTGGAATTTATTGTCTTGATCCTGGTGCTGATCGGCATGGCGCTGACCGGATTCACCGTGTTGGCCATGCTGCTGGTGAGCGGGGTCTTTGTGCTGTTTGGCGCCCTGGCCGGCATGTTTGCCCTCATCATCAAGCTGGCGCCCTGGTTGCTGCTGGTGCTGGTGGTGTGCTGGCTGCTTGGCAACAGGCGCAGGCAGTCGAACACCTACCGTTAAGCCTCCCTGATCTCGCATCCTTCCTTGGCCACTGCTTGCAGTGGCCCTTTTTATGGGCGCGACACGGGTTCGGTGTGCGGGGTGGCAAGTCAGGAAAGGCTCCAGTCGTGCCACAGCGCCGGCTCTTGCACCAGACGCTCCTTGAACGCCTTGCTCTGCTGCTTGAGGCGGTACTCGAGGCGCAGCGCCTCGCGTTTGCCGGGAACCTCCTGCTGCCACGCCAGGGTCAGGGGCCCCTTGCCGCGCAGGGCTCTGGCCCCCTTGCCGCTCTGGTGCTGACGCAGGCGCCGCTCGGGATCCGTGCTGATCCCCGCATAGAGTGCCCCGGCGCCGGTGCGCACCAGATAGACAAACCAGGGGGAGGGCGTGCCGGTGGCGAGGGTCACGAGGTGCGCCACCTTGCCCGCCGACCCCCGAGCCGGTGCAGGGGCAGCAGGCTCACCAGCAGGCCGGCCCAGACGAAGGCGAAGCCAACGGATTTCACCGGATCCGGTATCTCGCCAAACCAGAAGAGGGCGAGCAGGAAGGCGAGGCTGGGCTCTATGTATTGCAACAGGCCCACGGTGCTCATGGGGGTGCGCGCCACCGCGTAGCAGAACAGCCCCACCGGCAGCAGGGTGGCGGGCGCACTGCCCATCAGCAGCAGGCGATCGCTCCAGTCACCGGCCATAAACTGGCTGGTGCCCTGCAAGGTCAGCCAGCCGATGACGAGCAGGGCGACGGGCAACTGCACCAGGGACTCCAGATAGAGGCTGGTGCCGGCGTCCAGTCTCACCTTCTTCTTGATGAGGCCGTAGAGGGCAAAGTTGGCCCCCATCACGAGGGAGAACCAGGGCAGCTCGCCGTAGGAGAAGAGCATGTAGGCGAGCCCCGCCAGGGCGAGCGCCACCGCCAGGTGTTTCTGCGGGGTGAGCCTCTCTTTCAGGAAGAGCACCGCAAAAGCGATGTTGAACAGCGGGGTCATGAAGAAGGCGAGGCTGGTGGCCAGCACCTGACCCGTGGTCAGGCACCAGGTGAACATGCACCAGCTGATGGACATCACGGGGCCCGCCAGCAGCACGAGACCGAGCTGACGGGGATCGCCGCGCAGGGCCCCCCAGGGCACCCGATGGCCGAGCAGCAGCAACAGGCCTCCCAGCAGCACCACGGACCAGAGCACCCGGTGGGAGAGCAGTTCCCACATGTTGATCTCGGGCATGAACTGGTAATAGAGGGGCAGCATGCCCCACAGCACGAATGAGAGGGCCGCGCTGCCGGTGCCCATCCAGTTCTTCATCTCTCTCCGTTTATTAAACTAAACAATGGCGGCTGCATGATAAGTATCCGCCGCCACTTTCACAAGCGGGAGCGGGGAGAAAACTCTGGTACTATCGGGTCCATGAACCGACTCGATATCCTGTTTGAACAGATCCGGGCCTGCCGCCTGTGCGAGGCCCACCTGCCGCTCGGCCCAAGGCCGGTGATCCGCGGCAACGAGCACGCCCGTCTGCTCATCATCGGCCAGGCGCCGGGGACCCGGGTGCACGCCAGCGGCATCCCCTGGGACGACCCCTCAGGCGATCGGCTGCGCCAGTGGCTCGGGGTGGACAAGAGCGTCTTCTACGACGAATCCCGCATCGCCATCATGCCCATGGGGCTCTGTTACCCGGGCCGGGGCAAGTCGGGGGATCTGCCCCCCAGGCCGGAGTGCGCCCCCACCTGGCACGACAAGGTGCTGATGCTGCTGCCCAACATCGAGCTGACCCTGCTGATCGGCCAGTATGCACAGGCTTACTACCTGCGGGAGGCGGCGAAAGGATCCCTCACCGAGACGGTGCGACACTGGGCGGACTATGGCCCGGCCTGGTTGCCGCTGCCGCACCCGTCCCCGCGCAACACCCTCTGGCTCAGGAAGAACCCCTGGTTCGAACAGGCCGTGATCCCCCATCTGCAGCAGAGGGTCGCCCCCCTGCTTGCCCCTGCCGGCTAGAGCGCCGGCTCGGCCTGGGGCTTGGGCTTGCTGCGGGCCATGGCGACCAGCGGCAGTATGATACACAGGCACCCCAGCAGCAGCGGCAGCCCTGGCTGCTCGTCAAACAGCCAGACCCCGATGGCGACTGCCATCAGCAGCCCGGTGTACTCCGCCGAGGCGATCTTGCTCGCCTCCGCCTTGCGATAGGCCATCACGCACAGCCCCGCATAGACCATGATGAGCGCCGAGGAGCCGAAGGCGGGCCACCACATCTGCCACTGCCACTCGCCCCCTTCCCACCAGGCCAGTGCCAGGATGAAGGGCATGCTCAGCACGTTGGTGAAGAACAGGGTCTGGGCGATGGGCTGCTGGAGCGGGATCCGCTTGATCAGCAGATTGTTGACCGCCAGGGAGAGCGCCACCCCCAGGGCCGCAAGGGCGGCCCAGTTCACCTCGGTGGGGCGCAGCACGATGAGCACGCCGACGAAGCCGAGCAGCGCAGTCAGCACCTTCTGGCGCGACAGCGCTTCCCCCGCCAGCCAGACTGCGAGCGGCACCATCAGGAGCGGCGCCGCATAGAAGAGGGCGTTGGCGGTGGCGAGCGGCAACCGGGTGAGGGCGACCACCATCAGGCAGACGCCGATGGCCCAGATGTGGGCCCGCAGCAGGTGCCACTTGAGCGCCACCGGCGGGTTGCGCCGCCATGACCAGAGCAGCCAGGGGGCGAGCAGCAGGGCGGCGGAGAGCTGGCGGAAGAAGACGAACTGGAAGAGGGGCTGGTCCGGCTCCAGCACCTTGACCAGGGCATCGGAGAAGACCGCCACCATGTTGCCCAGCACCAGATAGAGGATGCCTATTCCGACTGCATTCATACCACCTCCAGATTCAGATGAGGGGAGGGTAGCCCGCGGTCAGTTATCCAGTAAAATGATAAAAAGTCACCATGCATGAGAATTTTGGATAATGAAGCTGCCCCCCCTGCGCGCCGTTCAATATTTCGAGGTGGTGGCTCGCCTGCTGAGCTTTTCCCGTGCGGCCCTGGAGCTCAATGTCAGCCAGAGCGCGGTCAGCCACCAGATCCGCCTGCTGGAGGATTTTCTGGGGGAGCGGCTGCTGCTGCGCCAGGGTCGACTGCTCTCCCTGACGCCCCAGGGGGAGACCTATTTCGAGGGGATCTCCGCCGGGCTGGTCCAGATAGCCCAGAGCAGCGAGCAGCTGCGCGGCGGCGGCGAGATGCGGGTGCGGCTAGCTGTCTACAGCTCCTTTGCGGTGAAATGGCTGATCCCCCGCCTGGCCGGGCTGCGCCAGCTCCATCCCGAGCTGGATCTCAGTCTGGAGATGGTGGCGGAAGACCCCGAGCTCTCCGACAGGGTGGCGGACGGCTTCATCACCGTCTCCCCCGAGGGGCCCGGGTACCTGCACGATCTGCTCTATCGGGAGCGGCTGATGCCCGTCTGCAGCCGGCGCCTGTGGCAGCAGGTGGAGGGGGAGTGGCCCGCGACCCTGTGGCAGTTGCCGCTGCTCTCCATCCAGGCGATCTACAAGGAGAAGGGGGAGGACTGGCGGCGCTGGGCCGAGGTGGGGGGCCTGACCATTCCCCCCGAGGCGAGGGTGCACCATTTCAGCCATATCCTGCTGGCGCTGGAGGCGGCGAACTGGGACCAGGGGATGGCGCTCATCAACGACTACATGCTGCAGCCGGAGGACCCTCGCCTGGTGCGGCTGCCGCTGCACGCCCTCGAGACCGGCGACAACTTCTATTTCGTCTGCAAGCGCTCGCGCGCCCATGAACCCGCCATCAGTCGGCTGCGCCAGTGGCTGTGGCAGGAGTCGCAGGCGAGCCTGAGGCCTGGGGAAAACGAGCCCCTCAGGCGCGTCTGAACCGACTTAGTACGAAGAGGCTGGCGGCGCAGACCACGACGGACTGGCCTGGATTGCGGGGGCTGATGGCGCTGGCGAGACCAACGCCATCGATCTTCACGTTCGCTTGAACTGGCTCAGTACAAACAAGGTGGTGGCGCAAACTACCACAGATGGACCCGCCGGGGTGTCCTGATACCAGGAGAGGGTCAGCCCGCCGAGTACGGCGAGGCAGCCGATCAGCGCCGCAAGGCCGGCCATCTGCTCCGGGGTCTGGCTGAAGCGGCGGGCGGTGGCGGCGGGGATGATCAGCAGGGAGGTGATGATGAGCGCGCCGACGAACTTCATCGCCACGGCGATCACCAATCCGATCAACAGCATCAGCACGCAGCGCAGCACATCCACCCGCACCCCTTCCACCCGGGCCAGCTCTTCCGAGATGGTCATGGAGAGCAGCGGGTCCCAGAGCCGCCACAGGGTGAGCAGCACCAGGGCGCCGCCGCCGTAGATCCAGAGCAGGTCCATGGGCTGCACCGAGAGCAGGTCGCCGAACAGGTAGGCCATCAGATCCACCCGCACATTGTCCATGAAGCTCAGGGTGACCAGGCCGAGCGACAGGGCGCTGTGGGCCAGGATGCCGAGCAGGGTGTCGGTGGCCACCTGCTGGTTGCGGCTCATGATCACCAGCAACATGGCCATGGCGAGGCAGCAGACCACCACCGCCAGGGTTAGGTCCACCTGCAGCAGGATGCCGAGGGCGATGCCGAAGAGGCAGGCGTGGGAGAGGGTGTCGCCAAAATAGGCCATCTTGCGCCACACCACGAAACTGCCGAGGGGGCCGGCCAGCACGGCGATGCCGAACCCGGCCGCGAGGGCGTATAACAGAAAGCTGTCCACTTGATGATCCTGTTGCGTGCGTTACGGGTTGCGGGAGGGCAGGCGGATGACGGGAGCCTGCGGTTCATGGTGGTGATGCTCGCCATCGCAGTGGTGATGGTGGGTGTAGACCGCCAGCACCTCCTGCTCCGGCCGCCCGAACAGGCGGGCAAATTCCGGGTGGCGTGCCACGCTCTCCGGCTCGCCGTGACAGCAGACGTGGCGATTGAGGCAGATCACCTCGTGGGTGCTGGCCATCACCAGATGCAGGTCGTGGGAGACCATCAGCACGGCGCAGTGGAATTCGGCGGCGAGCTGGCCGATGAGGGCGTAGAGCTCGATCTGGCCCGTGATGTCTACTCCCTGCACCGGTTCGTCCAGCACCAGCAGCTCGGGCTTGACCAGCAGGGCGCGGGCCAGCAGCACCCGCTGCATCTCGCCGCCGGAGAGCTTCTGCATCCGGTTGTCCAGCAACTCCTGGGCGCCGACCCGCGCCAGGGCCTCCTCGATGGAGAGGCGGCCGTTCTTGCCGAGCTGCAGGAAGCGGCGCACCGTCAGCGGCAGCGTGGGGTCCAGGTAGAGGCGCTGCGGCACATAACCGACCCGCAAATCGCGGCGGCGAATGATTTCGCCCGAGTCCGGATTGAGCAAGCCCAGCACCAGCTTGCTCAGGGTGCTCTTGCCCGCTCCGTTGGGGCCGACCAGGGTGGTGATTTTGCCTTTGTTCAGGGTAAAGGAGACCTTGTCGAGCACGAGTCGTCCGTCAAATGAGAGACAGACCTCTTTCAGCTCCACCAGTTGGGTCATGACAGCTCCGGGGTTTACAGCCAGTGAGAGTTATAATATAACAGCGACGTTGGTTTGTTATATTATCACACACACACTCCCTGACGAGACCTCTATGCGAATTCTTGCCCTGATCACTGCCCTGCTGGCGGTGAGTCTGCCTGTCCGTGCCCTCGAGGTGCTGACCACCATCAAACCCCTTGGCTTCATCGCGGCGGCCATCACGGAGGGAGTGAGCGAACCCAAGGTATTGCTGCCGACGGGGGCTTCCCCCCACGACTATTCCCTGCGCCCCTCCGATATGCGCAGCATCAACGAGGCCGATCTGGTTGTCTGGGTAGGCCCCGAGCTGGAAAGCTTCATGGCAAAGCCGCTTGCAAAGCATCCCCATGCACTGACCCTGACTCTGGTGCCGGGCATGCCCTTGTTCAACTACGAAACCCAGGCGAGCCACGACGACCACGATCATGAACACGAGGCCCACGAGCACGGTGATCAGGATGATGGTCATGAAGGGCACCATCACGAAGGTGTGGATCCCCATCTCTGGCTGGGCCCGGCCCAGGCCAAGGCGATCGCCACCGCGATCGCGACCGAGCTTGGCAAGCAGGATCCGGCCAACCAGGCGCGTTATGCCGCCAACCTTGCTGTTTTCAAGGGCAAGGTCGATGCCCGGGACAAGGTGATCGCCGAGCAGATGAAGGCGGTGAACGAGAAGGGCTACTTCGTGTTCCACGAGGCTTATGGCTACTGGGAGCGTCACTACGGCATGAGTTCCAGGGGACACTTCACCGTGAGCCCTGAGCGTCGTCCCGGCGCCAAGACCCTGGTGGAGATCCGCAAGGCGCTGGAAGAGAAGCAGGCGAGCTGCATCTATGCCGAGCCGCAATTCTCGCCAGCGGTGATCGAGTCGGTTGCCCGCAACACCGGGGCCAGGGTGCTGCTGCTGGATGAGGTCGGCGAGCAGGTGCCGCTCGGCCCGGATGCCTATCTGCAATTCATGCAGCAACTGGCCGAGGCCTTTGCCCAGTGCCGTTGAGCTCTTCCCGGCTTTTCCGATGGGGCTGGCAGCGCCAACTATACTGACCTCCAGCATCTGATATGGAGTGTCTGCCATGAAATGGTTGTTCGCCCCCATCTGCATGCTGGCCCTATCCGGGGTCGGCGTGCAGGCGTCCCGCCTCTCTGAACACATCGCCAGCCCCGATCTGAGGGCAAAAATGCAGGCTGTCTACGGTGCCAGGGCGATCCAGCGCGCCGAGGCCTTTTCCCGCCTGCTCACCCCGAGGGCCGGCACGACGGATCAGCAGAAGCTGGAGCTGGTCAACAACTACTTCAACAATCTGACTTACAGCGAGGATCCCAGACTCTGGGGTGACGAGGATTACTGGGCCAATCCCCTGGAATTCATCGGGGCCCGGGGCGGGGATTGCGAGGATTACAGCATCTCCAAGTACTACACCCTGATGGAGCTCGGCGTCGACGAGAAGAAACTGCGGCTGGCCTATGTGAAGGCGATCCGCTACAACCAGTTTCACATGGTGACGCTCTATTTCCCGAGCACCAAGTCAGATCCCCTGGTGCTCGACAACATCAATGGCCGCATCCTGCCGGGCAGCCAGCGCAATGATCTGCAACCCGTTTACAGTTTCGATGCCAAGAGCATCTGGGTCATGAAGTCGCGTCGCGAGGGAACCCTGGCGGGGAGCGCCGATCGCCTGACCCAGTGGACCTCGATGCAGAGCCGCTTCTCCAGCGAGCACCTGCGCGCCCCCCGCCGCCAGCTATAGCTTGCCCGCGCTTTTCAACTCTTCGAAGTATCTTGCCGCCCCCGGGTGCTGCGGGACGCTCAGCACCGGGCCCGTCTTGTTGCGCGCCTTGTGGAACAGGTTGGCATAGCCATATGTCTGTTCGTTGAAACCGGTCTGCTGGCTCAGCATCGCTTTGGTCAGACGATAGACGTCTTCGTCTGGTGTAGCGGCATTGGTCACCAGAGTGGCGGCAATGGCGAAGGTCGGTGTCGCCTTGAGGTTGCCGGGATAGATACGAGCGGGTACCTGGCTGCGCTGATAATACTTGACCCCCTTGAGCAGTCGCTCCCGCGTCTCCCCCTCGATCGGCAGGAAGCGGATGGCGCAGCGCTTCGCCGTGGCCAGCACGATCCGGTTGGGGTGGCCCATCACCAGGCCATAGGCATCGATCTGCTTGCTGCACAGCGCCTCGGAGAGATTGGCCACGCTCTTCAGGTCGAGGTCCTGCTCTCTGGTGCCCAGTGCGTGGAACAGGGCCAATGCCGTCTGGCGGGTGCCCGAGTGCTTCAACCCCATGTCGATGGGGGACAGCTTGAGTTGCGCCAGGGTGGTGATGTCGCCATCGGCTCGCACCACTATGGTGAAAGGTTCCGCATGGGTGGCGAAGAGGGTTCTCAGCTCGGGTTGGGGTTGCTTGGCGAACGGCCCGATCCCCTGGCTGGCCTGATAGAGCCAGTCGGACTGGACGAGGGCATAAGGGGTCTCCCCTGCCTGCAGCATGCGCAGATTCTCGATGGAACCTGAACTGGCTTGCGGCTTGCATGACAACGTGGGGTCACTCTTGTTGGCCAGCCGGCAGAACTCCTTGATGACCTGGTAATAGATGCCCTGCTCACCGCCCGTGCTGATGGCCAGGGAGGCGGCGTGTGGAGCGGGTTGCCACAACAGGGCAAGCAACAACAGCGGGGTTCTCATGATGCCTCCTGAGTGGCGTAGCCATCGATGCCCCAGTTGCGCAGGGTGTCTACGTCGCTCACCTCGCTGGCTTCGGCCAGCAGGGTGTAGCCGGAAGCATGGAGGCACTGGGAAAGCAGATTCCAATAGAGGGGAGCCTGGGTCAGCTGGCAGCTGATGAAGACAGGCCTGATGGGATCGAGCCTGGCCAGGTTGTCGTTGTTCATCGGGACATTGCTGAACGCCATCTCGATCCCCTGGGTCTGAAGCGCCGTCAGCCGCTCTTCGGCGAGGGGGGGCAGGCTGGCCAGATCCCAGCGCCAGTCCAGGGTCTTGCCTCTGGCATTGGCCAGAGAGGGGGCGAACTGTGCCCAGTCGGGATGGTTCAGCAGGCTGAGGGGCAGCTGAAGCCCTTCCGCTTTCTCGACAAGAAAGTCGTTGAACAGGGCCCTGATCTCATCGGGCGAACTGTCCGTGGTGGGGGGGTGCTTGGGCAAGAGCCGGCTGTAGAGTCTGATGTTGCCCTGAGTGGAGACGAAATGCTGCAGGTACATGTCACCTGCGGTATCGGTCAATCCCGTCAGCTTCTGGTGAGCCAGGGGGACGTCGAGCCTGCCGAGCTGGGTGATTTTGAGCCGTTGCTGCAGCAGATCCCGCTTGCGTTCGGACACCAGTTGATTGATGGAGGTGGCGACCTCCTGCAACTCGCGAAGCCAGGGGAGAGGCAGGTTGCCGCTGAACTGACGTTTGCGGATCTGGGTCAGTTGCTGGCTGATCTGTTCAAGCGGACGCAGCAGGCGACGGCATACCCAGGTGATGACCAGAGTAAAGACCAGTAGTCCGGCGAGCAGGGCAAGCCCGGTACGGCTGATGGCGTTCCACAGGTGCTGGTAGGCATACCCCTCGTGCCCTTCCAGCGTGAGAGTCCCAAGGATGCGCCAGCCATCGGTCAACTCCTGCTCAATCTTGACCGGGGGCATGTCGATAACCGAGGGAAGCCAGGTGGGGACGTTTTGTTGTGCGGTGTGGAAGACCTTCTGGAACAGCAGTTGACCGTCCGGATCCAGCAAGACCACCGAGCTGACGAAGCCGCCGTCGAACATGGCATTGACGATGGTTTCCGCGAGAACCTTGTCATCATTGAGCAGGGTGCCCTGGAGTACCAGACCCAGGGCAGTGATGGCGGTCTCAAGATTGGCCGACATCTGGTCGAGAATGGATTGTCGTACCGTGGTGATCTCCAGCATGAGCAGCAGGACGGCACCGATGGCGAACAGGATTAGGATGATCACATTTAACAATTTTGCCAATGACATACCCACTCCATGGTGATGTTTTTGCAACATTTGCGGATCCGGAGCGCCAAACAACCGGACTAGGTTCTTAAAAATAGAAAAAAATGGCTAAAAACGACGATCATTTCTGCCCATGCTGGAAGGTTATGCATAAAATGTGAGTTTCGTGCATGTAGCTATGAACTTTTTGTAAGTATTTAGGTCTAAAAGCCAGATATTCGGTTTTCATAATAAAAAATCATAAAAACAGACCCACAAACACCACCCTTAGATCTAATAACAGGATAGCGGATGAAACGTCTCCGTCCCTTGGTAGCACAGGCTGCCAATTGGGAACCCCCGGTTCCCCGCAAACACTTTTACGCCATGCTATTGCTCACGGCCATGACGCTGTCAGCGGTAGCCGTATTGCCAGCCCCGGGTGACATCCTGGAGCGGCCACTGCGTCTGGAGTTGCCGATCGCCACCACGGGCACCGCAACCAACGAAGACAATACCGACTTCAACGACATCCCGGATCACGAGCTGGTGGAGGCCGCAGCTCCGGAGGACGACATTCCGGCCGATCCCACGCCCCAATGGCAGGACTACCGGGTACGCAACGGCGAAAACCTGACCACCATCTTCAACACCCTGGGCCTGTCCACCACCACCCTCTACAAGGTGCTGGATGCGGACACCAAGAACCATCTGGCCCGCCTCAAGCCCGGCCAGACCATAGAGCTGCTGATCGATCAGGACAACATACTGCAGCAACTGAAGATCCGTCTGAACATCAAGCAGACCCTGGTACTGGAGCGCACCGATGACACCTACAGTGCCAACATGCTCAACGAAGAGGTGGAGTGGCAGAAGAAGAGTTATGAAGGCGTCATCAACGGCAGCTTCTACGTCAGCGCCCGCAACGCGGGGATCCCGGCGAACCACATCCAGAAGATTGCCAACCTGTTTCAGTGGCGCCTGAACTTCGCTAAGGATCTGAAAAAAGGGGATAAATTCAAGGTATTGGTGCGCCAGGAGACGGTAGAGGGCAAGAGCACGGGCAACACCCAGCTGCTCGGGGTCGAAGTCTTCAGCCAGGGCAAGGCGGCGTCGGCCTGGTTGTCTGAGGATGGCAACTACTATGACGGCCAGGCGAACAGCCTGGAGCGGGGTTTCCGCCGTTACCCGACCCACAGCCGCTATCGGGTCAGTTCCAACTTCAACCCGGCACGGCGTCATCCCATCACGGGCCAGGTGCGTCCCCACGAGGGCACCGACTTCGCGCTGCCGGTCGGGACGGCCGTCATGGCCACCGGGGACGGCGTGGTGCTCAAGGCCACCCGCCACCCGCTGGCCGGTACCTATGTGGTGATCAAGCACGGCCGGACCCTGACGACCCGTTACCTGCACCTGAGCAAGCTGCTGGTGAAACCGGGCCAGAAGGTGAAGATGGGGGACAAGATAGCGCTCTCCGGCAACACGGGCCGCTCCACCGGTGCCCACCTGCACTACGAGGTGCGGATCAACAACCGGCCGGTCGATGCCATGAAGGTCAAGCTGCCGATGGCGGAGCCCCTGAGCGGCAAGGAGAAGCGCCAGTTCCTCGCCAAGGTGAAGAGTTACCGCAAAGAGATGGAGGCGGGTTGATCCTCCCTCTTTCCCAGATAGCAAAAGGCCCCGCCATGATGGCGGGGCCTTTTTCATGGACCGGGCTCAGTAACCCTTGTCGAAGTCAATCCGGCCATCGAGCTGCTGGCCGTCGATGAAGCGGATGTAGTTGCGGATGAAGATCTGGGCCACATCTTCCGGGAAGCTGTAGGCGCTGTTGTGGGGGGTGATGACGAGATTGGGTTGATGCCAGAGCGGGCTGTCGGCGGGCAGGGGCTCCTGCTCGAACACGTCCAGCACCGCAGTGCCCAGCTTGCCGCTGCGCAATGCCACCAGCAGGTCGCCTTCGTGCACGGCATTGCCCCGGCCGACGTTGAAGAAGATAGCCCCCGGCTTGCAGTGGTTGAAGCGATCGGCGGTGAACAGGTGACGGGTCTCGCGGGTTGCCGGCAGCACGCTGACGACGACATCGGCCTGGGCCAGCATCTTGTTGAGTGCGGGCAGTTGATACACCTGATCGAACCCTGCGCGTTCGCGGCCGCTGTGGCTGATGCCGAGCACCGTCATGCCGAAGTGCTTGCCGGTGTGGGCGATGTGCTGGCCTATGCTGCCGGTGCCGAGCAGCAGCAGGGTCTTGCCCTTGAGCCCCTGATAGGGGTGGCTCTGCCACAGCGTCTGCTGCTGTTGCTCCCGATAGAGCGGCAGCTGGCGGCTGAGGCTGAGCAGGTGGCCGAACACGTATTCGCTCATCAGCGGGCCGAAGATGCCGCGGACATTGGTCAGCAGGTAGTCGCGACGGCAGCTGGCATCCAGCAGCACGTCGACTCCGGCATAGGTGGATTGCAGCCAGACGAGCTTGCCAGCCTTGGCCAGCAGCGGCCTGGCGCGGGCCGGTTCGGCCATCAGGATGTGCGCCTCGCCGATCAGTTTCTCGGCCTCGTTCTGGTTGTCGGCCCGCAGTATGTGCAGATGGGGGAGGTGGGCCGCCTTGAGCAGGCGTTCATAGTGATTGTTGTCCTGGCTGAGCAGAAGCAGGGTACGTTGGCTCATACTCTTGTTCCTTATCGTGTTTACGGCAGGGCTAAGGGGGTACTCTCCCCATCTTACCCCAGTTGATCTGGCAAGAAAGTCGAGTGGGGCGCTTTTTCATTTTCGCCACGCCCCTCGTGGGCTACAATCTGCCCCACATTTTGCAAAGGACCCGACTCCAGTGTTTGGTGACAAGTTTTATAAGCGACTGGCCGAGCTGCAGCCCTGGCAGCAGACGGTCTACACCCTGGCGCTGGCAGAGCGCATGTACCCCAACTATGCGCTGTTTACCCAGGCCGCCGGCTTCGGGGATGCGAAGGCGTTTCGCCACGCCCTGGATCAGATGTGGAACTACCTGACGGTGAAGGGATCCCGCGTCAATCTGGGCGCCATTCTGGAGGCGTTTGAAGTCTATATTCCCGATCCCCGCAAGTTTGAATCCTACGGCGCCTATCCGGCACTGGATGCCTGCGTGGCGCTGGGCTGCGCCTACAACTCGGTGATCTGCCGGGTGGGCGAGGAGGCGAACGATGCCAGCCACGCGTCCGTGGGGACGGTGGCAGGGTTCATCGACATGCTGGAAGGTCGTGAGCTGAGCGACGAGGAGCTCTACGAGCACGAATACATGGAGGCCGAGCTGGAGTTCCAGGTCGAGTTGCTCAAGCGGGTGGCTCATGAGCGAGACAGCGATCGGATCCTTGCCATCCGCACCTTTGCGGCCCAGGACGGGGTCTCCAACATCGGCATCAGCCTGGAAGAGTGAGCCTTTCGCTCGATTCCCATAAAAAAAGCTCCCAATGGGAGCTTTTTTTATGCCTGGCGATCAGGCCCGCTCTTCGGTCAGGGGGCGGACGCTCAGCACGGGGGCGGCATCGATGCCGTCGGCGTTCATCATGGCCGAAATGCGCTGCAGGGAGGAGAGCAACAACCCCTGCTCCCAGTTTTCCAGGGCCTGGAAGCGCTGGATGAAGCTCTCCTGCAGCGGAGTGGGGGCCTGGGCCAGCAGGGCGCGTCCCGCGTCGGTGAGTGTCGCATGGACCTTGCGTTTGTCGGTTTCGCTGCGAATGCGCTGCACCAGTTGGCGGCTCTCCAGCCGGTCCATGATGGTGGTCGCGGTGGCCTGGCTCATGTTGGTGTGATCCGCCAGCTGGCGCATGGAGATCTGGCCCAGTTCGTCTATCCCCTTGAGCAGCAGGAGCTGCGGCGACGTCAGTCCGGCCTCCTTGATCAGGCGCTTGGAGTGCATGTCGATGGCACGGATGATCTGGCGCAGGGCGATCAGCACTTCATCATGTTTTTCCATGGGGTCTGGGTCATCGCAGGGCAGTGGAGAGGCGCAAAATTCTCCGCCTAATTCACCACCAGGTCAATATGGTTTTCACTGTAATGATTTCTGCTCTAATGAATTTTGTGATAGGTTATTGGGCAATAGCCCCATTAAAACCCGATATTTGAGGAGTGACATCATGAATGACGACCTGGATATCAAGTCCCTGGTTGCCGACCTTCGCGTGGTCAGAGTGCGCTATGAACTGCCTGATACCTCGGCTTTCGTGCGTTATCAACCCGCCTATGACGAGGACCCCAACAACCTCAAGGTACATCACTACGATGGGGAGTTGCCCCTCTCCTGCAGCAACACAGGTTCTTTCAGTCTAAAGGAGTTGGTCAATGAGTTGCGCTACGCCTATGTGCTGGTGCACCTCTTCCCCGACGAGAGTGCCATGCACTTCTACCTCGCCGGCCTCGACAACGGCCTGGCCCAGCTGGAGTTCATCGGCGGTTCCTACGACTTCAACCGCCTCTGGATCACCAGCGGTGTCTCAGGTCTGGGAGTGCCCATGGCCATCTTCCTCGGCAAGCGCCATGCGGTGAACGGCCAGCCTTCGGTCAGCCTGGTGGATCACCGTGAGCAGGCCGCCGGTCGCCTGGTCTATCGCGCCATCGGCGGCGCCGGCGATCACGTGGGCGAAGACTTCTTCAACAACGACTAAAAGGAGGCCAGATGAGAGCAACCAAAGGGCTTTTGAAAGGCCTCAATCCCACCATGGCCATGACGGCCCTCACCGTCGTGACCCTCTTCCTGCTGTTCGGCGTCTTTGATCCGGATACGGCGGGCACCTGGTTTACCGGGGCCAAGGACCACATCATTGCGGGTTTCAAGTGGTACTACATCCTGGTGGTCGCCCTGTTCCTGTTCTTCGCCGTCTACCTGATGTTCAGCCGCTTTGGCAGCATCCGGCTGGGCGACGACGACCAGGTACCGGAGTTTGGCTACTTTGCCTGGTTCTCCATGCTGTTCAGTGCGGGCATGGGCATAGGCCTGGTGTTCTGGAGCATCGCCGAGCCGATGAACCACCTGCAGGGCAACCCCTTC
Organism: Aeromonas sp. XH; assembly: GCF_033348475.1. Taxonomy (NCBI): domain Bacteria; kingdom Pseudomonadati; phylum Pseudomonadota; class Gammaproteobacteria; order Aeromonadales; family Aeromonadaceae; genus Aeromonas; species Aeromonas sp. XH. Next base: position 3,798,304 of record NZ_CP137630.1, on the reverse strand, counting down.
GTCACCGAAGGCATGACGCCGGAAGCGGCCCAGATCGCCATGCGCCTCACCTTCTTCCACTGGGGTCTGCACCCCTGGGCCATCTATGTGATCGTCGGCCTGTCGCTGGCCTTCTTCAGCTACCGGCGCAAGTTGCCACTGGCCATCCGCTCCGTGCTTTATCCCATCCTCGGGGATCGCATCTACGGCTTCTGGGGCCATGCCGCCGACGTGCTGGCGGTGTTCGGCACCGTGTTCGGGGTGGCGACCTCCCTCGGCCTCGGGGTCTCCCAGATGAACACCGGCCTGAACCAGATGTTCGGGATGGAGGTATCCCAGGTGAACCAGCTCTGGCTCATCGGCGGCATCAGCCTGATCGCCACCCTGTCGGCCATCTCCGGTGTCGGGCGCGGGGTGAAGATCCTCTCCGAGCTCAATATCTGGCTCAGCGTCTTCGTGCTCGCGCTCTTCCTGGCGCTGGGGCCCACCACTTACATCCTCAACGCCTATGTGCAGAACATAGGTGACTACCTGCAGAACATCGTCCGTCTGAGTTTCTGGACCAACACAGAGGCCAACGGCACCTCGGCCTGGCAGTCGAGCTGGACGGCGTTTTACTGGGGCTGGTGGATCGCCTGGGCACCCTTTGTCGGCATGTTCATCGCCCGCATCTCCAAGGGGCGCACCATCCGCGAATTCGTGCTCGGTGTCCTGCTGGTGCCCTCCCTGCTCGGCATGCTCTGGCTCACCGTGTTCGGCGGGACTGCCATGAACCTGGAGCTGTTCGGTGGCGGCGGCGTGGTGGAAGCGGTCAACCAGGACGTTACCCTGGCGCTCTACAAGACGGTGGAGCTGCTGCATTGGGAGACCTTCGGCTGGATTGCCAAGGGGGTGCTGACCCTGCTCATCTGCACCTACTTCATCACCTCCAGCGACTCGGGCACGCTGGTGATTACGACGCTGCTCTCCATCGGCGATCAGGATCCTCCCGTGCTGCACCGCGCCATCTGGGGGCTGGGCCAGGGGCTGGTGGCGGCCATCCTGCTGGTCTCCGGCGGCCTGGCCGCCCTGCAGGCCGCCAGCATCATAGCCGCGCTGCCCTTCTCGGTGATCATGCTGGCCATGTGCTACTCCCTGATGCTGGGTCTGAAGCAGGAGAGCCGGCGCCAGTTCGAGTACCGGCAGAACCTCAAGCGCCACGACGGTTCAACCCACATGAGCCTGCTGGAACGCATAGGGCCGGCCTGACGGGTCACGCGCGCCATGTGCAACGAAAAGGGGAACCTCGCGGTTCCCCTTTTTGCATGTCTGAGCGACGGTCGGTGCTTACAGCATCTGCTTCAGGCGATAGAGCAGGTCGAGCGCCTGCCGCGGGCTGAGCTCGTCGGGGCGCACCGCTTCCAGCTCATCGACTACCGGATGGCTCTGGGGCGCCATGGCCACCGGGGCCGGGCGAGATTCGCCGGCGGGGGCCGGGTTGGTGCTTTCCAACTCCGCCAGCTTGTGGCGGGCCTGCTGGATCACCGATTTCGGCACCCCCGCCAGCGCCGCCACCTGCAGGCCATAGGAGCGGCTGGCCGCCCCCTCCTGCACCGCGTGCATAAAGGCGATGGTGTCGCCGTGCTCCACCGCATCGAGGTGGACGTTGGCCAGCCCTTCCATCAGCTCCGGCAGCCGGGTCAGTTCGAAGTAGTGGGTGGCGAACAGGGTATAGGCGCCGATCTTGCTCGCCAGCTGCTCGGCGCAGGCCCACGCCAGCGAGAGGCCGTCGTAGGTGCTGGTGCCGCGGCCGATCTCGTCCATCAGCACCAGGCTCTGGGCGGTGGCGTTGTTGAGTATGTTGGCGGTCTCGGTCATCTCCACCATGAAGGTGGATCTTCCCGATGCCAGGTCATCCGACGCCCCGATGCGGGTGAAGATGCGGTCGATGGGGCCGATGCGGGCGCTGTCGGCGGGCACGAAGGCGCCGATATGGGCCAGCAGCACGATGAGCGCGGTCTGGCGCATGTAGGTGGATTTACCGCCCATGTTGGGGCCCGTGATGATCAGCATCCGCCGATCCCGCTCAAGCCGGATGGGGTTGGCAATGAAGGGGTCTGTCATCACCTGCTCCACCACCGGATGGCGCCCCGCCTCGATCAGGATCTGATCCTCGTCGATGAGGGTCGGGCAACGGTAGTCGAGGGTCTCGGCCCGCTCGGCCAGGTTCGCCAGCACGTCCAGCTCCGCCAGGGCGGCGGCGGACTCCTGCAACTCGCCAAGGTGGGGCAGCAGGGCATCGAGCAGCTCCTCGTAGAGGCGCTTCTCCAGCGCCAGCGCCTGGGCCTGGGCGGTGAGCACCTTGTCCTCGTATTTCTTGAGCTCATCGATGATGTAGCGTTCGTTGTTCTTGAGGGTCTGGCGGCGGATGTAGTGGGCCGGCACCAGGTGGCTGTTGGCGCGGCTCACCTCGATGTAGAAACCGTGCACCTTGTTGTAGCCCACCTTGAGGGTGTTGATGCCGGTCAGCAGCCGCTCGCGCTCCTCGATGCGGGCCAGGCTGGCGGTGGCGCCGTTGGCCAGATCCCGCAGCTCGTCCAGCTCGGCGTTGAACCCTTCGCGGATGACGCCGCCATCGCGGATCAGCACGGGCGGCACCTCCATCACGGCGCGCTCCAGCAGGTCATGCAGCTCGGGGAAGGTGCTGGCCCGCTCGCGCAGTTGCTGCACCGCCTCGTGCTCGCTGCCCGCCAGCAGGCTCTGCAGCTCCGGCAACTGGGCGAAGGCCTGACGCAGACGAGTCAGATCGCGCGGGCGGGCGGAGCGCAGGGCCAGGCGCGCCAACACCCGCTCCACGTCGCCGACCTGGCGCAGCAATCCGCCCAGCTCGTCGTAGAGGTTCTGCTCGATAAGCTCCTTGATGGTGCTCTGGCGGCCTTTGAGGATCACCCGATCGCGGATCGGCTGGTGGATCCAGCGCTTGAGCAGTCGGCTGCCCATGGGGGTGGCGGTGCAGTCGAGCACGGCGGAGAGGGTGTTGTCGTGACCGCCGGCCAGATTCTGGGTCAGCTCCAGATTGCGGCGGGTGGCGGCATCCATGATGACCGCATGATCGGGCTGCTCGAGGCGCACGCCGCGGATGTGGGGCAGGGCGGTGCGCTGGGTATCTTTCACGTACTGCATCAGGCAGCCGGCGGCGCACAGGGCGGTCTCGCTCTGCTCGACGCCAAAGCCCACCAGATCCTGGGTGCCGAACTGCTGGCAGAGCAGCTTGCGGGCGGTGCCAAGCTCAAACTCCCACTCCGGGCGGCGGCGCAGACCGCGGCGACCCTCGACATGGTGCAGGAAGGCGAAGGATTCGGGGTAGAGGAGCTCGGCCGGATTGGTGCGTTGCAGCTCGGCCAGCAGGGTCTCTTCCTTCTCGAACTGGTTGATGAAGAAGCGGCCGGAGCCGATATCCAGGGTGCCGTAACCGAAGCGGCGGCCATCGTGGTAGACGGCGGCGATCAGGTTGTCCTGCCGCTCGCTGAGCAGCGCCTCGTCGGAGACGGTGCCCGGGGTGATGATGCGAATGACCTTGCGCTCCACCGGCCCCTTGCTGGTGGCGGGATCCCCCACCTGTTCGCAGATGGCGGCAGATTCACCGAGCTGCACCAGCTTGGCCAGATAACCCTCGATGGCGTGATAGGGCACCCCGGCCATGGGGATGGGGCTGCCGGCCGACTGGCCGCGCTTGGTCAGGGAGATGTCGAGCAGCTGGGAGGCCTTGCGGGCATCGTCATAAAACAGCTCGTAGAAGTCGCCCATCCGGTAGAACAGCAGGATCTCCGGATTCTCGGCCTTGAGGGTCAGGTACTGCTGCATCATGGGGGTGTGGGCGCTGAGGGCTGCGCCTGGCGCCTGGTATTGTGCTGTCATGTGCTATTCCAGAAGGTGTTCTTGCGGGCAAGCCTGTGCCGCAATGGTCTGAATCTGGGGGCCATTCTACATGGTCGGGCCGGGATGGTGAGGGGTTATCTCGGTTTTGGGGGGCGGATTTTGCGACATGCCGGGTGCCGTGAAGAAGGGATCTGATGAGGCGCCGGGGGATGCGGTCAAGAGTGTGCGGGTCATGGAAGAAAGCAAAATCCCCGCCTTGACGCGGGGATTCTGGTCAGGGCAAGGACTCAGTACATGGCCTCGCTGCCGGTCAGCATCTCGTGCAGCTTGGCTTTCTGCTCGGCGGTCAGCACCTTGCTCACCTCGAACAGGTAGTGGGCGCGGTAGTAGCGGGCCTGCGCCTGTACGTCGCTGATGGTCTGCAACTGCTTCTTGGCCGCCGCCTCGTCCCACTTGCCGGACTTGATCATGTTGACGATCACGTCCTGGCCGATGGCGTCGAGCTTGACCGAACTCAGCTCCTTGGTCGCCTGTTCGCGCAGTCCCTTGATCTGTTCCACCTGGGCGCTGGACAGGTTCAGCTCCTGTGCCAGGGTGGTTTCGCTCTGCAGCTCGGCGTTGCTCTCGGTGGCGAAGGCACTGGTGGCGATGCACATTGCCAGGGCTGTCATGGCGACTCTGAACGGATGCTTCATCTGACTTTCTCCTTGTTCTCATCGGATAGAAACCGCACGCATGGCGGTGCCTGCTGATTATAGGGAGCCCCCATGTACTGGAGCTTAAGCGGTGACAACTTGCTGACGCAGCCTGCCCCCCGGTCGGTTGCCCGGGGGGGCAGGGCAATTGCATAATGAGCGCCATATTTCGCCCGAGAGGGCCAGCGGAGGGCACTATGATGGGACTTGAGACGGAGATAGCCCGGTTATCCCAGGAACTGGGGGACGCGCTGATGGCGCGAGGCTGGCTGGCCGCCACGGCGGAGTCCTGTACCGGGGGCGGCGTCGCCACTGCCATCACGGATATCGCCGGCAGCTCGGCCTGGTTCGATCGCGGCTTTGTGACTTACACCAACGAGGCCAAGCAGCAGATGCTGGGGGTCAGCATCGACAGCCTGCTGCGCCACGGCGCCGTCAGCGAGGCCGTGGTGCTGGAGATGACCCGGGGTTGTCTGGCCCGCTCGGATGCGGGGATCTGCGTGGCCGTCAGCGGCATCGCCGGGCCAGGTGGCGGCAGCGACGAGAAACCGGTCGGCACCGTCTGGTTCGCCTGGGCGGATCGCACCGGCCGTCACCACTCCCTGCTCGCCCGGTTCGACGGGGATCGCCATCAGGTTCGCCAACAGGCGGTCAGACAGGCCCTGTCCGGCCTCCTGGCCCTGCTCAAATAAATTGGGCTTGATACTGTATGCATAAACAGTATACTTAGCCCGACTTCACTTCTTACTCACGATTCCCAGCGGAGATTGGCATGGATCAGAACAAACAGAAGGCACTGGCGGCTGCGCTGGGCCAGATCGAAAAGCAGTTTGGCAAAGGCTCCATCATGCGTCTGGGCGACAGCAAGACCATGGACATCGAAGCCATCTCCACCGGCTCCCTCTCCCTGGACGTGGCGCTCGGGATCGGCGGTCTGCCGTGCGGTCGCATCGTCGAGATCTATGGCCCGGAATCCTCCGGCAAGACCACGCTGACCCTGCAGGTGATCGCCGAGGCCCAGCGCAAGGGCAAGACCTGCGCCTTCGTCGATGCGGAGCACGCGCTGGATCCCATCTATGCCGCCAAGCTGGGCGTCAACGTCGATGACCTGCTGATCTCCCAGCCGGATACCGGCGAGCAGGCCCTGGAGATCTGCGACATGCTGGTGCGCTCCAACGCCGTCGACGTCATCATCGTCGACTCCGTGGCCGCCCTGACCCCGAAAGCGGAAATCGAGGGCGAGATGGGGGACTCCCACGTCGGCCTGCAGGCACGCCTGATGTCCCAGGCCCTGCGCAAGCTGACCGCCAACATCAAGAACGCGAACTGCCTGTGCATCTTCATCAACCAGATCCGGATGAAGATTGGCGTCATGTTCGGCAGCCCGGAGACCACCACGGGCGGTAACGCCCTCAAGTTCTATGCCTCCGTTCGCCTCGACATCCGCCGTACCGGCGCCATCAAGGAAGGGGACGAAGTGGTCGGCAACGAGACCCGCGTCAAGGTGGTCAAGAACAAGGTGGCCCCGCCCTTCAAGCAGGCCGAGTTCCAGATCTTCTACGGTGCCGGCATCTCCAAGGAAGGCGAACTGGTGGACCTGGGCGTCAAGCACAAGCTGATCGACAAAGCCGGTGCCTGGTACAGCTACAATGGCGAGAAGATCGGCCAGGGCAAGGCCAACGTGATGAAGCTGTTCTCTGAGAACAAGGCGCTGGCCGCCGAGGTTGAAGCCAAGCTGCGCGAGCTGCTGCTCTCCGGTGCCGCTCCTGTGGAAGAGAAGGCTCCCGCTGCCGAGTACGACGAGTACGAAGCCGAAAACGAACAAGAGTTCGAGTAAGGAACAGGAAAGGCCGGGTGGATACCCGGCCTTGTCATTTATGGTTGATGAATCCGTTACCGAGCCGGTCGAACCGACCTTTGAAGAGCAATTGGCGGCCGCCCGTGCCTATGCCATGCGCAGCCTGGCCCGACGGGAGAGCGCCGAGTCTGAACTGGCCAGGCGCCTGCGTCAGCAGGGCTACCAGGAGGAGGTGATCGAGGCGGTGCTCGACTACTGCCGCGGTTACAACTGGGTCAATGACGAGCGCTATGGCGCCATGGCGGTGCGGGCCGGTGCCGCCAAGGGACAGGGCCCCCTCAAGATCCGCTTCGACCTGCGCCGCAAGGGGCTGGACGATGGCCAGATCGATGCTGCCTTCGAGCAGCCCGAGCTGGACTGGTTCGAACTGGCGTTCGCCCTGCTCGAGCGGCGTGCCAGCGTCGCCGAACTGGATGACTTCAAGCTGCGGATGAAGTGGCTCAAGTATCTGCTTGGGCGGGGCTTTACCCAAGATCAGGCGCGTTATGCCATCTCTGCCATGCAGCAGGGGGGCGAATGAAGGGCTGGTCCTGGTCAGGGGGGAACCTGCGGCCCGTGAAGAAGGGAGAGGGCATTTTCCCTGTTTCATCCTGTCTCTGATGACAAGGGTGCCATGATCCGCCACCCAGCCGACTCCCCTCACCGCCTGCTCCTGTCTGGCGTGCTGCCGCAGCCCCTTTCCTTGGGGGCTTTTTCACCCGCGACGGGCCCGCGCGTTTTACTTTACCCGGCAGAAAACTTACATTAATGCGGTTAAAAGTCCGTATTCGAATCAAGCAGGATTTTCCATGTATATGTCCACGTCAGAGATACGCGCCGCGTTTCTCGAGTATTTCCGCACCCAGGGGCACCAGGTTGTCTCTTCCAGCTCGCTGGTACCGCACAATGACCCGACCCTGCTGTTCACCAACGCAGGGATGAACCAGTTCAAGGACGTGTTCCTTGGCGCCGACAAGCGTGCCTACAATCGCGCCACCACGGCCCAGCGCTGCGTGCGGGCCGGCGGCAAGCACAACGACCTGGAAAACGTCGGCTATACCGCGCGTCACCACACCTTCTTCGAAATGCTGGGCAACTTCAGCTTCGGTGACTACTTCAAGCAGGACGCCATTCGTTTTGCCTGGGAATTCCTGACCGGTACCCTCAAGCTGCCCAAAGAGCGCCTGCTGGTGACCGTGTATGAGACGGACGACGAAGCTTTCAACATCTGGGCCAACGAGATCGGCGTACCGACCGATCGCATCGTGCGCATCGGTGACAACAAGGGCGCCGCCTTTGCATCCGATAACTTCTGGCAGATGGGCGATACCGGTCCTTGCGGCCCCTGCACCGAGATCTTCTATGACCACGGTGACCACATCTGGGGCGGCCCTCCCGGTTCCCCGGAAGAGGATGGTGACCGTTATATCGAGATCTGGAACGTGGTCTTCATGCAGTTCAACCGTCAGGCTGACGGCACCATGGAGCCGCTGCCCCGTCCGTCCGTGGACACCGGCATGGGGCTGGAGCGTATCTCCGCCATCATGCAGGGGGTGCACTCCAACTACGAGATCGACATCTTCCAGGCGCTGATCAAGAAGGCGGCCGAGATCGTCGGCACCACGGATCTGAGCAACCAGTCCCTGCGCGTCATCGCGGACCACATCCGCTCCTGCGCCTTCTTGGTGGCGGACGGCGTCATGCCCTCCAACGAAGGCCGCGGCTACGTGCTGCGTCGCATCATCCGTCGCGCCGTGCGCCACGGTCGCAAGCTGGGGGCCACCGAGGTCTTCTTCTACAAGCTGGCCGCCGAGCTGGCGGTGCAGATGAAGGACGTGGCAGCCGAGCTGATCGCCCAGCTACCGCTGGTCGAGCGCGTGCTGCGCATCGAGGAAGAGCAGTTCGTCCGCACCCTGGACCGCGGTCTGCTGTTGCTGGAAGACGTGCTGGCCAACCTCGGCGATGCCAAGGTGATCCCGGGCGAGGTGGTCTTCAAGCTGTACGACACCTACGGCTTCCCGGCGGACCTGACCGCCGACGTGGTGCGTGAGCGCGAGATCGGTATCGACGAGGAGGGCTTCAAGGCGGAGATGGAGAAGCAGCGCGCCCGCGCGAAAGAGGCGTCCAGCTTCGGCGTGAACTACAACGACGTCCTGAAACTCGACTTCGAGACCCCCTTCACCGGCTACAAACAGCTGAGCCAAATGACCCAAGTGGTCGGCATCTACAAGGATGGCGTCGAGGTCAGCGGCCTGATCGCGGGCGAAGAGGCCGTGGTGGTGCTGGCAGAGACCCCCTTCTATGCCGAATCCGGCGGTCAGGTGGGTGACAGCGGCATCCTGAAAGTGGATGACGGCATCTTTGCGGTGACCGATACCCAGAAGGCGGGCAAGGCGATCATTCACAAGGGCTACCTGGAGCTGGGTACCCTGGAGAAGGGCGCCGAGGTCGAGGCCGTGGTCGATGGGGATCGCCGCCAGGCCGTGGCCCTGAACCACTCGGTCACTCACCTGCTGCACGCGGCCCTGCGCCAGGCGCTGGGTGAGCACGTGACCCAGAAGGGCTCGCTGGTGGGAGCCGAGCGCATGCGCTTTGACTTCTCCCACTTCGAAGGGCTGACCATGGCGACCATTCGCCGCATCGAAGAGCTGGTCAACGCCCAGATCCGTGCCAACCACGCCGTCAACACCGAGCTGATGAACCTGGATGCCGCCAAGGCGGCCGGCGCCATGGCCCTGTTCGGCGAGAAATACGAAGACGACGTGCGCGTGGTGCGCATGGGCGACTACTCCACCGAGCTGTGCGGCGGTACTCATGCCAAGCGCACCGGTGACATCGGCTTCTTCAAGATCATCGCCGAGAGCGGCATCGCCGCCGGCGTGCGCCGCATTGAGGCGGTGACCGGCAAGGGCGCCATCGACTTCATGCACCAGCTGGGCGAGCAGATCGAAGAGGCGGCCGCCCTGGTGAAGGGGGATCAATTCTCCATCGCTGACAAGGTGCGCCAGCTGATGGACAAGGCCAAGCTGATGGAGCGCGAGCTGGAGCAGCTCAAGGCCAAGCTGGCGGCCCAGGCCGGCAGCGATCTGCTGAGCCAGGTCATCGAGATCAAGGGCCAGAAGGTGCTGGTCGCGGCGCTGGAAGGGGCCGATCCCAAGTCCCTGCGCGGCATGCTGGACGAGCTGAAGAACCAGATGAAGTCCGGTGTCGTGCTGCTGGCAACCAGCAGCGATGACAAGGTTAACCTGATTGCCGGCGTCACCAACGATCTGACCGCCAAGGTCAAGGCCGGTGAGCTGGTCAACCTGGTGGCCCAGCAGGTGGGTGGCAAGGGCGGTGGTCGTCCCGACATGGCCCAGGCGGGGGGAACCCAGCCCGAGGCGGTGCCGGCGGCGCTGCAATCCGTTCACTCCTGGCTGGAAGAGCGCCTGTAAGCGGGCGAGGTGATCTGTGGCACTCTATGTACAGAAGTACGGCGGTACCTCGGTGGGTACGCTGGAGCGGATCGAGGCGGTCGCCGATCGTGTTCAGCTGACCCGGGCCCAGGGACATGACGTGGTGGTGGTCGTCTCCGCCATGTCGGGCGAAACCAACCGGTTGCTGGGCATGGCCCAGCAGCTGGATCAGGATGCCAATCGGCGCGAGATGGATGTGCTGATCTCGACCGGTGAGCAGGTCACCATAGCGCTGCTGGCGATCGCGCTGAACAAGCGCGGTTGCCCGGCGGTCTCGATGACTGGCGATCAGGTCCGTATCCACACAGATTCCGCCTATGGCAAGGCGCGCATCACCCACATCGACACCGAGCAGGTTCAGGCCGAACTCGGTGCGGGCAAGGTGGTGGTGATCGCCGGCTTCCAGGGACGTGACGAGCACAACGCCATCACGACTCTGGGCCGAGGCGGTTCGGATACCACGGCCGTGGCCGTGGCGGCGGCCATTAAGGCCGACGAATGCCAGATCTTTACCGATGTGGATGGTGTCTATACCACGGATCCGCGCATCGAGCCCAAGGCGCGTCGCCTCGATACCATCACCTTCGAGGAGATGCTGGAGATGGCGAGCCTGGGGGCCAAGGTGCTGCAGATCCGTTCGGTGGAATTCGCGGGCAAGTACCGCGTGCCGCTGCGGGTGCTGTCGAGTTTCGTCGACGGAGAGGGAACCTTAATCACATATGGAGGTGAGAGGATGGAAGCACCCCTGGTATCCGGCATTGCGTTCAATCGCAACGAGGCCAGTCTGACCATTCTGGGTGTGCCGGACAGGCCGACGGTGGCCGCACAGATCCTGAATCCGATCAGTGATGCCAACATCGATGTCGACATGATAGTGCAGAACACCATGGGGGATGGCACCGCCGATTTTACCTTCACGGTGAATCGGGATGACTATCGCCGGGCCCGCGCCCTGCTGGAGGAGACCGCCACCCTGCTGGGGGCCGCCTGCGTGCAGGGCAACGGGGAGATCGCCAAGGTCTCCATCGTCGGGGTCGGCATGTGGAATCACCCCGGCGTCGCTCGCACCATGTTCAAGGTATTGGGCGAGGAGGGGATCAACATGCAGCTGATCTCCACCTCTGAAATCAAGATATCCGTGGTGATTGACGAGAAGTACCTGGAGCTGGCCGTGCGCTCGTTGCATTCGGCCTTCGGGCTGGATAATGAGCCTCATGAGCAGCCCTTGGGGAACAATCCCTGATTGATTTAGTTTCAACCATTTACCATATCGGTATCTTTGTAAGATAATGGCGCATATCGATATAAATACAAAACAGGATACAGGAGCAAGCGAATGCTTATTTTGACTCGTCGTGTAGGGGAAACCCTGATGATCGGTGACGAAGTGACCGTGACCGTACTGGGCGTGAAGGGCAACCAGGTCCGCATCGGCGTGAACGCGCCGAAAGAGGTCTCCGTGCATCGCGAAGAGATCTATATGCGGATACAGGCCGAGAAAGTCCCGGGCCAACCAAATTTCTAAGCCGTCTGATCGACAGCTGCCAAGGCGACATCCTAGGTGTCGCCTTTTGTTTTTCCGGGCCTTGCCAATGGGCCTGCAGGGCGCGGCCGTACTGGGTAAGTGTTGATATTGCTTGAATATTCCACGCTTTGACCAAATGCTGAGCGAACACGCTGTTTTCTCCAAAAAAGTGTTTGACTAAAAATCCCTGTGAAGTATTATCAGCCCCGCAAACGGAGAGGTGGCCGAGAGGCTGAAGGCGCTCCCCTGCTAAGGGAGTATGCGGCTTATACCCGCATCGGGGGTTCGAATCCCCCCTTCTCCGCCATTAGCGCCCGTAGCTCAGCTGGATAGAGTACCTGGCTACGAACCAGGTGGTCAGAGGTTCGAATCCTCTCGGGCGCACCATATTTGACTCTTGGAGTCATGTGTTGACCATCAGCAAGTCGGCACTAAAGAAGGCTTACTGTTGAGTAAGCTTTTTTTATCGTTTGAAAACAGGGCGCCCGTAGCTCAGCTGGATAGAGTACCTGGCTACGAACCAGGTGGTCAGAGGTTCGAATCCTCTCGGGCGCACCATTTCAAGCGAATACAATGATTTATGAGCGCCCGTAGCTCAGCTGGATAGAGTACCTGGCTACGAACCAGGTGGTCAGAGGTTCGAATCCTCTCGGGCGCACCATGTTTCAAGCAGTGCAACAAGTTGTGAGCGCCCGTAGCTCAGCTGGATAGAGTACCTGGCTACGAACCAGGTGGTCAGAGGTTCGAATCCTCTCGGGCGCACCATATATCAAGCAGTGCAACAAGTTATGAGCGCCCGTAGCTCAGCTGGATAGAGTACCTGGCTACGAACCAGGTGGTCAGAGGTTCGAATCCTCTCGGGCGCACCATACAGACAGCCTCGACTTAGGTCGGGGCTGTTTTTTTATGGGCCGGATCCACACTGTATCCATTTCCACCTCATTCCTGCCTCACCCTCCTTATCCCGTGCCGCATCAGCGCCTTGCAGGCCACTCACCATAGAGCACATGCGGCTCGTCACCATAACCGCGCTGGCAGCCGTCAGTTGCCCTTCGGCGGCCAATAAAAAAGGATGCCGCAGCATCCTTTCAGGTCTTGATGGGACGAACTCAGCTCTTCAGCCACTTGCGGATACGGTTGGCGTCGCCGACCGGGGTGCGCTTGCCCACCGAGTTGAGCAGTACGATGGCGAGCTCCTGGCGGTCCGGCTTGGCGCGCATCAGCAGGCAGCGGCCCGCCTCGTCGGTGTAGCCGGTCTTGGAGAGGCGCACGTCCCAGTCCGGGTTCTTCACCAGCGGGTTGGTGTTGTTGAACATCAGGCTGTAGGCAGGCTTGGTGAAGCGCATCTCCTTGCTGGTGTCCTGGGTGAATTGGCGGATCAGCGGCTGGCGATAGGCGGCGGCGATAAGCTTGGCCAGATCCCGGGCGGTGGAGACGTTGCGGGTCGACAGGCCGGTGGAGTCATAGAAACGGCTGTTGCGCATGCCGAGCTGTTTGGCCTTGTTGTTCATGGCGCGGATGAAGGCGGAGCGGCCACCCGGATAGTGTCGGGCCAGCGCCGAGGCCATGCGGTTCTCGGAGGACATCAGCGCCAGATGCAGGGCGTCGCGGCGGGTCACCTTGGTGCCCATGCGCACCCGGGAGTAGGTGTGCTTGATGTTGTCCCTGTCGTTCTGATCTATGGTCAGGGTCTGATTCAGGTTCTGGCGGGCATCCAGCACCACCAGGGCCGTCATCAGCTTGGTGAGGGAGGCGATGGGCCTGACCTGGGCAGGGTTCTTCTGGTAGAGCGTCTTGCCGGTGTTGATGTCCATGACCAGGGCGCTGCCCGACTTGAGCTGCAGCTTGGCCGGGTTGGGGGCCGCCATGGCTGCGGGCAGCCCCTGCATTCCGATCAAGCCACACAACAGCGCGATTGCGCGAATCCAACACCTCATACAACCGACTCCATCCACAGCGAAAAAAGGCGCTAGATTCACTCATTTTTGCCCCCGCTTTACAAGAGCGGCCTGGCGGAATTCGTCACTATTTCCATAAAAAAGGGCCGCCTGACGGCGACCCTCCTCTTGGTCTCACTCTCTGGAGACGCTGGCCCTGCGTTTGCTCCACCAGCGCCAGACCAGGGCGATGAGGCCGCCCACCAGCAACACCACGGGCAGATAGAGGATGATGCTGAGAAACTGGGACTCATACTGCGCGGCCAGCTTGGTGTGGCTCAGGTAGTAACCCAGCCCGACCAGGGGGCAGATCCACATGATGGAGCTGATGAGGTTGACCACCAGGAAACGCCCTTGCGGGATCTCGTTGGCACCCACGATATAGGGGTAGGCGGTACGCACGAAGGCGATGTAGCGGGCGGTGATCAGGGTGATGATGCCGTACTTGTTGAGCAGGTAGTGCACCTTCTCCTTGTGCTTGTCATCCAGGTGGGACATCAGCCTGTGGTACATCTGGGTATGACCGAGGAAGCGCCCCTGCATGTAGCCAAGCCAGGTGCCGAAGAAGGTGGCCAGGATCAGCAGCGGTACGACCGCCAGCGGCAGCACCCCCTGATAGATCAGCACGCCGGTCAGGATCAGCAGGGTGTCCCCTGGCAGGAAGGCGGTCGGGATAAAGCCATTTTCCAGCACCAGAAAAGTCAGCAGGACGACATAGACCATGAAGACCATATTGGGATTGGAAAGGGTCGCCAGATCCTGATTAATGAAGGCGTGAGCCAGGTGGTAAAACTGCTCCATACATGCAAACTCCGCAGGTTAGCTGGGTTGGTCGGTCAAGGGCATGGCAAGCACCTTGTCGATGCGCAGGCCGTCCATATCCACTATTTCCAGTTGCCACTGTTCCAGGGTGACCAGGTCTCCGGTCTGGGGAAGGCGGCCAAGGAGCAGCATGATAAGCCCTCCGAGGGTGTGATAGTGATGTTTTTCTTCTTCCGGCAGTCGAACCAGCTCCAGGCAGTCCTTCAATTCGGGCAGCGGGATCAGGCCGTCGAGCAGCCAGCTGCCGTCGGCGCGCCGGAAGGCCCAGTTGTCCTCGCCGCCTTCCTGCTGGAAGTCGCCGGCCAGGGTTTCCAGCAGATCCTGCTGGGTGACCAGCCCCTGCAGCTCGCCATATTCGTCCACCACCAGCACCATGTGCTCGGCGTGGGTACGGAAATGGTTGAGCAGCTCCAGGCCGTTCAGGGTCTCCGGCAGCAGGCTGCCATCCTGGGTCAGGGCCGCGAGATCGATGGGCTCCCCCTTGATGTAGGCGTGCAGCACCTTGCCGACGTTGAGGATGCCCACCAGATCCGACAGGCTGCCGTCACAGACCGGGAAGAAGCTGTGGCGATACTCCACCAGGCGCTGCAGGTTGGTCTCCAGCGGCAGGGAGAGATCCAGATAGCGGATGTCGCTGCGCGGCACCATCAGGGAGGCCAGGCTGCGCTCGTCGAGGCGGAACACGTTCCGTAACATAGTGTGCTCGTGATCCTCGATCACCCCGGCCTCTGAGCCCTCCACCAGCATGGCGTGGATCTCCTCCTGGGTGACGTTGGCACCGCTGCTCTGATCGACCCGCATCAGGCGCAGGCTGGCGTTGGTAGAGGCCGAGAGCAGCCAGACGAAGGGGCGGGTCAGGGTCGCCAGCCACAGCATGGGACGGGCCACCAGGCAGGCGATGCGCTCGGCGCTGAGCTGGCCGAGGCGCTTGGGCACCAGCTCCCCCACGACGATGGAGAGATAGGTGACCAGCACCACGACGATGACGGTGGCGAGCAGGCTGCTGCTTTTGGGGGAGAGCCCCCACTCCTGCAGCCAGAGGGCGAAGGGTTGCGCCAGCAGGGATTCGCCGTAGATACCGTTGAGCAGGCCTATGCTGGTGATGCCGATCTGGACGGCAGAGAGGAAATGGGTCGGATCCTCGCCCAGCTTGAGGGCGATGGCGGCACCGCCGCTGCCCTCGCTGGCCATCTTGGCAAGACGCGCCTTGCGGGCGGTGACGATGGCGATTTCCGACATGGCAAAGACACCATTGAGCAAAATCAATCCAAGCAGGATCAATATTTCCATACTGCAGCAGCACTCCCGGTAGAAAAGGTCGCTGGCAGTGTAATGAATTTGCGGGCGATGCGCTTGTGAAAGGAAGTGATTTGGCTCGTGAATTTTTCAATACGCCTCCCGGGTTGGCGGCGTTGCTCCGCGAGGGGGCTTCCCCCGGTTGCGGCAGCGGGACAGGGCCAGGCCCGCTTCGGTGGGGGCCGGACAAGAAAAAGCCCCCGATGGACGGGGGCTTGTGATGGGGAGGGGCCGCTTAGAGCGCCGCGATCTCGGCCTGCTGGGCCTCCAGCTTGGTCAGCTGGAGACGGTAATCGTCCAGCTTCTCGCGCTCCTTGGCGATGACCGCTTCCGGCGCCTTGGCGACGAAGGCTTCGTTGCCGAGCTTGCCTTCGATGCGGCCGCACTCGCCGACCAGACGGGCCACCTCTTTGGCCAGACGGGCCAGTTCGGCATCCTTGTCGATGAGACCGGCCATGGGGATCAGCAGCTCGGTGGCACCGATCAGCTTCTTCACCGACAGGGGGGCGGTTTCACCTTCGCCAAGCACGCGGATGGACTCCAGACGGGCCAGCGACTTGAGGAAGGCCTCGTTGCCCTGGGCGCGCTCGGCATCCTTGGCATCGCACTGGAGCAGCACGTTGAGGGGCACACTCGGCGCCACGTTCATCTCGGCGCGGATGTTGCGGATGCTGACGATGAACTCCTTCACCCACTCCTGATCCGCCATCGCGGCTTCGTCCACCTTGGCGGCGTCGAATTCCGGGAAAGCCTGAATCATGATGGTGTCGGCGTTGACACCGGCCAGCGGAGCGACCGATTTCCAGATGGTCTCGGTGATGAAGGGGATGATCGGGTGCGCCAGACGCAGCAGGGTTTCCAGCACGGTCACCAGGGTGTGGCGGGCAGCGCGCTGCTCGGCCTCGGAGCCCTTGGTCAGCACCGGCTTGGTCAGCTCCAGATACCAGTCACAGAACTGGTTCCAGATAAATTCGTACAGGACGCCTGCCGCGATGTCGAAGCGGTAGGTATCGAGCGCGGTGCGGAAGTCGCGGATGGCCACTTGCAGCTGGGACTGGATCCAGCGATCCGCCAGGCTGAACTGCATCTCGCCACCGGCAAAGCCGCAATCCTGATCTTCGGTGTTCATCAGCACATAGCGGGAGGCGTTCCACAACTTGTTGCAGAAGTTGTTGTAGCCGTCCAGGCGCTTCATGTCCCAGTTGATGTCACGACCGGTAGAGGCCAGCGCCGCCAGGGTGAAGCGCAGGGCGTCGGTACCGTGGGCATTGATCCCTTCCGGGAACTGCTTGGCGGTGCGCTTGGCGATCTTCTCGGCCATCTGGGGCTGCATCATGTTGCCGGTGCGCTTCTCCAGCAGATCTTCCAGGGAGATGCCGTCGATCATGTCGAGGGGGTCCAGCACGTTGCCCTTGGACTTGGACATCTTCTGGCCTTCTTCGTCGCGAATGAGGCCTGTGATGTAGACGGTCTTGAACGGGACTTGCGGCTGACCGTTCTCGTCCTTGATGAAGTGCATGGTCATCATGATCATCCGGGCGATCCAGAAGAAGATGATGTCGAAGCCGCTCATCAGCACGTCGGTGGGGTGGAAGGTCTTGAGCGCCTCGGTGTTGTTCGGCCAGCCCAGGGTGGAGAAGGTCCAGAGGGCGGAGCTGAACCAGGTGTCGAGCACGTCTTCGTCCTGACGCAGTACGGTCACGGACGGGATGCTGTGCTTGGCGCGCACTTCGTCCTCGTTGCGACCCACGTAGACGTTGCCGGCGTCGTCATACCAGGCAGGGATGCGGTGACCCCACCACAGCTGACGGGAGACGCACCAGTCCTGGATGTCGCGCATCCAGGAGAAGTACATGTTTTCGTACTGCTTGGGCACGAACTGGATGCGGCCATCTTCGACGGCTTCGATGGCGGTCTTGGCCATGGGGGCCACGCGCACGTACCACTGGTCGGTCAGCATGGGCTCGATGGGCACGCCACCGCGATCGCCGTAGGGCTGCTGCAGCACGTGATCCTTGATCTCGGCCAAGAGGCCCAGCTCGTCCAGCTTGGCGACGATGGCCTTGCGGGCGGCGAAGCGCTCCATCCCGGCGAACTCGGTCGGCAGGGTGGCGTCATAGGCGGTGCTGGGATTGCCGTTGGTGTCGACCACTTCGGCCTCGGCACGCACGTGGGCGTCCAGGGTGAAGATGTTGATCATCGGCAGGTTGTGGCGCTTGCCCACCTCGTTGTCGTTGAAGTCGTGGGCCGGGGTGATCTTCACACAGCCGGTGCCCTTCTCCATGTCGGCGTGTTCGTCGGCGACGATGGGGATCAGACGGTTCACCAGCGGCAGCAGGATGTGCTGGCCGATCAGCGCCTTGTAGCGGGGGTCTTCCGGGTTTACCGCGACCGCGGTATCACCCAGCATGGTCTCGGGGCGGGTGGTGGCGACGATCAGGTGATCCTGGCCCTCGGCAGTCTTGACGCCGTTGGCCAGCGGGTAGCGCAGGTGCCACATGTGGCCCTTGATCTCGCGATTTTCCACTTCCAGGTCGGAGATGGCGGTGTTGAGCTTGGGATCCCAGTTCACCAGACGCTTGCCACGGTACATCAGGCCATCTTCATAGAGACGGACGAACACTTCCTGCACGGCGGCGGAGAGGCCTTCATCCATGGTGAAGCGCTCGCGCTCCCAGTCCACGGAGTCGCCGAGGCGGCGCATCTGGCGGGTGATGGTGCCGCCGGACTCTTCCTTCCACTGCCAGATCTTGTCGATGAAGGCTTCCCGACCGTAATCGTGGCGGGTCTTGCCCTCTTCGGCGGCGATCTTGCGCTCCACCACCATCTGGGTGGCGATACCGGCGTGGTCGGTGCCCGCCTGCCACAGGGTGTTCTTGCCCTGCATGCGGTTGTAGCGGATCAGGGTGTCCATCAGGGTCTGCTGGAAGGCGTGACCCATGTGCAGGCTGCCGGTGACGTTCGGCGGCGGGATCATGATGCAGAAGGAGTCTTTGCTGGTGTCGCCGTGGGGCTTGAAGTAACCCTGGGCTTCCCAGTGCTGATAGAGCGCCTGTTCGATGGCGTTGTGATTAAAAGTCTTTTCCATGGTCTCGCCGTATTCTGGATGGATGGATTCTGGTGTTGATTCGTCGTGGATCGAGGGTGGCGCAGTCAGGGCTGCGCCGGATCCGGTGCGGCAAGGACGGGCTGATCCCTCATCTCGAGGGTGTGGCCCGCCTGGCGATAGTGCTTGTAGCGCTCGCGGGCTTGCTGCTTTTGCGTTTCGTCAGTGGGGACAAAATCTACCACTTGAGCGAAGTGTCCTGCAAACAAAGGTGTCTGCCGGGCCAGGTTGATGAGGCAGGCATAACGCCGCTTCGGCGGCTGATGGCCGATCTCCACCGGGGCCTGACCGCTCTCCCCCTGCAACTGGTGCGGCACGAAACGATCCGGCGGCAGCTGCCACAGCAGCTCGTCCAGGCGCAGGGCCTGGGCCTCGTCGTCACAGAACAGATAGAGGTGGCCGCCACTCCAGCCATCGGCCGCGAGCTGGCAGACGAGGCGCTCGACGGCGGAGGCATCCGCATCATCGGGCTGGCTCATCAGGTAAAAGGTCACTTGGCTCATCAGGTGGGTCCCGTTTGGCTGTGACGGACAGCGATTGGCCGTCTGCT
The DNA here is from genome assembly GCF_033348475.1 of Aeromonas sp. XH. Taxonomy (NCBI): domain Bacteria; kingdom Pseudomonadati; phylum Pseudomonadota; class Gammaproteobacteria; order Aeromonadales; family Aeromonadaceae; genus Aeromonas; species Aeromonas sp. XH. Next base: position 3,779,244 of record NZ_CP137630.1, on the reverse strand, counting down.
GGGGCGCCGTGCGGTGCGCGGTATCCCAATGTTCTCAATGAAACAAGGAAGAGGCGAGCCTCTTCCTTGTGATACAGGGTAACGCCTTCTCGCATCGCTCATCGAGTCGATGGGGAAGGGTATCGCTCCTTGTCTTCGACGTCCGCCACGCCGGCTCGATTGGGCAGGAAGATGCTGGCTCGGCAGGGGCAACGGGCTGTCGGGCAAGGATGGTTTTACTCTTTATCCTCAACGTCTGCCACGCCGGCTCGATTGAGCAGGAACTGGGTCAGCAGGGGCACAGGACGACCGGTGGAGCCCTTCTCCTTGCCGCTCTTCCAGGCGGTCCCGGCAATATCCAGGTGGGCCCAGTTGTACTTCTTGGTGAAACGCGACAGGAAGGCGGCAGCGGTGATGGTGCCGGCCGGGCGACCGCCTATGTTGGCCATGTCCGCAAACGGGCTCTCCAGCTGCTCCTGATACTCGTCGAACAGCGGCAGGCGCCAGGCGCGATCCCCGGCCTGTTCGGAGGCGTTCAGCAGCTCGTGGGCCAGGGGGTTGTGGTTCGCCAGCAGGCCAGAGGTGTGGTGGCCCAGGGCGATGATGCAGGCCCCGGTCAGGGTCGCCACGTCGATCACGGTCTCGGGATCGTAACGGTCCACATAGGTGAGGGCATCGCACAGCACCAGGCGGCCTTCGGCGTCGGTGTTGAGCACCTCGACGGTCTGGCCGGACATGGTGGTGAGGATGTCACCGGGGCGGTAGGCGTTGCCCCCCGGCATGTTCTCGCAGCCCGCCAGCACGCCGATGACGTTGATGGGCAGTTGCAACTGGGCCAGGGCGTGCATGGTGCCAAGCACGGAGGCGGCGCCACCCATGTCGTACTTCATCTCGTCCATGCCGTCTGCCGGCTTGATGGAGATGCCGCCGGAGTCGAAGGTCAGCCCCTTGCCCACCAGCACGATGGGCTTGGCGTCGGCGTTGCCCTTGTACTCGATGATGGCCATCATGGCCTCGTTCTCGGAGCCGCGGGCCACCGCCAAGTAGGAGTTCATGCCGAGCTCGGCCATCTCCTGCTCGCCGATCACCTTGGTGGTGATGTTGTCATAGGCATCCGCCAGACGACGGGCCTGGGAGGCGAGGTAGGCCGGGTTGCAGACGTTGGGCGGCATGTTTGCCACGTCGCGGCAGACGCGCACCCCCTTCGCCACGGCCAGGCCGTGGGTGATGGCTCGCTCGCCTATGGTCAGTTCCCGACGCGTCGGCACGTTGAACACCAGCTTGCGCAGCGGGCGGCGCGGTTCGGCCTTGTTGGTCTTGAACTGATCGAAGCTGTAGAGGCCCGCCTTGGTGGTTTCCACCGCCTGACGCACCTTCCAGTAGGTATCCCGTCCCTTGACGTGCAGTTCGGTCAGGAAGCAGACCGCTTCCATGGAGCCGGTCTCGTTCAGGGTGGTGATGGTCTTGTTGATGATCTGCTTGTACTGGCGTTCGTCGAGTTCCCGCTCCTTGCCGCACCCGACCAGCAGCACGCGCTCGCTGAGCACGCCCGGTACTTGGTGCAGCAGCAGCATCTGGCCTGGTTTGCCTTCCAGATCGCCGCGGCGCAGCAGCGAGCTGAGGTAGCCGTCGCTGATCTTGTCCAGCTGTTCGGCAACCGGAGAGAGGCGGCGAGGCTCAAAAACGCCGACCACGACGCAGGCGCTGCGTTGCTTCTCAGGACTGCCACTCTTTACACTGAACTCCATGGAATCTCCTACATCCTAAAGACAAAAGGCACCATTTATTGAATAATGCGGTGCTTGTTGGGGTATCAGAGGCGGAGCGAACAGCCACAGGCTCCGCAGTTCAAACTGGTAAAAATCCAATATAGGGCCCTATTTTTCAGGCATTCGACTAAAAACACAAGTTTACTTGGGAATGACTGTGATCGTTTTCCGATATTTGTTCAGGGAGACCCTGAAAACCCAGCTGGCGGTGCTCTTCGTGCTGCTGCTTATCTTCGTCAGCCAGCAATTTATCCAGATCATCGGCGACGCCGCCGATGGCGAGGTGCCGACGCGCCTGGTTTCCACCCTGCTGCTGCTCAACCTGCCGAATATGGCGCTGTTGATGCTGCCTATCAGTCTGTTTTTAGCCATTCTGTTTGCTCACGGCCGTTTGTATGCGGAAAGCGAGATGACGGTGATGCACGCGGTGGGATTCAGCCACCGTTTCATCATGGGCAGCGCCATGGTGCTGGCCCTGCTGACGGCGGCCGTCGCGGCGTTCAACACCGGCTGGATCGCCCCCCAGGCCAAGGAGCGCGAGTATCAGGTGATCGACGAGTTCAAGGCCGATCCGGGCATCTCCTTCCTGCAGGCCGGTCGTTTCATGGAGCTCGACAAGGGGCGTCTGGTCGCCTACATCCAGGATCTCAACGACAAGGGGTCCGAGCTGCAGAAGATCTTCGTGCTGCAACGGGCCGAGGGCACCTCGCCGCCCTCGGTGGTGGTGGCGACGGAAGGGGTGGTCACGGTCGACAACAACGGGCTGCAGTGGCTGACCCTGAAGGACGGTTCCCGCTACGAGGGGCACTTCAATACCCGCCAGTTCCAGATCTCCCAGTTCGACGAATACAGCCTGGTGATCCGCCAGCAGGAGATGGAGCGCTCCAACCGCAAGGCGGCGGCCAAGCCGACCATGGCGCTGCTCGGCACTCAGGACAACCAGCTGATGGCGGAGCTGCAGTGGCGCCTGTCGCTGCCGCTGTCCATCCTGGTGCTCACCTTCCTGGTGGTGCCGATGGCGCGGGTCAACCCCCGTCAGGGGCGCTACGCCAAGCTGCTGCCGGCCATCCTGCTCTACCTCTCCTACTTCCTGCTGCTCAGCGCCGCCCGGTCGGCCATCGACAGCGGGCGTCTGCCCCACTGGCCCGGCATGTTCTTGGTGCCCCTGGTCTATCTGCTGCTGATCGGCCTGCCGCTCAACCTGCAGGGCACCAGCTGGTGGAACGGGATGAAGGGGCACTTCTTCCGGAGAAAGTCAGCATGATGCTGCAACCTAGGAGTTTCTGCTGATGTTCGGCATTCTCGATAGATACATAGGCAGGGTCATCTTCATGTCGATCCTGCTGTGCGAGCTGACCCTGGTGGGGCTGGCGGCGCTCATCAAGTACGTGGAGCAGTTGAAGGCGGTCGGGGAAGGCAACTACGACATGCTCAATGCCCTCTACTTCGTGCTGCTCTCCATGCCGAAAGAGGCGGTGCTCTTCTTCCCGCTGGCGGCCCTGCTGGGCGGCCTCATCGGTCTAGGCCAGCTGGCGACCAGCTCCGAGCTGGTGGTGATGCAGGCGGCGGGCCGCTCCAAGATCAGCATCGTCATGGCGGCGCTCAAGACGGCGATCCCCCTGATGTTGCTGGTGGGGCTGATGGGAGAGTATGTGGCCCCGGCTGCCAAGCGGATGGCGGACGACATCAAGGCGGGCGCCATGTCGGAAGGGCGGCTGACCGTCTCGGCCTATGGGGTCTGGGCCCGCGACGGCAACAACTTCGTCAGCATCAACGGGGTGCGCAACGACGGCGCCCTGACCGGTATCACCCTCTACCGCTTCACGCCGTCCCGCAACCTGATCGACGTGGTCCAGGCGCAGGAGGGGGTGTTCGAGCAGCATCACTGGCTGCTCAAGGGGGTGCATGTCACCCGCTTTGACGACCCCACCCGAGTCCTTGATGAAAAGCATGCCCAGATGGAGTGGCAGTCCGAGCTGACTCCCAAGCAGCTCGGGGTGGTCAGCATAGACCCCGAGAACCTCCCCATCTCGGGACTGCGGGACTACATCGGCTATCTGGACGCCAACAAGCAGGACGCCGGTCGTTACAAGCTGGAGATGTGGCGCAAGCTGCTGTCGCCGCTCTCCGTGGTGGCCATGATACTGCTCGCCTCCTCCTTCATCTTCGGCCCGCTGCGCTCGGTGAGCATGGGGGCGCGGATGCTGATGGGGATCATGACCGGCTTCGCCGTCTACGTCAGCGATCGGGTCTTTGGCCCCGTCAGCCTGGTCTATGCGGTGCCCCCCATACTGGCGGCCATCGCGCCCAGCCTACTATTTGGCGGCATCTCCTTCTACATCCTGAGCCGCAAGCAGTAGCGGTCTGAGGGGCGGTGGCGTCGCTGGCAAAAGGCGGCCATCGCTCCCGATGTGCTGCTGTCTGGTGGCGTCTCCTTGTATATCCTGAGTCGCAAGCAGTAGCGGTCTGAGGGGCGGTAGCGTCGCTGGAAAAAGGCGGCCATCGCTCCCGATGTGCTGCTGTCTGGCGACATCTCCTTGTATATCCTGAGCCGCAAGCCGGCGTGGTCTGAGGCGACAAGATGCAAAGAGGGCACCCATGGGTGCCCTCTTTCTATTGCGTCAGGTGCGTCGGTCACTTGTTCAGCTGTTCCAGATTCTCTTCTTTGCTCAGTACCACGACCTCGCACTCGGCCCAGATATCCTGGAAGGCGCGCGGCCGCTCGCGGTTGAACACGCAGAGCAAGTTGCCGAGGCCGAAGGCCGAGGTCGCGAGCCGGATCAGTGCCTGAGTGATACGGATATTGCTGCCGTCCACATTCTGGATGCGCAGCCGCCAGGCTCGCATGCCGATGGTCTGGCCGGCACGGGTCCAGAACCAGGTGTAGAAGCCGCAGATCACCAGAGCCAGCCAGGCGCTGTAGAGGGGGCTGGTGAGCAGCCAGGCCGCATCCTTGCCTTCGGGCACGGTCGCCATGCCGGTGGCCAGCAGCAGGTGCGCCACCCCCATGCCGATGAAGCCGGCGATGATCAGCAGGGCGATGACCACCAGATAGTCATAGAGCAGGGCTCCCAGGCGCCGCAGCAGACCGGCTGACGGGTGTCGATGCTGGGGGGCGGGGGGCTGAAGGGAGGAGGGGGTCTTGCGCTTGGCCATGGTGATTATTCCATTAATATGATGCGGGCATTCTATGTAACTGATCCTGCATCGGCAAGGCGTTGAATAAATGAGCAAACGACGGTGGGTGAAAGAAAAACACCTTGCATGCCCAAACGCCATTCGTATAATCCCTCGCAGCTGCCCGGGTGGCGAAATCGGTAGACGCAGCGGATTCAAAATCCGCCGTAGCAATACGTGTCGGTTCGAGTCCGACCCCGGGCACCATCAGATTCCAAAACAAAAGGCCATCCTCGCGGATGGCCTTTTGTTTTGCCGCGCATGCCCTTGTCAGTCGATATTCTGAGCGATCCGCCGCCGCCCCCCTGAGTGATCGCAGAGGCTGGGCGCCTTCATGTGACGGCCGGGGTCAAACCCGGTGATCCCGACGCCGTAGCGGCCTACGACCAGCCTCGCCCCTTCTCCCCGCACGGGGCACAAAACACATCTGCGTTCTTCATGGCGCCGGCCTTTTCATTCGTTTCGCAAATGTCTTGGCGAGGGGCACAGGCTCCCTGTCACCCCGTGCACGGCATGCCATTGAGCCATCCTGGTGCAGGTGTCCGGCGCTGCACAGCCGAAGTGCGAATTCCCACCCGTCGCGGGGCGTCATGCTCCAATATGGTGCAATGCCGATGGGGGGTGATGGTAACCAGTTGAAAATAATAAATTATATTTTCTGGCCTGCTTTATGCTTTACATCTTCCATGTCGCCATGAGGAGCCCGTGACATCGTCTCCTGATGGCGGCGAGGATGCGGGCAGTGAGCAGGTTTGAGATTCATATCAGGAAATGGACCCGGATGCCGGGACGACAAGGAGAGGGCTGTATGTTCAAGAGACTCGTAATGACTGGCCTGCTGGCGTTGAGCGCTACCATGGCCGCCCCTGGCTGGGCCGAAGAGGTGGCCGCACAGGCGGATGTGGTACAGGCTGCCGCGACCGTGACGATCAACAAGGGGGACAACACCTGGCTGATGGTGGCGTCGGCCCTGGTGATCCTGATGTCCATCCCGGGGCTCGCCCTGTTCTACGGTGGTCTGGTGCGCGCCAAGAACATGCTGAGCGTGCTGATGCAGGTGTTCACCCTGTTCTGTCTCATCACCGTGCTCTGGGTGGTTTACGGCTATTCGCTGACCTTCACCGAGGGGGGCGCCTTCTACGGTTCGTTTGACAAGGTGCTGCTGGCCGGGGTGACGCCGGATTCCATCGCCGCCACCTTCAACAAGGGGGTGGGGATCAGCGAGTTCATCTATGTGGTGTTCCAGGGGGCCTTTGCCGCCATAACCTGCGGGCTCATCGTCGGCGGTTTCGCCGAGCGGATGAAGTTCTCGGCCGTGCTGCTGTTCGCGGTGATCTGGTTCACCTTCGCCTACATTCCGATGGCGCACATGGTATGGTACTGGGCCGGCCCGGATGCCTATACGGATGCTGCAGCCGCCGAGGCGGCCGGTGCCACCGCGGGCTATCTGTTCCAGCATGGCGCCCTTGATTTCGCCGGCGGTACCGTGGTGCACATCAATGCGGCGGTTGCCGGTCTGGTCGGTGCCTTCATGGTCGGCAAGCGGGTCGGGTACGGCCGGGATCCCATGACCCCCCACAGCCTGACCATGACCATGATTGGTGGCGCCCTGCTGTGGTTCGGCTGGTTCGGCTTCAACGCCGGCTCCTCCCTGGAAGCCAACGGCACGGCGGCCCTGGCCTTCGCCAACACCTGGCTGGCGCCAGCCGGTGCCGCCCTCTCCTGGACCTTCGCCGAGTGGGCGATGAAGGGACGTCCCTCCCTGCTGGGTGCCGTGTCCGGTGCCGTGGCGGGCCTGGTGGCCATCACCCCTGCCGCCGGTTTCGTCGGCGTGGGCGGCGCCCTCGTCATCGGCCTGCTGAGCGGTGTGGCCGGTCTGTGGGGCGTACACGGTCTCAAGCGCCTGCTGGGAGCCGATGACAGCCTGGACGTGTTCGGCCTGCACGGGGTGTGCGGGATCCTGGGGGCCGTGCTGACCGGCGTGTTTGCCAGCCCGGATCTGGGCGGCACCGGGGTCTGGGACTATGTGACCAACCAGGTGGCCGAGGGCTACTCCATCCTGGCCCAGGTGAAGGTGCAGGTGATCGGCGTGGGGGTGACCGTGGTCTGGACCGCCCTGGTCTCCGCCGTGGCCTACAAGCTGGTGGACCTGCTGATCGGCTTGCGGGTGAAGGAAGATGCGGAGCGGGAGGGTCTGGACGTGACCAGCCACGGCGAGAAAGCCTACAGCCTGTGATCCCCTTCCCCTGACTCGAGACCGCCGGCATTGCCCGGCGGTTTTTTTATGGCGCCACGGGGCGGGGAAGGGGCCCCGTCGTTATTTGCATGAAGAGGCGGTTTAGTGCCTGCATTTTGGGCGGATCTTCGCTAAACTCTGCCACCCTTTATTCGGGGTCGCCGGGTCAGCCCCGCCGCCACCCTTTCTTCTACGCCTTCGGAGCAGCTCATGCCGTTAGTGGGACACCAACATCGGATCGATATTCTGGAACTGACCGACAAGGGGGATGGCAAGGGTCGCCTGTTCGATCGCCCCCTCTTTGTCGAGGGTCTGCTGCCCGGTGAGCAGGCGTTGGTCGAGTTGACCGAGGTCAAGCCCAACTACCTGCACGGCAAGCTGGTCGAGCTGACCGGGCCCTCTGCCGATCGGGTGCCCGATTTCTGCCCCAACACAGAGTGCGGTGGCTGCCAGGTGCGCCCGCTGGCCTACCCGGCCCAGCTCGCTCTCAAGCAGACTCTAGTGCAGAGCACGCTGGAACAGGTGGGGCTGGGCGAGACCATCGTCAATCCCATCCTCGGTATGGACAGCCCCTTCGCCTATCGCAACAAGGCGCAGTATGCCGTGCGCGGCAGCGAGGCGGGGGCCGAGATCGGCTTCTATCGCAAGCACTCCCACGATCTCATCACCGCCGACGATTGCGCGGTGCAGGACTCGCTCCACGTCGAGCTCAACGCCCGGGTGCGCCAGTGGATGCGCGAGCACGAGGTCGCGGCCTACGACGAGGTGGCCCACACCGGCTGCGTACGCAACCTGATGACCCGCAAGGGCTTCAAGAGCGGCGAACTGATGGTGGTGCTGGTAACCCTGGGCGAGGAGCTGCCGTTCGAGGCCGAGTTGCTGGCGTGCTTAAGCGATCTGCCCATCACTACCCTGGTGCAGAACATCAATGGCGAACGCACCAACCGCATCCTGGGCGACAAGAACCGGGTGCTGCTGGGTAGCGGGGTGATCCGCGACAAGATCCACGAGCTCGAGTTCGAGATCTCGCCCCTCTCCTTCTTCCAGAACAATCCGGGCCAGACCGACGTGCTCTACTCCAAGGCGCTGGAGTATTGCGAGCTGACCGGCAGCGAGACGGTGTTCGACATCTATTGCGGCATCGGCACCATCTCCCTGTTCCTGGCGGGCAAGGCCGCCAGGGTGGTGGGGATAGAGTCGGTGGAGAGCGCCATCAGCGACGCCCGCCGCAACGCGGCCCTGAACGGCATCGAGCACGCCGAATTCCACGTGGGCAAGGCGGAGCAGCTGATGCCCGTGCTGCATGCCGACGGCGTGACCGCCGACGTGGTGGTGATGGACCCCCCCCGCAAGGGTTGTGACAAGGCGGTGCTGCAGACCCTGGTCGCCATGGCCCCGCGCCGGTTGGTCTATGTCTCCTGCAACCCGCAGACCCTGGCCCGGGATCTCGCCTGGCTGGTCAAGCAGGGCTTCGTGCTGGACGAGGTGCAGCCGGTGGACATGTTCCCGCACTCCATGCACGTCGAAGCGGTCGCTCGTCTGAGCCTGCCGGCCAAGGCCTGAATTGAATTAGCCAGATGGCTCTGATAAAAACGACTCCAAATGGAGTCGTTTTTTTATGGCCGTGGACCGGTGTAACCACCAGGCAGGGAGATCGGGGGTGATGATTCGTCTGGCGGGGGTGGAGGATGCAGCGGCGCTGGATCACTTCTTTGGGCAACTGGACAGGGAGACCCGTTTCATGCTGTATGAGGCGGGGGAGCGCCCCTCGGATATCGAGGGGCAGCGCCAGCGGCTCGAGGCCATGGCGGCGGCCCCCAATCAGGCCATGTGGCTGCTGGTGCTGGCCGGGGAGGTGCAAGGGTTTGCCGTGCTCATCGGCGGCGGCCTGGCGCGCAACCGCCACTGCGCCCTGGTGGTGATGGGGCTGCGGTCGAGTGTTCGCGGGCTGGGATGGGGTGAGCGGTTACTGCGCACCCTGATTGCGGCCGCCGGCGAGCTCGGGATCCAGCGGTTGGAGCTGGGGGTAATGGCCCACAACGAGGTGGCCCACGCCCTCTATCGCAAGTGCGGCTTCCGGGACGAGGGGTTGCGGCGGCGGGCCTATCGGCTGGATGAGGGTTATGTGGACGAGATCAGCATGGGGTTGCTGCTGTCGCCCGGAGCGCAATGACTTGGCTGACCTGGAGGGGGAGGCGACAGAGTGTCCGACGGCTTGATGAAGGGAGGAACGCGCTGATGAAAGGTATCTTGTTACGCTGGCTCGCTCGCTACGACGCCTGGTGCCAGGAGTGGGGGCTCACCCCGGAGAACCGGCGCTGTTGCGCGCCGGTGCGCCATGACGAAGACGAGGATGCGCCAGAAACGCGCGACGACGCCCTCAATGATAATTGCGCGTCACGGCGCCGGTGACGCTGTTGTAGTCGAACGAGAGCCCCTCCGGATACGCCGGAAAGCGGCCGATGGAGTCGCGCAGGATATAGCGGCAGTTGTCGTGGCGCAGATTGCCTTCGAGTTGATCATTGGCCGGGATCAGCCGTGAGATATAGTCGCTTTTTGAATCTGTATGGCGTTCATCGGCTGCCGTCAGGTCGGTGTCGAGCAGGGCGCCGAACAGGCTCTCGCAATCGTCCCGGCTGCTGACGGAGATCTGATCGCTGTCGCCACCGGGGAAGATTGTATCGGGGCCCTGACCCCCCTGATCCTCCTTGGTCCCCACCGGCCAGCCATGGCGGTTGATGTCGAGATCCTGCTTGCCCATGCCGCTAAAGTTGTAGAGTGCCAGCGGCTCCCCCTTCACCTTGACCGCCCAGCCAGCGTGGGCGAGCTGCACGGCGCTGGCAAAACTGCCCGCCGTCGCCGAGACGCTGCTCTTGAGCGCATCGTCCTGGATGTTGATGAAACGGGGCAGGGCGGTGACGGCCAGGATCCCCAGCACGACGATGACCAGCACCAGTTCTAGCAGGGTAAAGCCGCGGGAAACGCGTGTTGACATGAGATGAACCCAGTGAGTACGACAAACAGGTAGGCGCGATATGGAACTGATAGACACCCACTGCCACCTGGACTTTCCCGTCTTCGATGCCGAGCGGGAGGCCCTGCTGGTCCAGTGGCGCCAGTTGGGCGTGGGCGAGTATATCATCCCCGCCGTGGGAGAGGTGAACTGGGGACGGATCAGGACGCTGGCCGAGCGCCACGGCGACATTCGCTATGGGCTGGGGATCCATCCCTGGTATGTGGGGGCCCAGACGGAGGGGGTGCTGGCTAGGCTGGAGTCCCTGCTGGCGTGCCGGCCCTCTGGGCTGGTAGCGGTCGGGGAGTGCGGGCTGGATCTGCGCACCCAGGTGTCCCAGGAGGGGCAGATCGAGATGTTCGAGGCGCAAGTAAGGCTGGCCATGACTTACGATCTGCCCCTCATCGTCCACTCGGTGCGAGCCAATGACACCGTCGCCAAGATACTGCGGCGCTTCAAGCCGGCGAGAGGGGGGGTCATCCACGCCTTCAGCGGATCTCAGCACCAGGCAGAGGCGTTCTGGCAGCTGGGGTTCAGGCTGGGGATAGGGGGCGTCATCAGCTATGAGCGGGCCAACAAGACCCGGGAGGCGATCAGAGCCATGCCGCTGGAAGCCCTGGTGCTGGAAACCGATGCCCCCGACATGCCGTTGCAGGGGCGACAGGGGGAGATCAATACCCCGGGGAGCCTGCCGGTGATCGCCGACATGCTGGCACAATTGCGCCAGCAGCCGCTGGAGGATGTTATTTCGGTGTTACATGAATCCACCCGGCAACTTTTCCCACTGGGAAAATGAAAGTGAAACATTTTGTTAACGACTGATGCCGATGTGATAAAAAACAGCGTCCATAAAAATCGTTTTCGGTCTAATTAAACGATGTTCAGCCCGTTTCTGGCTTATAAAATGTGACCAGTATTCTATTTTGTCGCACCGTAATTAGTATAATGCGCACCCTTGATTAGCGGCTTTAATACACAAATCGTTAACAAGCTGGCTGGTGCTACTAAAGAGGAAGTCTGAATAATGAATCTGATAATGGGTCTGGTAGGGATGGCAACGCTCGTCCTTATCGCGGTGCTATTTTCCAGTAATCGCAAAGCAATAAGAGTGCGTACCGTCGCCGGTGCCTTTGCAATCCAAGCCGGCCTGGGTGCCTTCGTGCTGTACGTCCCGGTTGGCCGCGACATCCTGGTGGGCGTATCCGATGCCGTTTCCAGCGTCATCGGTTATGGTCAGAACGGCATCGAATTCCTGTTCGGTGGTCTGGTCGGCAACAAGATGTTCGAAGTGTTCGGTGGTGGCGGCTTCATCTTCGCCTTCCGCGTGCTGCCGGTCATCATCTTCTTCTCCTCCCTGATCGCCGTGCTCTATTACCTCGGCATTATGCAGTGGGTCATCAAACTGCTGGGTGGTGGCCTGCAGAAAGTACTGGGCACCTCCCGTACCGAATCCCTGTCCGCCACTGCCAACATCTTCGTCGGCCAGACTGAAGCCCCGCTGGTGGTACGTCCCTTCATCTCCAAGATGACCGACTCCGAGCTGTTCGCCGTCATGTGTGGTGGCCTGGCGTCCGTGGCCGGTTCCGTGCTGGCAGGTTACGCCTCCATGGGCGTCAAGATGGAATACCTGATTGCCGCCTCCTTCATGGCCGCCCCGGGTGGTCTGCTGTTCGCCAAGCTGCTGGTACCGGAAACCGAGACCCCCAGCTACGACGAGAATACCGCCGAGGGCGAGCTGGACGACAAGCCGGCCAACGTGATCGATGCCGCCGCCGCCGGTGCTTCCGCCGGTCTGCAACTGGCTCTGAACGTCGGCGCCATGCTGCTGGCCTTCATCGGCCTCATCGCCATGATCAACGGCATCTTCTCCGGCGTGGGTGGTTGGTTCGGCTATCCGCAGCTCTCCCTGGAACTGCTGCTGGGCTGGCTGTTCTCCCCGCTGGCCTTCCTGATCGGCGTGCCCTGGAGCGAAGCCGTGGTCGCCGGCTCCTTCATCGGTCAGAAGCTGGTGGTGAACGAGTTCGTGGCCTACCTGAACTTCGCCCCCTACCTGAAGGATGAAGTGCTGATCAACGGCGTGGCCATGTCCGAGCACACCAAGGCCATCATCTCCTTCGCCCTGTGCGGCTTCGCCAACCTGTCCTCCGTCGCCATCCTGCTGGGTGGTCTGGGCTCCATGGCACCGAACCGTCGCGGCACCATCGCCAAGTTCGGTCTGAAGGCCGTGCTGGCAGGTTCTCTGTCCAACCTGATGTCTGCCACCATCGCAGGCTTCTTCCTGGCGCTGTCCGGCATGTAATACTGCCTGACCGTGAGGGTAAAGACGAACGCCACAGCGACTTGCTGTGGCGTTCTCGTTTGGAGCGGTGACAACCGTTTTCCTTTCTAGACTAATAATAAAATGAGTCAAATCGGAGGTTCTATGAATGAAGTGCTACTGGCAATGGCGGCCGGCTTTATCGTTGGGGTGTTGTTTTCTTTCCTCAAGTTGCCGATCCCGGCGCCTCCCGTACTGTCCGGGGTAATGGGGATTGTGGGGGTGTATCTGGGAGGGATTGCCTACTCCTGGATCCTGACCCGCTTCTTCTCCTAAAGCACCTTACAGTGCTGGATTTGCCGGATGTGAGGTACCTCTGAAATTGGCAAATCCGGCTTGCAAACACGGGGTATCTCGGCTGAAATAGGCGATGCCAGCAGGGTGCTGGCATTGACTAATGCCCGATGAATTCGGGTGTTGGCGGTCAAATGGAATTGATTGGGAAGTCGGGTCAGACCTTGTCTGCCTTTCTCAAGTCTTCATGGAACCAAGTCCGCACTTTTGTAAGAAAGTGACAGGGCTCTTGCCTTATTTGCAGCCGTATTGCCTGTGCATTTGCGCTGCAATTCCATATCCCGTTGCTCCGGGAGCGTCTCTTGCCGACCCTCAGTGTCCGGTGACGGCCGTTCGCGGGTGATGGGGCTTATCAAGACTTTGGAGACATAGCATGACTGATCTGAAACTGGCCGCCCAACGTGCCCTGAACCTGATGGACCTGACCACCCTGAACGATGACGACACCGATCAGAAGGTGATCGATCTGTGCCGCAAGGCCAAGTCCCCGGCCGGCCTCACCGCCGCCGTCTGCATCTATCCCCGTTTCATCCCCATCGCGCGCAAGACCCTGCGTGAGATCGGCGCCGCCGACGTGCGCATCGCGACCGTGACCAACTTCCCCCACGGCAACGACGACATCGAGATCGCCGTGGCCGAGACCCGTGCCGCTGTCGCCTACGGTGCCGACGAAGTGGACGTGGTCTTCCCGTACCGTGCCTTCATGGCTGGCAATGAACAGGTCGGCTTCGATCTGGTCAAAGCTTGTAAGGAAGCCTGTGGCGCCACGGTGCTGCTGAAGGTGATCATCGAGACCGGCGAGCTGAAAGAAGAAGCGCTGATCCGCCGTGCCTCCGAGATCTCCATCGACGCCGGTGCTGACTTCATCAAGACCTCCACCGGCAAGGTGCCGGTGAACGCGACCCCGGAAGCGGCCAGAATCATGATGGAAGTGATCAAGGCCAAGAACCCGAGCGTCGGCTTCAAGCCCGCAGGTGGCGTGAAAGACGCCGCCGTTGCTGGCCAGTATCTGGCCATGGCCGAAGAGATCCTGGGCAAAGACTGGGTATCCGCCCGCACCTTCCGCTTCGGCGCCTCCAGCCTGCTGGCCAGCCTGCTGGCAACCCTGGGGCACGGCGACAAGCCGGCCAACACCAGCGGTTACTAAGCGACGGCAGGGGGCGGTGTGCCGCCCCCTCTCCGGATCCTGTTCGGTTTGTGTTCGTGCGTGACGCACGGAGGGAATGAAAGATGTTTTTGCCTCAAGAAATCATTCGCAAGAAGCGCAACGGTGAAGCGCTCAGTACCCAAGAGATTCAATTCTTCATTCAGGGCATTACCAACAACACCATCGGCGAAGGCCAGATCGCGGCGCTCGCCATGGCGGTCTACTTCAAGGACATGACCATGGACGAGCGGGTCGCCCTGACCTGTGCCATGCGCGACTCCGGCATGGTGCTGACCTGGGACCACCTCAATCTGGGTGGCCCCATCGTCGACAAGCACTCCACCGGTGGCGTGGGCGACGTCGTCTCCCTGATGCTGGGCCCCATGGTCGCGGCCTGCGGTGGCTTCGTGCCTATGATCTCCGGCCGTGGCCTGGGTCACACCGGCGGTACCCTCGACAAGCTGGATGCCATTCCCGGCTACCAGACCTCGGTGGACAACGATCGCTTCCTGAAGGTGGTGAAGGAGGCCGGGGTCGCCATCATCGGCCAGACCGGCGATCTCGCCCCGGCCGACAAGCGCATCTACGCGGTGCGCGACATCACGGCCACCGTGGAATCTATCGCCATGATCACCGGCTCCATCCTCTCCAAGAAGCTCGCCTCCGGCCTGGAAGCGCTGGTGATGGACGTGAAAGTGGGCTCCGGCGCCTTTATGCCGACCTTTGAAGCATCTGAAGAGCTGGCCAAGAGCATAGTCGCGGTGGCCAACGGCGCCGGCTGCCGTACTTCTGCCTTGCTGACCGACATGAACCAGGTGCTGGCCTCCAGCGCCGGCAACGCAGTGGAAGTGCGCGAAGCGGTGCGCTATCTGACCGGTGAATACCGCAACCCGCGTATCCACGAAGTGACCATGGCGCTCTGTGCCGAGATGCTGATCTCCGCTGGTCTGGCCCGTGATGAGCAAGAGGCCCGTGCCAAGCTGCAGGCCGTGCTGGACAACGGCAAGGCCGCCGAGATCTTTGGCCGCATGGTGACCGGCCTCGGTGGCCCCGCCGACTTCATGGAGCGCTACGACGCCTATCTGCCCAAGGCCGCCATAGTGCGCCCCGTCTATGCCGCCAGAAGCGGTTTCGTGACCGCCATGGATACCCGCGAACTGGGTCTGGCCGTGGTCGCCATGGGCGGTGGCCGTCGCGCCGCCGGTGACAAGCTCGACTACGCAGTCGGTCTGACCGACTTTATCCGCCGGGGGCAGAGCGTCGAGGCTGACAAGCCGCTCGCCCTGATCCACGCTCAGACAGAAGCTCAATTTGCCGAGGCAGCCCGCATGGTGCAGGCTGCCGTCAAGATCGGCGACACCCGACCCCAGGCGCTGCCCGAGGTTTACCGTCGCATCGGTCTGGCTGATTTGTAACAAGGGGAAGTCCCATGAAACGTACCTTTATTCTGATGATGGACTCTTTCGGTATCGGTGCCGCCGCCGATGCCGACAAGTTCGGTGATGTGGGCGCCAACACCCTTGGCCATATCGCCAAGGCCTGCGCCTCCGGTGAGATCGAGGGCCGCGGCCCTCTCAATCTGCCGAACCTCAACAAGCTGGGTCTGGGTCACGCGGGGGAACTCGCGAGCGGCATCTTCCCGGCCGGGTTGAAGAAGGATGTCGAGGTGATCGGCGCCTACGGCTTCGCCCAGGAGCTTTCCTCCGGCAAGGACACCCCATCCGGTCACTGGGAGATCGCCGGCGTGCCCGTGTTGTTCGAGTGGGGCTATTTCCACGATCATCACAACAGCTTCCCGCAGGAGCTGCTGGACGCCATCGTCGAGAAGGCCGGCCTGCCGGGCTACCTCGGCAACTGCCACGCCTCCGGCACCCAGGTGCTGGACGATCTGGGCGAAGAGCATATGCGCACCGGCAAGCCGATCCTCTACACCTCTGCCGACTCCGTGTTCCAGATCGCCTGCCACGAAGAGACCTACGGCCTCGAGAAGCTCTATGAGCTGTGCCACATAGTGCGCGAGCTGCTGGAGCCCTACAACATCGGCCGCGTCATCGCGCGTCCGTTCGTGGGCAGCGGCAAGGGCAACTTCAAGCGCACCGGCAATCGCCACGACTACTCCGTGCTGCCGCCGGCGCCGACCGTGCTGGACTACATGAAGGAGGCGGGCGGCCAGGTGGTTTCCATCGGCAAGATCGCCGACATCTATGCCCAGCAGGGCATCACCAAGCAGGTGAAGGGCACCGGCCTGACAGAGCTGTGGGACCGAACCCTGGAAGAGGTGAAGGCCGCCGGTGACAACACCATCGTCTTCACCAACTTCGTGGACTTCGACTCCTCCTACGGTCACCGCCGCGACGTGAAGGGCTACGCCGATGCGCTGGAGTACTTCGACTCCCGTCTGCCCGAGCTGTTCGCGCTGATGCAGGATGGCGACGTGGTGGTGCTGACCGCCGACCACGGCTGCGATCCGACCTGGAGCGGCACCGATCACACCCGCGAATACATCCCTGTGCTGTTCTACGGCAAGCCGGTCAAGGCGGGTTCCGTCGGCCGTCGCGAGACCTTTGCCGACATCGGCCAGAGCATCGCGGCCTACCACGGTCTGCCCAAGCTGCAATACGGCACCAGCTTCCTGTGATGCCGACCCGGGGCGGACCTGTCCCGGAGGCAAAGGGGATCTGTTTCCTGTAATGTACCGGCCCGTCGCCGCGAGGTGGCGGGCAACACAATAAAGACAATAAAACTCAACCTAGTGTGAAGGAATAAAGAGAATGGCAACTCCTCATATCAATGCGAAAGATGGCGCCTTTGCTGATACCGTGCTGATGCCGGGCGACCCCCTGCGTGCCAAGTATATCGCCGAGACCTTCCTGGAGAACGTCGAGCAGGTGTGCGACGTGCGTAACATGTTCGGTTTCACCGGCACCTACAAGGGCCGTCGCATCTCCGTCATGGGCCACGGCATGGGCATCCCGTCCTGCTCCATCTACGCAAAAGAGCTGATCACCGACTACGGCGTGAAGACCCTGATCCGCGTGGGCTCCTGCGGTGCCGTGCGTGAAGACGTGAAACTGCGTGACGTGGTGATCGGCATGGGCGCCTGCACCGACTCCAAGGTGAACCGTCTGCGCTTCAAGGATCACGACTTCGCCGCCATCGCCGACTTCGATCTGGTTGCCAATGCCGTGCAAGCCGCCAAGAACAAGGGCGTGGCCGTGCGCGTGGGCAACATCTTCTCCGCCGACCTGTTCTACACCCCTGATCCCTCCATGTTCGACGTCATGGAAAAGTACGGCATCCTGGGTGTCGAGATGGAAGCCGCCGGTATCTACGGCGTGGCCGCCGAGTACGGTGCCAAGGCGCTGACCATCTGCACCGTTTCCGATCACATCCGTACCGGCGAGCAGACCACCTCCGAAGAGCGTCAGCTGACCTTCAACGACATGATCGAAATCGCGCTGGACTCCGTGCTGCTGGGCGATTGATCCCCGGCTTCGGCTCCATACAAAACGGCGACCTGGGGTCGCCGTTTTTTTATGTCTCATTGGGGATGCAAGCCTAGAGGGCTGGTTGTGCCACCTAGGTTTCCTGGCCTCAATCAAGAGAGTAAGGCCATGAAATGAAAGCATATGCTTACCCAATCGATCTTCATGCTGCTCCCAAGCATCGGGTGGGTCAGCGAGGGACCGACCGGCCCCGCGTCATCTTCTGTGATCTCCATGACGCTGCTCTCGGCCCATGTTAGCTGCCAAGCTCCTAGGGTAGATAAAGTGCCCTAATCCCCCTCAGCGCTAACCACCAGCGACCAGCTCTTGTCGGGATCGAACAGCTGGATCGCCTCGACGGCGGTGGCCGTATCGGCCCCGAGATCCTTTTGATAGACCCGTCCCTCGTGATTCACCATGAAGGTCATCACCCCGCTGGTGGCATAATCGGCAGGCCAGGCGAGCAGGGCGACACCGTCTCTTAACTGCCCTTCGACAAAGTACTCTTTCTGCCCCCCATTGGCAGCGGCTCCCTGGGCATACAGGATACGGTAGTAGTAGCCATGATAGGGGGTGCGTTGACCGACCACGGCCCTGTAGCCCTCGGCCGCGGCACGGACGACCTCCTCTCCGGCCGGGCTGGCTGGTTCACCCTCGCCAACGGGCCAATAGAGCCCATTGTGCTGTCCTGGATCACTGCGCAGTTTTGCCGCAAAGAGTCCCGCAGGTTGGCCATCATGCCCCAGGGCGGCGTACTCCAGCTGTGCGTCGATAAAGCCACGGCACACCGCAATGGCCCCCAGCTCATTGCGACCGATGCGGCGATAGACGATCTCTTTGGCTCCGGCGGCGCCATCGAGATACCACTTGCCATTTTCGGCCACGAGGGGGATGGGCAGTGGCCAATCCGACTCCCCCACGACCAGGATCATTTTATCCCTGCCTTCGGCCACCAGTTGGTGCTTGCTCTTGAAGCTCGCGACGAAGGCGGAGCGATCATTGGCATCGGCTACCTCATCCCCCGAAGTGACGGCCTCCTCACTATTTTCACCGAGCAACAGCGTCAGTGCGGCGACGTCGTTCTGCTCCAGGGCCGTGATCAGGGCCTGCACCGCCTCATCCGGGGTCGCGAAGGTGCGCTGCGCCATGGCGCTTGCGTCGCAGGCAACGGTCAGGGCGAACAGGGCCAACCCCCATGAGGGGGCCCAACTCCATTTCAACAAACGCTTCATCATCGCGTACTCCGTCTGGGTTGAGTGTTGCGCCCTGTACGCGCGCTACTGGCCACGCTTTCGCGGCCACGTTGGCTGGCGGCGCGCTCGGTTCTGCCCGAACTCTGTACCCCTTGGAAGGCACTCCTTGAGGTTGAGGCCGAGGCCACAGGGGCTCTGCGCGTCGCCGTCTGTGTCGCGCTCTTGGTGTGAGTGGTGCGTGGTTGGACATAGCCGCGGTCACGCGCTCCTGCGGTTTGTGGCGTGATTTGCTGCCGCTTGACCCTGTCTCCTACGTAGTCGCCCTGGCGCGGCGTGCGCTGGGCCACATTCGCCTCCCTGTTCGCCTGTCTGGCGTCGCGCGTCACCTTGGCATTGTCGCCTTGGGGTTGGCGGTTGGCTCCCGCATAGCTTCCCTTCGGGGCGGTTGCGCGAGCCTCCCGGTTCACCTCATTGACCGCGCGCGGTGCGCCGGCGTATTCGCCTTTAGGCTGGCGATCGGCCCCCGCATAAGTCCCCTTGGGGGCTGCATCTCGTTGGACCGCCCCTGCCGCGTTATTCAGTGGGCGCTGTGCCAGAGTCGCCAGCTCAGGGCGGTTGGGGCGCGCCGCCGTGATGGGGCTGTCGGCCTGGCGCAGGTAGTTGTTGGGGCCGCGCTCAAACTTGTTGAAGTAATCGTCCCCCTTGGCGTTGATATAAATATTGTTGTTGGAGCCCCGCTGATAGTTGACCGGACGGTTGTAGCCACTGGTGGGACGAAAACCGTTGCCATAGTTGGGGTTGTAACGATAGGGGACGTAACCGCTGGGATAACCTGCTCCCCACCTAGGGTAATAGGGGTGATAGTCGTCCTCATAGTCATCGTCGTTGAAGACTTCGTTGACCAGCATGCCCGCACCAAAGGCGAGCAAGCCCGTCAGGACCATATCATCGCGGTCATATTCATCATCGTCATCGCTGTCATGGTCGTGATCGTCATGCTCCACCACCGTCGTAGTCGTTGTCGCAGGCACGGTCGTTGTCGTGGTCTCTGTGGTCACCGGTGCCGGCCCGGCAGCCGGCGCGCTATAGACGGCGGTTGGGTCGTATTGCGGGGCATAAATGACGTCAGGGTTGGCAGGGGCAATGGTGACGATCTGCTGATTGTTCTGTTCATCTTTGGCGACGTCCATCTGCTCGGAGTCTTTCAGGTTGCCCACCGCCATCGCTTGCTGGCGCAGGCGCTGAACGGCAGCCAGAACGCCCGGCTCATCGGCCAGGAAGGCACTGCCCAGCTCGGTCGTCCACTCCATCTTCAAGCACATCATGTCCATGACGGTCGGGAAGTGCATCAGCGACATGGTTGGCGGCGTAAAGCCCAGCGGCGCAATGGCGGCTGTCAGCTCCTTCCCCTTGAGACTGGGGTGGGCGACCAGCCAGTTGCCGGCATCGAGCACCTCTTGCGGATTGGTGGCGCTGGCCAGCACCTGAGCCAATAACGCATCCGGGTAGAGCGCTACGGGTGCAAGCAGGGTCTCAAGCGCCTCTGGGGTATATTTCGATGCTTGTGCGTTAACGGGCTGCCCTTGCGGTGCGACCGCTGCACTGGTTGTGCTGGCGGCCGAGACCACGTTGGGCTGAACACTTTGCGCGACGGAAGGCGGCTCCTCTTTGCAGGCAGCCAATCCCGTGCTGAGGGCGAGCATGGCTGCCAACACGCTCCGGCGAAATAGGGGTTGCTTCATGATCGTGCTTCCTTCTGCTGGAGTGGCTGATGCACCCCTTGCCTGATGATTTGCATAAATGTGGTATCTCATCGCATTCAAGGCGGGCGTTTCATACCGAAAACATAAACCACGAATCGAGATCACACCCAACGCCGGCAGGAAAGGCGTGAAAAATTCAAGTGCGCCTGTCTCAGGCTATGCCCGGTACCTTAAGGTGAGCAGAATCAGATGGGCAGACAGTTGAACGCCGGTGCAGCGCTGATGGCGGGATAGCCTGGTCAGGCAACGGCGGCATGAGGTGAGCGAGGAGAGGTCACTTCGTTGACGGACGTTTCGGCGACGACGGCGGTGCCAGGCGCCTCGATACTCCGCTCGATAGTCATCTCGAGCAGTTGAGGGGGACGGGTATCGCGAGCAGTACCTTATTCGATGCCAGGCGGTGGGGCATTGTCGCCTGTCTGGGGCGGTGCCGGGCGCTTCTTGTGCTTGCGCACCCGCACGTAGTTGCGGCGCACCCCGTAGGAGATGAGCAGGCCGGCCAGCAGCATCACCAGCAGCATCAGCCGCTGCTTCTCCTGGCTTATCTTGAGCTGGGTGTCCTGCGCGGCCAGCAGCTTCTGCTCCTCCAGAGTGATCCTCAGGTAGCCCAGGGTCAGGTTCCCCTCCTGGATCTCCTGGACGAACTGGATGCGCCCCTTGCCCTGCTCCGGCAGGGACTTGTTGTCGGTGCCGATGGGCAGCAGGCTGTCCAGCGGCACCGCCTGATCCGACTGGGCGAGGGGGATGCCGCGGGCGTCGTAGAGGGTGACATCCAGGATGTCGGGGTCGGCGGCGAGATCCTGCGCCAGCCGCTCCAGCTCGCTCTCCTTGTCTTCCTTGATCCAGCGCCCCATGTCCCGGGCGGCATAGGCGACCAGCGCCTGGGCCCTGTCCCGTGCCGCACTGTGCAGCGCGGCCTGGCTCTCTCCCTGCATGTGGATGAGCAGCACCAGCACCCAGAGGCCGAGCAGGATCCCTGCCGCCAGGCTGATGACTCGTTTGATGGGAAGGTGACGCACAGCACAGAGCCTCTGGTGGTGAATGAAGGAGGGGCCGGGTTTCTGGTGGCCCCTCGGCGGGGCCGGGAGGGGCCTGCGGCACCGCAGGCGGGATCTTGGCGCTTGCCTGTACAAAAAGCAATACGCTACTCTGGGCCGGCATGATGAACCCCATGATTTCCAAGGAAGGCGTCTCTCTTATGTTGTTGTCCCAACTCCCCCGCTCCCTGCACGACTGGTCCAGTGCCCTGTGCAGCGCGCCCTGCTGGCAGCTCACTCCCGAAGCCCTGCTGCCTGCGTCCCGTGCCCACGATGGCGCCTGGCTCGTCCTGTTTGGCAGGGCGCTGGACGCCGGCCATCTGGGGCGGCTGGCCAGGCTGCTGGCCAGCCACGAGGTGGAGGCCAGTCTCTATCCCGTGGGGGAGCAGGCCGGCATCCCCCTGCTGCTGCTCGGGGCGAGCCGCTTCTCCCCTGAACTGGTGCAGGAACTGAAAGCCCAGGAGTGGGACATCGATCTGTGCCACCTGCCGACCCTGCCCACCCTGGGGGAACCCGGTTTGCTGGTGATGGACATGGACTCCACCGCGATCCGGATCGAGTGCATCGACGAGATAGCGCGGCTGGCGGGCGTGGGCGAACAGGTGGCGGCCGTCACGGCGGCGGCCATGCAGGGCAAGCTGGAGTTTGCCGACAGCCTGAGGGCCAGGGTGGCCCTGCTGGAAGGGGCGCCGGTCACCATCCTCGACGAGGTGGCGGCGAACATGCCCTGGATGCCCGGCTTGCCACTCATGGTCGATACCCTCAAACAGGCGGGCTGGAAGGTGGCGATCGCCTCGGGCGGTTTTACCCGGTTCGCCGGTCAATTGCAGCGGGAGCTTGGACTGGACGCCGTCTTCGCCAACGAGCTGGCGGTGGAGGGGGGTCTGCTGACCGGCAAGGTGAGCGGCCCCATAGTGGATGCCGCCGTCAAGGCCGAGGTGCTGCAGCGGCTCGCGGCGGAGCACGGCATCGCCGCCAGCCAGACGGTGGCTGTCGGCGATGGGGCCAACGATCTCAGGATGATGGGGGTGGCCGGGCTCGGCATCGCCATCCACGCCAAGCCACTGGTGCGTGCCCAGGCGGCGGCCACCCTCAACCACCACGATCTGGAAGGGGTGCTCTGCCTGCTCGGCGCGCTGGCCTGTCGCGACCGGCGCTGGGGCTGAGCAGGCTCAAGGAGGAGCTGAAAGCAAGATGGAACTGTTGCAACAATCCCTGTTTGTCCCCTGCGGCGAGCATCGACTGCACGTACGCCACATCCAGCCCGGTGTCGCGGTGCATGCGGATCCCATCCTGATGGTGCACGGCGCCATCGAGAACGGCCGCATCTTCTACACCGAATCCGGCAAGGGGCTGGCCTGTTTCCTGGCACGGCACGGCTATCAGGTGTATGTGGCGGATCTGCGGGGGCGGGGGCTCAGCACCCCGGCCATCGCCGAACGGGCCGGTCACGGCCAGCATGAGCTGATCACCGAGGATCTGCCCGCCCTGCAACGCTGGGTCGCCGCTCGCCATGCCGGTGCCAGGGTGCACTGGATGGCGCACTCCTGGGGGGGCGTCATCATGGCCTCGACCCTGGTGCGCTTCCCCGCGCTGGCCGACCAGATAGCCAGCCTGGTGTTCTTCGGCACCAAGCGGGGGGTCTCGGTGCAGAACCCCGAGCGCTGGTTGAAGGTGGATCTGATCTGGAACCGGCTGGCCCCCTGGTTGGCGCGCCATCGCGGTTTTCTGGCCGCGCGCCGGTTGCGGATAGGGGCGGACGATGAGCCGCTGCGCTACCTGCAGGAGACCATCCCCTGGGTGAAGTGCGGCCCCTGGCAGGATCCGTTCGATGGCTTTGCCTACGGGGAGGCGGCAGCCAGGGTCAACTGGCCGCCGCTCTGGATGATCTCGGCCAAGGCCGACAAGGTGCTGGGTCACCCGACCGACGTGCGCCGTTTCAGCGACGAGATGGGCTCGGCCACCCGTCACACCCGCCTCGGGCGGGACAACGGCAACCGGCTCGACTACGACCACATCAACATGCTGACGGCGCCCCAGGCCCAGGAGGATCACTTCCCCGAGATCCTGGCCTGGCTGCGCAACCCGCAGGCGGCCTGAGACGGACAAGGGCGGCCCCGGGGCCGCCCTTGTCGTGAATGGCGCTCGCCCCGCCAGGGTCAGTGCGCGGCGATGCCGAGCCGGAACAGGGTGGCCTGGGTGGTATCGGTCAGCTCGCCCACCCCCACCACGCTCCACAGCTCCTCTTCCAGCTTCTTGGCCTTGTGAATGGCGAACTTGGCGATGTAGTCCAGCTCGTTGGCGATGAAGCTGGTGTCCGGCCGGCCGGTGCGGGAGATGCCGACCAGCACCGAATAGAACTCACCCTGCTGCCGGGCCGACTCGATGAAGCGGCGCTTCTGCTCCACCGATGCAAAGCTGCTGGCAAGCTGGCTGCGAAACAGGGGCGCTCCCCCCTTGGTGTGCAGGCCGGCGATATAGACCTCATCCTCCTCCGGCTTGTCTTCCCGAAGGATGGCGCGCAGAGGGGCGAGCAGCAGGGTCTTGAGCAGGGAGCCCTGCAGCAGGGGGTAGAGGTTCGCCTGCCCCTCCCGCTCGGCGCAAGCCTGCAACAGGCCGGCGAGACTGCGCGGCCTGGGGGCCAGCCCCAGGGCGGCGGGGCGGGGCGGCCCGTTGAGCTTGTTCACGTAGACAGGGGTGTTGAACAGGTGGTGGGTATAGAGGTTGCGCAGCGCCCTGGCCATGCCACGGTAGCGCTTGTGCTCCCGGGTGGTCTTGAGCTTGTTCTGGTTGCTCTCTATCAGCAGGCTGAAGAACTGGTGGCCGATGTGGCGCTCCGCCACCCCCTCGATGCACAGGTGCAACACGGTTCGACTCTGGTTGAGGCTGACCAGCCGGTAGGGGAGACGCTGCAGATCCATGTTCCTGGCGAGATCCTGCAGGCGGGGCAGGGCGACCTGGAGTATGTCCCCCTTCTCGCCGGCAAACGCCTCCTCCAGCTCGATCTGCATGCCGTGGGCCGAGATGTCGCGGGTCCAGCCGAGCCAGGCGCGATCCTGGTGGCGGACCACGATGGCCGTCTTGTGGACGTAGCGGGCCTCCTTGCGCAGTTGCACATAGTGCAGCGTCTCTATTTCGAAGGGGACCGAATGAATGTCGTGGCCGAAGCGCTGCAAGTCGTTGGCGTTGTGCGCCTGGCGGCTGTCGAACCGGAATTCCTCGCGCTGATTGTCGAGCCCTATCTCCTGCAGCATGCCCACGTAACCCAGCTGGTCTAGCCGCTCGCGCAGCAGCCTGTCCTGCAGCTGGTGTGCCCCTCCCGGCTGGTTGTCGAGATCGGCCTCGGCCAGGGTGCAGGCCTCCAGGCTGAACTTGTAGACGCGCCAGCTGGGGCGGCGGGCGCCTACCTGGAAGAACAGGGTGGTCAGCCCGCTCTGCTCCAGCTCTTCCCGGGTGGCGGAGAAGAAGTAGAGGTGGCTGCGTACCGAGTGGGTGAAGCTGTAGATCAGGGTCTCTCGCAGCCCCCCCCTGTCCGGCAGCAGGGAGGGCATCCGCGCCGCCGTGAAGAGGGTGGCGAGCATGTCGCGGTTCTTGGCGTCGCGCCAGTACTCCAGGATGTGCTGGTTGTTTTCGGTCCGCAGGGCGATCTCGAGGGCCGGGGCACTGCCCTTGCCGAAGAAGAGCGGCATGCCCGTCATGCGCGGCAGGTAGAACTGTTCATACCCCTTGATGATGGCGGCCGACAGCAGGTAGTCGACGCTGACCCGGTAGCGGTTGCGGTTGTGTTCGATGAAGTCGCGCAGGAAGCTGTCGAAGGCGGGGTGCTCGCCGCTCTTCACCAGGCGGAGCCAGTATTTCCCCTCTTTCTGCTCCTCCCCCAGGATCTGGTAGACGATCGACTGGCGCAGCACGGGGTGAGGGTGTTCGCGCTCCAGGCCGGTGAAGAAGACCTCGATCTGCTCGCCGGTCTGATACTCGGGCAGGTAGGGCACCGAGACCCGGATCCCGCCGAGGGAGATATCCGAGCTCTTGACCTGCAGTTTCTCCCCGCTCGCCAGGTGCAGCACCATGGGCGAGCTGAAGTGCATCCGCTCCTCCTGCCTGCCGTAGTGGCTGGCGAAGGGGATGGCGTTGACCTCGAAGGGCTGAAACGGATTGAGCGGCAGGGAGAGGTGCTCGCTGCGCCCCTGATTGAGCCTGTACCAGGCTTGCAGCGCCTCGTAGACCCCCAGGGTATAGGCGTCCCTGTAGAGGTAGCACTGGGATTGAAACAGCTCGATGGCCTCGGCGGGCATGAAGTGGGTGACCCCCTCGAACTCGTATACCTGGCAGAGGGCGCCGAGCTCGTTGCGCATGTCGATCACGCGTCGGCAGGGGGTGCACTTGCGCTTGAGCTCCATCTTCAGCAGGAAACGGCCGTTGGTATTCTCGTTCTGGGTCAAGCGGTTGAAGATGTCGTCGAAGTCCTTTTCCCGAAGCAGGGGGACAAGCTGTTCTATCAGGTGTAGGGGCTGTTCTGAATCCATGTATTCCTGCCGCGGAAAGTCACTTTTCCGATTCTGGGTTTGATCTGTCGGTCGCAAACCAGTATATCAAGCAGGAATTCATCCTGTCCCCGAGTTATCCATGGCCAAAAACAAAACCGCCTATGTTTGTTCCGAATGTGGAGCCGACTTCACCCGCTGGCAAGGTCAGTGCAGCGAGTGCAAGGAGTGGAACACCATCACCGAGGTGAGGCTGGGGGTCGCGACGCCCGGCAAGAGCGCCCGCTACACAGGTTATGCCGGTGCCGTCGGCAGCCAGGTGCAGACCCTGGCGGAGATCGCCACCACCGAGATCCCCCGTTTCAGCTCCGGCTTCAAGGAGCTGGACCGGGTGCTCGGCGGCGGCGTGGTGCCCGGCTCGGCCATCCTCATCGGCGGCAATCCGGGGGCGGGCAAGTCGACCCTGCTGCTGCAGACCATGTGTGGCCTGGCGCAGCGGATGAAGACCCTCTACGTGACCGGGGAGGAGTCCCTGCAGCAGGTGGCGATGCGGGCCGGCCGGCTGGGCCTGCCCACCGATCGGCTGCGCATGCTGTCCGAGACCAGCGTCGAGCAGATCTGCCTCATCGCCCAGCAGGAGCAGCCGCAGATCATGGTCATCGACTCCATCCAGGTGATGCACGTGGCGGACGTGCAGTCCGCGCCGGGCTCCGTCTCCCAGGTGCGCGAGTCCGCGGCCCTGCTCACCCGCTACGCCAAGCAGAACCACGTGGCCATCTTCATGGTGGGCCACGTCACCAAGGACGGCACCCTGGCCGGCCCCAAGGTGCTGGAGCACTGCATCGACTGCTCCGTGCTGCTGGACGGGGGTCATGACTCCCGGTTCCGTACCCTGCGCTCCCACAAGAACCGCTTCGGGGCGGTCAACGAGCTCGGCGTGTTCGCCATGACGGGGCAGGGGATGAAGGAGGTGAGCAACCCCTCTGCCATCTTCCTCAGCCGGGGCGAGGAGCAGGCCCCCGGCTCCATCGTCATGGTGATCTGGGAGGGCACCCGCCCGCTCTTGGTGGAACTGCAGGCGCTGGTGGACTATTCCCAGCTCTCCAACCCGCGCCGGGTGGCGGTGGGCATGGATCACAACCGCCTCGCCATGTTGCTGGCGGTGCTGCACCGTCACGGGGGGCTGCAGATGGCGGATCAGGACGTCTTCATCAACGTGGTCGGTGGCGTCAAGGTGGAGGAGACCAGCGCGGATCTGGCGCTGCTGCTGGCCATGGTCTCCAGCTTCAGGGATCAGGCCCTGCCCAAGGATCTGGTGGTGTTCGGCGAGGTGGGGCTCTCCGGCGAGATAAGGCCCGTGCCCTCCGGTCAGGAGCGGCTGCAGGAGGCGGCCAAGCACGGTTTCCGCCGCGCCATCGTGCCCCACGCCAATGCCCCCAAACACCCCATTGAGGGGATGGAGGTGGTGCCGGTGAAGAAACTCTCCGATGCCCTCGAGGCCCTGTAGCCGATGGCGGTCGACAGACAATGAAAAGGAGCGCCTCGGCGCTCCTTTGTGTATCCGCGCCTCTCAGGGCGTCGTCGGCGGGACGTGCTCCCTGTGTTCTTGCAGCAACTGCTCGAGCTCGCGATGGAGCAGCTGCTCTTCCCCGATGTTCAGCTCGATCATCCGCTTGAGGTGGGTGGCGCTGTCGATGTCGATGTGGTGGCAATAGAAGCCCAGCTTCTTGCTGGCCTCGTGGGTCAGCTCGACCTGCATCTTGATCTCGATGTCGCTGCCCCCCAGCACGAAGCAGATCTCGTACTCCTTGTCGTCGCTGGCGACCCAGTCCTCGGGCCTGAGCAGCAGGGCTCCCTGCAGGGAGACATCGACCAGCTGGGTGCGCCACTGGTGTTCACCCTGGGTGAGCCTGGCGGCGGTCAAATAGAAAATGCGTGTGAAGTGGCGGCGCTCGGCCATGGTCGTCTCCGGTCTGCGTGCGAGCACAGTGCTCATCGTTCATGTTCCAGAGTGTAATGTAGCTGGCGCATCAGGATGTTGAACTGGCTCCGGTATTGGATATCAGACCCGCTGATGGCTGAGGGATTCCACCACCTGCAGCGCCTTGACCAGGCGGTCTTCCTGCTTGAACCTGTCTTCCAGCACGGGGCCCAGCTGGTTCAGATCCTCGTCGAGTTGCAACAGCTGTGCCTCGTCGGCATTGCTGTACTTGTCGTTGAACTCCAGCGCGAACTCGGTACAGGCCCGGATGTGGGGGTAGATGCGTTTGGCCAGCTCCAGCTTGTCGCCGCTGGCCTGCTCGAAGGCGGTGACCACGTGGTTGTAGATCTCGAAGTGGCCGGCGCTGACGTAGTCGACCAGCTGTTCGCAGAAGCGTTGCAGCTCGATGTGACCGGGAAGGGATCGCTGCTTGGACTTGGTGGGCATGAGCCCGGCCAGTCGCATGTACTCGACCAGCAACGCCTGTCTGGCATCGAGCCAGTCGTCTATCGCTCTGTGCTTTCCTGCCAGTGCGCGCTTGGTGTTTTCCAGTTCAGTTAACATAGTCCCTCCATGGGCATGGCATGCGGCACTCTGGTCGCACACCTCCGGTCATTCTCATCGACTGACGACACTCCTATAACTAGGGAAAATCCTGTTGACCGTCAATAGGAGTGTAGGGATATTGTTACATCAGGCTGGGGGCTGCATACAAGTCTCCGCCGGTTTCGCGCGCCGTGTCGCCCATCTGGGTGACAAAGGGGCGAGATATGTGACTATTTCCGCAGATCTTGATGAAAACCCCAGCATTCAAACCAATCCGGCTGATAAAGCCTTTGCCTGAGTGTTTTTTTTTGAATAGAGTGGCCCGGTGCTAAATGCCCGATCATAAAGGAAATGTTATGAACAAAGCTCAACTTGTCGATGCAATTGCCGCCAAAGCAGACCTGAGCAAAGCTCAGGCCAAAGTCGCTCTGGAAGAGATCATCAATGGTATTACCCAGAGCCTGAAAGAGGGCGATGCCGTTCAGTTGGTGGGTTTTGGTACCTTCAAGGTCAACCATCGCGCAGGCCGCACCGGTCGCAACCCGCAGACTGGCAAAGAGATCCAGATTGCAGCCGCCAATGTGCCGTCCTTTGTGGCAGGCAAGGCGCTGAAAGACGCCGTCAAGTAATCGCGTAAAGTAATCAAATGAAACCCGGCTCATGCCGGGTTTTTTCTTGCCATCTTCGTTAGAATTTGTTTCAGATACACTCAGGATATGGCATGCGCTGTAGTGAGGTGGATATGGAACAGAAGAATGCCATTCGGCAGGTGGCCGTACCCTGGGCCCCCTCTCGTCAACTCCCCCCCGGCCTGGTGGTGGCCGAGCTGCATCAGGACATCTGGAGCGACACCCTGACCATCATGCTGGGCCGTGCCCGCAGCATAGACCTGCCGCCGCAGCCCCTCTGCCGGGTCAATTTCCGCCACATCTTCGCGGTGCGGGTGATGGAAGACTGCGATCTGGCGGAAGGGCGCGACAGCCACGTCATCGAGGAGCAGATCCAGCTGATCATTCCGTCCCGCTTCGCCAGCTGGTTCCATCAGGAGTCCGATGGCCTGCATCTGGACGAGGACTTGCAGCATTACCGCATCTCGACCTGGGATTACTGCGCCGACGTGCTGACCTCGTCCCCCCCCGAGCTGCAGTTCGTGGCGCCGGAGGAGTGAATCGGCCCCCCATTCCCGTCAAGGAAACAAAAAAAGCCGGCGCATCGCAGCGCCGGCTTTCCTGTCTGGGGTGTCAGCCCAGCAGCTGATCCCGGTGCAGGCCCAGCACGATCAGCAGCCCGATGAAATAGAAGGCGCTGAGCTTGATGCCCAGGATGGCGAGCAGGCCGGCGCAGAGGCGCACCAAGGCCTTGTGCAGCCAGGAGCCGGTGAAGCGATACATGGTTACTCCACCGACTCGGCGCTGGCGAATTCCGGCACCTTGGCCACGGCGTCCAGCACCACCTGGATGCCGGCGCCCGGCTTGCAGGCATTCTCGCTCAGGTGACGACGCCAGGCGCGCGCTCCCTGCATGTTCTGGAACAGACCCAGCATGTGGCGGGTCATGTGGGAGAGGTAGTTGCCCTTGGCCAGCTCCTGTTCGATGTAGGGCAGCATCATCCGCACCACCTCGTGGCGGCTCGGCACCTCGCCCGCCAGGCCGAAGATCCGGTTGTCGACCTCGGCCAGGAGGTAGGGGTTCTGGTAGGCCTCGCGCCCCATCATGACACCGTCGAGGTGTTGCAGGTGTTCGAGGGACTGCTCCAGGCTGGTGACCCCGCCGTTGATGGCGATGGTCAGATCCGGATAATCCTGCTTGACCCGGTAGACGCGGGGGTAGTCCAGCGGCGGGATCTCGCGGTTCTCTTTCGGGCTCAGGCCGCTCAGCCAGGCCTTGCGGGCGTGGACGATGAAGGTGTCGCAGCCGGCGTCGCGCACCTGCTCGATGAAGGTCTGCAAAAACTCGTAGGAGTCCTGCTCGTCGATGCCGATGCGGGTCTTCACGGTTACCGGGATCTTGACCACGTCGCGCATTGCCTTGACGCAGTCGGCCACCAGGGCGGGCTCGCCCATCAGGCAGGCGCCGAAGCGGCCGTTCTGGACACGATCCGACGGGCAGCCCACGTTGAGGTTGATCTCGTCATAGCCGCGCTCCTCGGCGAGTTTGGCACAGCGGGCCAGATCCGCCGGGTTGCTGCCTCCCAGCTGCAGGGCTAGGGGGTGTTCCTGCTCGCTGTAGCCCAGATAGTCCCCCTTGCCGTGGATGATGGCGCCCGTGGTCACCATCTCGGTATACAGCAGGGTCTGGCGGGTCATCAGACGGTGGAAGTATCGGCAATGCCGATCGGTCCAGTCCAGCATGGGGGCGATGGAAAAGCGCTGCGCCTGCATAAAAATCATCCGGGTTGGCCAAACAAGGGGGCGGATTCTACCACAACGTGAGACAGGCTCCGAAAATGAATTTTGTCGCCGCGCCGGGTAGGCCCTGTGATAGTATCCGGCTAATTGACAGGGTATCTGCGTGATCATGAATCAAGACCAACTTCTACAACGAGCGGAGCGCCTCTGCGAGCAGCGCGGGATCCGCTTCACCCCCACCCGGCGCCAGGTGTTCCGACTGCTTGCCGCTCATGGCAATGCTATCAGCGCCTACGATCTGCTGGCCCAGTTGCAGCGGACCGAGGCCCATGCCAAGCCCCCCACCGTCTACCGGGCGCTCGACTTCCTGCTCGAGCAGGGGTTTGCCCACAAGGTGGAGTCGCTCAACGCCTTCATCTTCTGCTGCCATTTCGACCATGCCCATCCGATGCAATTGTTGATCTGCGACCGCTGCAAGGAGGTGGTGGAGCTGCACGATCCGGCCATCGACGGCGCCTTTTCCGAGCAGGCTCGCCAGCATGGTTTTACTATTACCAACAAGACCATAGAAGCTCATGGCCAATGCGCTAGCTGCTCTGCCATCCTAGGAAGTCAAGATGAAGGCTGATTTTGTAAACCCGTTCCTGCTCTCCCTGCTCAACGTGCTCTCCACCATGGCGCAGCTGGAGCTCAAACCTGGCGCTCCCAAGCGCAAGACGGACGAGCTGGCACGGGGAGACGTCTCCGGCCTCATCGGCATGGTGGGTCCGCAGACCCGGGGCTCCCTCTCCATCAGCTTCGAGAAAGGGCTGGCCCTTGAGATCATGCGCCGCATGCTGGGGGAGGCGCCGGCCACCCTCAACGAGGAGGTGACCGACATGGTGGGCGAGATCACCAACATGGTGACGGGCGGCGCCAAGCGCATGCTGGGAGAGAAGGGCTATGAGTTCGACATGGCGACCCCCATCATCGTCTCCGGCCCCAATCACACCATTACCCACAGGGCCGACGGCGCCAAGATCATGATGCCGTTCGATTCTGAATATGGCCGCGCCACCATAGAGATCTGCTTCGAGTAATCGCCATGTGGAAGATGCTGAAATGGAGTGTCATCGGAGGGGTTGTGCTGCTCATCCTGTCGGATATCGAGATCCGCACCTCCCTCTACAAGTACGAGGACAACAGCGTGCAGATCAGTTTCCCGCGCTGGCAGGCCGAACAGCCCTGGGGCACCCTGCGCTGGCACGCAGGTCGGCTCGAACATCACTGGTACGGCCTGGCAGGCAAGCCCAAGCCTGCTCCCGTGCTCTGAGCGAGTGACCATTTCGCACCCACCAACACCAATGAAAGAGGCCAGCAGATGCTGGCCTCTTTTTTATCTAGCGATGGCGCCGGGGTGACGGTCAGGCGGCTTCGGCAGCCAGCTTGTCGGCACCGCGTACCATGACACCCAGGCCGCAGGCCAGCAGGGTCGGCAGCAACCAGGCCAGGCCCTTGTCGAACAGCGGCAGGAAGGCGAACGCATCCATCTTCATGCCGGCGGCGCCCAGGCCGTCCAGGCAGCCGAACAGGAAGGCGACCAGCAGCACGGAGCGGAACACCAGGCGGGGGCGACCGAAGTAACCCTTCAGGAAGGTGACCAGCACCAGCGCCACGGCCACCGGGTAGATGGCGACCAGGACAGGGATGGAGAGGCTGATGAGCTGGCTCAGACCCACGTTGGCTACCACGGCGCAGATGACGCCCAGCAGCACCACCAGCTTCTTGTAGCTCATGCCGGTGAGGTTGTGGAAGAAGTCGGAGCAGGCGGAGATCAGACCCACTGCGGTAGTGAAGCAGGCCAGGGTGATGATGGCCGCCAGGATGAACTGACCCGGCTGGCCGAACAGGCTCAGCACATAGGCGTTGACGATGGCACCGCCGTTGCTGACGTCGGTGGCGACGCCGGCCGCGGTGTTGCCGAGCTGGAACAGGGAGACATAGACCACGG
The DNA here is from genome assembly GCF_033348475.1 of Aeromonas sp. XH. Lineage (NCBI taxonomy): Bacteria > Pseudomonadati > Pseudomonadota > Gammaproteobacteria > Aeromonadales > Aeromonadaceae > Aeromonas > Aeromonas sp. XH. The sequence continues at coordinate 3,746,486 of NZ_CP137630.1, read as the reverse complement.
ACAGGCCGATGGCGGAGATGATGCCCGCGATGGCCAGGTACTTGAACTGGCTCTGGTAGTCGTTGATGCCCTTCTGGCGCAGCAGATCGACGATCAGGGCGCCAAACATCAGGGACGCCAGGGTGTCCATGGTGTTGTAGCCCTCCAGGATCCCTTTCACGAAGGGGGTGTTCTGGTAGTCACCGGAAGCGGCAGGCATGGTGCCCTGGGGCGCGATGAAAACACCGACGGCCAGGGTCAGCAGCAGCAGCATCAGCACCGGGGTCAGGTACTTGCCGATGGCGTCCATCAGCTTGCCCTGATTCATGGAGACCAGGATGGAGATGCCAAAGAAGACGACAGTGTAGGCGATCAGCCCGGCCTGGCCCATATCACCGATAAAGGGCTTGAGGCCCATCTCGTAGGCTACCAGGCCGGTACGGGGAGCGGCGAAGGCCGGGCCGATGATGATGTAGATGGCGACGGCCAGGGCGGTGGCCACGCCAGCCGGCAGCAGCTTGGTCATGCCGGCCCAGCCGTTGCCCGCCTTGGCGACGGCGATGATGGTGATCAGGGGCAGACCCACGGCGGTGACCAGGAAGCCCAGCATGGCCAGGGAGAGGTGCTCGCCCGCCATGAAGCCGGCCAGGGGCGGGAAGATGATGTTGCCTGCGCCCAGATAGAAGGCGAAGGTCATGAAGCCCAATCCGAGTACGTCGGACAATGTGAGTGATTTCGTCAAGTTCAACCTCGTCTGTCTTGTAAACTATTGCTTGTTATAGTTTTTTATTGGTCGGTGACCGGCGTTGTTCAGGGGTAAAAAAAAGAGCCCCGCTGATTTTTTCATCGCGACCAGTGGTTTGAACTGGTCTGGAGCGGGCGCTCATTTAGCAGTCAGCATAATGATGTGAAAAAATAGTTCAAGGCAAAATTTACATCTTCAAATAGAAGGGGCTGGTGAGTTGGATATATCTGTCGGAATAGCCGCCGGTAGCAGAATGGATGACAATTTCACCCCTGTTGCACTTGTTTAATCCTCTGCCAAGTAGCAATAAAACACGATTTGCCTCTTTCCCCTCCCTGGTGATAACAGCCAGATAACAACTCGCATGCAGATCATAACTCGACGAAATGCATAAAATTTCATCCGCCATCGCCGTCGGCAGCACCAGGGCCAGCTGTCCATGCCGGTTCAGCAGACGGTTGCTTGCGGCCAGCAATCCGTGGGGATCGAGCGCTCCCGTGTGACGGGCCAGGGCCCTGGCCGGATCGCGAAATGGCTGGCCTGCCACGAAGTAAGGAGGGTTGGAGACGATCAGATCATAGGGTTCGGCGTGATAATCCTGAATGGCGCTCTCTATGACGGTGACCCGGCTGTGCCAGGGGGAGGCGGCGACATTCTCCCTGGCCTGATCGGCTGCATCCTTATCCAGCTCCACCCCGTCGATCCGGCAGTCGTTCGTGCTGCGCTGGGCCAGCATGAGGGCGATGAGACCGCTGCCGGTGCCGATGTCCAGCACCCGATGGGCGCCGGTGACCGGTGCCCAGGCCCCCAGCAGGATGCCGTCCGTGCCCACCTTCATGGCGCAACGGTCGTGGTCGACGTGAAATTGCTTGAAGGTAAAACCGCTGCTTCGTCCCATCCGGCTCCCGTCCTGTACCTGCCCGTTGAAAATGGTTGGCGATTATAGCGGCTAAGCCACAGTCACCATAGGAGCCGGCGGCATAATCGCCTATAATCTGCCGTTTCCTTAATGACCGAGTATTGCCATGAGCCAGTCCTTTGATGATTTCGACCTGAATCCAGCCCTCAGCCGGGCCTTGGCCGAGATGGGATTCACCCGCCCCACCACCATTCAGCAGATGGTGCTGGAGCCAGCCCTGGACGGCCGCGATATTCTGGCATCCGCCCCGACAGGTACCGGCAAGACAGCCGCCTTCCTGTTGCCGGCCATGCAGCACCTGCTGGATTTCCCGCGCCGCAAGCCGGGGCCTTGCCGCATGCTGATCCTGACTCCGACCCGCGAGCTGGCCCTGCAGGTCAGCGCCCATGCCAAGGCGCTGGCGGTGCACACCCATCTGAGCATCGAGACCATCATCGGCGGCGTGAGCCACGAGGAGCAACTGCCCGCCCTGACCAAGACTACCGACATCGTGGTCGCCACCCCGGGCCGTCTGCTCGAGTACATCGAGAAAGAGGAGTTCGAGAGCCACGACATCGAGGTGCTGGTGCTGGATGAAGCGGACCGCATGCTGGACATGGGCTTCATCAAGGACGTGAACCGCATCGTGGAAGAGGCGCGCTACCGCAAGCACACCATGCTCTTCTCCGCCACCCTGGAAGGCGCCGGCCTCGAGAAGTTTGCAAGCGAGATCCTCAAAGACCCGGTTGAGCTGCACGCCGAGCCGCCCCGCAGCGAGCGCCGCCCCATCACCCAGTGGATCCACCTGGCGGACGATGCCGCCCACAAGCTGGCTCTGCTGGTGCATATCCTGAAAAACCCGGAGACCCAGAAGGCGATTATTTTCGTCAAGACCCGTGAGCGATTGGCGGAGCTTTCCGGCCAGTTGCAGGCGGCAGGCGTGCCCTGTGCCTGGATCCGTGGCGAGATGGAGCAGGCCAAGCGCATCGAGTCGATCCGCAAGTTCCACGAAGGGGAGGTGCCCTTCCTGATTGCCACCGACGTGGCCGCCCGCGGTATCGACCTGCCGAACGTCAGCCATGTCATCAACTACGACATGCCCTACGGCGCCGATGTCTACGTGCACCGCATCGGCCGCACCGGCCGCGCCGGCAACCGTGGCTGTGCCATCAGCCTGGTGGAGGCCCACGACATGGCCATGGTGGCCAAGATCGAGCGTTACACCGAGGAGCGCCTCAAGCGCCGGGTGATCGACGAGCTGCGCCCCAGGCACAAGGAGGCGCGGGTACCGGTGAAGAAGAAAAAGCCGAAGGATGCCAAGAAGTCGGCCAAGAAGAAAAAGAAGTAAGCCTGCCCGCCAGAACGGCCATCCCCGGATGGCCGTTCTGCTGTCCGGCGCCTGCCGAGGGGTGGAAAAGAAAAAAGCCGACGCATGAACGTCGGCCAACAAAAAGTGCTTACAACAGAGGATTCACAGAGTCAGACCCGAGGATCCCTGACTTGGTTCCCTGCTGGGTGTAATTAATTTTCAGCGCGCTTGAACATCAGGGTGTTGGCATCGGACTCTTCCGGTACGAAGTAGTAGCCGTCGGCGTTGAAGCCGGTCAGCTGCTCCACCCTGGTGAGGCGGTGCTTGATGATGTGGCGGGCCATCATGCCGCGCGCCTTCTTGGCGTAGAAGCTGATGATCTTGAACTGGCCGTTCTTCTCGTCCTTGAACACCGGCGTGACGATGCGCCCCCGCAGGGCCTTGGGGCGCACCGACTTGAAATATTCGTCGGAAGCCAGGTTGATCAGCTCCTCGTCCCCCTGGGCGGCCAGCGCCTGGTTCAGGTGTTCCGTGATGATGTCGCCCCAGAACTGGTAGAGATCCTTGCCGCGCGCGTTGTCCAGGCGAATGCCCATCTCCAGCCGGTAGGGCATCATCAGATCCAGCGGGCGCAGCACCCCGTAGAGGCCGGAGAGCATGCGCAGGTGCTCCTGGGCGAAGTCGAGATCCCCGTCGTCGAAGTCGTCCGCCGCCAGCCCCGTGTAGACGTCCCCCTTGAATGCCAGCAAGGCCTGGCGGGCGTTGGCCGGGCTGAAGTCGGGTTGCCACTGGGCAAAGCGGGCGGCGTTGAGGCCGGCCAGCTTGTCGCTGATCTTCATCAGGCTGGCGATCTGATCCGGGCTCAGCTGGCGGGCCCGGCCGATCAGCTCGGCGGAGTGGTCCAGCAGCTCGGGTTGGGTGAAACGGGACGTCACCAGGGGCGACTCGTAATCCAGCGTCTTGGCCGGGGAAACCACAATCAGCATAACGATCCTTTATAGCGGTGACGCACGCCCCTCATTCATCCAGGGTGACGTTGTCGAGAGTACCTGCACCCAGCTGCTCGCGCCCCGACAGCTTGATCAGCAGTCGCAGGTCGTTGGCGGAGTCGGCATGGGCAAGGGCCTCACTGTAGCCAATTTGGCCGGCGCAGAACAGGGTGAACAGCGCCTGATCGAAGGTCTGCATGCCGAGCTCGGTGGACTTGGTCATCACCTCCTTGAGCCGATGCATCTCCCCCTTGCGGACGATGTCGGTGATGAGGGGGGTGTTGAGCAGGATCTCGAAGGCGGCGAAGCGGCGACTCCCGTCGATGCTCGGCAGCAGTTGTTGTGCGACGATGGCGCGCAGGTTGAAGGAGAGATCGAACAGGAACTGGCGGTGCTTCTCCTGGGGAACCAGGTGGAGGATGCGATCCAGCGCCTGGTTGGCATTGTTGGCGTGCAGGGTGGCGAGGCAGAGGTGGCCCGTCTCGGCAAACTGGATGGCGAACTCCATGGTCTCCTGGTTGCGGATCTCGCCGATCAAGATGACGTCCGGTGCCTGGCGCAGGGAGTTTCTGAGCGCCACGTCGAAGGAGCCGGTGTCGATGCCGACCTCCCGCTGGGTCACCAGGCAGCGACCGTGCTGGTGGACGAACTCCACCGGGTCTTCCACCGTCAGGATGTGGCCGTCGCCATGCTGGTTGCGATAGCCGAGCATGGCCGCCTGGGTGGTGGATTTGCCGGCGCCCGTGGCCCCGACGAACAGCACCAGGCCGCGCTTGGCCATGGCGACGTCCTGCAATATCGGGGGCAGCACCAGCTCGTCGAAGGTGGGAATGCGGGTCTCGATGCGGCGCAGCACCATGCCCGGCAGGTCCTGTTGCCAGAAGGCGCTGACCCGAAAGCGCCCAAGCCCCTCGCGATGGATGGCGTAGTTGGCCTCCCGGGTGTGCTGGTAGCGTTCGAAATGCTCGGCATCCAGGCTGCTCTTGACCAGGGCCAGCGCGGTCTGTCTGTCCAGCGGGGTTTCTCCGAGCGGCACCAGGCGCCCATTCACCTTGAGAGTGGGGGGGGCATCGACCGTGATGAAGAGGTCCGAGCCCTTTTGTTCAACCAGTGCTGCGAGCAGAACATCCATGTCCATGGCATCTCCTTGGGTGTGCAAGCTTAAATGGTGTTGGGGTCGACCGCCTTGGCCTTGGCGTCGAGGGCGGCGACGATCCCCCGGTTGACCAGCTGCTTGAGGCTCTGGTCCATGGTCTGCATGCCGTGGGTCATCCCGGTCTGGATGACGGAATAGAGCTGGGCCACCTTGTCCTCCCGGATGAGGTTGCGCACGGCGGGAATGCCCATCATGATCTCGTGGGCCGCCACCCGGCCACCCCCGATCCGCTTGAGCAGGGTCTGGGAGATGACCGCCCGCAGGGATTCGGACAGCATGGAACGCACCATGTCCTTCTCCGAGCCGGGGAAGACGTCGATGATACGGTCTATGGTCTTGGCCGCCGACGAGGTGTGCAGGGTGCCAAACACCAGGTGGCCGGTCTCGGCCGCCGTCATGGCGAGGCGGATGGTCTCGAGGTCGCGCATCTCCCCCACCAGTATGATGTCCGGGTCTTCCCGCAGGGCCGAGCGCAGGGCGTTGCTGAAGCTCTTGGTGTCGCGGTGCACCTCCCGCTGGTTGACTAGGCAGCGCTTGTTCTCGTGCACGAATTCGATGGGATCCTCGATGGTGAGGATATGGTGGTGGAAGTTGTCGTTGATGTAGTCGACCATGGCCGCCAGGGTGGTGGACTTGCCCGAACCGGTCGGCCCTGTCACCAGCACTAGGCCGCGGGGAAACTCCGCTATCTTGCGAAATATCTCGGGTGCCGCCAGATCGTCCAGGGTCAGGACTGTGCTCGGAATGGTACGGAACACGGCGCCCGAGCCCCGCGCCTGCTGGAAGGCGTTGACCCGGAAGCGCGCCATGCCGGGCACCTCGAAGGAGAAGTCCACCTCGAAGTTCTCCTCCAGCTCCTTGCGCTGGTGGTCGTTCATGATGTCGTAGATGAGGGCGTGGACTTCCCGGTGATCCAGGGCGGGCAAATTGATCTTGCGAACCTCCCCGTCAACCCTGATCATCGGAGGGACCCCGGCGGAGAGGTGTAGATCCGAGGCCTTATGCTTTACACTGAATGCCAATAACTCTGTGATATCCATAGATTTGTTATTCTCCCATCACAAGATCACGAACGAAATATGAGCCAGATTGCCCAGCACCTGCTTCAGGTAAAGGAACGTATTGTAGAGGCTGCACGACGCGTCGGCCGTGGCGCCGATCATATCCAGTTGCTGGCGGTCAGCAAGACCAAGCCGCTGGTGGACATCCAGGCCGCCTATGCCGCCGGTCAGCGGCGCTTCGGCGAATCCTACGCCCAGGAGGCGGCCCTCAAGATAGATGCCCTGCGTGAGCAGGCCGCCTGCACAGACATAGAGTGGCACTTTATCGGCCCGCTGCAATCGAACAAGTCCAAACTGGTGGCGGAGCGGTTCGACTGGGTGCAAAGCGTCGATCGCGACAAGCTCATCGAGCGTCTCAACAACCAGCGTCCTGCCGGGTTGGCGCCGCTAAATATCTGTCTGCAAATCAATATTAGCGGAGAGAGCAGCAAATCCGGTACGTCGGAGCAAGAGATTTTCCGCCTGGCCGCTCTGGTGGCCCGGAGTGAACGCCTGGTGCTGCGCGGCCTGATGGCGATCCCCGAGCACACCCGTGACGAGGCGGTGCTGGCCGCCCAGATGGCACGCATGCAGGCTCTGTTCACCGAGCTTGCGCAACAATACCCGAGTGTCGATACCCTCTCGATGGGCATGACCGAGGATCTCGAGCCCGCCATCGCCCATGGCAGCACCATGGTGCGGGTCGGTACCGCCATCTTCGGTGCCCGCGACTATTCATGAGCAGGCCCCCGCGATGTCAGGCGGGGCTTGCGCTTTTTTCAGGCAACAGGAGCGTTTGATGCCATTGCCGGCCCAGGGCGGTCAGAACGGGCATCCGCAGCGCTGTCAGCAACAGGAGTGTTTGATGCAGCAGAGAACCCTCGTCTTTATCGGGGCGGGCATGCCGGGCTTCGCAGCCATTTCATCAGCAGGAGTCCAGGATGCAGCATAGAATTCTCGCCTTTATCGGCGCAGGCAACATGAGCCGCAGTATCATTGCCGGCCTCGTCCAGGCCGGCTACCCGGCCGATCGTATCATCGCCGCCAACCCCAGCCGTCCCAAGCTGGACGAGCTGGCCAGCCGGTTTGGCATTCGCGTCACCCAGGACAATGCCGAGGCGGCCCGTGAGGCCGAGGTGATCGTGCTGGCGGTCAAGCCCCAGCTGATGGCGGGCATGCTGACGACGCTGGTGGCCGAACTCGGGTCGCTGGCGGGCAAGCTGCTCGTCTCCATCGCCGCCGGCATCAGGGTGGCGCGTTTGCAGGAGATGGCGGGAGGCCATGGCCGCATCATCCGCACCATGCCCAACACCCCCTCCCTGCTGGGGCTGGGGATGACGGGGCTCTACGCGCCGCCCGGCATCGAGCAGGCCGATCGCGACTTCGCCGAGCAGATGATGCAGGCGGTGGGCAAGACCCTCTGGGTGGAGCAGGAGTCCGGCATCAACGGCGTCATCGCGGCGGCGGGCAGTGCCCCGGCCTACTTCTTCCTGTTCATGCAGGCGATTGCCGAAGAGGCGGAGGCCATGGGCTTCTCCCCCGAACAGGCCAGGCTGCTGGTGCAGCAGACGGCGCTGGGCGCCGCCGCCATGGTGGAGCAGAACCCGGCTCTCTCCCTGCAGACCCTGCGGGAGCAGGTGACCAGCAAGGGGGGGACCACGGCCGAGGCCGTCAAGACCTTCCAGGAGCAGGGGCTGATGGCGCTGACCGCGCGAGCCATGCAGGCGGCCGTTACCCGGGCCGGCGAGATGGAAACCCTTTTTTGAACCCTCTTTTAGTAAGGAGCCCGGATGAACACGGCTTACTTTTTGATTAACACGGTTTTTGATCTCTACCTCATGGTGGTACTGCTGCGGGTCTGGCTGCAGTGGGCCCGCGCCGACTTCTACAACCCCATGAGCCAGATGGTGGTCAAGCTGACCAATCCCCTGGTGGTGCCCCTGCGCCGCGTCATTCCCGGCTTTGGCGGGCTGGACATGGCCTCGGTGCTGCTGGCGCTGCTCATCGCCTTCGCCAAGCTGGCGCTGCTCAAGAGCATGAACGTGCTGCTGACAGACTGGCTGACCCTCAGCCTGTTTGCACTGCTCACCGTGCTGAAGAAGGCGGGCTCCATGATCTTCTGGATCCTGCTGATCCGCGCCATCCTGAGCTGGGTCAGCCAGGGTCGCAACCCCATCGAATACGTGATGCACCAGCTGACCGAGCCTTTCCTGGCACCGATCCGCCGCATCCTGCCCGCCCTGGGAGGGCTGGATCTCTCCGTGCTGGTCGCCTTCATCGCGCTGCAGGCCATAAACTATCTGTTGGGGGATCTGTTTGGTCAGCTGTGGTGGATGATCTGATGCCCGCCGTCCTGCTGGAAGGGGACGAGCTGGTATTGCATCTGATGATCCAGCCCAAGGCGAGCCGGGATCAGATCGTCGGTTTGCACGGGGACGAGTTGAAAGTGGCCATCACGGCGCCGCCGGTGGATGGCCAGGCCAACAGTCACCTGATCAGGTATCTGGCCAAGCAGTGCAAGGTGGCCAAGGGGCAGGTTCGCATCGTGCGGGGAGAGCTGGGTCGCCACAAGACGGTTGCCATCGAGGCGCCGAAGCAGATCCCCGCCGAGATCGCCGCCCTGCTGGAGAGTGGAACACGAGAAGGATGACATCATGAAAACAGTCTGGATGAGCTGCCTGCTGGCGCTCTTGATGACGTTGCCACTGCGGGCCGAACAGATGAAGGAGCTGGGCCCCTGGCAGGTGCACTACAGCGCCTTCAACTCCAGCTTCCTCACCCCCGAGGTGGCCAAGGCCTATGGTCTGGAGCGCAGCCGTTACAACGGCATCGTCAACATCGCGGTGCAGAACAAGCAGGGGGTGGCGCAGGCAGTGGGGATCAGCGGGGAGGCCAAGAACCTCACCGGCACCATCCGTACCCTGAGCTTCCAGGAGGTGAAGGAGGGGGATTCCATCTACTACCTGGCAGTGTTGCCCTACCGCAACGAGGACACCTACCAGTTCACCCTGACGATCATGGGGGAGGGGCAGCAGCAGACGCTGAGCTTCCAGCAGACCTTCTATGTGGACTAGCACTTTGGTGCTGACAAGCAGCCCCGCACCTCCCGGTGCGGGGCATTTTTTTATCCGCTGGGCGCCGTTCCCCAAGGCTTAGCGGCTGGCCAGCGGATAGGTGAACAGGGCCAGGTGGGCGAAGTTGAACAGGAAGTGCAGCAGGATGGCGACGCCGAGCCGCCCGCTCAGGTGGAACGCCAGGCCGTAGCAGGCGCCCGCCAGGGTGGCGAACAACACCAGCAGCGGGCCGCCGGCCAGGTGTGCCACCCCGAACAGCAGGCTGGCGATGAGAATGCCCAGCCAGACCCGGGTGCGCCGGGTGATGGCCTGCTGGAGAAAGCCCCGGAACAGCGCCTCCTCCGCCACGCAGGTGAACAGCAGGTTGTTGAGGGCGAACAGCCACCACCAGTGAGGCAGACCCACCTCGGGTTTCAGGGCCCCCAGTTGCCAGGCGGTGATGAGCAGGGCCGACAGCGGCAACAGCAGCAGGGCCAGCGGGCGCCAGCGCAGGGGACCACCCGGACCCGGCAGCGCGGGCCAGGCCAGCAACAGGCCGAAGAAGATCAGCGGCTTGTCGAGATTGAGGTACATGTTGAACGGCACGCTGGCGGGGCCGGCCCGCACCTGGTCCAGCACCTTCAGATTGCTGAACCCCGGGACGAGATGCAGGGTCAGGGCTACGGCCCCGAGCAGCACCAGGGCGAGGGCCATCGGGCGCCAGGGTGGCGGCAGGCTGGGAGTCTGCCAGGCCAGCAGCAGTCCGGTGAGGCTGATTAGCAGGGCCGGAGGCGTGATGCGGCCAAGGGCAAGGGCACCGAGCAGGGCGATGCCCAGCAGGATAAGGCCGGGTGTGCGTTGGCGGGCGAGGCAGAGCAGTACGGCCAGGGCAAGGGCGGCCCAGATCAGGGCATCGGGAAGTGGCAGCATTGAGTCTCCTTGTTGGTTCCAAGGGGCGCACCTTAACGAGCTGCTTCCTCTTGCACAAGGCGCAATGGACTGGTCGGAGCCCTGGATGCACTATCTTGCCGAGGGTTCTGACCGGCTTGGACAATAAAAAGCCGGAGCTGAGGCTCCGGCTTTGGGGAGAGGTGGTGGCCAGGCTGACGGGGCCCAAGCCAGATTAACGGCCGGATTCGGCGATGACCCGGGCGATGATGTCGGCACGCTTGCTCGCTTCCAGCTCGCCCAGGGCGATGAGTCCGGCCTTGAAGATCACGTTCTTCGGCAGGCTGACGTCGTCCAGGGTGGTGATGGCCTCCACGTGCATGCCGTTCAGGCGGCTGGCGTCTCGGGGGCTCAGGTTGACCTGGGTGTTCAGCACCTGCTTGCCCTTCTTCTTGGGCTGGGCGGCTTTCTTCGGTTGATCCTGTTCGTCTTCCGGCAGTTCGTCATCAAAATCGTAAATAGACATAGTCAATCCTGTTGGGTTGCAATGGGCATGCTCGCCCGAAATATGAGAGATCAGCCCATATCCTCGTTGCGGATAAAGGCGCGCCAGGAGACAAGCACCTGGGCAAAGTCTTCCAGCCCGCACATGGCCAGCTGTTCATCATCGTAGTAGGCGAGATCGTCGAGATCCTCGTCCTGCTCGATATTGAGGACATTGGCCTTCACCTCGGCCTCCTCGTGGGTCAGCAGCAGGGAGTAGTCGCCGCCGAGCAGCCGATATTCGGTGCGGGTCCGGCCGGAGAGCTGGTCGATGATGGCGAACAGCTCGTCGAGCTTCTCCTCGTCCTTGCCCACTTCGTCGATCAGCCACTGGCCTATGGCCTCGTGGCCCATGGAGAACCGGGCGCGATAGCCACCGAACGGGTCGCGGCGAAATTCATAATCCATAGCGGAGTCCATACCGGATGGGTGGAGCCACCCTGCCACGGTGCGGCATGACGCCGGATCCCTGATCCAGGGCGGGGCACAGATGGCGTAAAGTGGCCTATTCTAGCGATCCCCCCCGCACTTGTCTTGAAGATGTGGGATCTTTGCCCCGGCGCCGGCACTTTACAACCAGCCCGGCCCCCGTGTTGGAGATGTTATGCAGTTAAACGAGACCCTGGCCCGGCAGATAGTGAGCAGGGCGATGAAGATACTATCGTTCTCGGTCAACGTGATGGACGAGCGGGGCCTGATCATCGCCTCCGGCAACCCGGAGCGGCTGCACCAGCGCCACGAGGGGGCCGTGCTGGCCCTGACCGAGAACCGGGTGGTGGAGATAAGCGACGCCACCGCCCGGCAGCTCAAGGGGGTGAGGCCCGGCATCAACCTGCCCATCGCCTATCAGGGGGAGCTGCTCGGGGTCATCGGCATCTCGGGGGATCCGGACATCGTTCGTGCTTACGCCGAGCTGGTGCGCATGACCGCCGAGCTTATCCTGGAGCAGGCGGCGCTCACCGAGCAGTTGCAGTGGGACAAGCGCCACAAGGAGGAGCTGGTGCTGCAGCTCATTCGCGGCGAGGGGCGGGCCGATCAGTTGCAGCAGGCGGCCCGCTTCCTCGAGCTGGATCTGGCCCAGCCCAGGGTGGTGGCCGTGCTGGCGCTGGAGGAGGCGGAGCCCGCCCGTCTGCGGGAACTGGTGCATCTGCTGGAGAATCCGGAGCGGGACAACCTGGTGGCTATCAACGGCCTGGACGAGATAGTGGTGCTCAAACCGGCCCAGCTCAGTGACGGCGTCTGGCAGTCGGCGCAGGAGCGCAGCCGCATCAGGCAGTTGCTGACCCGTATCCCCCACTTTCGGGTGCGCATCGGGGTGGGTGATTACTTCGCCGGGATCGAAGGGCTGGCGCTCTCCTACCAGACGGCGCGGGACACCTTGCGCCGGGGCATGCGCCAGGCGCCGCGCAAGCAGGTCTACTTCTTCGAGGATTACCGGCTGCCGGTGCTGCTCGGCAGCCTGGCGGACTCCTGGCAGGCGGATCAGCTGCGCGCCCCCCTGCTCAGGCTGGCAAGGGAGGACGCCAAGGGGGTACTGCAGAAGACGCTGCGCCAGTATTTCTTGCAGGATTGTGATCTGCATCCCTGTGCCGAAGCCCTGTTCATCCATCCCAACACCCTGCGCTACCGGCTGACCCGGATAGAGCAGATAACAGGCTTGAGTTTCAACAAGTTAGACGACAAATTCCTGCTCTATCTCGGCCTGAATCTCGACGGCTGATTTGTTCGATTGAACAAAAACAATCGGGATGGCAGCGAAAAGTTTGGCTTTCTGACCAAAGCATTCCGGCCCGGGATCCCCATAATGGCGGCCACTCATTACAACAAAAGGTGCCCGTCATGATCCCTGTATCCGCGCTCGGCGCTCTCGCCGCGCTCTCCATCGCCATCTTCCTCATCCTGAAGAAGGTGCCGCCCGCCTACGGCATGATAGTCGGCGCCCTGGCCGGCGGCCTGATCGGCGGGGCCGATCTGACCCAGACCGTCGCCCTGATGATCGGCGGCGCCCAGGGGATCACCACGGCGGTGATGCGGATCCTGGCGGCGGGGGTACTGGCGGGCGTGCTCATCGAATCGGGCGCCGCCACCACCATCGCCGAGACCATAGTCAAGAAGCTCGGCGAGACCCGGGCCCTGCTGGCGCTGGCGCTGGCCACCCTGATCCTGACCGCGGTCGGTGTCTTCGTGGACGTGGCCGTCATCACGGTCGCCCCCATAGCGCTCGCCATCGCCCGCCGTGCCGATCTCTCCAAGGCGGCCATCCTGCTGGCCATGATAGGCGGCGGCAAGGCGGGCAACGTCATGTCTCCCAATCCCAACGCCATCGCCGCGTCCGACGCCTTCCACCTGCCCCTCACCTCTGTGATGGCAGCCGGCATCATCCCGGGTCTGTTCGGCCTGGTGATGGCCTACTGGCTCGCCAAGCGCCTGAACAACAGGGGCAGCAAGGTCGCGGCCGACGAGGTGGTGAGCTTCGATGGCAGCAAGCTGCCCGGCTTTGCCGCCGCCATCAGCGCCCCCCTGGTCGCCATCCTGTTGCTGGCCCTGCGTCCTGTGGCCGGTATCGTCGTGGATCCGCTGATCGCGCTGCCCCTCGGCGGTCTGGTGGGCGCCCTGATGATGGGCAAGTTCGGCAAGGTGAACCAGTTTGCGGTCTCGGGCCTGGCCCGCATGGCGCCGGTCGCCATCATGCTGCTGGGTACCGGTACCCTGGCGGGCATCATCGCCAACTCCGGTCTCAAGGACGTGCTCATCAGCGGCCTGACCGCCTCCGGTCTGCCTTCCTACCTGCTGGCCCCCATCTCCGGTGCCCTGATGTCGCTCGCCACCGCCTCGACCACCGCCGGTACCGTCGTCGCCTCCAACGTGTTCAGCTCCACCCTGATCGAGCTCGGCATCAGCAGCCTGGCGGGGGCCGCCATGATCCACGCCGGGGCCACCGTGTTCGACCACATGCCCCACGGCTCCTTCTTCCACGCCACCGGGGGCAGCGTCCACATGGGCGTGAGCGAGCGGCTCAAGCTCATCCCCTACGAAACCGCCGTCGGCCTGACCATAGCCGCGGTCTCCACCCTGATGTTTGGCGTGTTCGGTCTCGCCTAAGGAACTGATATGAAAATTGTGATCGCCCCGGATTCATTCAAGGAGAGCCTCAGTGCCATGGCGGTGGCCGATGCCATCGAGGCCGGTTTCAAGCAGGTGCTGCCGGATGCCACCTACGTCAAGCTGCCCATGGCGGATGGCGGCGAGGGGACGGTGCAGTCCCTGGTGGACGCCACCGGCGGCCGCATCCTGCCGGTGGAGGTGACCGCCCCCCTCGGCAACCGGGTGCAGGGCTTCGTCGGTCTGCTGGGGGATGGCGAGCGGGCCGTCATCGAGATGGCGGCCGCCTCCGGCCTGCATCTGGTGGAACCCGAGCGGCGCAATCCCCTGCATACCTCGAGCTTTGGCACCGGCGAGCTCATCCTGGCGGCGCTGGAGATGGGGGTGACTCACCTTATCCTCGGCATTGGCGGCAGCGCCACCAACGACGGCGGCGCCGGCATGATCCAGGCCCTCGGCGGCAAGTTGCTCAAGGACGATGGCTCTGCCATCGAGTCGGGGGGCGCCGGTCTGGCTGAGCTGGCGACCATAGACCTGAGCGGACTGGATCCTCGCCTGGCCGGGCTCCACATCGAGGTGGCCTGCGACGTGGACAATCCGCTCTGCGGTCCGAAAGGGGCCTCTGCGGTGTTTGGCCCGCAGAAGGGGGCGACCCCCGGGATGGTGGCGCAGCTGGACGCCAACCTGGCCCGCTACGCCGATTGCATCGAGCAGGCGCTCGGCAAGCAGGTCAGGGAGATCCCGGGGGCGGGGGCCGCCGGTGGCATGGGCGCCGCCCTGGTGGGCCTGCTCGGCGCCGAGCTCAAGCCCGGCATCCAGATCGTCATCGAAGCCCTGAAACTGGCCGAGGCAGTGGCCGACGCGGATCTCGTCATCACCGGCGAGGGGCGCATCGACAGCCAGAGCATCCACGGCAAGACGCCCATCGGGGTGGCCCGCTGTGCCAAGCGGTTCGGCAAACCGGTGATCGGCATCGCCGGCTGCCTCACCGATGATTGCGGCGTGGTGCATGAGCACGGGCTCGATGCGGTGTTCGCCGTGGTCAACCGCGCCATGTCCCTGCCGGAGGCGCTGGCCACCGCCAACACCAACCTGCAGCTCACGGCCCGCAACGTGGCCGCCCTCTATCTATTGCGCAAATAGCCCCTCTCCTGGCCGGCGCGACGCGCCGGCCACACCCAGCCCCGTGTAGCGGATGTGGCTGCCTCGCGGCAGACCTTCTGACGCACCTTGCCGATCCCAGGATCGGCTTTTTTATTATCCCGCTGTCTTTTATATGGTTTTTGTATTCTGGCGAGGGGCTTTGCGGCATAGTGATCTCATTATTGCGAGGAGCCATCTTTGAGGAACAACCCATGATCCTGCTGACCCTGGGGGTAGTGTTGTTTGCCCTGACGCACCTCTATCCCTGTTTCGCCGCGACCCATCGCGCCCGTCTGCGTGAGCGGCTGGGGGAGAACCGCTACAAGGGGCTCTTCTCGCTGCTGGTGTTTGTCGCCATCGGCTGCATCCTCGCCGGCTGGCGCAGCGCCAGCCCGTTGCCGCTCTATTTCCTGCCTCCCTGGGGGCCGACTCTGGTGATGGCGGCCATGCCCGTCTCGCTGATCCTGCTGTGCGCAGGCCAGGGCGCGAACCATTTCCGGCGCTGGCTGGTGCATCCCCAACTGCTCGGGGTGCTGCTCTGGTCGGGGGCCCATCTGGCGGTCAACAGCGAGGCCCGCTCCCTGGTGCTGTTCGGCGGTATCGGCCTCTGGGCGCTGGTCAGCATCGTCTGGATTTCGGTGCGGGACTGGCAGCAGAAGCCGCGGCCCGAGGCGAGCTGGCAGGGGACCGGGATCAGCCTGGGGGCGGGACTGGCCCTCACGGCCCTGCTCATCTTCTGGGGCCACGGCTGGCTGACCGGGATCCCGCTGCACTGATCCCTGAACCAGGTTCGGGGATCTTGCGTATGATGGAGAAAACGCGAGGAGTCACGTCGATGAAATGGTTCACCCTGCTGTTGTTGCTCGGCTCGGGCGCGGCGTCCGCCGCCTGCCCCGACTACTTCAACGTGGAGATGCGGGAGCTCAACAGCACCCAGCGCCACAACCTCTGCCGGCTGACCGAGGGCAAGGTGGTGCTGGTGGTCAACACCGCCTCCTACTGCGGGTACAGCGGCCAGTTCCGGGATCTGGAGGCGCTCTACCAGGGTTACAAGGAGAAGGGGCTGATGGTGCTGGGCTTCCCCTCCAACGACTTCTGGCAGGAGGCGGGCAACGAGAACAAGACCGCCGATGTGTGCCGGCGCGACTACGGGGTGACTTTCCCCATGTTCAACCGGGTGGCGGTGCGGGGCTCGGATGCGGTGCCCCTGTTCAAGGGGCTGGCGGCCGCCGCCGACGGTGACGCCCCCAACTGGAACTTCCACAAATACCTGGTGGACCGCGATGGCAAGCTGATTGCGAGCTATGGCGCCAACCAGAATCCGGCCGACGACCCTCTCAAGCGGCAGATCCTCGAGGCGCTCGGGCGCTGACCCTATCCCACGGCGGGCGGCTCTGGAATAATGGGGCCCCGCCATCCACCCTGGTTATGCCGTGCTGCAACGTCTTCCCCAAATGGTGATCTTCGACGCCCTGGTCCGCGAGCAGGGTATCTCGGCGGCCGCACGCCGGCTCGGGGTCTCCAAGTCCCACATCAGCAAGCAGCTCGCCCTGCTGGAAACGGCGCTCGGGGCCCAGCTGGTGCAGCGCACCACCCGCCGCTTCGCGCTCACCGAACTGGGTCAGGAGTATGCCCGCCACTGCCGCGCTCTGGTGGCGGTGGCGCTGGAGGCGGAATCCATGGTGGCGGAGCGCCGCGGCAAGGTGAGCGGCGTGCTCCACCTGGGGGTGGGCCAGTCCTTCGGCCGACTGCACGTGATCCCGCGGCTCAAGGCGTTTCAGGCGCGCTACCCGGATCTGGAGTTGGAGGTGTCCCTGTTCGATCACCGCACCAACCTGGTGGACGAGGGGCTGGATCTCTGGATCACCACCTACGAGGACAAGCCTGAGGCCCTGGTGGGGCAGCGGTTGGCGGACATCGGCTTCGTGCTGGTGGCCTCGCCGGACTATCTGCTGAGTCACGGCACGCCACTGCATCCCAGGGATCTGGCCCGCCACAACTGCATCACCTACCAGAGCCGGGAGCGGCGCTACCACGAGTGGTCGTTTCGCCAGGGCAAGGAGCGGCAGACGGTGCAGGTGGCGGGCAACTACCGGGTGGATCTGGCGGAGGCGGTGCGGGACGCCGCCCTGGCCGGGCTCGGCATCGCCTATGTGGCCAACTACCTGCTGGACAAGGAGTTGCAGTCCGGCCAGCTCATCCCCCTGCTTCCCCAGTGGCAACCGAACCAGAAGATGGCGGTGCACGCCGTCTATGCCAGGCGGGAGCATCTGGACCCCAAGATCCGCCTCTTCATCGACTTCCTCAAGGAGTGCTTCGGACCCGAGCCCTACTGGGCGCAGCGGTTGGCCCCCTGGCTCGGGGGCAAATTGTCCGGCCTGGAGGAATGATCGTTTCCATGCAAGAACGCTGGCTTGAGTCCGGCTTCAAAGTCGAGTCAAATCAATCAGTTGACGCAACCGATATCGTGCAAACGTTTTTGCTAACAGGGTTGTAACCAGGCGGGCTTGCAGTGGCGAGGGCAGGGGAGCAGAATCCGCGCCCATCTTTTGCCCCACTGGATGGAATCCCCATGATCGCCCTGCTTGGTATCCTGAGCATCCTGGCCCTGGCCGCACTCTGCTCCGATAATCGTCGTCGTATCCCGTTGCGAACAGTAGGCTTCGCCCTCTGCCTGCAAGTGCTCTTCGCCGCCCTGGTGCTCTGGCTGCCCGCCGGCCAGCAGGCGCTCAACGGCGTCAGCGAAAGCGTCAGCAGCGTGATCGGTTACGGCCAGGAGGGGATCGCCTTCCTGTTCGGGGATCTGGCCAAGTTCAAGCTGGGCTTCATCTTCGCCTTCAACGTGCTGCCGGTGATCATCTTCTTCTCTGCCGTGATCGCCATCCTCTACCACATCGGCCTGATGCCCAAAGTCATCGCCCTGCTTGGCGGCGGCCTGCAGAAATTGCTGGGTACCGGCCGCGCCGAGAGCCTCTCCGCCACCGCCAACATCTTCGTCGGCATGGTGGAGGCGCCCCTGGTGGTCAAGCCCTATCTCTCCAGGATGTCCGACTCCCAGTTCTTCGCCGTGATGAGCTGCGGCCTGGCCTCGGTGGCCGGTGGCACCCTGGTGGGGTACGCCAGCATCGGGGTCGAGCTGAAGTATCTGATCGCCGCCGCCTTCATGTCCGCGCCTGCGGGGCTCGCCATGGCCAAGATCCTGGTGCCGCCCGCTGCCGAAGAGGTGGATCATCACGAGGACGTGGAGATCCCCCGCGCCACCAACGTCATTGAAGCGGCCGCCGATGGCGCCATGGCGGGTCTCAACATCGCGGTTGCCGTGGGGGCCACCCTGCTGGCCTTCGTCGGGGTGATCGCCCTGCTCAACGGCCTGCTGGGCTGGGCCGGTGACCTGGTGGGGCTGGAGTTGAGCTTCCAGATCATCCTGGGCTGGCTGTTTGCCCCCGTCTCCTGGCTCATCGGGGTGCCCTGGGAGCAGGCCCAGGCGGCTGGTGCGCTTATCGGCACCAAGATCGTCATCAACGAGTTCGTCGCCTTCATCGCCCTAGTACAGGATCAGACACTGAACGAGTCGAGCAAGGCCATCGTCACCTTCGCCCTGTGCGGTTTTGCCAACATCTCCTCCATGGCGATCCTCATCGGCGGCCTGGGGGCCATGGTGCCGGAGCGCAAGTCCTTCATCGCCCGCTACGGCATGCGCGCCATCCTGGCGGGGGTGCTGGCGAACCTGATGAGCGCCTCCCTGGCGGGGTTGTTCCTCGCGCTCTGAGGCTAACGCATCGGATAGGAGCCCGCTTCGGCGGGCTTTTTTGTGGCCGGACGACGGACAAAAAAAGCGCCTCTGGGGAGGCGCGGGGAAAAAGACAGATTGGAAGCGTCACATGGGTGCCACCTGGATGAGGGATGAGCCGTGCCATCCAAGTGTGACGCCATGATGCCTGACGGTGTCTGAAGCCCTTCTGAGGCGATTCTTCATACTCTGTTCATTTTGGAAATGCTGCCTGATGCCTGTGTGGTGCAGGACTCATGCTGCATTCATTCAAATGACTAGCGTTTTATCTTGCCTCCTCGCAAGGGGCTTATCCCCGGCAGTCGGCGCCTGGTGCTGTCAGTATCCATCGCCTGTGCATCCGCGGGTCTGGGCGTCCGCGCGACGTCGCCGGCGGCTTGCTGCGCCAGCGCCAGCAACCAACGCTTGATGGGATGCCGCCTGATGGTCAGGGGGTCAGCGTGAAGTTGTCGGCAGTCTGTTGCTCCAGCGCCAGCAGCCAGCGCTTGATGGGGATGCCGCCGGCATAACCGGTCAGTGCGCCGCTGCGACCGATCACCCGGTGGCAGGGCACTATGATGCTCAAGGGGTTGCGGCCGTTGGCGGCGCCCACGGCGCGCACCGCCTTGGGGTTGCCGATGGCCTGGGCAATCTCGAGGTAGTTGACGGTCTCGCCATAGGGGATGTCGCACAGGGCGTGCCACACCGACAGCTGGAACGGCGTTCCCCGGGCGGCGAGGGGCAGATCGAACTGGCGCAGCCGGCCGGCGAAGTAGGCGGCGAACTGCTCGACGAAGGGGGCCAGGGCCTGATCATCCCGTTGCCATTCCGCCGTCGGGGTGACCGGCTGCTCTCCCCGGACGAACTCTACATAACGCAGGCCATGCCGATCGATGGCGACGAGCAGGGGGCCGTGACGACTCTCGCAAAAACTGTATTGCATCCTCTTCTCCTCCGGAGAGCGGCAAGGCTGGTCACTCCAGCCCGGGTTTGCCGCGGGCGGACTTGATCTCGCTCTTGCGCTTCTTGGCCTCGACCCGCTTGCGCTGGGCGCTGCGGGTCGGCTTGGTGGCGTGACGCGCCTTGGGGCGCCAGGCGGCTTTTTTCAGCAGCTCGGTCAGGCGGCTCATGGCCTCCTTGCGGTTCATGTCCTGACTGCGGTGGGTCTCGACCCTGATCTGGATGAAGCCGTCGTGGACCCGGCTGTCGGCGAGCCTCTCCAGCCCCTCCTTGTAGAGGGGGGGCAGGCTGGGGGAGTCTCTGTAGTCGAAACGCAGCCAGACGGCGGAGTCGGTCTTGTTGACGTGCTGCCCCCCGGCCCCCTGGGCTCGCATGGTCTGGAACTGCAGCTCATGCCAGGGAATGATCACGCTCTGGGAGATGACTAACATGGGGCGATGCTCTCATTTGGTGCATCAAGGGAGTCTGGTGCAGCTTGGTGCCTCATTATGGGGCGAGATGCGCTTCCTTGGTGATCCTGAGCCGTAATGGCTCAAGGGTTGATGGCTATCTTAATGAAAATAAACAATAAAAATACTTGGCACAAGAATTGATGACCCATTCGTGACATACCATGGATTGGGAGCAACCAGATGAAGCTGATTACTGCGATTATCAAACCCTTCAAGTTGGACGACGTGCGCGAGGCCATCGCCAACCTGGGGGTGGAAGGCCTGACCGTCTCCGAGGTCAAGGGCTTCGGTCGCCAGAAGGGGCACACCGAATTATACCGGGGGGCCGAGTACCAGGTCGACTTCCTGCCGAAGGTAAAGCTGGAGATCGCCACCGCCGACGAGAACGTGGAAGGGGTGATCGAGGCCATCTGCAAGGCGGCCTACACCGGCAAGATAGGTGACGGCAAGATCTTCGTCTATGACCTGTTGCAGGCGGTGCGGATCCGCACCGGCGAGAGCGACGACGAGGCGCTCTGATACCCCGCGCCGCGGGGCCGTGAAGGTCAGGCTGCGACGCCTCAGCGGGGAGAGGCCGTCATCAAGGGACCGGATGAGACATCATCCGGTCCCTTTCATTTGTTCAATGGTTAAATATGTGATCCTACCTCCCTGAAGCGCCTTGATCCTGAGGCCGTGACTCGTGCAGAATGCAAACAAAAATGGTTATCAATCGATACGCACACAAGGAACGGACAATGAAAATGAAGATGCTGGCGCTGGCTCTCTCCACCCTGGCCGCCCAGTCGGCATTCGCCGCTGAAGTGAACGTCTACTCCACCCGTCAGGATGAGCTGATCAAGCCCATCATCCAGCAGTTCGAGAAGGAGACCGGGATCAAGGTCAACGTGGTGTTCGCCAAAGAGGGGCTGAACGAGCGTCTGGAGCGGGAAGGCAAGCTCTCCCCGGCGGATTTGATGCTGACCGTCGACATCAGCCGCCTGACCGACCTGGTGGACAAGGATCTGGTGCAGCCGGTGGACAGCAAGACCCTGCAGGAGAATATCCCCTCCATCTATCGGGATCCGGAGAACCGCTGGTTCGCCCTGACCACCCGGGTGCGCGCCATCTACTCCAGCAAGGAGCGCCTCGGCAAGCTCGCCACCATCAGCTACGAAGATCTGGCCAAGCCTGAATTCAAAGGAAAAATTTGTACCCGCAGCGGCAAGCACGAGTACAATGTGGCGCTGGTTTCCTCCATGATCGCCCATCACGGCATGGCGGATGCCAAAACTTGGCTGGAAGGGGTCAAGGCCAACCTGGCACGCAAGCCGCAGGGCAACGACCGGGATCAGGTCAAGGCGATCAAGGACGGCATCTGCGATGTCTCCCTGGGCAACAGCTACTACTTGGGCGCCATGCTGAAGGATCCGGCGCATAAGTCCTGGGCCGAGGCGGTCGAGATCAACTTCCCGAACCAGGGGGATCGCGGTGCCCACGTGAACGTGAGCGGCGTGGCCATGACCAAGTACGCCAAGAACAAGGAGGCGGCCCAGAAGCTGATGGAGTTCCTCTCTGGCGACACCGCCCAGCACATGTATGCGGACGTGAATGCCGAGTACCCGGTCAAGGCCGGGGTGGAACCCTCCGCCATGGTCAAGTCCTGGGGCAGTTTCAAGTCTGACTCCCTGCCGGTCAGCGACTACGCCAAGCATCGCAAGGACGCCTTGCAACTGCTTGATGAAGTGAAATTCGACTTGTAATCAGATGGGGCCGATGGCCCCATCAACATCTGTGGACTCATGAAACATTTTGGATGGATTGCCGGCAGCTGGGCCACCGCCCTGCTGCTGGGTTTGCCGGTACTTGCCCTCGTCTTCTCCGCCTTCTCGGCCGACGGGGATCTGTTTGCCCACCTTGCCGATACGGTACTGACCGATTACCTTCGCAACACCTCGGGCCTGGTGCTGGGGGTGGCGGCGCTCAGCCTGTTGTTCGGGGTGCCTACCGCCTGGCTGGTGGCCATGTGCCAGGTGCCGGGGCGCCGCGCCCTGCAGTGGGCGCTGATGCTGCCCATGGCCATGCCCTCCTACATAGTGGCCTACGTCTATACCGATCTGCTGGACTACTCGGGCCCGTTGCAGGCGGGGCTGCGCACCCTGTTTGGCTGGCAGAGCCCGGCCGACTACTGGTTCCCGGCCATCCGCTCCCTCGGCGGTGCCGCCTGGGTGCTGGCCCTGGTGCTCTTCCCCTATGTCTATCTGCTGGCGCGCGCCTCCTTCCTGGAGCAGTCGGTCAGCCTCATTCACTCCAGCCGGCTGCTCGGCTGCACCCCCTGGCAGAGCTTTCGCCGTCTCAGCCTGCCGCTGGCCCGCCCCGCCATCATGGTGGGGATATCCCTGGTGGCGATGGAAACCCTGGCCGACTTCGCCACCGTCCACTTCTTCGCCATCAACACCCTGACCACGGCGGTCTATGACACCTGGCTCGGTTACGGCAGCCTGGCCACCGCCGCCAAGCTCTCCTGCCTGATGCTGCTGGCGGTGGTGCTGCTCATCGCCATTGAGCGCCGCTCCCGCCAGCGCCAGCAGGTGTTCCAGAAATCCATGGGGTTCGAGCAGCCGATGCGCTATCCCCTCAAGGGAGGGCGCCGCGTGCTGGCCGCGATCTGGTGCTGGGGCCTGGTGCTGGCGGGCTTCGTCCTGCCGTTCGCTATCCTGCTGGACTACGGGGTGCGCTATTTCGCGCTGTCGTGGACGCCGGAGTTCGTTCGCTTCGCCGGCAACAGCCTGATGGTCTCGGCGTTGACCGCACTGCTCGCCATGGCCATCGCCCTGCTGCTCGGCTTCTTCCGCCGTCTCGATGGGGGCACCCGCAGCCTGCTGCCCCTGCGCATCGCCGCCATGGGCTACGCCATGCCGGGCACAGTGCTCGCCATCGGGGTGCTGGTACCGCTGACGGCGCTGGACTTTGGCATCAACGATCTGGCCGACTGGCTCGGGATGCAGGGGCCGGGTCTGCTCTTGACCGGCACCCTCACCGCCATCGTGTTTGGCTACCTGGTGCGCTTCGTGGCCATCGCCATCGGCTCGGTGGAGAGCAGCATGAACAAAGTCTCCCCCAGTCTCGACATGGCGGCCCGCTCCCTGGGGCAGGGGGCGGGCGGCATGCTGCGGCGTATCCACCTGCCGCTGGTGCGACGCGGCCTCTTTGCCGGCGCCATGCTGGTATTCATCGAATCCATGAAGGAGCTGCCTGCCGCCCTGTTGCTGCGGCCGTTCAACTTCGAGACCCTGGCGACCCACGTCTACCAGTTCGTCTCGGATGAGATGCTGGAGCGGGGAGCGCTCGGCGCCATCGTCATCGTGCTGGTGGGGCTGGTCCCCCTGGTCTGGATCAACCGCAGTCTGGACGGCCCGGGCCACTGAGCGCGTCTCCCGCCCGGCGTCAACACGCGAGAGGAAAAGTACCTTGTCCTGCCTGAATATCGAGAAGGTCAGCTGCCGCTACAACGGTCGCAATGTGCTGGAACAGCTATCCCTGACGGTGGCCGACAACGAGATCGTCTGCCTGCTGGGGGCGAGCGGCTGTGGCAAGACCACCTTGCTCAAGGCCGTCGCCGGCCTGTTGCCGCTGGCCGAAGGGGAGATCCGTCTCGGCGATATGCTGCTGGACGGAGAGGGCCAGAGCGTGCCGCCGGAGGCGCGCCACATCGGCATGATCTTCCAGGATTACGCCCTCTTCCCCCATCTGACGGTGGCACAGAACGTCGGCTTCGGGCTGATCCGGCTCGATCGCGGCAGCCGCCAGCAGCAGGTGGAAGAGGCGCTGGCGCTGGTCAATCTGCAGGGCCTGGGGGAGCGCTATCCCCATCAGCTCTCCGGCGGCCAGCAGCAGCGGGTGGCCATCGCCCGCGCCCTGGTCTGCAAGCCGAGGCTGATGCTGCTGGACGAGCCCTTCTCCAACATCGACACCCAGGTGCGGATGAAGCTGATCCTCGAGATCCGTACCCTGCTCAAGCAGCAGGGCATAGGGGCCATCTTCGTCAGCCATAGCAAGGAGGAGGCGTTCGCCTTCGCCGACCGGCTGGCGCTGTTTCGGGCCGGTCACATCGAGCAGGTGGGGCAGCCTGAGCAGCTCTATCGCCGCCCACAGAACCGCTTCGTGGCGGAGTTTCTCGGCGGGGTCAACTATCTGGCGGCCGAGGTGGTGGACAGCCACTGCGTGAAGACCATCCTGGGCACCATCTGTGGCCAGGAGCCCCATGGCCGTGCGGTCGGGGAGCGGCTGCAACTCATGCTCAGGCCCCAGCAACTGGCGCTGACGGCGGCGGCTGACGGCGAACTCGAGGTGCGGGAGCAGCACTTCCTGGGTCATCACTGCCGGGTGCTGCTGGATTGTGCCGGCCAGTCGCTGGAGGCCAGCATCGGCGAGCCCCTGGAAGGGAAGAGGGCGCGGGTGACCGTGGCCCCCCATGCCCTGGTGTTGTTTGACCCTTTGCCCTGATGGCGTGATATCGTCGTGAAATCAATGAACTGGGGTTGCACTGGTTTATAATCGCGCCACGCCTTTAGCCAATGTCTTTGGAGAGAGAAATGAAAGCCCAAGCCGGGATCTGCGCAGAGCCGAATCTGCATGCCCTCTATCTGATGTTCAATCGCACCGGGGACGGTGCCGCCCTGGCGGCCCGCCTGGCCAGCCTGCCGGCGCTGTGGGACGCGGTGAGCGCCGACTTCCCCGATGCCGCCTTCAGCGGTCTGGTGGCCGTGGGGGCCGAGGGCTGGGATGCCATCTATCCGGTGGCCCGTCCACCCCAGTTCCGCGGCTTTATGGCGCAGGAGGCCAATGGCAACAAGGCGCCGAACACTCCGTTCGATCTGTTCGTGCAGCTGAGGGCCGACCGGGTGGACGTGCTGCACCACGCCGGTCAGCGGGTGATGGCCCTGCTGGCCGGACTGGTGGTGCTGGCCGAAGAGGTGCGCGGTTTTCGCAACCTCGACTGCCGGGATCTGACCGGCTTCGTCGACGGCACCGAGAACCCGCAGGATGAGCACAGGGCCGAAGTGGCGCTGCTGGACGGCGGCGAGTTCGCCGGCGGCTCCTATCTCCACGTGCAGCGCTGGGTCCACGCCATGAGCGACTGGGAGAAGCTGGCCCTGAAGGAGCAGGAAGACATCATAGGCCGCACCAAGGTGGACAACATCGAATACGAGTCCGCCGACAAGCCGCTCACTTCCCACATCAAGCGGGTCAACCTCAAGACCCCGAAGGGGGAGTCCATGGAGATCCTGCGCCAGAGCATGCCCTGGGGCACCATGAGCGAGCAGGGGCTCTACTTCATCTCCTGCTGCCGCACGCCGCTGCACTTCAACGCCATGCTGGCCAGCATGTACAAGGGGGAGGGCAGTCACTTCGATCACCTGCTGCGCTTCACCCGGGCGGTGACCGGCGCGGCCTTCTTCGCCCCGTCCGTCGACTTCCTGGTGGCCCAGGGCCATTAAGCCTGTCTTACTCGCAGATAACAAAAATCCCGGCCTTGGCCGGGATTTTTCGTTCGGGATGCCGTCTCGACGACGGCTGCCCGATCAGGGGGTCTGCTCGAACAGTTCGAGGGCGGAGAGGTAGAGCTCCTCGATGTCGGTGTCGCTGGTCGGCGTGATGAAGATGGTGTCATCGCCGGCGATGGTGCCGAGGATCCCTTCGGCCTTGCCGAGGGAGTCGAGCAGGCGGGCGATGAGCTGGGCCGCCCCCGGGCTGGTGTGGATCACCACCAGTGCGCCGTTGTGGTCGACGTCAAGGACCAGATTCTTGAGGGGGCTGGAGGTGGTGGGGACACCCAGCTCCACCGGCAGGCAGTACACCATCTCCATCTTGGCGTTGCGGGTGCGGACGGCGCCGAAGCGGCTCAGCATGCGCGAGACCTTGGACTGGTTGATGTTCTCGAAGCCCATCTCTTGCAGGGCAGTCACTATCTCTGCCTGGGAGCCGAATCGCTCCTCTTTCAGCAAGGCTTTAAAGGCCTTGGCCAGTTTTTCTTGCTTGTCGTTATGTTTCATCTTGGACTCACGAATGAGGGGGGTGACCGCCTGTCACGCTCAGGCGGCAGATACGAACAGCGCTGCTATTTTGCATTCATATGCCTCTTTTGGCAAGGAAGCGGCGCTTGTTCTGCATATTGATTCAAATATAGCTTGCATCAATGTATGCCGGCGCTAGAATCAGGACGAAATTTTGAAAACTTATTCAATTGGGCTGTATGGGTATCGAATTAATCGGCGTCGAAAAATCCTGGCACAAGGTGCCGGTACTGCAACAGGTGAGCTTTCGGAGCGCTCCCGGCGAGACCCTGGTATTGCTGGGTCCGAGTGGTGCGGGCAAGAGCTCCCTGCTGCGCATGATGAACCTGCTGGACACCCCGGACGCCGGTGTGCTGCGCATCGCCGGCAGTGAATTTTCTTTCCCGTCCAGCCTCTCCGCCGCCGAGTTCAACCGTCAGGCTCAGGCCTTGCGCCGCAAGGTGGGCATGGTGTTCCAGCAGTACAATCTGTGGCCCCACCTCACTGTGATGGAGAACCTGATCGAGGCCCCGGTCAAGGTGCTCGGCATGAGCCGCGAGGCGGCCATCGACAAGGGAGCCTACCTGCTGGCCCAGTTGCAGCTGGCCGACAAGCGCGATGCCTGGCCGGCACGCCTCTCCGGTGGCCAGCAGCAGCGGGTGGCCATCGCCCGTACCCTGATGATGGATCCCCAGGTGCTGCTGTTTGACGAGCCGACCGCGGCCCTGGACCCCGAAATTACCAAAGAGGTGGCGGAGATCATCCGCACCCTGAGCCAGACCGGCATCACCCAGGTGGTGGTGACCCACGAGGTGGAGTTCGCCCGCAAGGTGGCCAGTCAGGTGATCTACCTGGAGAAGGGGCGGATCATCGAATCCGGCACCGCCGCCATCTTCCAGGCCCCGCAAACCAGCCGGTTTGCCGAATTCTTGATGCATTGATATTGAGTCGATAAGGAAGCTGTCATGAAAAAGAGTCTGTTGCTGGTCGCCGCCATGGGCCTGCTGAGTACCTCGGTGCTGGCGAAAGAGATCAAGTTCGCCACCGAGGCCACCTATGCGCCGTTCGAATACCTGGACGACAAGAACGAGTTCCAGGGCTTTGACATCGATCTGGCCCGCGCCGTCTGCGCCCAAGTCAAGCTGGAGTGCAGCTTCCACAACCAGGCCTTCGACAGCCTGATCCCCAGCCTCAAGTTCCGCCGCTATGACGCCGCCATCGCCGCCATGGACGTGACGCCGGAGCGGGCCGCCCAGGTCGACTTCTCCGACATCTATTACGAGAACTCCGCCGTCTTCGTCGCCAAGAAGGACGCCTTCAAGGGGCCGGAAGATCTGGTGGACAAGACAGTCGGCGTGCAGAACGGCACCTCCCACCAGTCCTATCTGGTGGACAACTGGGTGAGCAAGGGTCTGCTGACCGTGCCCTACGCCAGCTACCAGAGCGCCTTCCTCGACATGATGAACGGCCGCACCGACGGCGTGTTTGCCGATACCGCTGTGGCCGCCGACTGGCTCAAGCAGCACAAGGAGTATGCGGTGGTGGGGACGCCAGTGACCGACGCCAAGTACTTCGGTACCGGCTTCGGTATCGCGGTGGCCAAGGGCAACCAGGAGCTGCTGACCCAGCTGAACAAGGGGCTGGCCGAGATCAAGGCCAACGGCACCTATCAGAAGATCTATGACAAGTACTTCGCGCAGTAAGCCATGTTGAGCCTGTTGTTGGATGCAGCCTGGATGACCCTCGGGCTGGCCCTGGCATCCCTGGTCGGGGGTATGGCGCTGGCGCTGGCGTTCAGTGCGGCTGAGCTCAGCAAGCGCAGCTGGTTGGTGTGGCCCGTGGCCACCCTGACCACCCTGATCCGCGGTCTGCCCGAGCTGCTGGTGGTGCTCTTCATCTACTTCGGCTCGACCCAGGTGCTGTTCCTCATCACCGGGGAGTACGTGGAGTTCAGCCCGTTCGCCTGCGGCGTGCTGGCGCTCTCCCTGCTGTTCGCGAGCTATGCCACCCAGACCCTGCGGGCCGCGCTCAATGCGGTGCCTGCCGGGCAGCGGCTGGCCGCGCTGGCGCTCGGCCTTGGCAAGGGGCACACCTTCTTCCGCATTGTGCTGCCCCAGGCCTGGCGCCACGCCCTGCCGGGGCTGGGCAACCAGTGGTTGGTGCTGCTCAAGGACACCGCCCTGGTCTCCCTCATCGGGGTGAACGAGATGATGCGCCAGGCGCAGATGGCGTCGGCCAGCACCTATGAACCCTTCACCTGGTACGCCGCCGCAGCCCTCATCTACCTGGCCATCAGCCTGGTGAGCGAGTTCGGCCTCAAGCAGGCGGCTCGTTATACTCGACGCTACGGAGGCTGAGCATGCAGGACTATCTCATGACCCTGCTTGGGGGGCTGGCCATTACCTTGCAGCTCACCGCGTTCAGCCTGCTGCTCGGGGTGTTGCTGGCGATCGGCATGACCTGGGTGCTGGAGCGCCGCCTGCCGGTGGCGACCCAGCTGGTGCAGCTCTGGGTGCTGATCTTCACCGGCACGCCGCTGCTCATCCAGATCTTCCTCATCTACTACGGGCCTGGCCAGTTCGAGTGGCTCAAGGCGAGCCCGCTCTGGCCGCTGCTCAAACAGCCCTGGTTCTGCGCCGTGCTGGCGCTCGGCTTCAACACCGCCGCCTACTCCACCCGGCTGTTCAAGGGGGCCCTCGACGCCATCCCCGCCGGCGAGGTGGAGGCCTGTCGGGCGCTCGGCTTCTCGGCCGGCCAGACCCTCTGGATGAAGACCCGCCACGCCGCCCGCCGGCTGGTGCCCGCCTATTCCAACGAGGTGATCCTGGTGCTCAAGGGGAGTTCACTCGCCAGTACCATCACCATCATGGACATCATGGGGCTGGCCCAGCGCCTCAACGCCCAGACCTATGACACCCTGGCGGTGTTCACCGTGGCCGGGGCCCTCTACCTGACCATGAATGGATTGTTAACAATTGGTTTCCGCTGGTGTGAGCGCAGAGCGCTGGCATTCCAGTCCTGAAGCAGTCTGATTTACCTCTTAATGGTGAGGTGGGCACAGGAAATCTGTGCTTATCCTCCCATTTATCGCATATTCCTCTCCGCTTTCGTCGCCGCTTGTTCCCTGGCTCACAGAACCCGTGATTACAACTGTTATCAGATTGTTTTTTGGGAGGGGATCCTTTAAGGTGAGGCGCACAATAAGAATCAGCGTTAACCCAACTAGAAACAACCTTAAACCTACGCTTAGACATGGAGTTGATCATGAAAGTTGCCGTTCTGGGTGCCGCCGGTGGCATCGGCCAAGCCCTCGCTCTGCTGTTGAAAAATCGCCTTCCTGCCGGTTCCGAACTGAGCCTGTATGACATCGCACCGGTCACCCCGGGCGTGGCGGCGGACCTGAGCCATATCCCGACTGACGTGAAAGTAAAAGGTTTCTGCGGTGAAGATCCGAGCCCGGCTCTGGTCGGCGCCGATGTCGTGCTGATCTCCGCTGGCGTGGCCCGCAAGCCCGGCATGGATCGTTCCGACCTGTTCAACATCAACGCCGGCATCGTCAAGAATCTGGTGGAGAAGTGTGCCGCCTCCTGCCCGAAAGCGCTGATCGGCATCATCACCAACCCGGTCAACACCACGGTCGCCATCGCCGCCGAAGTGCTGAAGAAGGCCGGTGTCTATGACAAGCGCCGCCTGTTCGGCGTTACCACCCTGGACGTGATCCGTGGCGAGACCTTCGTGGCCGAAGCCAAGGGGCTGAACGTCGACAAGGTGCGCGTCAACGTCATCGGCGGCCACAGTGGCGTGACCATTCTGCCGCTGCTCTCTCAGGTTGAAGGCGCGTCTTTCACTGCTGAAGAAGTCGCCGCCATGACCAAGCGCATCCAGAATGCCGGTACCGAGGTTGTGGAAGCCAAGGCCGGTGGCGGTTCCGCCACCCTCTCCATGGGCCAGGCAGCCTGCCGCTTCGGTCTGTCGCTCATCAAGGGTCTGCAAGGGGAAGCCAACGTCATCGAGTGCGCCTATGTGGAAGGCAACGGCGAGCACGCCACCTTCTTCGCGCAGCCGGTACTGCTCGGCAAGAACGGCGTCGAGTCCGTGCTGGACTACGGCAAGCTGAGCGCCTTCGAGCAAGAGGCGATGGACAGCATGCTGGCCACCCTGAAGGCTGATATACAGCTGGGTGTCGACTTCGTCAAATAAGTCGCCGCGTCGATCGCAAGGGGAGCCCAGGCTCCCCTTTGTCATTTTCGGGGGTTGGTGTGGCGGGCTAAGGAGATGGTCCCGGCTGCCGATAACAGAGGGCAGCAGGAGATCCCTAATGATGAAACCCAGTATCCTCATCGGCCTCGTCGGTTTGTGCAGCCTCCCCTTGCAGGGGGCCGAGCCGGCATCGGCCGCCATACCAACCCAGACTGCGGCGACCGCGTCTCCCCCGGCCACCGTTGCGTCGTCACCTGAACGTTCGACCATTGCCGCGCCTGCCGCATCCGCTGCGGCCTCGACAGCCCCGGCGGCGGCACCCTTGCCCAAGGCGGCAAGCGCAGTCTCCGCGGCGGCGGGGGAACTGCAGGCGGTGCCGCTCTATCGGCAGGACGAGCTGCTCAACTGGATAGAGCAGGGGCGCCATCTGGCCAGGGTGAAGCAGGACAGGTGCCAGTTGACTCAGGACATAGAGGCGCGGGCCTCGGTGATGAAGATCCCCGCTTATCAGTTCCTCTGGGGAGACATGCTCGCCTGGGGCGTCTGCATCAAGCCGGACGCCCAGATGGGGGTGCAATACATGTGGGAGGCGGCGAACCAGGGGCTGGCACCCGCACTGGAGCAGCTCGGCCGCTATTACTGGAAGGGCATCCTGGTCCAGAAGGATCTGGTGCGGGCTGAGACCCTGATGCGGGAGGCCGCCAGCCTCGGCTTCCTGCGGGCCCAGATGGAGTGGGTCGAGATGCTGTTGCAGGGCATGGGGAGCCCGCTGGATTACGAGGAGGCCTATCACTGGCTGCACGGCGCCGTCATCGGTGACAAGGCCACCCACCAGAAGGCGGCGAGCCTGCTCAGCCGGCTCGGCAACCGCATGCCCGCCAACGCCATCGCCCGCGCCAAGGCGATGCGCTGATCACTGGCGGCCAGACACCATGAAGAAGGCCCGGACACCTGGGTGTCCGGGCCTTGTCAGCTGTGCGCGGCGGTGAGGCGGGATCAGATCTCCTGATGGGGGCCGAAGATCTCGTAGTGCATGCGGTCGGCAGGCACGCCCAAACCGACCAGTTGACCCTTCACCGCCTTCATAAAGCCAAGGGGGCCGCAGAAATAGTAGTGGGCGTTGGCCGGGATGAGGTCGGTGACCTGCTCCAGCGCCAGGGGGCCGACGAAGTCGTAATCCTCACCCTGGACATCCTGCTCTCCCGGCTCTCGATACCAAGTGCGGCTCTGCAATCTGGGGTGCTGCCGGCTTTTCTCCCGGA
The DNA here is from genome assembly GCF_033348475.1 of Aeromonas sp. XH. Lineage (NCBI taxonomy): Bacteria > Pseudomonadati > Pseudomonadota > Gammaproteobacteria > Aeromonadales > Aeromonadaceae > Aeromonas > Aeromonas sp. XH. The sequence goes on along the minus strand of NZ_CP137630.1, from coordinate 3,714,963 downwards.
TCTCCTCTCTGAACGCGTGCTGGGCACCGCGCTCGCAGGCGTGCAGCCAGCGGATCTCGGTATCCTGGCCGCTCGCCAGCAAGTGGTTGAGCATGCTCAGCACGGGGGTGAGTCCCACCCCGGCGGAGAGCAGCACCACTGGGGTGGCTGTCTCCTCTTGCAGGAAGAAGTCGCCTGCCGGTGGCATCACTGCCACCTCGTCACCGACGTGCAGCTTGTCGTGCAGCAGGTTGGAAGCCTGACCCTGGGGCTCGCGCTTGACGCTGATGCGGTAGTCGCGGCCATTGGGCGCATCGGAGAGAGAGTACTGGCGGATCTCCTGGTGTTCGAGCTCGGGATGAACCAGCTTGATGCTGAGATATTGACCCGGCTTGAAGCGCAGCACGGGCTTGCCGTCGACGGGGGCCAGCACGAAGGAGGTGACGAGTTCGCTCTCCTGGCGCTTCTCCCTGATGATGAAGGAACGGGTACCCTGCCAGCCCCCCTCCTGGCTTGCCTGCTCCCGGTAGAGCTCGCCCTCCCGGCCGATGAAGATGTCGGCCAGCACGCCATATGCCTTGCCCCAGGCCGCCAGCACCTCCTCTGTCACCGCATTACCACCCATTTCTTTGAGCGTGGCCAAGAGATGACTACCCACAATGTGATATTGTTCCGGCTGGATGAGGAAACCCGTGTGCTTGTGGGCGATGCGTTCCACGGCCCCTGCCAGGGCGCCCAGGTTGTCGATGTTCCTGGCATAGGCCGCCACCGCACTGAACAGTGCCAGTGGCTGACCGCCGCTGCGCTGGTGAGCCAGATTGAATACATCCTTCAATTCCGGATGGTGGCTGAACAGGCGCTGGTAGAAGTGCTGGGTGAGGGCTGGCCCCGCCGATTCGAGCAAAGGAATGGTGCTCTTGATGACGGCGATGGTGGCTTGGTCTAACATAGGAGGTCCTTTCTAATTGAACATCTGGAATGTCACTTAATAAGTTGCATCCTAAATGTTTAATTGATCTGGATCAATCATCAATTCTTTGCGCTATGCGCCGCAGGCACTATGAGACTGACTAGCTATACCGATTTTGGATTGAGAGCCCTGCTCTATCTGGCCACCCTGCCGGAAGGCGAACTGTCGAGCGTGGCCAAGGTGTCCGCCCTGTACGACGTCTCCCGCAACCACATGGTGAAGGTGGTAAACCAGCTGGTGAAGCTGGGCTACCTGCAATCCCAACGCGGCAAGAATGGCGGGATCCGCATGGCCTGCTCCCCCGAGAGCGTGAACATAGGCCAGGTGATCCGGGCGCTGGAAGGCAATCTGGACGGCATCGACTGCGGTTCCCCCGTCTGCCATATCGTCTCTGTCTGCCTGCTAAAGAGCGCGTTGAAGGAGGCGATGAACGCCTTCTTGGCGGTGATGGACGGCTATACGCTGCAAGATCTGCTGGCCAACCGTGACGAGCTGCAGCAGGTGTTCGGCGAGTTGATCCCAACCCTGGTGCTGGAGCCGGAGCCGGATGACGAGAGCGAGTGAAACGAAAAGGCTGCCATCGGCAGCCTTTTTTCAATCCTCGTACCCTGAATCATTACGGTACAGGTGTGGCATGATCCTCGCCATCTTCACCATGTTGTTCTCCACCTCGAGGATCTCGATGGGGTAGCCCGCCAGCCTGACGCTGATGTTGGGCTGGGGGATCTCCTCCAGATACTCTAGGATCACGCCGTTGAGAGTGCGCGGGCCATCGGTGGGGAGGTGCCAGTCCATCTCCTTGTTCAGCTCGCGGATGCTGGCGGAGCCCTCGACCAGGAAGGAGCCGTCCGGCTGGGGGTGGATCTCGTCGCTCGGGGTCGGCGTCATGGAGGTGGTGAAGTCGCCGACTATCTCTTCCAGTATGTCGTCCAGGGTGATCAACCCCTGAATGTCGCCATATTCGTCGACAATCAGCCCGATCCTCTCCTTGTTGCGCTGGAATTTGGCCAGCTGCACGTTGAGCGGCGTCCCCTGGGGGATGAAGTAGATGGGGTCGACCTCCCGCAGCAGACTGGACTTGCTGAACTGATCCCGTGCGACCAGCCTCAGGGCGTCACGTGCGTGCAGGAAGCCAACCACATCGTCGATGTTGTCGCGATAGAGCAGGATCTTGGTGTGGGCGCAGTGGGCCAGCTGGCGCAGGATGAGCTTCCAGTCGTCGTTGATGTCGATGGCGGAGATCTCGCTGCGCGGCACCATGATGTTCTCCACCGTCATCTTGTCCAGATCCAGGATGCTGATCAGCATCTCCTGATGGCGCTGGGGAATCAGGCTGCCCGCCTCGTTGACTATGGTGCGCAGCTCCTCGGTGTTGAGGGCGTCATCCTTGCGGTGTTCGAGGCGCAAGAGCTTGAGCAGCAGGTTGGTGATGCTGTTGATGAGCCAGACCAGGGGCGAGAAGGGTACCATCAATCCCTTGAGGACCCAGGAGGCGGGGTAGGCAATGCGCTCGGGGAACATGGCGGCCAGGGTCTTGGGGGTGACCTCCCCGAACACCAGCACCACCAGGGTGAGGCCGAAGGTGGCGATGGCGACGCCGAGATCCCCGAACAGCCGGATGCAGACGATAGTGGCGATGGCGGAAGCCAGGATGTTGACCAGGTTGTTGCCGATGAGAATGAGGCCGAGCAGCCTGTCCGGTCTAGCCAGCAGTTTTTCGACCCGGCGGGCGGCCTTGTGCTTGGTCTGGGCCAGATGCCGCAACTTGTAGCGGTTGAGGGACATCAGACCGGTTTCGGAACTGGAGAAGAAGGCTGACAAGAGGATCAAGATAACGAGCACAATCAGCAATGTACTCGTTGAGATACTGTCCAAGCAGGGCTCCTGTGTCTGTGGTTGAGGGGCGGGCTGGTCGTCAGCTCAGCAGCACTTCCTTGACGAAGCGACTGCCAAAGTAGGCCAGGGTCAGGATGATGCTGCCGACCAGGCTCAGCATGATGACTTTGCGACCCCGCCAGCCACGGGTGTGATGGCCCCACAGCAGCAGGGCGTAGACGCACCAGGCCAGGATCGAGAGGATGGCCTTGTGGGACTTGCCCTGGGCGAACATGTCTTCCAGGAAGAACAGGCCGGAGGCGATGGAGAGGGTCAGCAACAGCAGCCCCGCCGAGATCAGCTGGAACAGGCGCTTCTCCACCGTCATCAGGGGCGGCATGGCAGGCAGATGACTGATTTTTCTCGATTTCAGCTGCCTGTCCAGACAGGCAAGCTGGAGGGCAAACAGGCAGGCGATCATCAGCACCGAATAGGCCAGCAAGGCGAGCCCGATGTGCAGCAACAGCTGGGGATGGGCCTCCAGATGGGTGATGTAGCGCCCGGGAATGAGGGCGCTGGCCGCCAGCAGCAGGGCCGAGAAGCTGTAGACGACGGGCAGCAGGATCCAGCCGTTGAAGCGGCGGGTGACGCAGGTCATGAAGCTGCTGATGATCAGGCTGACCAGGGAGGCCACGTTCAGCATGCTGAGGTTCTGGCCGGAGTGGGTGGCCAGCACCTCGCTGCCCACGGCCACCCCATGGGCGGTCAGGGCAAGGCCGATGCAGGCAAACAGCGACGCTTGCCCGACAGGCTTGGCGCTGAGCAGCAGGTGCAGTGAGGCGATGATGGCCAGCAGGTAAAACGCCAGGGCCAGAACAGAGATCACGATCATAACCAGGTCGTTGTCAAACAAGCTTTAGGGATAAGAGGGGCAGTATACCTTGCACAAGATATGCTCGCCAGTTGTGCCAGGGGCCAACTGCCCACATATAAGTAGAAGCGCTCCATGCGGCGAATAATCGTCCTCCTGCGTTGACTGGGGTATACTGCCCGCCATTTGTTGACCTGCTCGTTCATGGCAGGCTGCCGCAAGCGGCGAGTCATCGTCCCTGCAGTGCGGACTGGGGTATAATGCCCCTCATTTGTTAGCCTGCCCGTTCGAAGGCTGGCTGCCGCCACAAGCGGCGAGTAATCGTCCCCACAGTGCTGACCGGGGTATAATGTCCCCATTGTCACGCCAAGAACCGGAAAGCGTCATGTTTGAGAATTTGACTGAACGACTCTCGCGCACCCTGCGCAACGTCAGCGGCCGCGGTCGCCTGACGGAAGAGAACATCAAGGATACCCTGCGCGAAGTGCGCATGGCGCTGCTCGAGGCGGACGTCGCCCTGCCGGTGGTGCGCGATTTCGTGGCCCGCGTCAAGGAGCGGGCGGTGGGTCAGGAAGTGGCCAAGTCCCTGAGCCCGGGCCAGGCCTTCATCAAGATAGTGCACGGCGAACTGGTCACCGTGATGGGGGAGGCCAACGAGCAGCTCAACCTGGCGGCCCAGCCGCCGGCCATCATCCTGATGGCGGGTCTGCAGGGGGCCGGTAAGACCACCACGGTCGGCAAGCTGGCCAAGCTGCTCAAGGAGCGAAGCAAGAAGAAGGTGCTGGTGGTCAGTGCCGACGTCTACCGCCCGGCGGCCATCAAGCAGCTGGAGACCCTGGCCGGCGACATCGGCGTCGACTTCTTCCCGAGCGATGCCAGCCAGAAACCCGTCGCCATCGCCACCGCGGCCATCGATCAGGCGCGCAAGAAGTTCTATGACGTGGTGATCGTCGATACCGCCGGTCGTTTGCACGTCGATGGCGAGATGATGGCGGAGATCCAGGATCTGCACGCCACCATCAAGCCGGTGGAGACCCTGTTCGTGGTGGATGCCATGACGGGTCAGGATGCCGCCAACACCGCCAAGGCATTCAACGAGGCGCTGCCGCTCACCGGCGTGATCCTCACCAAGGCGGACGGCGATGCCCGCGGTGGTGCCGCCCTGTCGGTGCGCCACATCACCGGCAAGCCGGTCAAGTTCATCGGCATGGGTGAGAAGACGGATGCGTTGGAGCCCTTCCACCCGGATCGTCTGGCCTCCCGCATCCTCGGCATGGGCGACGTGCTGTCGCTCATCGAAGAGGTGGAGCGCAACGTCGACAAGGAGAAGGCGGCCAAGCTGGCCAGCAAGGTCAAGAGCGGCAAGGGCTTCGATCTGGAAGACTTCCGCGAGCAGCTGGCCCAGATGCGCAACATGGGCGGCATGATGGGCATGCTCGACAAGTTGCCCGGCATGTCCGGGCTGCCGGACAACATCAAGGATCAGATGGATGACAAGCTCACCGTGCGGATGGAGGCCATCATCAGCTCCATGACGCCCAAGGAGCGTGCCCATCCCGATCTCATCAAGGGCTCCCGCAAGCGCCGGATTGCCGCAGGCTCCGGCATGCAGGTGCAGGACGTGAACAAGCTGCTCAAGCAGTTCACCGAGATGCAGCGCATGATGAAGAAGATGTCCGGCAAGGGCGGCATGCGCAAGATGATGGGCCAGATGAAGAACATGCTGCCCCCCGGCTTCGGTGGCGGCCGCGGCCCCTTCTGATCCGACCCGGATCGCTGATCGAGGGTCTGCCCATGGCAGGCCCTTTTCATTGCCGCTCTGCGCAAAAAATGGCTGGCTTGGTTGCAATTATTACGAATCCAAGTAGAATTACGCGGCTTATTTTAAGCTAGGGTCCGCGTGTTTGCGGGCCTTGTTCATTAGATGTTAATGAGGACGATATGGTAACCATTCGTTTACAACGTGGTGGCGCGAAAAAGCGTCCGTTCTACCAGGTAGTAGTTGCTGACAGCCGTAACGCCCGTGACGGTCGTTTCATCGAGCGCGTCGGTTTCTTCAACCCGGTTGCTGCTGGTAACGCTGAAAAGCTGAATCTGGACCTGGCTCGTATCGAGCATTGGGTTGCTACTGGTGCCGCTGTTTCTGACCGCGTTGCCAAGCTGATCAAAGACGCTGCCAAAGCTGCTTAATCAGCCAAACGGTAGGGAGTTAAGGTGGAAAAACCTGTAGTTCTGGGCACCCTGGGCACCGTTTACGGGATCAAGGGCTGGCTTAAAGTGAACTCCTTCACCGATGTTGCCGAAGCGATTTTCGATTACAACCCCTGGCTGATCAATCAGAACGGGGCGTGGCGTGAGATTCGGGTTTCGGCCTGGAAGCGTCACAACAAGGGTCTGATCTGCAAACTCGATGGTATCGACGTGCGCGAGGATGCCCTGGCATTGACCAATGTCGAGATTGGCGTCCCCGCCGATCTGTTGCCCGCGTTGCCAGAAGGGGAGTTCTACTGGCGTGACCTCATCGGTTGCACCGTAGTGACCACCAAGGGATACGACCTGGGCAAGGTGACCGAATTGATGGAAACCGGCTCCAACGATGTGTTGGTGGTTGAGGCCAATGTAAAAGATGCCTTTGGTGCAAAGGAGCGGTTGATTCCGTTCCTGGAAGAGCAGGTGATCAAGAACATTGATCTGACTGCTCGAACAATCGAAGTTGATTGGGATCCTGGTTTCTAGTTTCCCGCGCTGATACGGGAGCCGGAGGTTTCTTATGTGGATTGGGGTGATCAGCCTCTTCCCTGAAATGTTCCGAGCCATTACCGAGCACGGGGTAACGGGTCGGGCCGTCAAGAGTGGCCTGCTGCAGATTGAGTGCTGGAACCCCCGGGACTTTACCCACGACAAACACCGTACGGTCGATGATCGTCCTTATGGTGGTGGGCCCGGCATGTTGATGATGGTTCAGCCGCTGCGTGATGCCATTCATGCAGCCAAGCAAGCGGCGGGAGACGGGGCGAAAGTCATCTATCTCTCCCCTCAGGGACGCAAGCTGACTCAAGCGGGCGTAACCGAGCTGGCGACGAATCAGAAACTGATTCTGGTAGCCGGTCGATACGAAGGTATCGATGAACGCGTGATACAAACCGAAGTCGACGAAGAGTGGTCTATCGGGGATTACGTGTTAAGTGGTGGCGAACTGCCTGCCATGACCCTGATCGATGCGGTTTCGCGTCTGGTCCCGGGGGTTTTGGGCGATCAGGCCAGTGCCGAGCAGGACTCCTTCACGGATGGCCTGCTGGATCATCCCCACTATACTCGGCCGGAGGTGTTGGATGGGCTGACGGTGCCCGAGGCGCTGACAAGCGGCAATCACGAAGTGATTCGGCGCTGGCGTCTCAAGCAATCGCTCGGACGAACCTGGCAGAGAAGGCCGGAACTTATTAACAACCTAGCTCTGACTGACGAGCAAGAATCACTTCTTGCCGAGTATGTCCGCGAAGTGCGTGACAACGTTTAGTAGAGTTTTCAGTTTATCCTAGGTAAGGAAAGACAATGAGCAAGATTATTCAGCAGCTTGAACAAGAGCAACTGCGTACCGACATCCCGGCTTTTGCCCAGGGCGACACCGTACGTGTTCAAGTTCGTGTTAAAGAAGGTGGTAAAGAGCGTCTGCAGGCTTTCGAAGGCATCGTGATTGCCAAGCGTAACCGCGGTCTGCACTCTGCTTTCACCGTTCGCAAGATCTCCAACGGCGAAGGTGTTGAGCGTGTATTCCAGACTCACTCTCCGCTGATCCACAGCGTAGAACTGAAGCGTCGTGGTGATGTTCGCCGCGCCAAACTGTACTACCTGCGCAACCTGTCCGGCAAAGCTGCTCGTATCAAAGAGAAGCTCAACTAATTCGATTCGAATTGGTGTCGGTATGTCGGCGAAAAGCTCGACAGGTAGTGAAAAGGCTCGCCAATGGCGAGCCTTTTTTGTATCCGCAATTCACACCGCTCAGCCTGATTGGCTGACCCGCACCACCGAGTTGTCCCGTCCGAAGGGGCCGGGCACATAGTCATCCGCTTCCCAGTCGTTGTCGTAGAAGGTCTCGCCATTCGGTTGCACCAGCTGGTAGCAATACTCGAAATGGGCGGGGCCGTCGGTGGGAAGGTTGAGCGTCGCCTTGAACTCCCCGCTCTTCATCCTTTTCAGTTCGATGGGTTGCCACTGGCTGAATTCACCCAGCAGCAAGACCTGTTCGGCGTCGCCGGCGGCCTCCTTTTCCACTGCAAAGGTCACCTTGACCTCGGGACGGGACTTGAGAAATTGCTTGTTGATCGGCATATGGACTCCTTGTCACTGGCTGCGAAGAAAGCATTGCTGGTCATTTTTATATCACTCTATGACAAGGATGTTGATAACACAGATCAAAGGGGCAGGGCAAAGTGGCGCTGCAGCAACTGGTGGGTGAACGGGATCTTGAGGTAGAACCCCCGTGGCAGGGTCTGGATCGGTTGGCCGTTGCGACCGATGGCGCGGGTCAGGGCCTTGCTGTTGGCCGCCTTGGGGCGCAGCTGCATCACCTGGCCGTGGCGGGCGCTGATCTGCTCCACTTCCCCCAGCACTATCATGTCCATCAGCTCCTCCCAGTCCTGACGCAGCAGCTCATCCTCTTCCTCGCTCGGGCTCCACAGCAGCGGCATGCCGACCCGGCGTTCACCGACCGGGATTTCGCGGCTCCCCTCCACCGGGATCCAGAGCACCCGCGACAGCTTGTTGCGCACGTTCGACTCTTCCCAGCGCTGGCCGCTGATCCCGATGAGGGGGGCCACGCAGACGAAGGTGGTCTCGAGCGGTCGGCCTTGAGGATCGACGGGGATCGTCTTGAGCTCGATGCCGAGATCCGGGAAATCCTGCTCGGGCCTGCTGCCGGCGCTGGCCCCCAGATGCCATTCGATCAATTGCCCCGTCCAGCCCTTGTCACGCCTGAGATCCCGTGGCACCGGGATCCCGGCGGTGGCGGCGAGCTGGGCCAGGGTGAGGCCCGCCATGGCATAGGCGCGGGTCAGCAGCTCCTGTTCTGACTGGGGATTGGCGGGCATGAGGGCTCCTGTGAGAGGGAATGGGTTGGGCATGGTGGATCCTCGAAGGGATAGCTGATTTTATAACCGATCCTTGCCCGGCTATACACAGGGGGGGCAAGATTGCCGGTTATTATCTATCGTAATGATTTTAAAGAGTTTTGGTGTTTTTCTCCAGCCCGGAGAGGAGAAGGATCCCTGCTGAAGCGAGTTGTCCAAGGGTTTGGACGAGCTGTTTCACATAGTTATCCACAGAAATCTTGGATAACTGAGATGAAGTGGTGATGCAGCCCCCCGCATCAGAAATAAATGTGAGAGCCCGCCGATTTTTCTCGCCATTTCGGTGCAGATAATGCGCCATATCTGTGGATAAATAAGCCTTGGTGGATCTTTGAACAGCCGAACTTGTTCACAATTGACGGTGAGGATCCTTGGGCGCAAAAGACATGGATCTTGATCCAGCACTTAAAGTGTAACTTTATGTATTTAAATGGATATTATGTTTAGTTGTGAATCGGGTATGATGTGGTGCCGTGAGACACCACAGTATAAAACTACTGTATATACCTGCTTGATCACAGGCTTATGCACAGTCTGGGTGGGCAACTTGGGCAGCTAGAATGTCCAATTTGTTTATAACTTTTCTTGAAAAGCCAAGTTATTCATGAATGGAAGATGACAGTCCCTGTTTGCCGCCACGGGGTGAATGTGGAACAATCTCGTTATAGATTCAGCCTTTATAAGGTGATCACGTGATAGATGGCGACGGATTTCGTCCCAATGTCGGCATCGTGATCTGTAACCGTGACGGACAAGTATTGTGGGCTAAGCGCTATGGGCAGCACTCCTGGCAGTTTCCGCAGGGGGGGGTTGATGATGGTGAATCGCCGGAACAGGCCATGTATCGTGAGCTGTATGAGGAGATAGGCCTCAAGCCGGACGATGTGACCATCTTGGCGACCAGTCGCAACTGGTTGAAATATCGCTTACCCAAACGGCTCGTTCGCTGGGACAGTTCACCGGTCTGTATTGGCCAGAAGCAGAAGTGGTTTTTGTTGCAGCTCGATCCCGGCAAAGAGTCCAGGATCCAGTTTGGCTGCCATGGTCACCCGGAATTTGATGATTGGCGTTGGGTCAGCTTCTGGTACCCGGTGCGTCAGGTCGTCTCCTTCAAGCGGGAGGTTTACCGCCGGGTGATGAAGGAGTTTGCCCCGCTGGCCATGCCAGCGCCCGTGGTGCAGGCTAATCGAAAGGATGGGCGGCGCAACCGCTCGCGCTAAGGAGCACAACTAGTTGCTGACGGAACTCAGACGCATCGTGGAAAGCATGGCCGAGGCCAACACCCTCGAACAGGCCCTGCATGCATTGGTGAGCCAGACCCGGCTCGCCATGACGGTGGACTGCTGCTCCGTCTATGTCGCCGAGCCAGAGATGCGCCGCTACCGGCTGGCGGCCACCGACGGCCTGGCCGAATCGGCCGTGGGCAAGGCGACACTGCCCTTCGAGCAGGGCATCGTCGGTCTGGTGGGTCAGCGTGAAGAGCTGATCAACCTAGCCGATGCCCCGGCCCACCCCAGTTTCAAGTTCCTGCCCGACGTGGCCGAGGAGGCGTTTCGCTCCTTCCTCGGTGCCCCCATCATGCATCAGCGCCAGGTGGTGGGCATTCTGGTGGTGCAGCAGAAAGAGAGTCGGTTGTTCGATGAAGGGGAAGAGTCCTTCATGGTCACCCTGGCGGCCCAGCTGGCGGCTCGTATCGCCCAGGCCCAGGCCAAGGGGTGGTTGCAGAAGACCGACTGGAGCAAGCCTCTGCGCGGCATCGCCGGGGCCAGCGGCATCGCCATCGCCAAGGCCTGGGTGTGGCGCCCGCGCAAGGCGCTCAACACCATCACGCCGCGCAAGGACGAGGACCACGGCAAGCAGCTGGCCCGCCTCGAGCTGGCGGTGGAGGAGGTGCGCCACGATCTGGAGAGCCTGGCGCTGCGCTTTCGCGAGAGTTACAGCCAGGACTCGGTCGCGATCTTCGACATCTATCTGCACCTGCTGGACGACCCTGGCTACATCAAGCCGATCCGCAACAAGGTCAGCAAGGAGCACTGGACCGCGATCTCCGCGGTCAAGCTCATCAGCGATCGCCTGATCGAACAGTTCAAGGGGATGAAGGATCCCTACCTGAGAGAGCGCTCCACCGATGTGAAGGACATCGCCCAGAGGCTCATCAGCCGCCTGGTGCAGGACGAGCCCGAGCAGCTCACCATAGGGGAGCCCGTGGTACTGGTGGCCGACGAGGTGACCGCCACCATACTCGCCGAGATCCCGCGGGAATTCCTGAGCGGCGTGGTGTCCCTCAAGGGGGGGACCAACTCCCACGCCGCCATCCTGGCCCGTGCCATGGGGGTGGCTGCCATCATGGGGGTGGATCTGCCCCTTGGCGACATCGGCGGGCGCACCCTGGTCATCGATGGCTACAGCGGCGATCTCTTCATCGAACCCAACCAGGTGATCCTGACCGAGTACCGGCAACTGCTGAGCGAGGAGCGGGCGCTGGATACCCTGGTGCGCAGCGTCGACAACCAGCCCTCCGAGACCGCCGACGGCACGCCTGTGTCCCTGCTGCTCAATGCCGGCCTCAGCGCCGATACCGAGATCTCCCTCAACCATCTGGCGGACGGCGTCGGACTCTATCGCACCGAGATCCCCTTCATGCTGCAGGACAGCTTCCCCTCGGAGTGGGAGCAGACGGCGCGCTATCGCGGGATCCTGGAGACCTACCGGGACAGACCGGTCTGCATGCGCACCCTGGACGTGGGAGGGGACAAGCAGCTGCCCTACTTCCCCATCGTGGAGGAAAATCCCTTCCTTGGCTGGCGGGGGATCCGGCTCACCCTGGATCACCCCGAGCTCTTCCTGGTTCAGCTCAAGGCCATGCTGCGGGCCAGCGAAGGGCTGGACAATCTGGCCATCATGCTGCCGATGATCAGTAGCGTCAGTGAGATCAAGGCCTCCCGCCGGTTGCTGGATCAGGCCTGGCGCGAGGTGTCGGAGGAGGCGGCGAGCCGCGATGCGGTGATCCGCTACCCCAGCCTCGGGGTGATGATTGAAGTCCCCTCCGCCCTCTATATCCTGCCTGAGATGGCACCCCTCATCGACTTCTGGTCGGTGGGCAGCAACGACCTGACCCAGTATCTGCTGGCTGTGGACCGTAACAACGCCCGGGTCGCCAGCATCTACGACGCCTTCCACCCCGCGGTGATCCGCGCCCTGCAGCTGCTGGTCGATGCCTCTCAGCGCTACCACAAGCCGGTCTCGGTCTGTGGCGAGCTGGCCGGCGATCCGGTCGGCGTGCTGCTGCTGCTGGCCATGGGCTATCGCCGCTTCAGCATGAATACCCACAATATTTCGCGCATCAAGTACGTGCTGCGTCAATCCGACCTCGGGGAGCTGAAGACGCTGCTGGCCGATGGCCTCAAGCACGACAATCCCCACGTGCTGCGCGGTCTGTTTGCCCGCTACCTGGAGGAACACGGGCTGGGCGGCTTGTTGCGGGCGGGCCACAAGGTCAGGCTGCCAGATTGATATTCAGTCTTGTTCCTGCTGGCGAATGATCGGAGAATGCGGCTTTTCCTATGACTGGGGCCGCTTATGCAGCACGACGGATATTGGATTTTCTCGCAGATTGATCCCGTAGCATTCAGTTTGGGACCACTATCGGTTCGCTGGTATGGTCTCATGTACCTGTTCGGCTTCGCCTTCGCCATGTGGCTGGCGGGCCGTCGCGCCGATGCGCCGAACAGCGGCTGGACCCGCAACGAGGTCTCCGACCTGCTGTTCTATGGCTTCCTCGGGGTGATCCTGGGTGGCCGCATCGGCTACGTGCTGTTCTACAACTTCGATCTCTTCCTCGCCGACCCGACCTACCTGTTCAAGATCTGGACCGGGGGCATGTCGTTCCACGGTGGTCTCATCGGGGTCATCACCGCCATGATCTGGTTTGCCCACAAGACCCAGCGCCACTTCTTCACCGTGGCCGACTTCGTGGCGCCGCTCATCCCCTTTGGCCTCGGCGTCGGTCGCATCGGCAACTTCATGAATGGCGAGCTGTGGGGGCGGGTCACCGATGTGCCCTGGGCCATCATCTTCCCGGAGGCGGGCCCCGAGCCGCGCCATCCGTCCCAGCTCTACCAGTTCGCCCTGGAAGGGGTGGTGCTCTTCATCATCTTGAACCTGTTCTGGCGCAAGCATCCACCCCGCGGCGCCATCTCCGGCCTGTTCCTGCTGTTCTACGGCCTGTTCCGCTTCCTGGTGGAGTTCGTCCGTCAGCCGGACAGCCAGCTGGGCCTCTACTTCAACGAGATCAGCATGGGTCAGATCCTCTCCACCCCGATGATAGTGGCGGGTGCGCTCATGGTCTGGGCCGCCTATAAACAGCCCCGTCTGTTCGGCAATGCGCCCAAGGAGGTCAAGTAATGCGTGCCTATCTCGATCTGATGCAGAAAATTCTGGACGAAGGGGCAGTCAAATCCGATCGCACCGGTACCGGTACCCTCTCCCTGTTCGGCCATCAGATGCGCTTCAATCTGGCGGAAGGATTCCCGCTGGTGACTACCAAGAAGTGTCACCTGCGCTCCATCATTCACGAGCTGCTCTGGTTCCTGAACGGTGACACCAATATCGCCTATCTGAAAGAGAACGGCGTCAGCATCTGGGACGAGTGGGCTGACGAGCACGGCGATCTGGGGCCCGTCTACGGTGCCCAGTGGCGTTCCTGGCCGACCGCGGACGGTGGCGTGGTGGATCAGATCCAGAAGGCGGTGGACGACATCAGGCAAAACCCGGATTCTCGCCGCATCATCGTCTCCGCCTGGAACGTGGGCGAGTTGGACAAGATGGCGCTCGCCCCCTGCCACGCCTTCTTCCAGTTCTACGTGGCGGACGGCAAGCTCTCCTGCCAGCTCTACCAGCGCAGTTGTGATGTCTTCCTCGGCCTGCCGTTCAACATCGCGAGCTACGCCCTGCTGACCCACATGATGGCCCAGCAGTGTGACCTCGAGGTGGGGGACTTCGTCTGGACCGGGGGCGACGTGCATCTCTATGCCAACCACATGGAGCAGACGGCGCTGCAGCTCAGCCGTGAGCCGCGGCCCTTGCCGCAGCTGGTGATCAAGCGCAAGCCGGACTCCATCTTCGACTACAGGTTCGAGGACTTCGAGATCCAGGGCTATGATCCCCATCCCGGCATCAAGGCCCCCGTCGCCATCTGAGGGGCCCCTTGCCCCCGGAGACGGACAGTGAAGACGGTTCGACACTCCTGTTCCATTGGCGCCTGCGGGCGCCTTTTTCATGCCTAATGTGAATTGTTATGCAGTTTTTGGCGTGAGGAACTGGGGGGGAAGGGGAGGGGAAAACGGTGCTTATAGCAGACACAATCCATTTTGCCTTCGGTTTTCTCGTTGTTACTGGCTGTTAGAAACGATTTTTCATTGAACTACTCGACCCCTAGACTGAAAAGATGCAATTTTACGGGTAGTTAGACATGAGCGATGTATTCAAGCGTTTTCTCAAACTGGAGTCCGCTTCCGGAATAATTCTGATCCTGGCCGCCTTGTTGGCCATGGGCCTGGCGAACTCGGCCCTGGCGCAGCACTATCAGAGCTTCCTCAATACCGAGGTGCAGGTTCGCATCGCGGCGCTCGACATCAACAAGCCGCTGCTGCTCTGGATCAACGACGGCTTCATGGCGATCTTCTTCCTGCTGGTCGGCCTCGAAGTGAAGCGCGAGATGCTGGAGGGGGCGCTCTCCTCCCGGGTGCAGGCCACCTTCCCGGCCATAGCCGCCGTGGGCGGCATGCTGGCCCCCGCGCTCATCTACAGCCTCTTCAACTACGGGGACGAGGCCACCCGGGCTGGCTGGGCCATCCCGGCCGCGACCGACATCGCCTTCGCCCTCGGGGTGATGGCATTGCTGGGCAAGCGGGTACCGACCAGCCTCAAGGTCTTCCTGCTGGCCTTGGCCATCATGGATGACCTGGGGGTCATCATCATCATCGCCTTGTTCTATACCCAGCAGTTGTCGCTGACCGCGCTGGCGATAGGCGTGGTGGCCACCTTGACCCTGCTGTGGATGAACCGCCGTGGTGAGGACAGAATTGGCCTCTACATGCTGGTGGGGCTGGTGCTCTGGGTCGCGGTGCTCAAGTCCGGCGTCCACGCGACCCTGGCCGGTGTGGTGGTGGGCTTTATGATCCCGCTGAACGGCAAGCGCTATGCGTCACCGCTCAAGCATCTGGAGCATGTGCTGCACCCCTGGAGCGCCTTCCTGATCCTGCCGCTGTTCGCCTTTGCGAATGCGGGAGTCTCTCTGGAGGGGATCTATCTCTCGGCCCTGCTCAACCCGCTTCCCATGGGCATCATACTGGGCCTCTTCGTCGGCAAGCCGCTCGGGATCTTCACCATCAGCTGGCTGGCGGTGAAAACCGGTGTCGCCCAGCTGCCGCAAGGAGTGAACTTCAGACAAATCTTTGCCGTCAGCATCCTGTGTGGCATCGGCTTCACCATGTCGATGTTCATCGCGTCGCTGGCGTTCGAGCATGGCGGACTGGACTACGGCAACTACTCGCGCCTCGGGATCCTGGCGGGGTCCACCCTGGCGGCCGTGACCGGTTATATCGCCCTGCGGATGGCGCTGCCCAATCGGGAGGCGAATCAAAGTACGGAGGGGTTATGAAACGACTCGGATGGTTAGTCATGCTGGCGAGTCCTGTGGTCTGGGGAAACGGGCTGGCCGATTGCCAGCAGGATGCGGCCTCGGCCGGTTGTTCGGCCTATCTCAACGGGGTGGTCGACAGCGCCCTGATGCTGGGGGACAAGCAGGCCAAGGCCCGGTTTGGCGAGACCTTCGCCGAGCGGGCCCTGAGCAGCCGGGCCGGCGAGCGGGTCAAGCAGTCCAACAGGCGCTACTGCTCCGAGCGGATGCCGGATCCCGTTCGTCTCAAGGCCCATCTGCAGGCGCAGTTCGACGCGAACAAGGTTGACTCGATCAGCGACATGTATGACATTCTGGCGGTTGAACTCAGCTGCTACCGGAGCCCGCGCAGCGCGGGAACCCCATCGGATGTCACACCTTAACTACAACCACCTCTACTATTTTTGGATGACGCAGAAGAAGGGCTCCGTCACGCAGGCGGCGGAAGCCCTCTTCCTGACCCCCCAGACCGTCACCGGCCAGATAAAGCTGCTCGAGCAGCGCCTCGGCGGCAAGTTGTTGATCAGAAAAGGGAGATCTCTCGAAGCCACCGAGCTTGGCCAGCTGGTGTTCCGCTATGCCGACAAGATGTTCAGCCTCTCCTACGAGATGCTGGATATCGTCAACTACCGCAAGGAGAGCCAGGTCCTGTTCGACGTCGGCATCGCCGATGCGCTCTCCAAGCGCCTCGCCAGCCGGGTGCTGCTCTCCGTCATCCCGAACGACGGCTCCATCCACCTGCGTTGCTTCGAGTCGACCCACGAGCTGTTGCTGGAGCAGTTGAGCGAGCACAAGCTCGACATGATCCTCTCCGACTGCCCGGTGGACTCCAGCCAGCATGCCGGGCTGCTCTCCAAGCGGCTCGGAGGCTGTGGCGTCAGCTTCTTCTGCAAGGCGCCGCTGCCTGAAAAGCCTTTTCCCGCCTGTCTGGAGGAGCGCAAGCTGCTCATTCCCGGTCGCCGTACCGCCATGGGTCGCCAGTTGACCCAATGGTTCGAGCAACAGGGCATCTCTCCCAGCATCCTGGGGGAGTTCGATGATGCGGCCCTGATGAAGGCGTTCGGCTTCTTCAATCAGGGCATCTTCATGGCACCGACCATCTACCGGGAGGAGATCCTGGAGGGGGAGGAGGTGATGCTGCTGGGAGAGACCCAGGATCTGATGGAGGAGTACTACGTCATCTTCGCCGAGCGGATGATCCAGCATCCGGCGGTGAAACGGGTGTGCGAGAGTGACTTCTCCTTCCTCTTTGCCGGGCAGGAGGATTTCACCGCCATTCAACCGGCGAGCCTGTCTTTTTAAATCGTCGAGGTCGGGGTTATGATGGCTGTCTTGCAGGAGAGGGGATGAGATGCAGTTGGAAGAGATGGAGGCGAATGCCGGGCGTGCCGTCACCCTGCTCAAGGCGCTGGCCAACGAGCGGCGACTGTTCATTCTGTGTCAGTTGCTGGAGCGGGAGTTGTCGGTGGGGGAACTCAATGAGCGGCTGGGACTGAGTCAGTCGGCCCTGTCACAACATCTGGCCGTGTTGAGGCGCGATGAGCTGGTGGCGACGAGGAAGGAGGCCCAGACGGTCTACTATTCCCTGCGCAGCCTTGAGGTACGCGAGATGATCGGATTGTTGCACAGGCTGTATTGCAGCGAGCCCAAATAAAAAACCGGCACTAAGGCCGGTTTTTTCAGCTTTCATCAGCGGATGCTGATTAAGCCATGGCTTTGATCTGGGCAGACAGGCGGCTCTTGTGACGAGCAGCTTTGTTCTTGTGGATCAGGCCTTTGGTCGCCATACGATCCATGATCGGCTGAGCAACAGCGAAAGCGGCAGTGGCAGCAGCCTTGTCGCCAGAGGCGATGGCAGCGATCACTTTCTTCAGGTAGGTACGGGTCATGGAACGACGGCTGGCGTTGTGCTGACGACGTTTCTCTGACTGAAGAGCACGCTTCTTAGCAGATTTGATGTTAGCCAAGGTAAAACTCCTAAAACTGTCTTAGCGAGTGTATTGAAAAGGCCCGGAAATATGCCTTCCCAACCACATATTGTCAAATGATTTGTGCAAATAAACACCGCCCCCCGGTGGTGTGTCAGATGGGAGACGGTTAAACTGTCGGCCGATTCTAACAGCATTCTTTTCTTTCCGACAGTTCCAGAGGCCTCGTCTTGAGTAAGAAATTGATCAAATCCGGCATGATAGTGTCCGGAATGACGCTGGCATCCCGTGTGATGGGCTTGGTGCGCGATGTGGTCATCGCGAATCTGCTCGGTGCCGGGGTGGCCGCAGACGTCTTCTTCTTCGCCAATCGCATTCCCAACTTCTTGCGCCGCCTGTTTGCCGAAGGGGCGTTCAACCAGGCCTTCGTCCCCGTGATGACGGAGTACAAGAAAAACGGTGACGAGCAGGCGCTGCGCGATCTGCTGGCCGCGGTGGCAGGTACCCTCGGCGGTATCGTCACCGTAGTGACCCTGCTCGGGGTGCTGGGTTCAGGCGTCCTGACGGCTCTGTTCGGCTGGGGCTGGTTCTGGGACTGGCTGCACGGTGGCCCGGCGGCGGAGAAGTTCGAGTTGGCCAGCCTGATGCTCAAGATCACCTTCCCCTATCTCTGGTTCATCACCTTTACCGCCATGGCGGGAGCCATCCTCAATACCTTCGGGCGCTTCGCGGTTTCGTCGTTCACGCCGGTGTTTCTCAACGTCACCATGATAGGGGCGGCATGGTGGATAGCGCCGTTGCTGGATCGCCCCGAGATCTCGCTGGCCATCGGTGTCTTCCTCGGCGGCCTGGTGCAGTTCCTGTTCCAGTACCCCTTCCTGCGCCAGCTCAACATGCTGGTCTGGCCCAAGTGGGGTTGGCACCATCCCGGGGTGGTGAAGATCCGCACCCTGATGATCCCCGCCCTGTTCGGTGTCTCGGTCAGCCAGATCAACCTGTTGATCAACACCATGCTGGCCTCCTTCCTGGCCACAGGTGCCATCAGCTACCTCTATTACTCGGACAGGCTGCTGGAGTTTCCCCTCGGCCTCTTTGCCGTGGCCATCAGCACCGTGATCCTGCCGGCCCTGGCCCGCAAGCATGTGGACGCGGATCCGGCGGATTTCTCCCGCACCATGGACTGGGGGGTGCGCATGGTGATGCTGCTGGGCCTGCCCGCCATGGTGGGGATCGCCGTGCTGCGCGAGCCCATACTGCGAGTGCTCTTCATGCGCGGCGAATTCGGCCTGCACGAGGTGAGCATGTCGAGCGCCAGCTTGCTGGCGTCCACCACAGGCCTGCTCTCCCTGATGCTGATCAAGGTGCTGGCACCGGGCTACTACGCCCGTCAGGACACCAAGACCCCGGTGCGCATCGGCATCATGGCCATGGTAGCCAACATGGTGTGCAACCTCCTCTTCATATATCCCCTGGGCTACGTGGGGCTGGCGCTGGCGACCGCCTGCTCCGGCACCCTGAACGCGGCCCTGCTGTTCAAGGGGCTCTATCAGCAGAACGTCTATCGCCCCTCCCGCAACACCGGGGTGTTCTGCCTCAAGCTGCTGGCCGCCACTGTGCTGATGGGGGGGCTGCTCGCCTATTTGTCGCCGGATCTCGCCCAGTGGGGCGCCTGGAGCATGGGCAAGGCCAGCCTGGAGTTGACCCTGCTGCTCTGCCTTGGCGGGACGCTTTACGGGATAGTCCTGCTGGCGCTGGGCATCCGGCCAAGACACCTGAAATCAGATCGCCAATAGGGAGCAACCCCGTCTCCATGGCGTCGGATAGCTGAAATCGGGTCAACGGCAGGGCTGACCCTGATTGCTGCCTGATATATAATCCGCCGATTTCCATGGCAGCAACGCACAAGGCACTGATGGAGCTCATTCGCGGCATTCACAATATCAAGCCCCGTCACCGGGGCTGTGTATTGACCATAGGCAACTTCGATGGGGTTCATCAGGGACACCATGCGGTGTTGGCCCGCTTGCAGGAGAAGGCCGCGCAGCTCGGCCTGCCGGCCTGCGTCATGCTGTTCGAGCCCCAGCCGCTGGAGTTGTTTGCCGGTGCCGCCGCGCCCGCCCGCCTCAGCCGCTGGCGGGAGAAGTACGAAGCCCTCAAGACCATGCAGATCGACCGCATGCTCTGCGTGCGCTTCACCCACCGTTTCGCCGAACAGGCGGCCAGCACCTTCATCGAGCAGCTGCTGGTGGAGAAGCTCGGGGTGCATTACCTGGTGGTGGGCGACGATTTTCGCTTCGGCAAGGGGCGGGAAGGGGACTTCCACCTGCTGGAAGAGGCGGGGCGACGCTTCGGGTTCGAGGTGATCAGCACCCAGAGCTTCCAGCTTTCCCGTCAGCGGGTCAGCAGCACCCTGGTGCGCGAGGCCCTCAGGGCCGGGCGCATGGCGGAGGTGGAGCTGATGCTCGGTCGCCCCTATGCCATCAGCGGTCGGGTGGCCCACGGCGACAAGCTGGGGCGCACCATAGGTTTTCCCACCGCCAATCTGGCCCTCAAACGCCAGGTTGTCCCGGTCGGTGGCGTGTTTGCGGTGGAAGTGATATGTTCCGGCAAGACCTTCCCCGGTGTCGCCAATGTGGGTGTACGGCCGACCTTGAGCGGTACACAAGCCAGATTGGAAGTACATCTATTTGATTTTTCTGGTGATCTATATGGTCAGCAGGTCAAGGTGCTGCTTCGCCACAAGCTGCGCGAAGAGCAGAAGTTTGACTCTTTCTCCGCCTTGGAAGAGCAGATCGAACGAGATGCCCTGGCGGCCCGAGCCTGGTTCGGGCTGCCACAATTTCATTTACCCAGCACTCTTTTAGAAAAGAAGGGAACCCAGGACTGATGAGCGACTATAAACACACCCTGAATCTGCCGGAAACCGAGTTTCCGATGCGTGGCGATCTGGCCAAGCGCGAACCCAACATGCTGAAACGTTGGTACGATCAGGATCTTTACGGCGCCATTCGCCGCGCCAAAGCGGGCAAGCCTTCTTTCATTCTGCACGATGGCCCCCCCTATGCGAACGGCAGCATTCACATCGGTCACTCGGTCAACAAGATCCTCAAAGATATCATCATCAAGTCCAAGGGCCTCTCCGGCTTTGATTCCCCCTATGTGCCGGGCTGGGATTGCCACGGTCTGCCCATCGAGCTGAAAGTGGAAGGCATGGTCGGCAAGCCGGGGGAGAAGGTTTCCGCCGCCGAGTTCCGCGCCGAGTGCCGCAAATACGCCAAGACCCAGATCGAAGCGCAGAAGACCGACTTCATCCGTCTGGGCGTGCTGGGTGACTGGGAACACCCCTACCTGACCATGGATTTCGGCACCGAAGCCAACATCATCCGCTCCATGGCGAAGATCGTGGCCAACGGCCACCTGCACAAGGGCTCAAAGCCGGTGCACTGGTGTACCGACTGCGGCTCCGCGCTGGCTGAGGCCGAAGTGGAGTACTACGACAAGAACTCCCCCTCCATCGACGTGCGCTTCAAGGCCGTCGACGAGGCTGCCGTCGCCGCCAAGTTTGACTGCGCCGAAGGCCACACCGGCAAGGGCGTGATCTCTGCCGTGATCTGGACCACCACCCCCTGGACCCTGCCGGCCAACCGCGCCATCGCCATGCACGCCGATCTGGACTACGCCCTGGTGCAGGTGGAGGGCGAGCATCCCGAGCGCCTGATCCTGGCCGCCGAGCTGGTCAAGGACGTGATGGACAGGGCCGGCATCGAGAAGTTCCACAACCTGGGCTACGCCAAGGGCGCGGCGCTCGAGCTGCTGCGCTTCAACCACCCCTTCTACCACTTCGATGTGCCCGTGGTGCTGGGTGACCATGTCACCCTGGACGCCGGTACCGGCGCGGTGCACACCGCCCCTGGCCACGGTCAGGAAGACTTCGTGGTCGGTCAGAAGTACGGCCTGGAAGTGGCCAACCCGGTTGGCAGCAACGGCGTCTATCTGCCGGATACCGAGCTGTTTGCCGGCCAGCACGTGTTTAAGGCCAACGCCTCCGTGGTCGAGGTGCTGACCGAGCGCGGCGCCCTGCTTCACCACAAGGTGTTCAACCACTCCTACCCGCACTGCTGGCGGCACAAGACCCCGATCATCTTCCGTGCCACCCCCCAGTGGTTCATCAGCATGGAGCAGAAGGGTCTGCGCAAGCGTGCCCTCGAAGAGATCGAGCGCATCGAGAAAGAGGGCATTGCCCAGCACGGCCAGAGCGGCTGGGTGCCGGCCTGGGGCAAGAACCGCATTCAGGCCATGGTCGAGAATCGTCCCGACTGGTGCATCTCCCGTCAGCGTACCTGGGGCGTGCCCATCTCCCTGTTCGTTCACAAGGATACCCAGGAGCTGCACCCGGATTCCGTCCGCCTGATGGAAGAGGTGGCCAAGCGGGTCGAGCAGTCCGGCATCCAGGCCTGGTGGGATCTGGACAAGGCCGAACTGCTGGGAGCCGACGCCGACAACTACGAGAAGGTGTCCGACACCCTGGACGTCTGGTTCGACTCCGGCTCCACCCATGCCTCCGTGGTCGATGCCCGTCCCGAATTCAACGGCAAGCCAGCCGACATGTATCTGGAAGGTTCCGACCAGCACCGTGGCTGGTTCATGTCGTCGCTCATGATCGGCGTGGCCATGAAAGACAAGGCCCCCTACAACCAGGTGCTGACTCACGGTTTCACCGTGGATGGCCAGGGTCGCAAGATGTCCAAGTCCATCGGCAACGTGGTCAGCCCGCAGGACGTGATGAACAAGCTGGGTGCCGACATCCTGCGTCTGTGGGTCGCCAGCACCGACTACACCGGCGAGATGACCGTCTCCGACGAGATCCTCAAGCGCTCGGCCGACGCCTATCGTCGCATCCGCAACACCGCCCGCTTCCTGCTGGCCAACCTGAACGGCTTCAATCCGGCGACCGACATGGTGGCGCCTGCCGACATGGTGGTGGTGGATCGCTGGGCCGTGGGCCGTGCCAAGGCGGTACAGGCCGAGATCGTGACTGCGTTCGACGAGTACAACTTCCACGGCGTGACCCAGAAGCTGATGCAGTTCTGCTCCATCGAGATGGGTTCCTTCTATCTGGACGTCATCAAGGACCGTCAGTACACCGCCAAGGCTGACAGCCTGGCCCGTCGCTCCTGCCAGACCGCCCTGTATCATATCGCCGAGGCCATGGTGCGCTGGATGGCGCCCATCATGAGCTTCACCGCCGACGAGATCTGGGCTCTGCTGCCAGGTGAGCGTGGCGAATTCGTCTTCACCGAGGAGTGGTACGACGGCCTGTTCGGGCTGGAAGCGGGCGAAGTGCTGAACGACGAGTTCTGGGCCGAGATCCTCGCCGTGCGCGGTGAAGTGAACAAGGCGCTGGAAGTGGCGCGTGGCGAGAAGCGCATCGGTGGCTCCTTGCAGGCCGAACTGACCCTGTTCGCCAAGCCCGAGCTGGCGCAGCGCCTGAACGCTCTGGCCGATGAGCTGCGCTTCGTGCTGCTCACCTCCAAGGCCAAGGTGGTGGTGGCAGAGTCCGCGCCGGAAGGTGCGGTCACCACCGAACGCGACGACCTGTGGCTGAGTGTTGCCCAGTCAGCCGCCGCCAAGTGCGACCGCTGCTGGCACCATGTGGAAGACGTGGGTACCATAGCCGGTCACGAAGAGATCTGTGGCCGCTGTGTCACCAACGTCGAGGGTGACGGCGAAACGCGTCAATTTGCCTGATGAACATGACTCAGAACGAGATGAACAACAAAACCGGCCTGCGTTGGCTGTGGCTGGCGGTGCTGGCCTTCGTACTGGACCAGGCGAGCAAGCTCGCCGTGGTCAAGCTGCTGCCGTTTGGCTATCCGGGGGTGGAGATCACCCCCTTCTTCAACCTGGTCCACGTCTACAACAAGGGGGCTGCTTTCAGCTTCCTGGCCGATCAGGGCGGCTGGCAGCGCTGGTTCTTCGCCCTGCTGGCGTTTGCCATCTGCGGTCTGCTGATCCACTGGTTGCGCAAGCAGTCGGTGACCCAGCGCTGGAGCGGTATCGCCTACAGCCTGATCATCGGAGGGGCGCTCGGCAACGTGTTTGACCGGCTGGTGCTGGGCCATGTGGTCGACTTCCTCGACTTCTACTGGCAGCGTGCCCATTGGCCGGCGTTCAACCTGGCGGACAGCTTCATCTTCATCGGTGCCGCCATGATCGTGCTGGACGGCTTCCGTGGCGAGAAAAAACAGGACGCGACCTCATGAGCCAGTCGATTGCTGCGGACAGCAGCGTGCTGTTCCACTTCTCTATCAAACTGGAAGACGGCTCGGTGGCCGACAGCACGGCGCTGCACGGCAAGCCGGCCCGTCTGCGGATGGGAGACGGCAGTCTGACGCCGAGCTTCGAGCAATGCCTGCTGGGGCTGCGAGCAGGGGAGAGCAAGAGCTTCACCCTGGTGCCGGAAGAGGCCTTTGGCCTTTCCAACCCCGATAACATCTACCATCTCGACCGCGCCAAGTTCGGTGCCGATGTAGAGCCCAAGGTAGGTACCATCATACTGTTCGACCAGCCCAACGGCAGCGAGCTGCCCGGGATCATCCGGGCGGTGGAAGGGATGTCGGTCACGGTCGATTTCAACCACCCCCTGGCCGGTCACACCGTCACCTTCGAGGTGGAGATCCTGGGGGTTGATGACGAGGAGAAGGTTCACTGATGGATATTCTGCTGGCTAACCCCCGTGGCTTCTGCGCCGGTGTCGACCGGGCCATCAGCATCGTCGAGAGCGCGCTGGAGAAGTTCGGTGCCCCCATCTATGTCCGCCACGAGGTGGTGCACAACCGCTACGTGGTGAACAAGCTGAAGGAGGCGGGCGCCGTCTTCGTCGAGGAGCTGGACGAGGTGCCGGACGACAGCATCGTCATCTTCTCCGCCCACGGCGTGGCCAAGACGGTGCGCGAGATGGCCAAGTCCCGCGCCCTCAAGGTGTTCGATGCCACCTGTCCGCTGGTGACCAAGGTGCACATGGAGGTCCATCGCGCCAGTCGCAAGGGCTCCGAGGCCGTGCTCATCGGCCATGCCGGCCACCCCGAGGTGATCGGTACCATGGGCCAGTACGAAAATCCCGAGGGGGGCATGTATCTGGTGGAGACGCCGGAGGATGTGGCGAAACTCCGGGTGAAGAATCCGGATGATCTCTGCTTCGTCACCCAGACCACCCTCAGCGTGGATGAGACTTCTGACGTCATCGATGCGCTGCGCCAGCACTTCCCGAAGATCCAGGGGCCGCGCAAGGACGACATCTGCTACGCCACCCAGAACCGTCAGGACGCGGTGCGGGAGATGGCCGGGCTGGTGGATGCCATGCTGGTGGTGGGGTCGCGCAACTCCTCCAACTCCAATCGCCTGCGGGAGCTGGCCGAGAAGGTAGGTGCCAAGGCTTACCTCATCGATGATGCCTCCATGATTGAGACACAGTGGCTGGACGGTGTGGAACGTATCGGGGTGACGGCAGGGGCTTCTGCACCCGATGTGCTGGTACAGAACGTCATCGGTCGCCTGCGCGAGCTGGGTGGCAAGATAGTGACCGAACATCCGGGTCGCGAGGAAAACGTGGTGTTTGAGGTCCCCCCCGAGCTGCGGATCCTGTAATAACGACGATGCCGACTAATGTCGGCATCGTGCTTTTTGTCCCCGCATTACCTACTTCCAGCACTCTGCTGGTGTCTTCTCATCGGTCTTGTCGATATACATATTGGCGCAACCAGTGTCGCCGCTCTGGGCTCCTTTGGCCTGCGCTATCAGTTTGTAGGTTACAGTGTTAGTTGATGCCGAAACAACGTCAAAACTGTAGTAGGCGCTGGAGGGACTGCCAAGGTCCGCAGGGTTGGTACTGTAGGCTGCGCTGGTGATGCGGTATTCTTCCTGCTTTAGCTGCATAGTCAGCAGTCCCTTGATGGCCTCGGCTCTACGCGATTTGCGCAAACCATCCATAAAGCTGGGGTAGGCCACGGCGGCGATGATGGCCACGATGGCGACCACGACCATCAGTTCAATCAGCGTAATTCCTCTTGCGAAGCGTAGTGGCATCGGCATGGTTCCATAAGTGAGTTGAGACTATCATAGGATAGTACTCGCCGGCCCGAGAACGGGCTATAGACAGGAGTCTGGGCAAACATGGAAATGCGGATCAGGCCGGTGTCCGGCTTTACCCTGATAGAACTGATACTTGCCTTGGTACTGGTGGCGATCCTGGTTGCCGTTGCGCTCCCCAGCTATCGTTCGCTGCGCCAGGAGCAGATGGTCAGGGCTGCCACCCAGGCCATCTATACCGATGTCATGCTGCTAAAGTCCGAGGCAGTTAAACGCAATCAGGCGATGAATCTCCTGCTCTTCAATAGTGGCGCCAGTAACTGGTGCTACCGCGTTCATATCGATGGTAGCTGTAACAACTGTGCCGATGCCTGTTCCAGCATTGAGGGGCGGAAAGGGGTAAATGCCAGCGAATTCCCCGGTATCACCCTAGTGGCGACTTACAGTGAGTCAGCGACCAACATCAGACCGCTCAATATTTCTCCCCGCAGAGGTACGTTAACTTCGGGTTATTTTGAGGTCTCATATGGGGGTTACTCCATGCGGGTCGTCACCAATAATATCGGGCGGGTGCGCACCTGTGCCGTCAGCAATGTGAGCGGGGTGCCGACATGTTGATGAGGCGACATTCAGGCTTTAGTCTGGTGGAGTTAATGGTCGCCATGGTGGCGGGCTTATTACTGGTGGCTGCTGTGACGACGCTATTTGCAACTATTCTCAGGGCAAACAGTACTGCCATGAAAGTGAGTCGACTTAATCAAGAAGTTCAGGCCATTACTGACATAATGGCCCGCGATATAGAACGAGCCGGCTATGATGCCAGCGCCGCTACGGCCACTCGGCTGGTCTCTGGTGCGGTCCCTTCCCCTTTCTATTTTGATGCCAACGTCGACTTATTGGATGAGACCGCGACGGGCTCCAAACTCTATCGCTGTATCCGAATCCGTTACGATAACGATGATGATGGTGTACTCGATAACCCCGACTCTTCTCCTTCCAAGTTGAATGAAACGCGAGTTTACAGCTACAGCAGTGCTAAAAAGGGGGTCAAGCTAGCGACAGGGGGGGCAGCCGCTTGTGATGAAACTGATCTTCTATCAACCGACAACACCATAGAAATTACTCAACTTACCTATAGCATGCTTGGGAGCAGCCAGGTGAGTGGTGCTAGGGCAATTCAACTCAACATTTCGGGCCGCTACAAGGACAATACTGAGCTGACCTTGAACTTGCAGCGTGATATCAAGTTGCGCAATGACGGATACTGATATGAGAATCCAGTCCGGTTTTACTACCTTCACTGTCACGCTGATCCTGTTACTGATCCTGCTGGCGGTCACTCTGCTGGTGGGCAAGTTGTTGGTAGCGGATCGCCGCATCACATTGAATGAAACTCTCTATCGTCAAGTGATGGCATTGGCAGAGCAGGGGCTCTCCTATGGTTTTGGCCGACTATCTGCTGAAGGGGCGTCTTGCCCCTCTTCTATCCCTGCCTGGTCAGGCAACTCGTTTTCTCCATCAGGTGCGGGTGGGAGTTATACCCTGACGGTTGAATGCATAACTCCCTTTCCCGTGGTGGCTGGGAGTACCACGCCCATTGCTCCTATCCTGGTTCGTTCAGTGGCTAGCCTGAGCAACAGCCAGGCGCAGGCGGCAGTTGAGGCTCGGTATGTGCAGAGCAATGTGTTGGCTGGGACACCTGCCGCGCCTTTGACTGTTGCAGGGGGAATGGCGGTAGGAGGCAACTTCACCGTTGTTGCCAATCCCAATGGGGGGGGGCCCGGAGTACCACTTTCCATCTGGACCAATGATTATGTAGATCTGAATACGGGGTCCGGCCAGACCTGCCATCAGGGGGATTACGCTGGTGGTTGCAGTGCCAACATCAGCCAGCCGGGCAATAAACAGTCGGATATCAAGGATAGTGATCCCGATTTTCCAACCGACTTGGTGTGGTATTTGTTCAATGAGAATGATGATGCCGCTGGCTGGGCCAACATAGAGTCAAGAGCCAACCAGATAGTCAATAATTGCAATGGTCTGGGGCCGACGACGACGGGGCTTGTCATTGTCAATGGCGATTGTAATCCCGGTTCCAGTATTGGTACTCAATCCGCTCCAGTGGTATTGATCATCAAGGATGGCAGCCTGACCATTAATGGTAACCGTCAATTATATGGGCTGGTATTTGCGTACTCTTCAGATCCAGCTACAGCAACCACGGATATCAAGCTCACCGGTGGGGCCATAGTCAATGGTGCCTTGGTAGCCAACTTCAAGCTGGGCAAGGCAAATGGTACCTATGATGCCAAATATGATGAGGCCGCGCTGAGCAATATCAAGACGGGAGCCGCCTTCCAGACTCTTAAACAGGTGCCGGGCAGCTGGCGCGACTGGTAGAGGACAAGTAAATGAAACGGCAAAAAGGATTTGGCCTGTTTGAGATTCTGGTGACACTAGTTGTGCTGGGAGTGGGTGTCGTCGGCTTGGTGATCCTCTCGAAGTCGGCCCTGACGGCTTCCCAGGATGGGAAGCGTTATGAAGTGGCCATGCGGCTCGCAGAGTCCAAGATTGAGGAATTTCGTAACTTCAATAGTCTGGTGACGGCGACGGCCCCGCTCACTGCCTATGCATCCATCACGAGCGGTAATGCTACCAAAAGTCAGTCTGGCGACAGCTACACGCTGGCTTGGACTGTGACCAACCAATACTGGAACGGGAGCACCTCTGCATGGCAGAACACGGCTCCTGCGGGATATCTGCTGAACTACCCCGGGCGAAAGCAGATCAATACGACCGTGAGCTGGACCAACAGCGAAGGGGCGACGGCGTCGGTTGCACTCATTGGGTATGCCTCCCCTACGGAATCATTGACCGCAGAGCAGTTGAATGGGGGTCTGGATACCGCCAGGACAGGGCCGAAGATAAGTTATAACCCAGGCGTCGCACCAGATGTTATCTCCATCGATCTCGGTAATGGCAGCAGACAGGAGACCAGCAAGCCTTCTCCCACCGTGGTGGCCAAAAATAATACCGTCGGCAAGGAAGTGCAATTTGAAACGGTGACGTATCAGCCGGGAAATCAAGGTAATACACAGCAAATTCAACAGGATATAAGCTCTGTGAGTTGTGCCTGCACTTATGGTTCCACTTTGAATGCCTATCTGCCAGGTCAGGCCTACAGTACTGCCACCAACCAGTTGTATTGGAAAGTAGGAGTCTTGCAGAGCAAGCAGACCGGGACGGTCGGGAATAACCAGCCAGCACTCTGCACAAGCTGCTGCAAGGATCACTTCGATGGTTCGGGGGGGAGCTTTACAAGCTATTATGCGCCACTCAATACCAGCAGACAGCGCTATAACAGTTCCCTTTCTCTGGCCAGTAGCGGCAGTTACATTGATGCTTGTCGTTTCGCTCGACTGGACGGGTACTATCGCCCTCTACCAGATTGGAACCTGGTCAAGGTCATTGTTACCACCTCGGATTTCTTGGCCAAACCCGCGAATCAGGTCAGCTACCAGAATTACATACAATATGTGGTTAAAACCTATATCGATTGGCAGAAGCAGACTCTGAACTGGACATCAAGCACGACGGCGACGGCACCAACAATCAGCGAATTTGAGGCCTGGTTACAGACGCCAGCCAATGTTGCAGCCGGGGGGGATGCTAGCACGGGGATCACCGTGAGCACTGGGACGCGTCAGCTGATCGCTCGCGGCATCTATGTCGATATCCTGAATCCGGCTTATCTGACCGGGATCGATACCAGCGTGACCGGTTATCTGGCCAAGGTACCATTTCAGGACATCAACCTGACCATGCTGGCGGAGTGGTCCATGACGCCACTCAGCGGCCAGTTGACGGGAGCGGTTACCGACTATGCCACAATCAGCAATGAACCGGTCGATACCATAGTGGATCTCAACAACTACTACTTTGGCAGTTACAGCCGTGGTTATCTGGCAACCAAGAAATCCACCAAGGATGCCAGCCAGAACCTGCAGGCGGTGAAGGTGAAGGCCACCGTCTATCAGGGTAATTCGGGGATCACTGCTACGCTGATTTCACCACAGGATCAGAGCCAGGCTCTCAGCACCGAGTTGGCCGTCAAGATTGACTCCGGAACAGTCACGCAGCCTCTGCTGACGGTGACAGGCAAGGTGCAGTGCCTGGAGAAAACCAAGAACAATGATCCGACCCCCATTGCCTGCAAGAAGAATGTCTTCAATAACCTGTCGATGAATACCTCGACCTCCGGGGCTACTTGCCAGATAGACAAGCCGAGCAGCGACAACCAGACGGCTATCTATACCTGCACGGCGGCGCAGAACAGCACTCTGGTGGTGAACTTCTCCTACTCGGGCAATACGACCTTCCTGCTTAAGCCGAGTTCTTTGAGTATCCCCATGACTCCGCCAGCAAGCGGCCAAGTCATCAGTGGCCCCTGTACCTTGCTGGCCGACAACGGCGTCACCAATGCCGCCAACCTGACCTGCTCTCCCTGAGGCTTGCTGAGGGAGCCAAGGCGCTGGCACAGCCAGCGCCTTTTCTTTATCATTCCCCATCATTTTCGAATTCAAGATGCATCGCCATGGCAAAAGCCCTCTCTCTGATGCTTGCCCAGTTGAATCTGACGGTAGGCGCCATCGAAGATAACTGTGACAAGGTGTTGGCGGCCGCCGCCGAGGCTGACCAACAAGGTGCCGACCTGTTGGTCTGCTCCGAGCTGGCCCTGACCGGCTATCCGCCGGAGGATCTGCTGCTGCGCGCCGACCTGATGATCCGGGTAGAGGCGGCCCTGGCCCGCATCGCTGCATGGCAGGGGGCTTGCGCCATTCTGGTGGGCCACCCCTGGCGCGAAGGGGAGGCGCTCTACAATGCCGCCTCTCTCTATGCGCAGGGCAAGCTGGTGGCGCGCTACTTCAAGCAGGATCTGCCCAACTACGGGGTGTTCGACGAGAAGCGTTACTTCACGGCGGCGAGCGAGACCTGCGTGGTGCCGTTCCGTGGTCATCAGCTGGGCTTGCTCATCTGCGAGGACTTGTGGCAACCCGGCCCGGCGCTGGCCGCCAAGGCGGCGGGGGCCGATGTGCTGATCACCATCAACGCCTCTCCCTACGATCAGGAGAAACCCTGGATCCGCCGCGAGCTGATGACCGAGCGCTGCGATCAGACCGGGTTGCCGCTGGTCTACCTCAACCAGGTGTGCGGCCAGGACGAGCTGATTTTCGACGGCTGTTCCAAGGTGTTCAACAGCCGGGGTGAACTGACCCACAAGCTGGCCCCGTTTGCCGAAGAGATGGCGCTGGTGCGCTTTGCCGATGGTCAGCCGGTGAAGGAGCGTGAGCCGGCCGCGCCGCTCGAGCCGCTGGCCGAGACCTATCAGGCGCTGGTGCTGGCGGTGCGCGACTATGTCACCAAGAACGGTTTCCTGGGGGCTGTGCTGGGTCTCTCCGGCGGCATCGACTCGGCGTTGACCCTGGCCATTGCAGCCGATGCCATCGGGGCGGACAAGGTGCAGGCGGTGATGATGCCGTTCCGCTACACCGCCCAGATGAGCGTGGAAGACGCCAAGGAGCAGGCTGAGCGCATGGGGGTGGAGTTCAACATCATCTCCATCGAGCCCATGTTCGAAGGCTTTATGGCTCAGCTGGCGCCGCTGTTTGAAGGCACTGCCCGCGACACCACCGAAGAGAACCTGCAGGCGCGCTGCCGCGGTGTGCTCCTGATGGCACTCTCCAACAAGCGCCGCCGCATCGTGCTGACCACGGGCAACAAGAGCGAGATGGCGGTGGGTTATGCGACTCTCTATGGCGACATGGCCGGCGGTTTCGACGTGCTCAAGGATGTCCCCAAGACCCTGGTCTTCAAGCTGTGCGAGTATCGCAACAGCGTGGAATACGTGATCCCGCAGCGGGTCATCGATCGTCCCCCGTCGGCCGAATTGGCGCCGGATCAGGTGGATCAGGACAGCCTGCCTCCCTATGACGTCTTGGATGCCATCCTCAAGCGCTACGTTGAAGAGGATGCGTCCGTGGCCGACATGGTGGCCGAGGGCTTCGAAGAGGCGGTGGTCCGCAAGGTGGTCCGTCTGGTGGATCTCAACGAATACAAACGCCGTCAGGCGGCGGTCGGCCCCCGCATCACGGCCCGCAACTTTGGTAAGGATCGCCGTTACCCCATCACGTCCGGGTTCGGCAAACAGAACTGGTAAGGAGTCACCATGAAGAAGATTGAAGCCATCATCAAACCGTTCAAGCTGGACGATGTGCGCGAGGCCCTGGCCGAGATCGGCATCAACGGCATGACCGTCTCCGAGGTCAAGGGGTTCGGCCGCCAGAAGGGCCACACCGAACTGTATCGCGGCGCCGAGTACATGGTCGACTTCCTGCCCAAGGTGAAGGTGGAGCTGGTGGTGCAGGACGAGGATCTCGACGCCTGCCTGGAGGCGATCCAGAACACCGCCCGCACCGGCAAGATCGGGGATGGCAAGATCTTCGTCTGCGAGGTGGAGCGCGTCATTCGTATCCGCACTGGTGAAGAGAACGAAGACGCAATCTGATGTGGTGGATGTATCTCGTGATGACGAACGACGCTGAGGGCCTGTCCCTCTGATGACCCGGATGCGTTTCATGGTGGCGGCTGCTCTGTTGATGACGCTGAGCGCCTGCAGTACCCGGCCGCCCGCCCAGCCGGAGAACCTGTGCCAGATCTTTCGCGAAAAGCCGGACTGGCACAAGGCCGCGCTCAGGATGAACGAGCGGTGGGGCACGCCGGTGCACGTGGTGATGGCCATGATGTATCAGGAGTCCTCCTTCGTGCACGATGCCCAGCCGCCGATGCAGTACTTCCTCTTCATCCCGACCGGGCGGGCGAGTTCCGCCTACGGCTATGCCCAGGTGAAGGACGAAACCTGGGACGATTACCAGCGGGAAACCGGCAATGGCTGGAGTGATCGCGACGACTTTGCCGACGCCATCGATTTCATGGGCTGGTACACTCACAAGGCCCAGCGGCTCAACGGCACTTCCAAGTGGGATGCCTATGGCCAGTATCTCAATTATCACGAAGGCTGGGGTGGCTACCGGCGTGGCAGCTACCGCAGCAAGGGGTGGCTGATGAAGGTCTCCCGCAAGGTGGAGGCCCGCGCCCAGCGCTACGGTGCCCAATACAGACAATGCAAGGATCGGCTTCCCAGCGGGGGCTGGTTCTCCTAACCAATCAGGAGTCAGAAATGCCGTTATTGGACAGTTTTACCGTCGACCACACCCGCATGGCAGCCCCTGCAGTGCGGGTGGCCAAGACCATGCAGACCCCGAACAAGGACACCATCACGGTGTTCGACCTGCGTTTCTGCGTGCCGAACCAGGAGATCCTCTCCGAGCGTGGCATCCATACCCTCGAGCATCTGTTTGCGGGTTTCATGCGAGATCATCTGAACGGCAACGGGGTGGAGATCATCGACATCTCTCCCATGGGATGCCGGACCGGCTTCTACATGAGCCTGATCGGCGCGCCGGATGAGGCCCGTGTCGGTGCCGCCTGGCAGGCCGCCATGAGCGACGTGCTGGCCGTGCAGGAGCAGGGCAAGATCCCCGAGCTCAACGAATACCAGTGCGGCACCTACAGCATGCACTCCCTGGAAGAGGCGCACGCCATCGCCCGCCAGGTGCTGGAGCGCGGCATCGGCGTCAACCGCAACGACGAGCTGGCCCTGCCGGAAGAGAAGCTGAAAAGCCTCTAAGTCGAGATGGAAAAAGGAAGGCCGGTCATTGACCGGCCTTCTTGCGTTCTGGTGCCCTCAGGAGGGCAGGGGCATCACCCGGTTGCGCCCCAGCTCCTTGGCCTTGTAGAGCAGCTTGTCGGTTCGCTCTATCAGGGCATCCGCCGTCTCCTGGCCATTGTATTCCCCCACCCCGAACGAGGCGGTGATGTGATCGATGCGCCGGCCGGACTTGCGATCCAGAATCGACATCCGCTCGATGACGCGGCGCAGGCTCTCCGCCATCTGCCGGGTCAGTGCCAGGGCGCGGCTCGGCACCAGCAGGGCAAACTCCTCACCCCCCAGGCGATAGGCCGTGATGCCCTCCTTGCTGGCCTCCCGCAGCCGCTTGCCGACGATGCGCAGCACCTGGTCGCCGAGCAGGTGGCCATATTCGTCGTTGAAGTTCTTGAAGCGATCGATATCGGTCATGATCAGCGAGAAGGGTTGCTTGCTGCGGATCAGGCTCTCCATCTCCAAGTCGAAGGCGCGGCGGTTGAGCAGGGAGGTCAGGGGGTCCTCGGTCGCCATCTTGCGGGTCTCGCTCAACGCCTGCTTCAGCTCCTTGATCTCCTTCTCGGCGCTGCTGAGCTGGTTGCGAAAGTGAAGGGTGGACATGCGCACTTCCCTGGATTCGCGCACCAGTTCCCGCAGGATCCCCATGGTGTCTTCCAGGCTCAGCCCCTCGTCATCGATGAGGCTCAGCTTGTCGAAGCTCTTGTCGAGCATGGCCTGGAACTGGCCCGTATCCATCAGCGCGTCCTGCATGGAGTTGCCGAGCTCGTTGGCCATGGCCGCCAGATTGAGCTTCATCGCCTCGAGCTGCTGCTCGTCCTGGCTGGCGAGGTGTTGATGATAGAGGCGCTCACAGGTAGTGAGGGAGAAGGTGCCCTGCAGTTTTATCGCCTGATCGACGGCCTGATTCAGCTCCGGCATGCCTCCGGAGACGTAGCTGTACCAGAGGTGGTAATTGTTCGGTGTGGTGGGGATTTGATACTTGATCATCAGGGGGACCGCCTGTTTCAAATAGGCGGCCGATTGGGCGAACGAGTCCTTGCTCATGAGTTCCGAGTCTCACATACCTGCAAACTGTGGCCAGTATGACAGAGAGATTGGCCAAAAGGCAGTCGATGGATGCCATTAGCTCCCCCCTTCGATATAATGTCTGCGTTACTACCTACCCTAAGGCCTGCTTATGTCTCAAAAAGATCCTTTCCTCCAACGCGAGGCCGAAAAATACGAAAACCCCATTGCCAGCCGCGAGATGCTGCTGGAGCTCATCAAGGGCCATGAAAAACCCATGTCCCGTGAAGAGCTGGCCAAGGTCCTCAAGCTGACCGAAGAAGAGCCGTTGGAAGCCCTTCGCCGCCGCCTGCGCGCCATGGAGCGCGATGGACAGCTGGTATTCACGCGCAACCAATGTTACGCCCTGCCGGATCGCCTGAATCTGGTCAAAGGCTATGTGCTTGGCCACAAGGATGGATTCGGTTTTCTGCGCCCCGAAGGTGGTGGACCGGATCTGTTCCTGAACAACCGCGAGATGCAGCGCCTGATGCACGGCGACTATGCCCTGGTGCAGCCCACCGAGATCGACCGCAAGGGGCGCCAGGAGGCGCGCCTGGTGCGCCTGCTCAAGGCCCGCGAGGCGGACATCGTCGGCCGCTACTTCGTCGAGAACGGCGTCGGTTTCGTGGTGCCCGATGACAGCCGCATCGGCCAGGACATCATCATCCCGGAAGGGGAGAACAAGGGTGCTCGCCAGAGCCAGGTGGTGGTCGTGCGCATCAACCAGCGTGCCACCGCCCGCTTCAACGCGGTCGGTACAGTGCTGGAAGTGCTGGGCGAGAACATGGCGCCTGGCATGGAGATCGAGATCGCCCTGCGTACCCACGGCATCCCGCACACCTGGCCGGAGGAGGTGACCAAGGAGGTCGCCGGCCTGGGCGAACAGGTGCCGGAGAAGGCCAAAGAGGGGCGCATCGACCTGCGCGCCCTGCCGCTGGTGACCATCGACGGGGAAGACGCCCGCGACTTCGATGACGCCGTCTTCTGTGAAGCCAAGCGCGGCGGCGGCTGGCGTCTCTGGGTCGCCATCGCGGACGTCTCCGCCTATGTGAAACCGGGCACGGCCCTCGACACCGAAGCCTACCAGCGCGGCAACTCCGTCTATTTCCCCGAGTTCGTGGTGCCCATGCTGCCTGAGGTGCTCTCCAACGGCCTCTGCTCGCTCAATCCCCAGGTCGACCGCCTCTGCATGGTGTGCGAGATGACCATCTCGGCCGCCGGCCGCATGTCCGGCTACAAGTTCTACGAAGCCGTGATGAACTCCCACGCTCGCCTGACCTACACCAAGGTGGCCGCCATTCTGGACGGGGATCCCAAGCTGCGTCAGCAGTATGACCCCCTGGTGGGCCATATCGAGGAGCTCAACAACCTCTACAAGGCGCTCAAGCATGCCCGCCATCAGCGTGGCGCGGTGGAGTTCGAGAGCGAGGAGACCCGCTTCATTTTCAACGCCCAGCGCAAGATCGACCGCATCGTGCCGCTGGTGCGCAACGACGCCCACAAGATCATCGAAGAGTGCATGATCCAGGCGAACGTGGCTGCCGCCCGCTACATCGAGAAGAACGAAGCCTCAGCCTTGTTCCGGGTGCACGACCGTCCGGGTGAGGAGCGGTTGACCGGCTTCCGCGACTTCCTGGCCGAGCTGGGCCTGGAGCTCAAGGGCGGGCTCGAGCCCGAGCCGAAGGACTTCGCCGAGCTCGCCGCCAAGTTCGAAGGACGCCCGGATGCGGAGCTGCTCTCCACCATGCTGCTGCGCTCCATGCGTCAGGCCATCTATCAGGCCGACAACATAGGTCACTTCGGGCTGGCGCTGAAGTCCTATGCCCACTTCACCTCGCCAATCCGTCGCTACCCCGACCTCATCCTGCATCGCGCGATCAAGTACCAGACGGCCAAGGAGCAGCAGGGCAACCTGCGCCACAAGTGGACCCCGAGCGGTGGCTACCACTACCAGCTGGACGAAGTGGATCCCATGGGCGAACACTGCTCCATGACCGAGCGCCGGGCCGACGACGCCACCCGCGACGTGGCCGACTGGCTCAAGTGCGAGTACATGCTGGATCACGTAGGTGACGAGTTCGACGGCGTCATCGCCAGCGTCACTGGCTTCGGCTTCTTCGTGCGCCTGGCCGAGATCCACATCGACGGTCTGGTGCACGTCAGCACCCTCACCAACGACTACTACCAGTTCGACCCGCTGCACCAGCAACTGATCGGCGAGAACTTCCGCCGTCGCTACCGCCTGGGTGACAAGGTGAGGGTCAAGGTGATGGGCGTGAATCTGGATGATCGCAAGATCGACTTCGTGATGGTGGAAGAGCCCCTTCAGATCTCCGGCAAGAACGCCAAGCAGGCGGTGCGCAAGATGGCCGAGATCAAGAAGGAGAAGGCCAAGAGCGCCGAGCGCCACGAAAAACGCAAAGAGGACAAGGACCACGGTAAATCCGCCAAGGGCGGCCGTGCCAAGTCCAGCAACAGAAGACCGAGCAAGAAGGCTCGCGACAAGGCCAAGAGCACTAAATGAGTACTGAACTGATCTACGGCATTCACGCTGTCTCCGCGCTGCTGGAGCGCACCCCGGAGCGTTTCATCGAAGTGTGGGCCCTCAAGGGCCGCGAGGATGAGCGGCTGCAACCCGTGCTGGCGGAGCTGGAGGCCCTCGGCATCAGGGTGCAGAGCGTGAACCGCAAGACCCTTGACGACAAGGCAGAAGGCAACAATCACCAGGGCATCATGGCCAAGGTGATCGAAGCGCCCAAGCTGGCCGAGCACGACCTGGCCAGCCTGCTGGACGGCCTGGCCGAGCAGAAGGCTGAGCCTTTCCTGCTGGTGCTGGACGGGGTGACGGATCCGCACAACCTCGGCGCCTGCCTGCGCAGCGCCGATGCGGCCGGGGTGCACGGGGTGATAGTGCCGCGGGACAAGGCCACAGGCCTCACGTCCGTGGTGCGCAAGGTCGCCTGCGGCGCCGCCGAAGTGGTGCCGCTCATCCAGGTCACCAACCTGGCCCGCACCCTGCGCGAACTGCAGGAGCGCGGGGTCTGGATCGTCGGGACTGCCGGCGAGGCGGATCACGACCTCTATCAGGCGAAACTCACCGGCCCCCTGGCGCTGGTGATGGGGGCCGAGGGCAAGGGCATGCGCCGGCTGACCCGCGAGCACTGCGACGAGCTGGTGAGCATCCCCATGGCGGGGGCGGTCTCCAGCCTCAACGTCTCGGTGGCGAGCGGTGTCTGCCTGTTCGAAGCCGTGCGCCAGCGCCGCGGCTGACAAGGCGATGACCGACAGACCCCCCTTTGTCTGGGAACGGGTCACAGATGAGCAGGAGGCCGAGCGCCTCCTCTCTTTTGCCCGCTCATTGACCTTGCCCCCTCGCACCTGCCTCTGGCATGCCGGTGACAGTCCGGCGCTGCTGGTCAGGGTGGAGGAGGGGTTGCTGCGGGCCAAGGTGGTGCTGGCGGATGGCCGCGAGTACATCAAGGAGTTCTACTGGGAGGGGGACGAGTTTCTCGACTTCCACCACCTGCTCAGTGGGGAGCCCGCCCGCTACAGCGTGGAGGCGCTGGAGCCTTGCCGACTGCAGCTTTTCCCGCTGGTGGATCTGCGCCGTCTCCCTTGCTGGCCCGCCTGGTATCACCACCTCCTTGAAGTGCAGCTGCGTATCAAGGAGGAGAAAGAGTTGTTGCTGCTGACCGAGAGTCCGCAGGCCCGCTATCAGCACTTTTTGCGCAGTTTTCCCGCGCTGGAAGCCAGGGTGCCGGATCACCAGATCGCCGCCTACCTCGGCATCACCCCTATCAGCTTGAGCCGCATCCGCAGGCGATTGAAGGCGCGTGACCAGGGGTAATCCCTGCTCGAAGTGGCGCGTGCAGGCTGGCAGATGCAGAGCGTGATGCCGGCGCCAGGCTCTAGGTTCTGTGCACGCCTGTGCGCCAGCCTGAGCCGTATCTGCAGGCCGCTCAAGCCTCTCTTAACCAAGGTTAATGCCGGCGCCGGTTCGAGAGTCTATGCTGGCGGACCGGATCCATGAGGAGTGATCGATGAACTGGAGTCTCAAGCCCTGGTGTGAACTCACCACGGACGAATTGTATGAGCTGCTCGCCCTGCGCGCCGAGGTGTTCGTGGTGGAGCAGACCTGCCCCTTCCAGGATCTGGACGGGCTGGATCGCCGGGACGGCGTACTGCACCTGCTCGGTTATGAGGAGGAGCAGCTGGTGGCCTATGCCCGTATCATGGCCCCCGGCATAGGCGACGAGCAGGGCGCCGCCATCGGCCGGGTGGTCACTTCACCTCGGTCGCGAGGGGGCGGGCTGGGCCACAGGTTGCTCGATGAGGCGGTGACCGCCTGCACGGTCCGCTGGCCGGCGCACAGCATCTGGCTCGGCGCACAAGCTCACCTGCAGGGTTTCTACGGTCAGCACGGCTTCGTGGCCGAAGGGGAAGGGTATCTGGAAGATGACATCCCTCACATGGGGATGCGCAGACAGCCTGCCTGATCAGCCACATGGCCGGGGAAGCGGGCGGCCATGAGCGGGCTCTCGCACCACGGTGACTCAAACGGGTATGATGGCGCTCCCTTGCTGATCGGAATCCCGTCGTGACACTCTCCATCTTCGCCGCCATTCTGCTGGCCGCCCTGCTTCACGCCCTGTGGAATGCGCTGGCCAAGCGTCAGGCCGCGGGGCGGGTCAGCGTGCTGCTGGTCTCGCTCTGCTCCGGGTTGTTCTGCCTGCCCTTCCTGCCCCTGGTGGGGCTGCCCGCATCGGCCGAATATCCCTGGCTGGCGCTCTCCATTCTGCTGCACAGCGGATATTGTCTCTTCCTGGGCCGTGCCTATCGGCTGGGGGAGTTTGGCCAGGTCTATCCGCTGGCCCGGGGCTGTGCTCCCCTGATGACCCTGTTGTTCGGTGCCCTGCTGCTCGGCGAGGTGCCAGAGTGGGTGGCAGTGATCGGGGCTCTGGTGCTGGTGGGCGGAGTGCTGTTGATGGCGTGGCGAGGCGGCATCCGGCTGGCACCGGCCGCCCTGCAGGCGGTGCTCATCACGGCGCTGTTTACCGCCGCCTATACCCTGTCTGACGGCATGGGGGCCCGCTCGGCCGGGGAGCCGGTGCGCTACACCCTCTGGCTCTTTACCCTGACCGCGCTGGTGATGCCGCTGCTGATGAGATGGCAGAGCCGCACCGCCTTGCGCACCCTGACCCGGGCCGACTGGTACTCGGGGGCGTTGGGCGGCGCCCTCTCGCTGTTGGCGTACGGTATCGTCATCTGGGCCATGACCCGGGCCCCCATCGGACTGGTGGCGGCGCTGCGCGAGAGCAGCGTGTTGTTTGCGGTGCTGCTCTCCTGGGGCTGGCTGGGGGAGCGGTTGGGGCGGATCCGGCTGGTGGCCGCCCTGGTGATCCTCTGCGGCGTGCTGCTGATCCGCCTCGGCTAGGCGAGGCGGCAGCAGAGCGCAGGGCTCGGTGGGTCAGGGGCTGACCCGGGTGGTGAGGATGAACCCCTCTTCCCAGGGGGCCAGTTGCACCCGCACCCGGCCCAGTTCGGCCAGGCTGGCGGCATGGGTGCCGCCACAGGGGATGGTGATCTCCCGGCCGTCCAGGGTGCAGTGCCAGTAACGGGAGTCGATGATGGCCTCGCCGGCCCGGCTGCGGCGGATCTCGCCCCCTGCGGCCAGCCAGTCGGCCAGCTGCCGGTTGATCCGCTCTTCTACCTGCGCCAGTTCCGCCAGCAGGGCCTCGGCGTTCACTCCCTTCTTGCGCAGACTCTTGCCGATGCGGTACTGCTCCCGCGAACCACGGGGCTCGACCCGGGAGCGCTGGATGGCGAGGCGATCGAAGTCGGGCTGATCCAGGGCATCCCGCTCGCCGACCTCCTTGCGCCAGTAAGGCATCAACGTCCGGTTCAGGGCCAGGGCCACCAGATGGCAGGCGCTGTGACCCAGGCTCAGGGCGTGGCGCGCCTCGGCGTCCACCCTGAGCTCCACCGGCGTGCCCGCGGCCAGGTCAAACGCACCGGCGAGAGGATGGACCACCACGAAGGCCCAACCCTCGGCGCCTCGCTTGACCGGGATGGCCAGATCCACAAACAGCGCACCCTCCGGGCTGATGGCCCCCATGGCGCAGGGCCCGACGACCGCCTCGCCGCCCTCCCAGCGTACCCAGCCCACATCACCGGGCTGATCGGGCCAGAGGTGACTCTGGGGATGGAAGGGGGTGAGATCTGTGACCAGCAGGGTGGAGTCTCCCCGCTCGCAATAGAGGACGCTGGCCGCTTCCTGATGTTGGCCCAGCACGAAGCTGACCCGGGTATGTTCCATGGCAGGGCTCCTGCAACGAGAAAAGGAGAAGGAATAGCGGCAGCATACGCGAAAGTGCGAAGAGGCTCATCAACCTGGGTTAATGAGCCTCTCTGTTTTGTTGCGGCAGCTCGCTAGATCAAGGCGACCAGCAGGTAGGCGTTGAGGCCGATCACCAGGGCGACGATGAGGCGGCCGGCGGCCTGGGTCACGGGGTGGTTGCGATGCGCCCCCATCAGGGCGCGATCTCCGGTCAGCATCAGCAGGGGAATGAGCGCGAGCGCTATGCCAAAGCTCAGAATGACCTGACTCAGCACCAGGATCTCCGTGGTGTTGAGGCCCATGGCGATCACCACGAAGGCGGGGGCCATGGTGATGACCCGGCGCAGCCAGAGCGGAATGGTGAAGCGCACGAAGCCCTGCATCACCACTTGCCCGGCGAGGGTGCCCACCACGGTGGAGGAGATGCCGGAGGCGACCAGGGAGAGGCCGAACAGGGTGGCGGCCCCCTGGCCGAGCAAGGGAGTCAGGGTCTGGTAGGCCGACTCCAGCTCGGCCACCTGTGAGTTGCCGGTGCCGTGGAAGGCGGCCGCGGCCATGGCCATCATGGCCAGGTTGACGAAACCGGCGATGGTCATGGCGATGGCCACATCCACCCGGGTGCCGTGCAGCCGCTGGGACACTGTGCCCTGATCCTGGGTGTGCTGGGTCAGGGCCGAGTGCAGGTAGATGACGTGAGGCATCACGGTCGCCCCCAGCACGCCGGCAGCCAGGTAGACAGCATCGCCGTTGGGCAGACCGGGGAAGAGGGCACCCTCCAGCAGGCTCGGCAGGTGAGGGCGGGAGAACACCAGCTCGACGAGGTAGGCCGCCGCCACGAACAGCAGCAGGCCGCCCACCGCTAATTCCAGTGGCTTCTGGCCGCGGGATTGCAGCATGAGGATGCCCCAGGTGAGCACGGCAGTGATGCAGGCGCCTTCCAGCAGGGTGACCCCCAGCAGCAGCTTGAAGCCCACCGCCGCGCCGATAAATTCGGCGAGATCCGTGGCCATGGCGATGACCTCCGCCTGTACCCAGTAGGCACAGACCGCCGGCTTGGGCAGCTTGTCCCGGATATGTTCCGCCAGATTCTTGCCGGTGACGATGCCGAGCTTGGCGGACAGGGTCTGTACCAGCATGGCCATCAGGTTGGCCCAGACCACCACCCACAGCAGCTGGTAGCCGAAGGTGGAGCCCGCCTGGATATTGGTGGCGAAGTTGCCCGGATCTATGTAGCCGATGGCGGCGATGAAGGCGGGGCCGAGCAGGCTCAGCTTGAATTTGCGGGCCGGGATGGCCGTGGTCAGCGCGGGTTGCATGTCGTCATCCTCCATGGGGATATGACGAGAGCATAGATCTAAATGATAATTGTTATCAATTGTTGTTTTGTATCAAGCCCATCGACAAAAACATCTGCTGACGCCGGTTGCAGTGGCAGGGGGGATTTCGTACAATACGCCGCCCTAGAAAGCAGCGTCAAAACACCACTATGTTCCTTGCCTCCGAGGTCTGGCTGCACCTGGGCAGAGGCTGAATTAATCCGTAAGGAGCTAAAATGCGTCATTACGAAATCGTCTTCATGGTTCATCCGGACCAGAGCGAGCAAGTACCTGGCATGATCGAGCGTTACACCGGCGCTATCACCACCGCTGGTGGCACCATCCATCGCCTGGAAGATTGGGGCCGTCGTCAGCTGGCTTACCCGATCGACAAGCTGCACAAGGCTCACTACGTTCTGATGAACGTTGAAGCCGAGCAGGCCGTTATCGATGAGCTGGAAACCAACTTCCGCTTCAACGATGCCGTTATCCGCAACATGATCATGCGCACCAAGCACGCCGTGACTGAAGTTTCTCCGATGGCCAAGGCTAAGGAAGAGCGCTTCACCCGTCGTGACGACGAGCGCCGCGAAGATGCTGTTGAAGCGTCTTCCGAAGAGTAATTCTTAAGATCATTCCATAGAGGATAAAGGCCATGGCACGTTATTTCCGTCGTCGTAAGTTCTGCCGCTTCACCGCCGAGAACGTTACCGAGATCGACTACAAAGATATCGTTACTCTGAAAAACTACGTCACTGAATCTGGCAAGATCGTACCGAGCCGTATCACCGGTACCCGCGCCAAGTATCAGCGTCAGCTGGCACGCGCCATCAAGCGTGCTCGTTACCTGGCTCTGCTGCCGTACACCGATCTGCACAACAAGTAAGAATCGGTCCGGCGCTTACGCCTAACTCAACGAAATTTATAGAGGAAAGGTAATGCAAGTTATCCTGCTCGATAAGATCGCCAAACTGGGCGGTCTGGGTGACCAAGTTTCCGTTAAAGCTGGTTATGCCCGTAACTACCTGATCCCGCAAGGCAAAGCTGTGATGGCCACCAAGGCCAACATCGAAGCCTTCGGTGCTCGTCGCGCCGAACTGGAAGCCAAGCTGGCTGCCAACAAGGCCGCTGCCGAAGAGCGCGCCGCCAAGCTGGCCGAACTGGCTGCCGTGGTCATCGCCTCCAAGTCTGGCGACGAAGGCAAGCTGTTCGGTTCCATCGGTACCCGTGACGTGGCTGAAGCCATCACTGCTGCCGGCGTAGCCGTTGCCAAGAGCGAAGTCCGCATGGGCAACGTTCTGCGTAACACCGGTGAGTACGAAGTTGTTGTTCAGCTGCACGCTGACGTCAAGGCAACCGTACAAATCCAGGTTGTTGCTCTGTAATAGCGTTTCGCTTTGCAGAAAAAACCCGCGCACATGCGCGGGTTTTTTATTTTCAGATCAAGGGGTAAATTGAAGGTCTGTTCCTCTGGAGGAGAACCTTTATGGCTGCCTGGGTTGAAGGTCGGGTCATCGAGCGCATCGAGTGGACGCCCACTCTGCTCTCCCTGCGCGTGGAGGCGGAGCTTGCCCCCTACAAGGCGGGACAATTCACCAAGCTGGCCCTGCAACGGGGCGAACAGCGGATCCAGCGGGCCTACTCCTTCGTCAATCCTCCCGGCACGCCCTATCACGAATTCTATCTGGTCGAGATCCCGAACGGGGAGCTGAGTCCCTCCCTCGGCGCCCTGCGGCCCGGGGATGCCGTTCTGGTGCAGTCCCAGGCCACAGGTTTTCTGACCCTGGACGAAGTCCCGCCAGGACGGGATCTCTGGCTGCTCTCCACCGGCACCGCCATCGGTCCCTTCCTTGCCATGCTGGCGGAGGGCGAGGCTTTCGAGCGCTTCGAGACGCTGGTGCTGGTACACGGGGTGCGCAGGGGGGAAGAGCTGACTTATCAGGCCCTGATTACCAGCCTGGTCGAGCAGTATGGCCCCCGTTTTCACTATGTGCCCTTCGTCAGTCGCGAACCCTGGCCCGGCGCCATGGCCGGGCGGATCCCGGCCGCCATCGCCGGCGGCCAGCTGCAGGCGCGGGTGGGGCTCGCATTTTCACCCGAACACAGTCAGGTGATGATCTGCGGCAACCCGGCCATGGTGAAGGAGACCCAGCAGACCCTGCTGGAGCTGGGGCTGGCCAAGAACCTGCGCCGGGCCCCCGGCAACATCAGCATGGAGAATTACTGGTAAGCAGGGGGGAGGCTAGC
Organism: Aeromonas sp. XH; assembly: GCF_033348475.1. Classification (NCBI taxonomy): domain Bacteria; kingdom Pseudomonadati; phylum Pseudomonadota; class Gammaproteobacteria; order Aeromonadales; family Aeromonadaceae; genus Aeromonas; species Aeromonas sp. XH. Next base: position 3,670,777 of record NZ_CP137630.1, on the reverse strand, counting down.
GGCCGTCATCGCGCCGCTTGCCGTCATCCGATGGCGCCTCGTCATGGGGGACACCAGGGCGCGGCCATCCCGATGCCTGCACCGTTTGAGAAGCCGCTGCCTGACGATCCGTGCCGTTGTGGTGGGTAGGGGCGTCGAACGCGGCGCCACTGTTGAGCAGTCGGGAGAGCAAGTGGGAAACGGGTTTGTGCATGGGGGCCTCGATGACAGCAGGGCGCTCATTTTATGGTCGCCAGGCTGAACGAGAACGGAACCCCGGCGCCATTTCACCGACCTGGCTGTGGTCTACGCACCGGACTCGATCCTGTGGCTGACAGCCTGGCTGCGAGGGGAAAGGCGACCCGGATTGCCAGGGTGAGGTGCCATGCTCTGCTCTCCATTGTGCATGCTCCCCACTTGGGCCGAGACAATTCAGGGGCCCCTGGCCCCTGAATTGTCACTTGTTCTTGCCCTTCCCGTTGCCGTTTCCTTTCTCCTTGCTCTTGGCGTTGTCATTGTCCCAGCCGCCCTTGTCGTGGCCCTTGCCCGGGTTGTTGCCACTGTGAATGCTGCGGTTGTAGTGGTCGCGGTATTTGCCATCCATGTTGTCGCAGTTGAGCTGGATGCGGCTGGTCCGGGTGCTGACATCCAGGCAGTTGTCCTGCCACCATTCGTACTCCTTGTCGTCCCAGTCTAGGCTGATCTGGCCCCGGTCGGTGGAGATCTGGATGTCGTCGCTGTGCTTGGAAGGGGGCGCGGCGAAGGCCACCCCCTGCACCAGGAGCAGGGGGAGCAGCAGGAGGCCGCGGTGAGTCATGGTATTGCGCTTGGGATGGGTCATGGCAAGGATGCTCCTGTCGTGGTGGATTATTGCTCTGGTTGCGTGCGGATCTGGTTGGTGCTGGGAGGCTGGTTGCGGTGCACCTCCTCCTCCGGCTCGATATCGATGCCCTTGCAGTCGGCGGACATGCCCTCACCGACCCCCAGATCGAGACAGTGGTTCTGTGACCAGTCAAATTGGGTGTCATTCCAGTCCAGATTGAAGGTGACTTCATCGACGGAGAAGGTCTGCTCCCCCTCCTCCTGGGCCTCGGCGGTGGAGAGAGATGTGCCGGTAATCAGACAAAGAGAGAGCAGCAAAGCAGTCGTTCTGTTCATGATGGCCTCGAGTATGGCAATGGGAAACAGTGTAGTGCCGCGAGCTGAACCCGGGCATAACCGTGGATGTCCTTCAGGTCTGGGTGGATTGTAGTGTTTTTTTGCTGCCGATTTGCGCGTTTTGGTCGCACTCTGGGCAGCCGATCGCCCATCTGCAGGAATTCGGGGGATGGCCCTTCTCTCCGATGGCCCGGTGACTATAATCGGCAGCCAACTTTTCCTGCATATCACGCCCTCTTCATCATGACCACACAGGCTTTCGCCACATTGCGCTACCCCAAGGGGTGGTTCGCCCTGACCACGGTTTACAGTTTTACCGGGTTGGCCATCCTGGCGTCCATCGTCTTCTCCCTGCTGCTGTTTCTCTCCATCGACGAGAATCCCCTGATGAAGTGGCTGTTCGGCGGGCTCGCCATCATCTTCGAGCTGGGCAAGTTCTACGTCTGGTATGAATACGGGGAGTGCAAGGCACGCCGCGATCTGGCTGGCGCCTTCTGGTCGTTGCTGTTCTACGGCGTGCTGGCCGCCATCTCCATCGGCGGCAGCATAGGCGGCATCAACAGCGCCACCAATACCATCCTCAATCAGCAGGCACGCCATGAGCGGGAAATCGCCCGCTTCGACGAGCAGATCGCCAGCATAGAACGGCAGATCCAGCTCAACGAGGAGGCGGCCCGCAAGTACATCGAGATGGCGCGCATCTCCAGCGGCGTCAGCGGCCTGCAGCAGGCCAACACCAAGCTGAGGCTGCGCCAGGACGAGCTGCGTCAGGAGCGGGACGCCAGGCCCCTGGGGGAGCAGTCCTCCATGCTGGGGTTGATGAGCAGCCTGGCGGACGGGGTGGGGATGAGCATCGGCCAGGTGCAGTTCCTGCTGGTCTGCTTCCTCTCCGTGCTGCTCGATGCATTCGGCGCCTATTTCGTCAGCCTGATCGGCGAGGAGAACCGCTTTCGCCGCAGCTGGCAGTGGCAGCGGGAGAGGGAGCAGGCCGAGAGCGAGCGGGCCCAGCCAGCCCCGGCGCCCGCGGTAGCGAGCAGGCCGGAACCCGAGCCAGCGGTAGTGGCTCAGGTGCGCAGCGCACTGGAGCGCGGCGAGCTCAAGTGCAGCAAGCGCGGGGTGGCGGAGGCATTGTCACTGTCGCTGGAGGAGGTAGACCGGGTGTTCCAGCATCTGCTGGCCCAGGGGGTACTGGGGCAGGGCAGCAACCGCCACTACCATCTCAGCGCACAGGGGAATTGATCTTCAGGCCACCTCTGGGTGGCCTTTTTGTTGCCGGCAGCGTCAATGGGTGAGCACCATCATCAGGCTGAGGAAGGCGGCGATCCCGCCACCGATGCCGATGATCCAGTAAAACCCCTTGGCCCCCTGCTTGAGCGGGATGCGGAAGTAGAGCAGAAACGCCCACCACCCCAGGGCCAGCAACAGAGGAATAAGAAACATTCGAGCCATGGTGTCCTCGCTGTTATTCTGTTGACCCTTGATCAATCAACAGGATGGATTGTGCAATGACGCAGCTACAGATTACCGCATTCGGTGACCCCTCGGTACTTCGGCTCAACCCTTCCCAGGACAAGGTGCCCGCAGAGGGAGAGGTTCGGGTGCGCATCTGCTTTGCGGGGGTCAACCCCATCGATGCCAAGACCCGGGCCGGCCTCGGCTGGGCGGCGGCCCAGAACAAGGACAAGCTGCCCTGGACGCCGGGCTACGACGTGGCCGGGGTGGTGGAGAAGATAGGCCCCAATGTCACCTTGCTGGCCGAGGGGGACAGGGTATGCGGCATGGTGGGTTTCCCGCTCTCGGCTGGCGGCTATGGCGAAACCGTGGTGGTGGCCGAGGGAGAGCTGGTCAGGCTCGAAGGGATCGGCCTCAGACAGGGGGCGGCGCTGCCGCTGGCGGGGTTGACCGCCTGGCAGGGGCTGTTCGAGCACGGAGCCCTCGAGGCCGGGCAGCGGGTGCTGATCCTGGCCGCGGCTGGCGGGGTGGGCCACCTGGCGGTGCAGTTTGCCAGCGCCTATGGCGCCGAGGTGGTGGTCACGGCGAGTCGCGACAACCACAGCTTCCTGCACGGGCTGGGGGCCAGCCAGATGGTGGACTATCACGACGCCGACTGGCCTGCCCAGATCCTGGCTGAGGGCGGCCCGGTGGATCTGGTGCTGGATCTGGTGGGGGGCGAGAGCGGCAAGGCGGCGCTTGCCTGCGTCAGGCCCGGTGGCCGGCTGGTGACTGTCCCCACCATCACGGCCCAGCAGATCAAGGAGGCGGGGGCCGCGCTGGGGGTCGAGGTGCTCGGCATGCTGGTGCACCCCGATCACAAGCAGCTGACCCAGATGCTGATGCTGCTGCGTCAGGGGGAGGTGCAGATCACCGTCTCCGGCGAGTTCCCTCTGGCGGAAGGCGCCCTGGCCCACAGGGCCATCGAGGGCGGTCATGTGCGGGGCAAGCTGCTGCTGCGCATGCCCGCCGCCGATGGCCAGCCTGGATGAACGGCATCGCCGAGATGGGGCTCGGCTGGCTGTTTCTGAGCGCCTTCACCTCCGCCACCCTGCTGCCCGGCAGCTCCGAGGTGCTGCTGGGGGCCATGGCGACCCGGGGGGAGTGGAGCATGGCCAGCCTGTTGCTCTGGGCGACGCTCGGCAATACCCTGGGCTCCATGACCACCTGGTGGCTCGGCCGGCTCGCCACGCACAAGAAAAAACCGGAAGATTTTCAAGGCCGTGGGGAACAAAAGGCGCTCGCTTGGCTCAAACTCCATGGCCACTGGTGTCTGCTGCTCGCCTGGACGCCCGTGGTCGGCGATGGTCTCTGCCTGCTGGCCGGCTGGCTGCGCCTCTCCTTCTGGCGCTCCCTCATCTTGATCGGGCTCGGCAAATTGCTTCGTTATGCCCTGGTGTTTCTGCTGGCCAGTCAGATCTTCTAGCCTTTTTTGTCACTCACGAGGTAAGCGTGAACAAACTCATTCCATTCAGCCTTCTCCTGGGCTTCACCCTGCCCGCACTGGCGGCCCCGACCCTGGTGTCCGAGCAGGTCAGGCAGGAGGGCAAGCTCGGCATCCCCTACCAGATGTACAAGCTGGAGAACGGCCTGACCGTGATCCTGGCGCCCGACCGCTCCGATCCCGTGGTGCACCTCGACGTGACCTATCACGTGGGGTCGTCCCGGGAGACGGTGGGCAAGTCCGGCTTCGCCCACTTCTTCGAGCACATGATGTTCCAGGGCTCCAAGCACGTCGGCGATCAGCAGCACATGCGGATCATCAACGAGGCCGGTGGCGACATGAACGGCACCACCAACAAGGATCGCACCAACTACTACGAGACGGTGCCGGCCAACCAGCTGGAGAAGGTGCTCTGGCTGGAGGCGGATCGCATGGGCTTCCTGCTCGATGCGGTGAGCCAGAAGAAGTTCGAGATCCAGCGTGCCACCGTCAAGAACGAGCGGGCCCAGCGCATCGACAACCAGCCTTACGGCCTGTTGGGGGAGAAGGTGGGGGAGGCGCTCTATCCGCGCACCCATCCCTACTCCTGGCAGCCCATCGGCTATGTGGAGGATCTCGACCGGGTCGACGTGAACGACCTCAAGCAGTTCTTCCTGCGCTGGTACGGGCCGAACAACGCCACCCTGACCCTGGGGGGCGACTTCGACAGCAAGCAGGCGCTGGCCTGGATCGAGCAGTACTTCGGCCCCATCCCCCGCGGCCCCGAGGTCGCCGAGCCGACGCCGCAGCCCGCCACCCTGCCAGAGACCCGCTATGTGACGCTGGAGGACAAGGTCCATCTGCCGCTGCTCTACATCAGCTACCCCACCGTCTCCCTGGGGGATCCCCGGGAGCCGGCGCTGGACATCTTCGCCGACGTGCTCGGCGGCTCCGCCAGCTCCATGCTCTACCAGTCCCTGGTCAAGACCGGCAAGGCCATCGAGGTCGGCGCCTCCCACTCCTGTGAGGAGCTGGCCTGCACCCTGGCGGTCTATGCCTACCCGAATCCGGCGGTGGACGGCAGCCTCAAGACCCTCAAGGGCGAGGTGGACAAGGTGATCGCCGACTTCGCCAGCCGGGGCATCAAGCCCGCGGATCTGGAGAAGGCCATCAGCAGCTATCGCGCCGCCGCCATCTGGGGGCTCGACAGCATCGAGGGCAAGGTGAGCCAGCTCGCCATGGGCCAGGTGCTGGCCCGAGATCCCGACTATGTGTTCAAGAACCTGGATGCCATCGGCGCGGTCAAGGCGTCGGACGTCAAGGCCGCCTACGACCAGTTCATTGCGAACAAGCCTGCCGTGGTGCTGAGCGTGGTGCCCAAGGGCAAGGTGGACTGGCAGGCGGGCACACCGAACTTCACCCCCGCCGAGCGGGAGCTGCCGGACTACAGCAAGCACGGGGAGGTACTGGCCGAGCGACTGGTGAAAGACCACTTCGATCGCAGCGTGCAGCCCAAGTCCGGTGAGGCGGTCAGCGTCAAGGTGCCGGCCATCTGGCACGGCAAGCTGGACAAGGGGATCGAGATCATCGGCACCCACAGCGACGAGATCCCCGCGGTCTCCATCATGATCGCCCTGCCGGGCGGCATCCGTGCCGAAGGCAAGGGAGAGCTGGGGCTCGCCAGCCTCACCGCCGCCATGCTGGAACAGGGCACGGTGCGCCTCTCCGAGGCCGAGCTCAGCGACGAGCTGCAAAAACTCGGTGCCAGCATCAGCGTCTCCACCGCCCAGTACAACAACCTGATCACCATCAGCAGCCTGACCGACAAGCTGCCCCAGACCCTGGCGCTGGTGCGCGAGGTGTTGATGCGCCCCGGCCTGCGGGAGGCGGACTTCGAGCGGCTCAAGGCGCAGATGCTGCAAGGGATGAAGCAGAACGAGCAGCAGCCCGAGTGGCTGGCGGGTCAGGCGTTCCGTCAGCTGGTGTATGGCAAGGACAATCGCCTCGGCCAGCCCACCGACGGGGTGCTCACCGACGTGGAGAAGCTGACCCTGGCGGACGTGAAACGCTTCTACCAGGACTACTACAACCCGACCAATGCCAAGGTGGTGGTGGTGGGTGACGTGACCCAGGCCCAGGTGGAGGATCAGCTCGGCTTCCTGACCCAGTGGAAGGGCGCCGCCCCGACCCTGGGGGATCTCAAGCCCAGGGGGGATCAGGCCAAGCCGGGCATCTACCTGGTGGACAAGCCGGGGGCGCCCCAGTCGGTGATCCGCATCGGTCGGCGCGCCATGGCGTTCGACACCACGGGAGACTACTTCGTCGCCAACCTGATGAACTTCAACCTGGGGGGCAACTTCAACAGCCGCATCAACCTGAACCTGCGGGAAGACAAGGGCTACACCTATGGCGCCAGCTCGGGCTTCCAGGCCAACCGCGAGGCGGGCGTGTTCGCCACCGGCGCCAATGTGCGGGCCGATGCGACCGTGGACGCCATCCGCCAGTTCCTCAAGGAGATGGACGGCTACCGTGCGAGCGGACCGACCCCGGTGGAGCTGGTCTACATGCGCAGCGCCGTCTCCCAGCAGGATGCCCTCTCCTACGAGACCCTGGGGCAGAAGGCGGGCTTCCTGCTGCAGATGATCATGTACGACCTGAAGCCGGACTATGTGCAGGCCCAGAGCAACCTGATCAAGACGGTGTCGTCCGAGACGCTCAAGGCGAGCGCGGCCCGCTGGCTCGACCCGGCCGACATGGTGATTGTGGTGGTGGGGGACAAGCAAAAGCTTGAAAAACCCCTGAGCGAGCTTCATCTTCCCATCTATCCACTGCAACTGCCCTGAGGGGCGCTGCAAAAATGAGTGCCGCCCCAGGTGGGGCGGCCATACATGAGCCGTGAATATGACCACTACTAGCTTGTCGCTCACCGAGTTGCTGGCTGCGCTGGGAACCCCGGAGCGCGTGACAGCCCTCAAGGGGATCCGGCGCGGGATCGAGCGTGAATGTCTGCGCATCACCCCGCAAGGGACCCTGGCCCAGACCGATCACCCCAGAAGCCTGGGGTCGGCCCTGACCCATGCCAACATCACCACCGACTACGCCGAGAGCCTGCTGGAGTTCATCACCCCGGCCACCGACTCCATCGAGAGCCTGATCGAGCAGCTCGGAGACATCCACCGCCACACCATTCACCACCTGGGGGAGGAGCGGATCTGGCCGCTCTCCATGCCCTGCTTCGTCGGCGACGAGGAGAGCATCCGCCTGGCCCAGTACGGCAGCTCCAACATAGGCCGGATGAAGACCCTGTACCGTCAGGGGCTGAAGAACCGCTACGGCAGCCTGATGCAGGTGATCGCCGGGGTGCACTTCAACTTCTCCATGCCCGACAGCTTCTGGTGCGAGTGGCAGGATCTGGTGTGCGAGGGTTGCTGCAGCCAGCGTTTCATCTCCGACAAATACATGGGGCTGATCCGTAACGTCTACCGCTTCGGCTGGCTGGTGCCCTATCTGTTTGGCGCCTCGCCGGCCATCTGCGACTCCTTCCTCAAGGGGCGCAAGAGCGACCTGCCGTTCCAGAAGACCGGCAAGGGCACCCTCTACCTGCCCTATGCCACGGCGCTGCGGCTGTCCGATCTCGGTTACACCAACAGCGCCCAGGCGGGGCTCAAGATCAGCCACGACAACCTGCCGGCCTATGTCAGTAGCCTGCGCCGCGCCATCAACACCCATGACCCCGAGTTTGCCAAGATCGGCGTCAAGGTGAACGGCGAGTACCGCCAGCTCAACGACAATGTGCTGCAGCTGGAAAACGAGCTGTACGCCCCGATCCGGCCCAAGCGCACCCCACGCAGCGGCGAGAAGCCGTCGGATGCGCTGGAGCAGCGCGGCATCGAATACATAGAGCTGCGCACCGTGGATGTGAACCCCTTCACCCCGTTCGGCATCGAGGTGGATCAGATCCGCTTCTTCGATCTCTTCCTGGTCTGGTGCCTGCTGCGCCCGTCCCCCGTGCTGGGCGACGAGGAAATCGCCCGCAATCGCCGCAACCAGAACAAGGTGGTGCTGGAGGGGCGCCGCCCCGGCCTCGAGCTGGAGGACGAGCAGGGCAACCCCATCGGCCTCAAGGAGTACGGCCTCAAGCTGTTCGACGAGCTGGGCCAGGTGGCCGAGCTGCTGGATCGCTGCTGCGGTCGCAACCGCTACCGCGAGACGCTGGCCATGCACCGCGAGAAGCTGCTCGACCCCGAGCTGACCTACTCCGCCCGCCTGCTCAAGCAGTTGCTGGAAAGCGGTCAGGACAACGGCTGCTTCGGCGACGAGCTGGCGAGCCGCTACCGGGAAGAGATGCTGGCCGGCGAACTGCAGTACTGGGACCAGGCCTACTTCGCCGGCGAGGCGCGGGAGTCGCTGGCCAAGCAGCGGGAGCGTGAGCGCAGCGACAGCCTGTCGTTCGACGACTTCCTGGCCGACTATTTCGGTACCCGGCAGACCACCTGAGGATCCACCCCCCGTTGACGCGAGCCGCTCCCTTGAGCGGCTTTTTCATGGGCCATTCGCGGCAATCGGACATAAAAAAACGGCCCCGAAGGGCCGTTTTGCATGGGGCGTTTCCTCGGTCAGAGGATGAGGCCGCCGAAGAAGAAGCCGAGCGCCACTGCCATGGCGATGGTGGCCACACCCGGGATGAAGAAGGGGTGGTTGAACACGGCCTTGCCGATGCGGGTAGAGCCGGTGTCGTCCATCTCGACCGCGGCCAGCAGGGTCGGGTAGGTCGGCAGCACGAACAGGGCGCTCACGGCGGCGAAGGAGGCGATGGCGGCCAGCGGGCTGACGCCGAGCGCCAGGGCGGCGGGCATCAGCGCCTTGGTGGTGGCACCCTGGGAGTAGAGCAGCATGGAGGAGAAGAACAGCACCACGGCCAGCAGCCAGCTGTACTGGCTCAGCAGATCGCCGGCGAAGGCCTGGATCTCGACCATGTTGCCCTTCACGAATACGTTGCCGAGCCAGGCCACGCCCAGCACGCAGATACAGGCGGACATGCCGGACTTGAAGGTGGGCATGTTGGTGATCTGGGCGGCGTCCAGCTTGCAGAACAGCACCATCAGGGTGGCGGCGGCGAGCATGATGCCCATGATGGCGCCGTCACGGGGGATGGGCGGGCTGGTGATCAGGCCCACGTTGCCGGAGATGGCGGTGGCATAGGCCATCACGGCCACGATGGCGGCGACGAAGATGCCGACGGAGAGCTTGGCATAGGGCTTGATTTCAATCTGGCTGGTACCGCGCAGCTTGATCAGACCCTTGGCCTTGCGCTCCAGATAGACCTCGTCCTGCTCCAGCGGCTTGCCCAGCAGGTTGGCGATGAAGGCCCCCAGCAGACAGGCGATGAAGCTGGACGGGATGCAGATGGCCAGCAGGGTCAGGTAATCCACCCCGAGCGGCTCCAGCATGCCGGAGAAGGCGACCACGGCCGCCGAGATGGGGGAGGCGGTGATGGCGATCTGGGAGGCGACGACCGCGATGGAGAGCGGACGGGAGGGGCGTATGCCCTGCTCCTTGGCCACCTCGGCGATCACCGGCAGGGTGGAGAAGGCGGTGTGACCGGTACCGGCCAGCATGGTCATCAGATAGGTGACGACCGGGGCGGCGAAGGTGATGTGCTTGGGATTCTTGCGCAGGGCCTTCTCGGCCAGGTGCACCAGATAGTCCATCCCGCCGGCCAGCTGCATGCAGGCGATGGCGCAGATGACGGACGCGATGATCATGATCACGTCCCAGGGCACATAGGTCACCAGCTGATCGCTCGGGATGGGCATGCCCAGCCCCCAGGTCAGCACCAATACCCCCAGACCACCGGCGAAGCCGATGCCTATGCTGCCTATCCGGGCCCCCAGATAGATAGCGGCGAGCACCACAAGTAACTCGATTCCAATCATAACGAACACTCCATTTTCCAGTTTTTTTAGGTTTTATTGGGCTGAAAAGCCAATTCCCGATGGGGCTTGCAGGAGGCCGCTCGGGAATTGACTCTATGGGCCGGGATGACCCCGGCCCATCTGCTCGCTTATACGGTGGCTTCGCGGGTGTAACGCTTGGCCTTGTATTGCGGGTTCATCAGGTTCTCGATGGAGAGGATCTCGTCCAGCTGTTCGGCGGTCAGCAGGCCGCGTTCCAGCACGACTTCGCGGACGTTCTTGCCGGTCTGGGCGCAGATCTTGCCGACGATGTCCCCTTCATGGTGGCCGATGAAGGGGTTCAGGTAGGTCACGATGCCGATGGAGTTCAGCACGTGGTTCATGCAGATTTCCGGGTTGGCGGTGATCCCTTCCACGCACTTCTCGCGCAGGGAGATGCAGGCTTTTTCCATCAGGCTCAGGGATTCGAACATGGCCTGACCAATGACCGGCTCCATGACGTTCAGCTGCAGCTGACCGGCTTCGGCGGCGAAGGTGATGGTGACGTCGTTACCGAATACCTTGAAGCAGGACTGGTTGACCACTTCCGGAATGACCGGGTTGACCTTGGCCGGCATGATGGAGGAACCGGCCTGCATTTCCGGCAGGTTGATCTCTTTGAGCGCGGTGCGCGGACCGGAGGAGAGCAGACGCAGGTCGTTACAGATCTTGGAGAGCTTCATGGCCATGCGCTTGATGGCTCCGTGCAGCATCACGTAGGCGCCGCAGTCGGATGTGGCTTCGATCAGATCCTCGGCCGGTACGTAGGCACGACCGGTGATCTCGGCCAGGCGCTTGATGGCCAGGGCGGAGTACTCGGGCGGGGTGTTCAGACCGGTACCGATGGCGGTGGCGCCCAGGTTCACTTCCAGCAGCAGCTCCTGGCAGCGCTTGATGGACTTGATCTCCTCGCGCAGGGTGACGGCGAAGGCGTGGAACTCCTGGCCCAGGGTCATGGGCACGGCGTCCTGCAGCTGGGTACGGCCCATCTTCAGGATGCTCTTGAACTCCTTGGCCTTGACGTCGAAGGCGGCGATCAGCGCTTCCAGAGCGTGCAGGGTGGTGTCTGTGCTGTTGACCACGGCCACGCGGAAACCGGTGGGGTAGGCATCGTTGGTGGACTGGCACTTGTTGACGTGATCGTTCGGGTTGATGACGTCGTAGCGGCCCTTCTCCAGCCCCATCAGCTCGAGGGCGATGTTGGCAAGCACCTCGTTGGTGTTCATGTTGACGGAGGTGCCGGCACCGCCCTGGTAGACGTCGACCGGGAACTGGTCGAAGCATTTGCCGGTGTTCAGCATCAGGTCGCAGGCTTCGATGATCTTGTCGGCGATCTCGGGACGAATGGTCCCCAGCTCACCGTTGGCCAGTGCGGCGGCCTTCTTGGTCAGGACCATGCCACGGACGAATTCGGGAACGTCAGAAATCTTCTGAGTGCTGATCTTGAAGTTCTCGACGGCGCGCAGGGTGTGCACTCCGTAATAGAGGTCGTTGGAAACTTCTTTGGTGCCCAGCAGGTCTTCTTCAATGCGGACGTTCTTGATGTCGCTCATTGTAATGCCTCAGAAATCAGATAAATGGAAACGATCCTCACCGAGTGGTCGCGATTTCCCTACGCACATTTCATCCTGAAGCACCACACATCGGGTGGGGCAGTTGGGAGCCCGTGCTCCCTGTGCAATGACTGGTGTTAATCTTACCTCAATCGGGGTATCTGGTATTAGACCTGGATCACTAAATTTGAGGCGACCCCAAATTTCTTGTGGTCATTAAACAGATATTGCAATCGAGCGATTAACTGTGACAGAACAATCATTTCGATCCCAGTTGGCAAGGCAAATATTTTTCCGGATCCCGGGCGGTGAGGCGGGACGGGCTTGAAAAATGGCCAGATGTCCCCACCTTGATGTCAGGAGACCCGTTCCGCTGCCCCCACAGGAGCCCTGCTCCGCCGACGGCATCCGTTCGGGACCATTCATTCATTGCACTGAGGTTGCTATGGGCAAGTTGTTACTGTTGTTGGTTGGCCTAGTATTGCTGGAGCTCACCGTGATGATCGAGGTGGGGTCCGTGATCGGCGCCTTGCCGACCGTGGGCTTGCTGGTGCTGACCGCAGTGCTGGGCTCCTCCCTGGTGCGCAGCGAGGGGATCAAGACCCTGTTCAGCGCCCAGCAGAAGATGCAGCAGGGGGAGATGCCTGGCCGCGAGGTGATGGGCGGCATGATGCTGGCGCTGGCTGGCCTCTTGCTGATCATCCCGGGCTTCGTGACCGACTTCTTCGGCATACTGCTGTTGCAGCCCTGGCTGCGCAACCGCCTGGCCGACAAGCTGATCGGCAGCAACCAGTTCAGGATGCAGATGGGGGGCTTCCAGACCCGCCAGCAGCCGTTCGAGCCGGCGCCAGGGGATGACAGACCCGGACAGCCCCCGCGTGGCGGCAACACCATCGAAGGGGAGTTCGAGCGCAAGGAGTAAACCTCCCTCCACAGCGTCACCTCAGGGCGCCCCCTGATGACACAGTCGCTCGAACCGGCGGTGGGCATAGCCCCAGGCCAACAGGCCCGCCGCTAGGTTCGCCAGCAGTATCCCCAGATAGATCCCCTGTTCTCCCCCCAGCCTTGCCCCCAGCCAGGCCCCTGGCAGCAGGAAGCCAAACAACCTGATGCCGTTGATCAGCAGTGACACAGTGGAGGCCCTGACCCCGTTGAGCGCCGAGGCCAGCAGCATCACCATGCCCTGAAAACCGTAGCCGATGGGTACCAGATGCAGATAGAGCACGATGAGGCGCACGACTTGCGGATGATCGCTGAACAGCTCGGCGATGGTGGGGGCCAGCGGCCAGACGAGGCCGTAGACTCCGAGCTGGAACAGCAGGGCGAAGCGCATGCAGAGCAGCAGGGCCGCCTTGGCACGGGCCGGATTGCCCGCCCCGCAGTTCTGCGAGACGAAGGGGGCCAGCACGGAGGAGAGCGCCATCATCACGATCAGCAGCAGGGCCTCGACCCGGGATGCCGCGCCGTAGGCGGCCACCACCTCGGTACCCAGGCCGGCGAAGATCACCATCAGCACGGCGTTGGCCAGGGGATTGAGCATGTTGGTGAAGGAGGCCGGCACCGCCACCTGCAGCAGAGCCCGCCAGTGGGCCAGCAGTTGAGGGCGGGGGGAGAGGCGCCAGGTCAGCAGCTTCTCCCGCTTGCGCAGCAGATGGAGGCTGACCAGCATGGCCATCAACCAGGAGAGGGAGGTGGCGATGGCGGCCCCCCGTATGCCCCATTCGGGGAAAGGGCCGGGCCCGAAGATGAGCAGGGGATCCAGCACGCCGTTGACCAAGCCGGCCACCCCCATCACCAGGCTGGGGGTCTTGGTGTCCCCCGTGGTCCGGAGGGCGGCATTGCCGACCATGGGCACGACCAGCAGGGGGACGGTCAGGTACCAGATCAGCATGTAGTCGTGAATGAGGGAGATGAGCTCGGCACTGGCCCCCAGCAGGCTGAACAGCGGGGTAATGGTCAGCGCCCCCAGCAGGGCGAGCAGGGTCACCAGCACGACGGCGAGGAACAGGCAGTCTGTGGTGATGCGGGCCGCCTCGTCGTGGCGACCCTGGCCCAGGGCATGGCCGAGCAGGGCGCACAGGCCCGCCCCCAGCCCCATGGTTAGCGACGTCACCACGAAGGTGACCGGGAAGGTGAAACTGATGGCCGCCAGCGCCTGGGTACCCAGCATGCCGATGAAGAAGGTATCGACCAGGTTGAAGGCCAGGATGGCGATGATGCCGAGGATCATGGGGCCCGTCATGCGCAGCAGCACTGGCGTCATGGGGGCGATCAGCATGGGATTGGGTCGGCTCAAGGCAATGTCTCTACGTGCTTTGGGCCTGAATGCTGGCCGTGTCCATCCGCCTTCCTGATTGGGGGTGGGTGATCAATCAAAGGCGTTCATAGTACGTGAAAATATTTTTTTTGTATTTGCCCTTGAAGGGCTAACCAGATTGCCCCAGATCAGGGGCATAACAAATTTGGCCGACTGCGGCCATTCCTCAAGCAACACAGAGACTCATTTTGGGAGAGTTATCGATGAAAATTCGTCCACTGCACGACCGCGTCATCATCAAGCGCATCGAAGCTGAAGCCAAATCCGCTGGCGGTATCGTCTTGACTGGCACTGCGGCCCAGAAGTCCACCCGTGGTGAAGTTCTTGCCGTGGGGACTGGTCGAATTCTGGACAATGGGGATGTCAAGGCCCTTGCCGTCAAGGTGGGTGACAAGGTGATCTTCAACGAAGGCTACGGCGTGAAGACCGAGAAGCTGGATGGCCAGGACGTGCTGATCCTGTCCGAGACCGACATCCTGGCGATTGTCGAAGAGTAATCACTCCCCTTTTCCCGAATTGATTTAAGGATTGAAGAACATGGCAGCTAAAGAAGTTAAGTTTGGCAACGAAGCCCGCATCAAGATGCTGGAAGGCGTGAACATCCTGGCCGATGCCGTCAAGGTGACCCTGGGCCCGAAAGGCCGCAACGTGGTACTGGACAAGTCCTTCGGCGCCCCGACCATCACCAAGGATGGCGTCTCCGTTGCCCGCGAAATCGAACTGGAAGACAAGTTCCAGAACATGGGCGCCCAGATGGTCAAGGAAGTCGCTTCCAAGGCCAACGATGCCGCCGGTGACGGTACCACTACCGCCACCGTACTGGCTCAGGCCATCGTCAACGAAGGCCTGAAGGCCGTTGCCGCCGGCATGAACCCCATGGATCTGAAGCGCGGCATCGACAAGGCCGTGACCGCCGCCGTCGCCGAGCTGCAGGCGCTGTCCACCCCTTGTGCCGACAACAACGCCATCGCCCAGGTCGGGACCATCTCCGCCAACTCCGACGAAAAGGTGGGCGCCCTGATCGCCGAAGCCATGGACAAGGTCGGCCGTGACGGCGTGATCACCGTCGAAGATGGCCAGGGTCTGGAAGATGAGCTGGCAGTCGTTGAAGGCATGCAGTTCGACCGCGGCTACCTCTCCCCCTACTTCGTCAACAAGCCGGAAACCGGTGCCGTTGAGCTGGATGACCCCTTCATCCTGCTGGTGGACAAGAAGGTCTCCAACATCCGCGAAATGCTGCCGGTGCTGGAAGGCGTGGCCAAGGCGGGCAAACCGCTGATCATCGTGGCCGAAGACGTGGAAGGCGAAGCGCTGGCGACCCTGGTGGTCAACACCATGCGCGGCATCGTGAAAGTGGCCGCCGTCAAGGCACCGGGCTTTGGCGATCGTCGCAAGGCCATGCTGCAAGATATCGCCATCCTGACCGGCGGTACCGTGATCTCCGAAGAAGTGGGCATGGAGCTGGAAAAAGCGACCCTGGAAGACCTGGGCCGTGCCAAGCGCATCGTCATCACCAAAGAGAACACCACCATCATCGATGGCGTGGGTGATGCTGCCCTGATCGAGAGCCGCGTGGCCCAGATCCGTCAGCAGATCGAAGAGACCTCTTCCGACTACGATCGCGAGAAGCTGCAAGAGCGCGTGGCCAAGCTGGCCGGCGGTGTTGCCGTGATCAAGGTGGGTGCCGCCACCGAAGTCGAGATGAAAGAGAAGAAAGCCCGTGTCGACGACGCCCTGCACGCGACCCGTGCCGCCGTTGAAGAGGGTGTGGTTGCCGGTGGTGGTGTGGCGCTGGTGCGCGTTGCCGCCAAGCTGGCCTCCCTGCGCGGTGACAACGAAGACCAGAACGTGGGTATCAAGGTCGCCCTGCGCGCCATGGAAGCCCCGCTGCGTCAGATCGTCATCAACGCCGGTGAGGAAGCCTCCGTCATCGCCAATGCCGTGAAGAACGGCGAAGGCAACTTCGGCTACAACGCTTACACCGAACAGTATGGCGACATGCTGGCCATGGGTATCCTGGATCCGACCAAGGTCACCCGTTCCGCCCTGCAGTTCGCCTCTTCCGTTGCCGGCCTGATGATCACCACAGAGTGCATGATCTCCGAGCTGCCTAAGAAAGATGCCCCTGCCATGCCTGATATGGGTGGCATGGGTGGCATGGGTATGATGTAATCCTGCCTGCCATAGTTATCAAACGGCTCGCTTTTGCGGGCCGTTTTTTTTAGTGCTACTAAGCTGAAGTTATTGATAGTGAAATGATTGAGGTGAACATGCGATATTTAGGTCTGTTGCCGTTACTCTTCGCCCTTGTCGTGCCTGGGGTGACCCTGGCCGCCCCGCAGGGGCCGGTGATCCTCAAGGTGACGGGGAATCTGGATCCCTCCAACCCGGCGGATGGGGAGGTGCTGCTCGACATGGCGATGATCCAGGCGCTGCCACAGCACGAGATAGTGACGAGCAATCCCTGGGTGGACAAGCCGCACAAGTACGTGGGGCCCAGGTTGGCGGATGTATTGACGGCCGTGAAGGCCAATGGCAAGAGCATCACGCTCACCGCCCTGAACAGTTTCCAGATACGGATCAACTGGGATAAGGTCAGGCAATACGATCCCATCCTGGCCTGGCAGGACGACGGGGTGACCATGCGGGTACGTGACAAGGGGCCACTCTGGTTTATCCTGCCACTGGATCAGCATCCCGAACTCAGGCGTTCCGAGTTCACAGACATGATGATCTGGCAACTGAGTGCGATCGATATTCAGCAGTAGAGACGGTGGTTTACGGGAGTCATGGGTGAAAGCGAAGACCAGGGCCTGGCCCTTACTCGGCGTTCTTTATCTATCCATTCTGTTGTTCACGGGTAGCACTCTGTATTGCCTGGTGCAGATACAGAATGCGACCCGGGTGATGGAAAAGTACACCTATGACGTCTCCTGGGCCCTGATGCAGCTGCAGCTGGAGCTGGGCCGATTTCTCAATGCCGTCGAGATTTACCACTATGGCGGACTCGATCACGAGTCCCTGCTGCTGCGCTATGACATCCTGTGGAGCCGAACCCCCATTCTGCTGGGCGGGCAACTGCGCAAGAGCCTGGGGGACAATCCGAAGACGCTGCGGCTGGTGCAGCTGACCGAGAGCAGCATCCGCAAGCTGGAGCCTGAGCTGACCAGGCTGAAGCCGGGGACGCCGGACTACCAGCAGATCATGATGACCCTTGCGCCCTTGCAGGAGCCGCTCTCCTACTCTCTTGCCTCCATGATGCAGAAGAACATCAACGTCTATTCGGGCAATGACAAGCGCTTCGGCCAGCTGCGCGATGCGCTGTTGTTCATGGTGCTGGGCCTGGTGATCTCCGTCATTCTGCTCAGCGGTCTGCTGGTGCGGGAGGCGAGGCGCCATTTCCGGACGGCCCGGGTCGACGCACTGACCGGATTGCCGAATCGGCTGGCCCTGCTGGAGAAGATGGAATCCTATGTCACCCGCGATACCTCCTTCGGTCTGGTGCTGGTCGACATCAACGATTTTCGGGACATCAACAGCAAGTTCGGCTACAACACCGGGGACATCCTGCTGCAAGAGCTGGCGAAGCGGCTGCGAGCCCTGTGCGAGAACGGCGAGTGGGTGGCGCGTCTCGGGGGCGATCAGCTTGCCATGCTGCAACGGGAGGGCAGCGATCTGCGCCAGGTCAGGGAGCTGGTGGCCAGAGTGCTCCACTCCATCAAGCAAGACATCATCATCGACAACTATCCCTTCCGGCTGGAGGTGGGCATAGGCATCGCCTTCTTCCCCACGGACAGCAACCAGACCCAGGAACTGCTGAGCCGGGCGGAGCAGGCCCTGTCCCACAGTCGCAAGACCCATGTCCCCTACGTCATTTACGACAGCTCGCTGCTCAACGAGACGGCCAGACGCAAGCACCTGGCCTCCGATATGGTGATGGCGCTCGAGCACAATGCCCTCGAGCTCTATTACCAGCCCATCGTCAATCTGGAGAGCGGACGCTGCGAGGCCGTCGAGGCGCTGCTGCGCTGGCGCCACCCCGAACTGGGCTTCATCCCCCCCAACGAGGTGATCCAGGTGGCGGAGGAGTTCCAACTGGCCGAGAAGCTGGGGAGCTGGATCCTGAACACGGCGTGCGAGCAGCTCCATCAGTGGCAGCACTTGGGGCTGGTGGATCTGCAGATGTGCGTCAACATCTCTCCCGGCATGTACCAGCGCAACCTGCTGAAGCTGGTGGCCCGGGCCCTGATGGAACACCACATCCCCGCTGCCAGCCTGGTGCTGGAGGTGACGGAAGACACCACCATGCGCGAGGTGAAGAACTCCCTGCAGTTGATGCAGGACCTCAGCCAGCAGGGGGTGCACTTGGCGCTGGACGACTTCGGAACTGGCTACTCCTCCCTCAGCTACCTGCAGAAGCTGCCGGTGAGCAAGGTGAAGATAGACAGATCCTTCATCCAGGGCATCGATACCTCCATCGAGGCGGCCGAGTTGGTGGCCAACATCTGTCGGATGGGCTCCATGCTGGGCAAGAAGCTGGTGTGTGAAGGGATCGAGACCCAGGGTCAGCTCGACGTGCTGCGCTCCCTGACCGACATCCACCTGTACGGCCAAGGTTATCTGTTCAGCCGCCCGGAGCATGCTGAAAAGGCCTATCAGACCTTGCTGGAGATGGAGGAGCGCTGGCTGGCCCGGCGCTCGCCGGACAAGGCATATCTGCGCTGAGCGATATGGCTCATGTCTCACCGGGCCCGGCCGATAGTCTCTTGGCAGGAGGTACACAATGGATATTTCTAGCTCTGCAAATGCGTCGTTCGGTTCTGCTCTGATGGTGGCCAGCCTGGCCAAGAAGCAGCAGACCCAGGAGGGCGAATCCGCACTGAAACTGCTGGAAACGGCAGCGCAATCCGCACCGGCAGTGCCGACATCGGCCAGCGCTTCCCTCGGAAGCAGGATCGACATTCGCGTCTGATCTGAACGAAAAAGCCCCCATCTCTCGATGGGGGCTTTCTTTTTTTATTGGGCTTTACCAGACGATTTCCCTGAGTCGGTCGATGTTCAGACCGGGAAGGGAGCCGGCGCCTCGAAGGTCATCCGCTCGCCGCTGCGGGGGTGGCTGATGGTCAGACTGGCCGCATGCAGATAAAGGTGCGGTGCCGCCGCCAGCGCATCCGGGTTGGCGTAGAGGTTATCGCCGAGGATGGGGTGACCCAGCTCCAGCATATGAACCCGCAGCTGATGGGAGCGACCGGTAATCGGGGTCAGCTTGATCAGGCTGTTGCCATTCTCCACCTTCAGCTTCTGCCACAGGGTCAGGGCATGGCGCCCCTCCTCGAAGTCCACCTTCTGCTTCGGCCGGTTGGGCCAGTCGACGCAGAGCGGCAGATCCACCTCACCCGCATCCTGTTCCGGTTCACCCCACACCCAGGCGAGGTAGTGCTTCTCGGTCTCCCGCTCGCGGAATTGCCGGCTCAGCTCACGGTGGGAGTTGGGGTTGAGGGGGATCACCAGCACGCCTGTGGTCGCCATGTCGAGACGATGGGCCGCCGCCGCCTTGGGGTGCTGCTGCTTGACCCGATGCAGGACGCTGTCTTCATTCTCGGGGCCGCGCCCGGGGACGCTCAGCAGGCCGGTGGGCTTGTTGACCACCATGATGTCCTTGTCCTTGAACAGGATATCGAGCCAGGGTTCCAGGGGCGGTGAGTATTCAAACATAAATGTCTCGCATCAGAAGGTGGGGGCAAGCCCCCATCAGTTATGGGTGACCACGATAAAGCGGATTGCATCCAGCTTGAGCTGGGTCTGGTCGTTAGCAACCAGATGATGCCAGCGCCGTTTTATCAGTTATGGGTAACCACGATAAAGCGAATGGCATCCAGCTTGAGCTGAGTCTGGTCGATCAGGTGGTGCAATTCTGCCTGCAGATTGCGCAGATAATCCAGCTCGCTGTCGCGCACATTCGGATTGACCGCCTTGAGCGCCTCCAGACGATCCAGATCCTGCAGCAGGGTCTGCGCCATCTGGGCACGGGCCTTGTCGACAATCCCGGCCTTCAGCCCTTCGGCAATGGCCTGACCCTGGCCGATGAGGCCGTGGATCACCGGCTGGGATGCGGTGACCAGCTTGCTGCCGAGGTGGCGGTTGACCGGCGTCAACTGGCGATTGAAGGCATCGAATGCCACCTTGTCGCCCAGGTTGTTGCCGCTCTTGTCCATCAGCAGCCGGATCGGGGTCGGCGGCATGAAGCGGTAAAGCTGGGGATGAGCCGCGGACTCGGCGACGAAGATGAGCTCCAGCAGGATGGAACCGACCGGCAGCGCCTTGTTCTTGAGCAGGGCCACCGAGGTGGCACCGATCTCGGAGCCCAGGATGAGGTCGATACCGCCGCGCATCATGGGGTGATCCCAGGAGAGCAGCGCCATGTCGTCCCGCGACAGCGCGGTGGGGCGATCGAAGGTGATGGTCATGCCGTCCTGGGGCAGCCCCGGGAAGCTCGGTACCAGCATGTGATCCCCCGGTGTCAGCACCAGGGCATTCTCGCCGCGATCGTCCTGGTTGACGCCGATCTCGTCGAACATCTTGAGGGCGAAGGAGATCATGGCGGTGTCGTCGTCTTCGGCAGCGAGCTTCTCGACCAGCTGCTGGGCGGCAGTCCCTCCGCAGGAGTGGATCTCCAGCAGGCGATCGCGGCCCTGTTCCAGCCTGGCCTTGAGCGGCTCGTGCAGTTCGCGGGTCTTGACCAGCAGGGCGTCGAGGGCTGCCTGATCGCCGGTGTTGGCGGCCAGCAGCTCGAACAGCTCGTCACGTACCGCCTCGAATACCGGGCGGGCGGTCGGGCAGGTCTGCTCGAACGCGTCCAGACCATCGTGATACCAGAGCTGCAGGGCGCGCTGGGCAGTCCC
>NZ_CP137630.1:3500000-3645000 GCF_033348475.1 Aeromonas sp. XH | reverse complement strand
GCGACTTACATTTTGTAGCGAGGTTAACCGTATAGGGGAGCCGTAGGGAAACCGAGTCTTAACTGGGCGTCTAGTTGCAAGGTGTAGACCCGAAACCGGGTGATCTAGCCATGGGCAGGTTGAAGGTTGAGTAACATCAACTGGAGGACCGAACCCACTAACGTTGCAAAGTTAGGGGATGACCTGTGGCTGGGGGTGAAAGGCCAATCAAACTCGGAGATAGCTGGTTCTCCCCGAAAGCTATTTAGGTAGCGCCTCGGACGAATACTACTGGGGGTAGAGCACTGTTTGGGCTAGGGGGTCATCCCGACTTACCAACCCCATGCAAACTCCGAATACCAGTAAGTACTATCCGGGAGACACACGGCGGGTGCTAACGTCCGTCGTGAAGAGGGAAACAACCCAGACCGCCGGCTAAGGTCCCAAAGTTCTGGTTAAGTGGGAAACGATGTGGGAAGGCTCAGACAGCTAGGATGTTGGCTTAGAAGCAGCCATCATTTAAAGAAAGCGTAATAGCTCACTAGTCGAGTCGGCCTGCGCGGAAGATGTAACGGGGCTCAAACCAGGCACCGAAGCCGCGGATTCACACTAAGTGTGAGTGGTAGGGGAGCGTTCTGTAAGTCTGCGAAGGTGTGTCGAGAGGCATGCTGGAGATATCAGAAGTGCGAATGCTGACGTAAGTAACGATAAAGGGGGTGAAAAGCCTCCTCGCCGGAAGACCAAGGGTTCCTGTCCAACGTTAATCGGGGCAGGGTGAGTCGACCCCTAAGGCGAGGCCGAAAGGCGTAGTCGATGGGAAGCAGGTTAATATTCCTGCACGACTTGTAATTGCGATGGGGGGACGGAGAAGGCTAGGTGGGCCAGGCGACGGTTGTCCTGGTGAAAGTGCGTAGGTGGTGTTTCTAGGCAAATCCGGAGACACAACACTGAGACACGAGACGAACGCACCACGGTGCGGAAGCCATTGATGCCCTGCTTCCAGGAAAAGCCTCTAAGCTTCAGATTACAAGTCATCGTACCCCAAACCGACACAGGTGGTCGGGTAGAGAATACCAAGGCGCTTGAGAGAACTCGGGTGAAGGAACTAGGCAAAATAGAACCGTAACTTCGGGAGAAGGTTCGCTCTTGTTGGTGAAGTCCCTTGCGGATGGAGCTGACGGGAGTCGCAGTGACCAGATGGCTGGGACTGTTTATCAAAAACACAGCACTCTGCAAACACGAAAGTGGACGTATAGGGTGTGACACCTGCCCGGTGCCGGAAGGTTAATTGATGGGGTTAGCGCAAGCGAAGCTCTTGATCGAAGCCCCGGTAAACGGCGGCCGTAACTATAACGGTCCTAAGGTAGCGAAATTCCTTGTCGGGTAAGTTCCGACCTGCACGAATGGTGTAACCATGGCCATGCTGTCTCCACCCGAGACTCAGTGAAATCGAATTCGCCGTGAAGATGCGGTGTACCCGCGGCTAGACGGAAAGACCCCGTGAACCTTTACTACAGCTTGGCACTGAACATTGAACCTACATGTGTAGGATAGGTGGGAGGCTTTGAAGGCGTGACGCCAGTTGCGCTGGAGCCGTCCTTGAAATACCACCCTTGTATGTTTGATGTTCTAACGCAGGGCCCTGAATCGGGCTCGCGGACAGTGCCTGGTGGGTAGTTTGACTGGGGCGGTCTCCTCCCAAAGAGTAACGGAGGAGCACGAAGGTTGGCTAATCCTGGTCGGACATCAGGAGGTTAGTGCAATGGCATAAGCCAGCTTAACTGCGAGACGGACAGGTCGAGCAGGTACGAAAGTAGGTCATAGTGATCCGGTGGTTCTGAATGGAAGGGCCATCGCTCAACGGATAAAAGGTACTCCGGGGATAACAGGCTGATACCGCCCAAGAGTTCATATCGACGGCGGTGTTTGGCACCTCGATGTCGGCTCATCACATCCTGGGGCTGAAGTCGGTCCCAAGGGTATGGCTGTTCGCCATTTAAAGTGGTACGCGAGCTGGGTTCAGAACGTCGTGAGACAGTTCGGTCCCTATCTGCCGTGGGCGTTGGATGATTGAAGGGAGTTGCTCCTAGTACGAGAGGACCGGAGTGAACGAACCTCTGGTGTTCGGGTTGTCACGCCAGTGGCACTGCCCGGTAGCTAAGTTCGGAATCGATAACCGCTGAAAGCATCTAAGCGGGAAGCGAGCCCTGAGATGAGTCATCCCTGACCCCTTGAGGGTCCTAAAGGGCCGTTGGAGACCACAACGTTGATAGGTGGGGTGTGTAAGCGCGGCGACGTGTTGAGCTAACCCATACTAATTACCCGTGAGGCTTAACCATACAACACCCAAGAAGTGTTTCTGGCCTTGTGACAAATACGAAACTACTTACATCAGCTTTCTTAGATTGAAGAATTTGCCTGGCGGCAATAGCGCAGTGGAACCACCTGACCCCATGCCGAACTCAGAAGTGAAACGCTGTAGCGCCGATGGTAGTGTGGCATTCGCCATGCGAGAGTAGGACACTGCCAGGCACCCAATTAAACAGCGGTGTGCAAAATCACATCACTGGCTGCGAGGATGACACCTCATAGACGCGGCAAATGATTTAGCGCAAGCTAACCGAATGCGGAGCGGTAGTTCAGTCGGTTAGAATACCGGCCTGTCACGCCGGGGGTCGCGGGTTCGAGTCCCGTCCGCTCCGCCACTAAATTGAAAGGCCTTCCCTGACGGGAAGGCCTTTTTGCTATCCGGCATTTGTGCATGGGAATCGGGAATCAAGGGACTGCAGACAGGGCTTCGCCTCGCCCACTCCTTGCCAGGCCCGTCTCTGCCCACAACCTCCTGAGCCTCGTGCCCTGCCTCTCGCTCACCTCCACTGACAAACCGCCAGAACGGGCGGTGCTTGGATGCCCCTTTGGCGCACAGTGTTCACTGGCCCGGTCTCTCGACCGGGCTTTTTCATGCCCGGTGTGGCGGTATCTGTGGACTATCTCGGTGGTGGAAAGAGGCCGGGAACCGGCGTCCGCACTCGGAAGAGGCCTGATATGCAGTAAAGAGATAAGCAAAGCGTTTTTTCTTTCTTCATGGAATATGAATAAGCGGGCATGCTGTACTCAACCCAACGATATGGAGTATCACCATGAAACTGCGAATGACCGCTTTGACCCTTCTTTCCCTGCTGGCGCTTGGCCAGGCCAATGCTGCCGAAGTGCGCCTGCTGAACGTCTCCTATGACCCGACTCGCGAGCTGTTCCAGGAGTACAACGGCGCCTTCGCCAAGGAGTGGAAGGCCAAGACCGGCGATGATGTGGTGGTGAGCCAGTCTCACGGTGGTTCAGGCAAGCAGGCACGTGCCGTGGTGGACGGGCTGGAGGCGGACGTAGTCTCCCTGGCGCTGGCCTATGACGTCGATGCCGTGGCCAAGGCGGGTCTCACTGCCAGCGACTGGGAAGGACGGCTTGCCAACAATGCCTCTCCCTATACCTCCACCATCGTCTTCCTGGTGCGCAAGGGCAACCCCAAGCAGATCAAGGATTGGGACGACCTGGTACGCAAGGATGTCGCCATCATCACCCCGAACCCCAAGACCTCCGGTGGCGCGCGCTGGAACTATCTGGCGGCCTGGGGCTATGCCCTGAAGAAGAGCGGCAGTGAAGAGGGGGCCAGGCAGTTCGTCGGCGATCTCTACAAGAACGTGAAGGTGCTGGATTCCGGTGCCCGTGGCGCCACCACCAGCTTCATCGAGCGCGGGCTCGGGGACGTGCTGCTGGCCTGGGAAAACGAAGCCTTGCTGGTACTCAATCAGCCGGGGACCAGCGACAAATTCGAACTGGTAGTGCCGTCTGTCTCCATCCTGGCGGAGCCGCCGGTCGCGGTGGTGGACAAGGTGGCCAAGAAGCACGGCACCGAAGCCGTCGCCAAGGCTTACCTCGACTACCTCTACTCCGACGAGGGGCAGCGGATCATCGCCAAGTATCACTATCGCCCGAGCAACCCGGCGATCCTGAAGGAGACGTCTGCCCAGTTCCCCACCCTGAACCTGTTCACCGTCAAGGATCTGGAAGGTGACTGGAGCAAGGCGCAGAAGAAGCACTTCGCCCAGGGCGGTCTCTTCGACCAGATTTACCAGCCGGGCGGCTAAGACAGGCCGGCCCCTGTGGCAACAGATAGGAGCACCAAGATGAACAAGATCCTTCTGGTTCCCGGTCTGCACAACAGTGGGCCGGATCACTGGCAGAGCCGCTGGCACCAGCAGTTTCCCCAGTGGCAGCGGATGGTGGGTCTGCCCTGGGACAAGCCGGACCTCACGGTCTGGAGCGCCAAGCTGGCCAGCAAGCTCAGGAGCCGGCGCAGCCGGGTCCACCTGGTGGCCCACTCCTTCGGCGCCCTGACGGCCATCGCCGCCGCCAGGCTGCAACCGGACAAGGTCTCCTCCATCCTCATAGTGGCACCAGCGGACCCGGCCCGCTTCGGCATTCCGGATGAGGCGCTGGCGGGATCCATCAAGGTGTCTGCCCAGCTGATCGCCAGCCGCAACGACCCCTGGATGAGCTTCGAGCGGGCCGAATTCTGGAGCCGGCAGTGGCAGGTGCCGCTGTTCGACGCCGGCGATGTCGGTCATATCAATGCCCAGTCCGGTCATGGGGAGTGGAGTCAGGGGCTCAACCTGCTCGGCACTCTCTACCGCCGGGCCGAGATGGTGGTGGAGCCCGCCCCCGCAGAGTGGGGCAAGCGGGCTGCACTCAGTTTTCGCTGACGGTTTGTCATCATCACAAGGAGAGTGTCGGCACGACGCCAGACAGGCTGGCCAACCTGACCCATAGTGACTGTCTCCACGGTCTTCCGGTTTCACCGCTCCGTTTTTTTAGGTCTTTTATTTATATAAAAGACCTTTTTTTATATTTATCGCTCTAAAAGCCTTGTTCCACCGTGGTTAGATAAAAAAGTGCTTAGCAAAGGCGTTATTGATGTTTGTTGTCCCTGGCCCCAGTGAGCAAAATCGCCATATCTAAAGTTATTTATAACAAATGGATGTGTTATGCGATTAAGTTCTTATTCCGTCCTGCCGGGTCTGGGGCCCACGCTGGGCTTCAGTCTGCTCTATCTGGGCATACTGGTGCTGCTGCCGCTCTCGGCGCTGGTGCTGTTCACCGTGAACCACCTGACCGCCGCCGAGTTCTGGCAGGTGATCGGCTCCCCCCGGGTGCTGGCCTCCTTCCGGCTCAGCTTCGGTGCGGCCTTCATCGCGGCGCTGCTCAACAGCCTGTTCGGCCTGATCCTGGCCTGGGTGCTGGTGCGCTACACCTTCCCCGGCCGCAGACTGGTGGATGCGCTGATCGACCTGCCCTTCGCCATGCCCACCGCCGTCTCCGGCATCGCCCTGTGCGCCATCTTCGCCCCCAACGGCTGGATCGGCCAGTGGGTCGCCCCGCTCGGCATCGAGCTGGCCTACAACCCCATCGGAGTGGTGATAGCCCTGACCTTTATCGGGCTGCCCTTCGTGGTGCGCACCCTGCAGCCCGTGCTGCGGGAGGCGGAAACCGAGCAGGAGGAGGCGGCCGCCAGCCTGGGAGCCAATCGCTGGCAGACCTTCGCCCGGGTGCTGTGGCCGACCCTGGTGCCGGCATTGCTGACCGGTTTCGCCCTGGCCTTCGCCCGGGCGGTGGGGGAGTACGGCTCCGTCATCTTTATCGCTGGCAATTTGCCCATGGTCTCCGAGATAGCGCCGCTGATGATCATGAGCCACCTGGAGGAGTATGACTACGCGGGGGCTTCCGCCATCGCCTCCGTCATGCTGCTGATCTCGTTTGTCTTGCTGTTGATCATCAACAAGTTGCAGGCCTGGAGCTGGGCCCGCATCGGAGGGAGCCGTATATGAGCGCATCCAGTGCAAGTCTCGATCTGGCCCCGGGTGCCGTCACTGTGACCCAGGTGCGCCAGCCCCCGGTCATCCGTGAGCCGGCCTGGGTCAAATGGCTGCTGATCACCATAGGTCTGGGCTGGTTTGCCGCCCTGCTGTTGCTGCCGCTGGCCACCGTCTTCATCCAGGCCCTGCGACCTGGGCTGGCCTTCTTCTGGCACGCCATCAGCGAGCCGGATGCCCTGAGCGCCCTCGGGCTGACGGCCCTGGTGACGCTCTGCGCCGTGCCCCTGAACCTGCTGTTCGGTGTGGCGGCGGCCTGGGCCATCGCCCGCTTCCGCTTCCCGGGGCGGCAACTGCTCATCACCATCATCGATCTGCCGTTCTCGGTGTCCCCCGTCATCGCCGGCCTGATGTTCGTGCTGATGTTCGGCAGCCGCGGCTGGTTCGGCGAGTGGCTCGGCGAGCACGACATCAAGATCATCTTCGCCACCCCGGGGATCATCCTCGCGACCACCTTCATCACCGTGCCCTTCGTGGTGCGCGAGCTGCTGCCCCAGATGGAAGCGCGCGGCCCGGAGGAAGAGGAGGCCGCCATCATGCTGGGGGCGAGCGGGTTGCAGATGTTCTGGCGCGTCACCCTGCCCGGCATCCGCTGGAGCCTGATGTATGGCCTGCTGCTCTGTACCGCCCGGGCGGTGGGGGAGTTCGGCGCCGTCTCCGTGGTCTCCGGCCATATTCGCGGCCAGACCAACACGCTGCCACTGCACATCGAGATCCTCTACAACGAGTACCAGACCGGTGCCGCCTTCGCGGTGGCCAGCCTGCTGGCGCTGTTCGGGATCTTCACCCTGCTGGGTGAAACCCTGCTGGCCAGGCTGCGCAGTCAGCCGACCCAGTCCCATTGATCTCGAATTAACGGTTATCAAGAGAGGCATCCATGAGCATTCAGGTGCAAGGACTCAACAAGCATTTCAATCAGTACGCGGCCCTGGCCGATATCAACCTCGACTTTCACGACGGTGAACTGGTGGCCCTGCTGGGCCCCTCCGGCTGCGGCAAGACCACCTTGCTGCGGATCATCGCCGGGCTGGAGCAGGCCGACAGCGGCAGCGTCATCATCCGCGGAGAGGATGCATCGGATCTCCACGTGCGCGATCGCAACGTCGGCTTCGTGTTCCAGCACTACGCCCTGTTCCGCCACATGACGGTGTTCGAGAACGTGGCGTTCGGCCTGAGGGTCAAGCCGCGCGCCGACCGACCGAACGAGGAGGCCATCCGCGCACGGGTCAAGGAGCTGCTGGATCTGGTGCAGCTCAGCCACGTGGCCGGACGCTATCCTACCCAGCTCTCCGGCGGCCAGCGTCAGCGGGTCGCCCTGGCCCGCGCCCTGGCGGTGCAGCCCAAGGTGCTGCTGCTGGACGAGCCCTTCGGCGCCCTCGACGCCCAGGTGCGCAAGGAGCTGCGCCGTTGGCTGCGCGAACTGCATGACGAGCTGCACGTCACCAGCCTGTTCGTGACCCACGATCAGGAGGAGGCGCTGGAGGTGGCGGATCGGGTGGTGCTGATGAACGCCGGCAAGGTGGAGCAGATAGGCACCCCGGCCGAGGTCTATGACCAGCCCGCCAGCGCCTTCGTGCACAGCTTCCTCGGCAGCGTGAACCTGTTCCGCGGCCGGGTGGCCGGGCAGGGGCTCGGCATCGGCGAGCAGCAGCTGGGGGGCCCTATCCCCTCCCACCTGGCGGAGGGGAGCGCGGCCATCGCCTATGTGCGCCCCCACGAGCTGGAGATACTGCCGGCGGACGCCCCGGGGGGCATTCGCGCCACCATCACCCGGCTGCTGCCCATGGGGCCGCGCATCCGGGTGGAGCTGCGTGGTGACGGGGAGACGGGAGGCGCCCACTACGAGGCCGAGCTGAGCAAGGAGGCCGCCCGGGCCTTCGCCCCCGGCCAGGGGGTACGTCTGGTGGCCAGGCAGGCACAGCTCTACCCCGACTACCAGATTTGAGGGCGCGCCGCCCGGCGCGGCCCCCCTTTCAGGCTTGCAACCGGGCAATGATCCCGGCAATCCATAACAAGAGGACGGTGGCCCGAGCCACCGCCACTCAGCGCAGGAGGCGATGAGGTGAACTTTCAGCAGTTGCGTATCATTCGGGAGGCGGCCCGGCGGGATTACAACCTGACCGAGGTGGCCAATGCCCTGTTTACCTCCCAGTCCGGGGTCAGCCGCCATATCCGCGAGCTGGAGGAGGAGCTGGGGCTGGCGCTCTTCATCCGCTACGGCAAGCGGCTGCTCGGCATGACGGAGCCGGGCAAGGAGCTGCTGGTGATCGCCGAGCGCATCCTGGGGGACGCCGACAACATCCGCAAGCTGGCCAGCACCTTCGCCAACCGCGACTCGGGCCGGCTGCTGGTGGCGACCACCCACACCCAGGCGCGTTACGCCCTGCCCCGGGTGGTGAAGGCGTTTCGCGAGCAGTTCCCCCTGGTGCAGCTGGAGCTGCGCCAGGGCAGCCCGGAGGAGATAGTGCGGCTGGTGCAGACCGGCGAGGTGGACATCGGCATCAGCAGCGAGCAGCTCGACAAGAGCGAAGGGGTGGTGGCCTTCCCTTACTACCGCTGGCACCACAACATAGTGGTGCCGGAGCAGCATCCCCTCACCGCCGAGCGGGATCTGACCCTGGCGGCCCTGGCCCACTGGCCCATCGTCACCTACCAGGCCGGCCTCACCGGTCGGGCACGGGTGGACGAGGCCTTTGCCGAGGCGGGCATAGTGCCGCAGATCCTGCTGACCGCCCAGGACTCCGACGTCATCAAGACCTATGTCGAGCTGGAGATGGGGGTGGGCATACTGGCGGACATGGCGTTCGACCCCCAGCGGGACAAGGGGTTGGTGCAGCTGGACGGCAGCCGGCTGTTCGCGCCGCACACCGCCTGGATCGGCCTCAAGCAGGGGCAGTTCCAGCACAACTTCACCTGGCAGTTCATCCAGCTCTGCAACCCCGAGCTGGCGCTGGCGGAGATCCAGGCCAGGGCCATGAGCAACGAGCCGCTGGTCGACTACCAGATCTGAGCGCTTTGCCGCGTCCGAAAAAACAGGGAGCCATTGGCTCCCTGTTTGCTTGTCCGCCTCTTCCCGGTTCCAGAGACAGGCTAGCGGCCGCTCTGGGGGCCCAGCATGCGATACAGGGTGCGAT
This sequence comes from Aeromonas sp. XH, assembly GCF_033348475.1. NCBI lineage: Bacteria > Pseudomonadati > Pseudomonadota > Gammaproteobacteria > Aeromonadales > Aeromonadaceae > Aeromonas > Aeromonas sp. XH. The sequence goes on along the minus strand of NZ_CP137630.1, from coordinate 3,635,963 downwards.
CCCCCTTGATCCTGTGGTGGTAGAGGGCGGCCGCCACGTGCAGCAGGACCAGCGCCGCCAGCGCCAGGCAGCCGACGCGATGGACGCCGAAGAAGAAGGCGTTGACGTCGGGGTCATCGATGGGGTTGGCGACCGGGTAGAGCCAGAACAGGGAGTAGCCCTGCTCCAGCATCAGGAAGCCACTCAGCAGCACCACACACATCAGGCTGTAGAGTAGGGCGTGAGCCAGCCGGGCGGCGGGGTGGTACCGGGTCCGCTCCTCGGGCAGGGGGGGCCGCCAGTGCCGCCAGCCCCAGCGCAGCAGGAAGAGCGGGGTGATCAGGGTCGCCATCGACATGTTCAGCTCAGACAGAAATTGAAACAGCCTTGGGTGGCTGTCGATCACCAGGTGCATCAGGTAGCCCGCCAGGGTGGCGTAGAGGATGACGGCGGCCATCAGCCAGTGCAGCAGGCGGCTCAGGGGGTCATAGTAGTCTTTCGTCATGGGATGTTTCCGAGAGGGCCACGGCGGCACGAGGCCGCGGCAGCCAGGATGACAGGCACAAAAAAGAGGCCGCTCGGGCCTCTTCTGCTTGCGGGGGATCAGTTCACCAGGGTCCAGGCATCCTGCCAGTTGGTGCCCACGCCGGGCTCATACTGGGTCGCGGTACTGGTCCAGATGGTGCACCAGCCGCTGTAGGGGTAGGGCTTGCACTGATAGATCCTGCCGTCCTTGGGCTGCAGCACCTTGGTGCCGGCCTGATAGGAGGACAAGCCTTCCGGGAAGCGGTACTGGTAGTCGCCACCGCTGGCCGGATCCTTGAACATCAGATCCAGGGTCTGCTGCAGGGGGGCGCCGCCCGCCTTGGGCTTGCCCTCTATCACCAGCTGGTGATGACCCGCGCTCAGGCCGCCGACCTCCATGGTGAAGCTCTGGCTGCTGTCCTTGATGTTGGCGCTGGTCTGGCCCTTGGCGGCGCCGCCGTGGTCATACAGGGTGTTGGTGACCGCGAGATCCCCCTCGGCCGTGACGGTGAAATTCAGGGTGACCTTGCCGTTGTCGAGCAGGTATTCGCTCTCCAGGCCGCTCACGCTGATGCTGTCGCTCACCGGGGGTTGCTGCTGCTCGAGCTGGACCTCGACCCGCTGCAGGTTGCTGCCCGCCTTCAGATAGACGGGGTTCTGGCCGTAGACCGGGTTGAACTGGCCATCGCTGCCCTGCTGGCCAGCGCGGATCTGGCTCTGCTCGGCGTTGATCCTGGCGGCCAGATCATGGGCCCAGTTGTTCTTCTGGCCCTGCTCGGCGGAGCCTATGGTCAGCACTGTCTGCAGATCGGTGCGCTCGCCGTTGGCGTCGAATACCCGGGTCCTGGCCTTGTCGCCGACCGCCAGATCGGTGGAGGGGTAGATGGTCCCGCCCTGGCTCCAGGTCAGCGGCGGCTGGGTACCGCCATCGAACTGGGCGTCGATGAGGTTGTAGAAGCTGTTGGCGGTATCGCCCACCTCCCAGACACCGAGGATGACCTGGTAGCCGGTGCGCGCCGGCAGGGTGCATTGATGGGTGACCTGCTTGGGCGGCTGCACCATGCCCCCGTCGATGACGCAGAACGGATTGAGATCGAAGGAGTCCCGGGTCAGCGGCTGATTCGGGTTCCACTCCTGCTTGGTGAGGTAGTAGCGCCAGTTGCGGGTGACGTGGTTGGCGGTGAAGGTCCAGCCGATGGCGAAGGGACCGGCCTGCACCTGGCGCTTGGTCCAGCGGTCGCTGGTCTGGGCGTTGAGCTCACCAAATTGCGGGTGGCCGGCCGAGGCGATCTGGCCGTCGGCGGGGCCGCCATTGGGGAAGCCGGACGGCGCCTCCAGGCTCTGTGGCTCCCACTGGATGGCGCCGCACTGGCTGTTGCCACCCGTCTTGCACAGATAGTTGCGCGACTCCGGCTGGCTGATGTAGCCGTGGGCGAGCACGCCGCCACTGGCCAGCAGCGCCAGCGCCGCCGCGAGGTGATTGAGTTTGATAGTTGCTGCCATACATTCCTCTGTTCGGTGATGTGGGCAGTCAAGTTGGCAGGGGGAATACCCCGTGACACACCTGAGTGTGGCAACCCCGCTATCCTGGACGTCATGTCTTTAGACCGGAGGCTTTGCGTCCTGGCCTTTCAACCAGTTTGCCAAATGACTACAAAAAGGGTCATGTGCCGCCAATGGCGACCCCTCATCATGACTATATTTTGTTAAAAAATTAAGTGTAAAAATTGACAGGTCTGTCTCATCGGAGCAGCGCAATCCGGGATGCCGTCTTTTGGGGGCTGTTCTTCGGGGCTTGGGGGAGACAGCCCGTAGCGGGCTCTCAGGGGGGGTTGATGAGGGTCTGTCCCCTGTCAGCCAGGCTGACAGGGGACGACGAGGTGCCATGTCAGTGGCGTGGCTGAGGGGTGACCCGATGTGCGGACGAGGAGCCCTGAATCGGCCGTGGCGCCAGATCCGGGGCTGTGCTGCCCAGTCTGAACAGGGCCAGGCGCTCGTCCAGACTGCGGGAGAGTCCGGCCAGCAGTTCGCTTTCCCGGGCCAGCTGGGAGGCGGCCTGGGACATCTCGAGCGCCGAGTCGTTGATGCCGCTGACGTTGCGGTTCATGTCCTCCGCCACCATGCTCTGCTGCTCCGCCGCCGTGGCGATCTGGGTCGCCATGTCGCTCACGTGCTGGATGTGGTTGACGATGAGGGAGAGATCCTGACCCGCCTTCTCGGACTGGTTGACGCTGCTCTCCGCCAGTTTCCGGCTGGCGTCCATGGCGTTGGCGGCGGTGACCGCCCGTTGCTGCAACTGGGTGATGGTGCTCTGGATCTCCTCGGTGGAGTGACGGGTCCGACTCGCCAGCTGGCGTACCTCGTCGGCCACCACGGCGAAGCCGCGTCCCTGTTCGCCGGCCCGGGCCGCCTCGATGGCGGCGTTGAGGGCCAGCAGGTTGGTCTGCTCCGAGATGGCGCTGATGACCGCCGTCACCTCGCCGATCTGCATCACCCCCTCCTTGAGCTGGTTGACCTGCAGGGTGGCCTGCTCCACCTCGGTGGCCAGCGCCTGGATGCCGTGCACGCTGGCATGGACATCCTGGTTGCCGAGCCCGGCCTCGCTGGTGGCGTCCTGGGTGTCCCGTGCCGTGTTCTCGGCGTGGCCTGCCACGTCGGAGATGGTGGTGCTCATCTCATTCATGGCGGTGGCGAGCTGGGCCAGCTGATCCCGCTGGCTGTTGACCGCCTGGTTGGTCTGCTCGGCGGAGGCGGCGATGCGCAGGGCGGCATCCGCCACGTTGCGGGCGCCCTGGCTCGCCTCCAGCAGGGCGTGGCGAATGGCATCCAGCCCCTGGTTGGTCGCGCTGGCGACGGCCCCCAGTTCATCCTTGCCGTGCACCGGGATGCTCACCACCAGATCCCCGGCGGCCACCCGGGCCATGGCCCGGTTGATCTCGGCGAGCGGGGTGACGATGGAGCGGCTGATGGCCAGGCCCAGCAGCCCCATCAGCAGGATCACCAGCAAGGTGGCCCCACCCATCAGCCGGTACTGGGACCAGATGGTGGCCTGGATGTCCTGCAGCAGCACGCCGGAGCCCAGGATCCAGCCCCAGGGCTGGTAACCGGCCACCAGCGACATCTTCTGGGCCGCCTCGCCGGAGGGGGAGAGCCACTGGTACTCCAGGCGCCCGCTGCGGCCACCCTTGCCCAGATCCACCATGCGCTGCCAGTGGGATTCGGCGGGCGTCCCGCCCATCTGCTGGCCGACCAGCTCCGGCTTGGCGGGATGCACCACCACGTGGCGGTTCTCGTCCAGCACGAACAGGTAGTTGTCCCCGTCAAAGCGCATGCTGTCGAGCATGGCCTTGGCCTGCGCCTGCGCCTGCTCCGGGGGGAGGGTGGCGGCCAGGGTCTGGATCCGGCTCATGGCCAGATCCAGCACCGCCTGCAGCCTGGCTTCCCGCTCGCTCATCAGATTGCGATGCAGGGCACTGGCCGAGATGAGCAGCAGTGCGAGGAAGCCGATCAGTGCCAGTGAGAGCAGCAGCATCAGCTTGCGACTCACGGCGATATCACCGAGCTTGAACATAGTCTTTTCCTTACTTTCCCATGCGGGTCTGGTTATGGCCGGTCTGCCGGCCGGACCTGATTGTTTTTATTGTTAACATTTATTTAACTTTCAAAGGGTTGTGATGGCTGGTTGCCAATTGGGCGTGCCGGCAACCAGTATAGCCAGCAGACAGCAACCCCTGCTTTTGGTAGCGTGATGACGCGCATCCCGTCGCACAATTTGTCCGCTCTATTTGCAAGAAGTGTGAATGAGTCGGCATCTCACCAAAAAGGAGTGGGCGCCCCCGCGGCTGCCCCATAACAAGAGGGAAGTTATGAGTTCCATTGCCAGGAATTATCTCAACCGGCTCAACGCCGACTACCTGCAGGTGCACAGGCGCAAGGAGGATCTGTTCTGGTCCACCTACATGGGCACCAGCGACGATCAGGCCGGCTTTACCGCCGCCGAGCAGGCCTACAAGGCGTTCTGCGCCGATCCGGCGCGCCTGCCGGTACTGCGTGAAATGCTGGCCCAGGCCGAGGAGGCCGAGCTCAGGCGCGGTCTGGGGGGCTGGATCGCCTTCTTCGAGTGCAATGTCATCGAGGATCCTCAGGCCGCCGCCCTGATGGACGAGCTGGTGGCCGCCGAGGCGGAGCTCTTCGCCCGTCGCAAGGGGTTGAGGCTGACGCTGCTGGACGAGCAGGGTCGCCAGGTGCCCGGCAGTCTGCCCGCCGCCAGCACGGCGCTGGCCGCCAGTAGCGACGAGGCGGTGCGCCAGAGTGCGCTCGCCATGTTCCACACCCTGGAGCAGTGGGTGGTCGGCAACGGCTTCCTCGAGGTGGTGGCCCTGCGCAACCGCTTCGCCCGGGCCATGGGCTATCGGGACTATTTCGACTACAAGGTGCACAAGAACGAGCAGATGAGCCCGGCGCAGCTGTTTGCGGTGCTGGACGACTTCATCGCCCGCACCGAGCAGCGGCTGCACCAGAGCCTGGCCGAGCTGAAGGCCGCCAAGGGGGAAGAGGCCCTGCTGCCCCACAACCTGCGCTACAGCGTTAGCGGCGACGTGACCCGCCGGCTCGACCCCTATGTGCCTTTCTCCCGGGCACTGCAGGACTGGGTTGAGAGCTTCCGCCGCCTCGGCATCCAGTACCGCGGCGCCACCCTGACCCTGGATCTGCTGACCCGGGAGGGGAAGTACGAGAACGGCTTCTGCCACGGCCCGGTGCCGAGCTTCTGGCAGGAGGGGGAGTGGGTCCCCGCCGTGGTCAACTTCACCAGCCTGGCCAACCCGGCCCAGGTGGGCAGCGGCTGGAGCGGGCTCAACACCCTGTTCCACGAGGGGGGCCATGCGGCGCACTTTGCCAACGTCACCGGCAACGCCCCCTGCTTCTCCCAGGAGTTTCCACCCACCTCCATGGCCTATGCCGAGACCCAGTCCATGTTCTGCGACAGCCTGCTGGACGACGCGGACTGGCTCAAGCGCTACGCCAGGAATGCGGCGGGTGAGCCCATCCCAGACGACCTCATCCAGGCCATGATCGCCGCGCGCCAGCCGTTTCGTGCCTTCAACGAGCGCCAGATCGCGCTGGTGGCCTACTTCGAGCGGGATCTCTACGCCATGGCAGAGAGCGAGCGCACACCCGACGCCGTGCTGGCGCTGGCTCGCCGCTGGGAACGCCAGATCCTGGGGGTGGAGAGCCCGCGCCCGCTGCTGGCCATTCCGCACCTCCTGAACCAGGAGTCGGCCTGCGCCTATCACGGCTACCTGCTGGCGCTGATGGCGGTGGAGCAGACCCGTGCCTACTTCCTCAAGCGCGACGGCTACCTCACCGACAACCCGCGCATCGGGCCGGATCTGGCCGCCCACTACTGGGGGCCGGGCAACGGCATGACCCACGACGAGACACTCAGGAGCCTGACCGGCGAGGGCTTCAGCGCCATCCCGCTGGCGACGGTGTGCAACCAGACCGTGGCCGAGGCGTGGCAGCAGGCAGAAGCCTGCATGGCGGCGGCACGCCAGCGTCCGCCGGCGGGGGAGGGCGCCCCGCTCAACGCCCATATCCGGGTGGTGCACGGGGCCGAGCTCATCGCCGACAACCGCGAGTCCGAGGCACGCATGCTGGCGGACTTCGAGGCCTGGATCCGGCGCCAGGAGGCGCCCGCCGGGCAGTCATGACGAGACGAAGCCCCGCCACTGGCGGGGCTTCGTCATTGGGGGCCCGCGTGGCGAACGGGGCTCTCGCCAGGCTGGTCACAGATATGTTTCTCCCGATATATTGAGAATTCATGGCGATCCCATATCATGGCGCTCGCTCGCCACCAGAGAGTGGCGACATTCGGATGATTTGCTAACAAGAGAGCCCTGAAGGCTCGCAGAGGGATGGAAATTGAGAGCCGTATTGCTGTGTTTGCTGGGGCTGTGGCCCGCATTGAGTTTTGCCACCCTGTCCGCCGATATGGTGGTGGTCAAGAAGTCGAGTTATAGCCTGACCCTGATGAAGGATGGCAAGGAAGTCAAACGCTACTGGGTCGCCCTGGGCCCGGCGCCCATGGGGCACAAGCAGCGGGAAGGGGATCAGCGCACGCCGGAAGGCCGCTACACCCTGGACTACAAGAAGAGCAACTCCGGCTTCTACAAGGCGATCCACATCAACTACCCGAACTTGGACGACATCAAGCGCGCCAACGAGCTGGGGGTGAACCCGGGCGGCATGATCATGATCCACGGCCAGCGCAACAGCCTGGGGGATCGCAGGGTGCAGCCGTCCAACTGGACCAATGGCTGCATCGCGGTGCTCAACCACGAGATGGACGAGATCTGGAACGCCATCGAGCCCGGTACCCCCATCATCATCGAGCCCTGATCCCGCCCTCCGACGCCCGCAGCCATGCGGGCGTTTCATTTTGCCGCAGACCATGGCGTGACAGCCAATCCCGCCCCGTGCTAGCTTTTCCGGCTCGCATTGGCAGTGACAAGGATGATCCCATGACGTCAGGAACCCGCCTCCCCGCGCCCGAGCGCACGGGGGGGCTCTGGTGGCGCGCCACCCTGGACATACTCCCGCTCTCCATCTCGGTGATCCCCTGGGGGATCCTGTGCGGCGCCCTGGCGCTGCAGGCGGGGCTGAGCCCGCTGCAGGCCCAGCTGATGTCGCTGCTGGTCTATGCGGGCGCCGCCCAGCTCTCGGCCACCACCTTGTTCGGGGCGGGCACTCCCCTGCTGCCCATCATGGGATCCACCGTGGTGATCACCTCCCAGCACCTGCTCTATGGCTTCACCTTTCGCCGCGACGTGCTGCCGCTCTCCCTGCGCTGGCGGGCCAGCCTCGCCTTCTTCCTGACCGACGAGATGTTCGCGGTGGCGCTCAAGGAGAGAGAGCGCAGCGGCACCTTCAATCCCGCCTACGCGCTCATCGCGGGCTTCGTCTTCTACCTGTTCTGGAACCTGGCGACCCTGCTCGGCATCGCCGCCGGCCAGTACATCGACGGGCTGGACAGTATGGGGCTGGACTTCGCCATCGCCGCCACCTTCATCGCCATGACCATACCCGCCATGAAGAACCTGCCCATGGTGGCGGCCACCCTGGTGAGCGGCGGCACGGCCCTCGTCACCAAGCCGCTGCTGGCGGAGATCCACATCATCGTCTCGGCCCTGGCCGGCATGGTGGTGGGCTATGTGCTGCACCGGATGAGGAGGTGATCATGGGCTGGCTGATGATAGGCCTGCTGGCCCTGATCACCTTCTTCAACCGCTTCGCCTTCTTCTCCCGGCTGACCCGTTACCAGCCCGGCGCCGAGATGGGAGCCTTCCTCAGCTTCTCGGCCCAGTCGGTGCTGACCGCCATCTGGCTGCCCATCGTCTTCAGCTACGAGCCGGGACTCGGGCTGGACTGGGATCCGGACTACCTGGCCGCCACCCTGCTGGTGACCGCGCTGACCCTGCTGCGGCTGCCGACCCTGGTGGTGGTGGTCGTCGGCATGGGGGGCTTCTTCCTGCTGCGCTGGCTGGGGGGCGTGGCCGCGATCCTGCCCTGGCTTTGCTAGGCCCGTGATCCGGCATGGCGGATGTCGTTCTCGGATATCCGCCATGTTGGGAATGTCACTTCAAAAAAGGCCTCCAGAGTGTGAGGATTCTGGCATTCCCCTGTGAGGAGCGAGCCATGTCTTTCACCGACACCTGCCAGCGCATCGTGCGCGACCCCCTGCTCTCGCCGGCCCAGAAGCGCCATGCCCTAGCGCTGGCCGCCGAGAATGCGCTGCCCTATCCCGAGCTGCCCGCCACCGTCCAGGAGGCCATGGCGCGAGGGGTGCTGTGCGACATGTTCGAGGGGCACGCCCCCCACAAGCCGCGCTATGTGCTGCCGGACTATGAAAAGTTCCTGCGCCAGGGCTCGGCCTGGCTGGAGCTGGCGCCGCCAAGGGATTTCGATGAGGCCCTCGACGCCCTGCGCATCCTCTACCACCACGTGCCCTCCGTCACCGGCATGCCGGTCTGGCTGGGCCGGCTCGATCAACTGCTGCTGCCCTTCGTCGGCGCGCTGGATGACGAGACCCTGCATCACAAGCTGAAGGCCTTCTGGATCTACCTGGACCGGGTGCTGCCGGACGCCTTCATGCACGTCAACATCGGCCCCGATGACAACCGCCTCTGCCGCCTGATCCTGCGCATCGACGGCGAGATCCAGCAGGCGGCGCCGAACCTCAGCCTGTTCCACGACCCGGCGCAGACCCCGGACAGCCTGCTGCTGCAGGGGGTCGAGAACATAGCCCTGTGCAGCAAGCCCCACATCGTCAACTACCCGCTGCACCGCGACACCTTCGACAGGCGCGGCTTTGGCATCGTCAGCTGCTACAACGCCCTGCCGCTCGGGGGCGGCGCCAACACCCTGGTGCGACTCTCCCTAAGGGCGGTGGCCGAGCAGAGCGCAGGGGTCGAGGATTTCATGGAGAGAATGCTGCCTCACCACTGCGAGCAGGCGTCCCTGCTGATCGAGGCGCGGGCCGCCTTCCTGCACCGGGAGTCCGGCTTCTTCGACAGCTTCCTGGTGCAGGAGGGGTTGATCGAGGAGGGGCGCTTCGTGCCCATGTTCGGCATCTTTGGCATGGCGGAGGCGGTGAATCTGCTGATGGAGAAGGCGGGGCTGGCGGGGCGCTATGGCCACGACGAGGGGGCGAACCGGCTCGGCCATCGCATCTCGGCCCGGCTCGCCGAGCTGGTAACCAGCCGGCCCCAGTCCCACGCCTGGGGCGGGCGCGCCCTGCTGCACGCCCAGGGGGGACTCAGCCTGGATCAGGGGGTCACCCCAGGGGTGCGCATCCCCTATGGTGAGGAGCCGGATCCCGCCAGCCACCTGCTGGCCCTGGCCCCCCATCACGGCTTCTATCCCTCCGGGATCAGCGAGATCCTGACCCTGGATCCCACCATTCGCCAGAATCCCCAGGCGCTGCTGCAACTGTGCAAGGGGGCCTTCGCCCTCGGCATGCGCGAGTTCAGCGCCAACGTGGCGGACAGCGATCTGGTGCGGGTGACCGGCTACATGATCCGCAAGCGCGATCTGGCCCGCTTCGCGACCGAAGGCTCGCGACTGCAGACCACCTGCCTCGGGGTCGAGGCGAGCGAGCTGACCGGCATCCGCCGTCGGCAGCCCAGGGTGGTGGCCGTCGAGGCGCTCCTGGATGACCATGGCGTGCGATGAGGAGGGCGTAAGAGGGACGGTCAGCCGCTGGCTGCCCTTCTCCTGCGTGGACGGGCCCGGCAACCGGCTGGTGCTGTTCCTGCAGGGCTGCAACTTCCGCTGCCCCGGCTGCCACAACCCGCACACCATAGGGGGGTGCGATCACTGCGGCGACTGCGTGCCCGGCTGCCCGGGCGGGGCCCTGAGTCTGAAGGATGGGAGGGTGCACTGGCTGGAGGCGCGCTGTACCCAGTGCGATCGCTGCCTGGAGATCTGCCCCCGCAGCGCCAGCCCCAAGACCCACGAGATGTCGGTGGCCGAGGTGCTGGCCCTGCTGCGCCGCTACGGTCCGCTGCTCAGCGGCATCACTGTGTCCGGCGGGGAGGCGACCACCCAGCTGCCGTTCGTGATCGCCCTGTTCACGGCCATCAAGGAGGCGCCGGATCTGGCCCACCTCAGCTGCCTGCTCGACAGCAACGGTTCCCTCGCCGAGACCGGCTGGCAGCGGCTGCTGCCGGTGCTGGACGGCGCCATGATCGATCTCAAGGGGTGGCAAGCGCCGGTGCACCGTACCCTGACTGGGCGTGATCGGGATCGGGTGCTGGCGTCGCTGCGGCTGCTGGCCGCCCGGGGCAGGCTCGCCGAGTTGCGCCTGCTCCATGTGCCGGGGCAGAGCGACTTTCTCGACGGGGCGGGCGAGCTGGCGGAGGGGCTGGCCGCCTTCCTGGCGTCGCTGGGCCCCGTGCCCATCCGCCTCAACGGCTTTCGCCATCACGGGGTGCGCGGGGCGGCGCTGGCCTGGCCGCAGGCCAGGGGGGATGAGCTGGTGGCCCTGGCCACCGCCTTGAAGGCCAAGGGGTTTGGCCCCGTGATGCTGCCAGCGATCTGAGCCGGCCGGCGCGTCGCTGCCCTGAGACCCGATATGACGCAACTGTGAACTCTGTCTATATGGCACGCCGTCAGTGGCGGCTAGAATGGGAAAACCGTCCACCATCAACAGATACCCATGAGTGAAGCCAACGCCTTATACCGAGTGCAGTTTATTTGTCACAACGAGCGTTACGAAGTCTATGTCAGGGAAGTGAGCCAGGGTCAGCTGTTCGGCTTCATCGAGATCGCCCACTTCGTGTGGGACAACCACACGGCGCTCATCGTCGACCCCAGCCACGAGAAGTTGAAGAGTGAATTCGCCGACGTCAATCGCACCATGATCCCCATGCACCACGTGCTGCGGGTCGACCAGGTGCGCAAGCAGGGGGCCGCCCGTATCACGGATCTGGGCAGCAACGTCGCCTCCTTCCCCAGCCCCATCTACACCAAGAAACCCTGATCCCCAGGCTGTCTGGCCTCATCGGGGGGCGTCCATCTCCCGGGCCAGCTGCAAGATCCGCTGGCGGAACCAGCGCAGGGCGGGATCGCCCCCCAGGGGGCCATACCACACCAGGCTGTGGGTGACGGCGCCGTAATCGAAGGGGACGGGGCGGCGCGCCAACCCCTGGGGCGCGGCCTGCTCGGCCCAGCCCTCGATGGCGGTGAGGATGAGATCGCTCTGGCGCAGCAGGGCCGCGGCGCTGCCAAAATCCGGCAGGGTGGCGGCGATCTGCCGGCGCACCTGCAACTGGGCCAGGCTCTGCTCGAAGAAGGGGTCGGCCAGCTCGTTGTCGCGGATGGCGATGTGGCGCCAGCTCAGGTAGGCGTCGAGATCCCAGTGCCCGGCCAGCGCCGGGTGATCGTCCCGCAGCAGGCAGACCAGCCTGTCCTCCCTCAGGGTCTCCCACACCAGACCGGGTTGGCCTGGGCCGGGCTGGCTCTGGTCGTGGGGCAGGATCACGAAGTCCAGCTTGCCCGCCGCCAAGGCCGCCAGTCCCTGCTCCTCCTTGTTTCTGATGACGGGCACCAGCCCGGGCACCTCCTGCATCAATTTCCCCAGCACGGGCCCCATGGGCCAGATCATGCTGCTTTCGCGCATGGCGAGGGTCAGCTCCCCCTGCCAGCTGGCCGGTGCAAACCCCTCCTGGCCGGTGAGGCCGTTCAGCTCTCCCAGCAGGCGGCGCAGGCCGGGCCCGATCCGCTCGGCAAAGGGGGTGGGCAGGAGTTGGTTGCCCTGGCGGTAGAGCAACTGATCCCCGAGCAGCTCCCTGAGCTGGTTGAGGGTCTTGCTGACGGTGGAGGGTGTGGTGCAGAGGCGCTCGGCGCTGCGAGTGACGCTCCGGCTGTCCAGCAGCAGGTGCAGGGTGACCAGGTGGCGGCCGCCGAGACGGGAGAGGGAGATCAGATCCATGGCACCTCCGGACAGGATGGCAAGGGAGAAACAAAAAGCCCCGCCTGAGCGGGGCTTGCGGGGATCACCCCTTGAGCACGGCGGCCATGGCGTCGGCCACGTAGTCCACGTTGCGGCTGTTGAGGCCCGCCACGCACATGCGGCCTGAGCGCACCAGGTAGACGGCGAACTCCTCGCGCAGGCGGTCCACCTGCTCCGGCGTGAAGCCGGTGTAGCTGAACATGCCGCGCTGGTTGATGAAGTAGCCGAAGTCGCGGCCCGGCACCTTGGCGCAGAGCACCTCGTAGAGCTTCTGGCGCATGGCCTTGATGCGGGTGCGCATCTCGGTCACCTCGCCGACCCAGAGGGCGTGCAGTTCGGGCTGGCTCATCACCGCCGCGGTGATCTGGCCGCCGTGGGTGGGGGGGCTGGAGTAGTTGCGGCGCACGGTGGCCTTCATCTGGCCCAGCACCCGGCCCGCCTCTTCGGCATCCTGGCAGATGACCGACAGGCCGCCGCAGCGCTCGCCGTAGAAGGAGAGGTTCTTGGAGAAGGAGTTGCTGACGAAGAAGCTGACCCCCGCATCGACCATGGCGCGGATGGCGTAGGCATCCTCCTCCAGGCCGTCGCCGAAGCCCTGATAGGCGATATCCATAAAGGGGATGAGGTGCTTCTCGACCACCAGCGTGATGACCCTGTCCCACTGGGCGCGGGAGAGATCCACCCCGGTCGGGTTGTGACAGCAGGGGTGCAGCAGCACTATGCTCTTGGCCGGCAGTTGGCTCAGGCAGTCGATCATGGCGTCAAACTGCACGCCGCCGGTGGCCGCGTCGTAGTAGGGATAGTCGTGCACCTTGATGCCGGCCCCCTCGAACATCGCCTTGTGGTTGTCCCAGGTGGGGTTGCTGACCCAGACCTCGGAGGTCGGGAAGTAGCGCTTGAGCAGATCTGCGCCGATCTTCAAGGCGCCTGAGCCCCCTATGGTCTGGATGGTGGCGATGCGACCGGCCTTGACCGCCTCATGGTCGGCGCCAAACAACAGGTGCTGCACCGCGGTGCGGTAGTTGGCGGCCCCTTCCATCGGCTGGTAGGGGCGCGGGGCCGGGGCGGCGGCACGGGCGGCTTCGGCCTGCTGTACCGAGGCCAGCAGCGGGATGCGTCCCTGCTCGTCGTAATAGAGGCCGATCCCCAGGTTCACCTTCTGCTCGCGGGCATCTTTGTGGAAGGTCTCGACTAGCGTCAGTATGGGGTCGCCAGCATAGGCATCGACGTGTTCAAACATGGGGGGTCCTTGAGGTTGACTGTCCAATTCGACCGGCCTGGGGCCGGGGCCGTTATCATGGCGCAATCCGGAGGTGGCCTCAAGCTGTTCGAGATGGCGACAAGGGTGACAGCCTCTGTCGTAGCGGGTTCCCTTTCGAGCCCCATGGTGCGCGCCAGCGCGGCCGGTCATCCCCCCCATTTTGGCGGTGCGGGGTGCCTTTTATGGGGTCGCTTGGGTAACATTGGGCACGTATGGCACTAACACGTGCGCATCACCCGGTTGTCCGTCCTTGATCCGGTGCCACTCGAGGCGAATCATTCGTTGCATAATAGGCCGACTATCATTCAACCGTTGCAGTGTGCCCGGGTTCCCAGGCGGGGGCCCAAGATAACAGGTGACCCATCGCCGATGACCCGACACGTCTCTGACTCCGCTTCTCCCTGGCTGGACTGGCACGGCCTGGGCGGCTGGAATATCTATTTTCTCGCCAAGTTTGCCCTGCTCTGGGGGGGCTATCTCAACTTCCATCCCCTGATCAACCTGGTGTTCGCCGCCTTCCTGATCTTTCCCCTGCCCCGGGCGGGGTGGCGCCGTGTCAGGCACTGGCTGGCGCTGCCCATGGGAGTGGGGATCTTCTACCACGACACCTGGCTGCCGGGGATGGAGAGCATTCTCGATCAGGGCAGCCAGGTCTTCTCCTTCACCCTGAACTACTGGCTGGAGCTGCTCGGGCGCTTCATCAACTGGGAGATGGTCGGCGCCGGCTTCGTGATGTTGACCCTCTACCTCTTCATCGCCCAGTGGCTGCGCTTCACCCCCTGGATCCTGCTGGCCCTGCTCTGGCTGTGGCTCTCGCCCCTGATAGGCGATCCCTTTGCCTCCAGGACGGCGGTGGCATCGGGCGGGACATCGGCTTCCCGGCCCGTGCCCGACCGGGGCGCGGTGTCGATGGAAGAGCAGCTGGATCAGAGCGCCCCACCGACCAACGAGAACCTCAACGCCTATCTCGATGATTTCTATCGGGAGGAGCAGGATCGCCTGGTGCGCTTCCCGGACGCCCTGCCCGCACAGGCGGCGCCCTTCGATGTGCTCATCATCAACATCTGCTCCCTGGCCTGGCGCGACGTGGAGGCGAGCGGCCTGACCGGGCACCCGGTCTGGCGCCATTTCGACATCCGTTTCAACCGCTTCAACTCCGCCACCTCCTACAGCGGCCCGGGCACCATTCGCCTGTTGCGGGCCAGTTGCGGGCAGACCAGCCACCAGGGCCTCTATGTGACGGCCCCCAGCCAGTGCCTGCTGTTCGAGAACCTGGCCCGGCTCGGCTTTGCCAAGCAGGTCGCCATGGATCACTCGGGGGCGTTCGGCAACTACCTGACGGGGCTGCAGCAGTATGCCGGGCTGGACGTCCCTCCCATGGACAAGCAGGGGCTGGCCCACGACCTCGCCTCCTTCGATGGGGAGCCCATCTATCGCGGGGACGCCCTGTTCGGGCGCTGGCTGAACGAGCGGACACAGAGCCAGGCGGCGCGCAACCTGACCTTCTTCAACCTCATCGCCCTGCACGACGGCAACCGCTATGCGGCCAGCCGCCAGATAGCCCCCTACAAGGCCAGGCTCAAGACCCTGCTGGATCAGCTGGACGACTTCATGACGACGCTCGAGCAATCCGGCCGCAAGGTGGCCGTGGTGGTGGTGCCTGAGCACGGTGCCGCACTCACCGGGGACAAGATGCAGATGCCGGGGCTGAGGGACATTCCCAGCCCGAGCATCACCCAGGTGCCGGTGGGGGTAGCCCTGCTCGGCACCAGGGCGCCCCACGAGGCGACCCGCATCATCGACACCCCCAGCAGTTTCCTGGCGGTCTCCGAGCTGGTCTCCCGGCTGGCGAGCGGCGACCTCTTCGGCAGCGAGCGCATCGACTGGGATGCCCTGCTGGGCGACCTGCCGCAGACGCCCGCGGTGTCGGAAAACCAGGGCTCGATCGTGATCGAGTACCAGAACCAGTACCACATCAAGCTGGGGCAGGGGGACTGGGTCCCCTATCCCCAGTGAGGAGGCGACGATGCAGCGCGCGTGGCGGCAAGGGGCGCCGGCCCCCTTCGGTGTGCCGGTGGAGGGGCGAGTGGTGAACGACGTGGTCATGGTCCAGCAGGCCTTCGGCGTCAGCCTCGCCTACCAGGACATCGCGTTCCGGGAGCGGCTGAAGGCCCTGCGCGAGCGCTTCCCGCTGCTGGCTGAGCTGGAGCCGAGGGGACCGGCAGGATCGGAGAAGGGGAGGTCTGCATGAATCTTGTCGCGCTGCAGGGGATCCGCGGTGGCGTGGGGACCACCTCCATCGTCGCCGGTCTGGCGCTGGCGGCCCGGGAGCAGGGGGCCAGGGTGCTGGCGGTGGATCTCTGCGAGGACAACCTGCTCGGCATCCACCTGGGCCTGCCCCATGATCACCCCGGAGGCTGGAGCCGGCTGACCAGCCCGGCGCTGGAGTGGTCAGGAGCCCTCCATCGCTACGAGGAGGGACTGGATCTGCTGCCCCATGGCGGCGTGGCGGGGGCCTTCGCAGGCCCCTGGCTGGAGGCCATCCCGGGTTATGACCTGGTGCTGCTGGATCTGCCCATGGGGCCGGTGCCCGAGCTTCCTTGCCGGCGGCTGCTGGTGGTCAACGCCGACGCCAACTGCCATGTGCGGCTTCACCGGCACCGCTGGGCGGCCGACGAGCGCCTGCTGGTGACCCAGTTCACCAGCCACCGCGCCCTGCAGCAGGATCTGCTGGATCTCTGGCAGGCGGGCGGATTGCCCCTGCTCACCCTCCGCCTGCACCGGGACGAGGCGATGGCCGAGGCCATGGCCGCCAAGCAGCCGGTCGGCCGCCATGCCCCCGCCAGCCTGATCGCCCACGAGCTGGCGGCCCTGGCGAGCTGGTGCCTGGGCACCGGGGACGCCGGCCCATGCTGATCCGGCTGCTGGCGCCGACGGCGGGCCTCTGGTGCTCCCAGCGCTATCGCGGGCTGCGCGCCCGGGGCGCCTCCCGCTGGGGGGCCGCCGGGCTGACCCTGGGCTGGCTGCTGGCCTGGGCCCTCTTCCCTCTGGAGCGCCACGGCTGGCAGTGGGTGCTGGGCCATGCCCGGGATCTCTATCCCCAGCTGACACATCCCAGGGCCGGGGACCCGCTGCGCATCCTGTTGCAGAGCCTCTGGATGATAGTGCGCCGTCCCGTGCCCATCCCCCTGCGCTGGCCCGCCTCCTGGCAACGGGTCTGGCACCGGGGCACCCAGGCCCTCGGCGCCTTCCTGATCCGCCAGGAGGAGAAGGGGCTGGCGGCGGCCAGGGCAACCCCCAGGGAGGCGCGCTGGAAGAGCGTGCTGCTCTGCGCGGTGGCCGGTGCCCTCTCCCTGCTCTGCATCACCCAGCCATTCGCCCTGGAGGCCCAGCTGGTGTTCGTCATCATGCTGATGGGGATGGCCTTCATCCTGCGCGCCGTGCCGGGCCGCTACCCCATGCTGATGATGATGGTGCTCTCCCTCACCGTCTCCTGCCGCTACATCTGGTGGCGCTACACCTCCACCCTGGACTGGTTCGACCCCGTCAGCCTGGCCTGCGGCCTGCTGCTGCTGGCCGCCGAGACCTATGCCTGGGTAGTGCTGCTGCTCGGCTACTGGCAGACGGCCTGGCCCCTGCACCGTCCGCCGGCGCCGCTGCCGGCGGACCCGGCCCAGTGGCCCAAAGTGGATCTGATGATCCCCACCTACAACGAGGATCTCGCCATCGTCAAGGGCACTGTCTACGCCGCCATGGGGCTCGACTGGCCCGCCGACAGGCTCACCATCTGGCTGCTCGACGACGGGGGACGGGAGTCGTTTCGTGACTTCGCCGAAGAGGCGGGGATCCGCTATGTGGCACGCCCGACCCACGAGCACGCCAAGGCGGGCAACATCAATCACGCCCTCAAGATGGCCACCGGGGATCTGGTCGCCATCTTCGACTGCGACCACCTGCCGACCCGCTCCTTCCTGCAGATGACGGTGGGCTGGTTCTACCGGGATCCCAGGCTGGGAGTGGTGCAGACCCCCCACCACTTCTTCTCGGCCGATCCGTTCGAGCACAACCTGCAGCGGTTTCGCAAGATGCCGAACGAGGGGGCCCTCTTCTACGGCCTGGTGCAGGATGGCAACGACATGTGGGACGCCAGCTTCTTCTGCGGCTCCTGCGCCGTCATCAAGCGCTCGGCCCTGGACGAGATCGGCGGCATCGCGGTGGAGACGGTCACCGAGGATGCCCACACCTCGTTGCGACTGCACCGCCTCGGCTACACCTCCGCCTATATCCGGATCCCGCTGGCGGCGGGGCTCGCCACCGAGAGCCTCTCGGCCCACATCGGCCAGCGCATCCGCTGGGCGCGCGGCATGGTGCAGATCCTGCGCCTGGACAACCCCCTGTTCGGCAAGGGGCTCAACCTGGGGCAGCGGCTCTGCTACTTCAACGCCATGCTGCACTTCCTGTCGGGCATACCGCGCCTCATCTTCCTGACGGCGCCGCTCGCCTTCCTGATCCTGCACGCCTACATCATCTATGCGCCGGCGGCGGCCATCGCCCTCTACATGCTGCCGCACATCGTCCACAGCGCCCTGACCAACTCCCGGCTGCAGGGCAAGGTGCGCCACTCCTTCTGGGGGGAGGTCTACGAGACGGTGCTGGCCTGGTACATAGCCCGGCCGACCACGGTGGCGCTGTTTGCCCCCCACAAGGGCAAGTTCAACGTCACCGCCAAGGGGGGCATGACGGAGGAGGTGTTCCTGGATCTGGCGGTCTCCCGGCCCTATCTGCTGCTGATCCTGCTCAACCTGTGCGGGCTGGGGTTCGGCATCTGGCGCATCGCCACCGGTCCGGCGGACGAGGTGCCGACCCTGATCCTCAGCATGCTCTGGGCCCTCTACAACATGACCATACTGGGCGGGGCCCTGGCGGTGGCGTTCGAGTCGCGCCAGGTGCGCGCCAACCCCAGGGTGGAGATGGTGATGCCGGCGGCCATCAAGCTGGCCAACGGCCACCTCTACCCCTGCACCGTCAAGGACTACTCCAACGGCGGGGTCGGCATCCTGCTCGAGACGCCCCTGCCCCTGGCCGACAAGGAGCGGGTCTGGCTGCTGCTGCGCCATGACCAGCGGGAGCAGGCGTTCGCCGCCAAGGTGCAGCGGGTGTTCGGCCGCAAGCTGGGGCTGGAGCTGGAACCCATGGAGCAGGCGCAGCACGTCGCCTTCATCCAGTGCACCTTCGCCCGGGCCGACACCTGGTCCCTGTGGCAGCAGCGTCTGGGCAAGGATCGCCCGCTCCACAGCCTGCTCGACATCACGCTGCTGGGGTGGGGCGCCTACTGGCGGCTGGCCCGAACCTCGCCCATCGGCTTTGTTTGTATCCTCCTCGAGAAGCTGGCTCGCTGGCTGCTCTCCTTCGTTCCTCGTCGCGTCTCGCCGGATTTCCGGTCAGGGGCTCCGACCACACAGACAGTGAAAGGATGATGAAACCACCACGCTACCTTATCCCTCTCCTGCTGATGGCGCAGGGGGCGACGGCCGACGAGGCCTCGGGCCCCCGGCCGCAAGTCCCCGCGCCGGTGCGCAGCCTGGCGCTGAGTTTCGAGCAGATGGCGTCGGCGCCGGGCACCCTGTCCCTGCGCGGCAATGCCCCGGACGGGCAGGCGGACTTCACCGTGCGGCGGGACGAGGTGGTCACCCGGGCCACGCTGGACCTCGACTTCACGCCGTCCCCCTCCCTGCTGCCGCTCATCTCCCAGGTCAAGGTCTACCTCAATGACGAGCTGATGGGGGTCACCGCCCTCACCAAGGAGCAGATGGGGGAGCGTACCCATGCCCGCATCGAGCTGGATCCGCGCTACGCCAAGGACTTCAACCGGATCAAGGTGAGCTTCGTCGGCCACTACCAGAAGGTGTGCGAGAACCCGGCGAGCGATACCCTGTGGCTCAACGTCAACCGGGACAGCAAGCTGAGCCTGCAGCTGCAGACCCTGCCGGTGCGCAACGAGCTCTCCTTCTTCCCCATGCCGTTCCTCGACATGCGGGACAATGGCAAGCTGATCCTGCCCATGGTGTTCAGCGGTGCCGTGCCCCTCGAACAGCAGCAGGCGGCGGCGGTGCTGGCCTCCTGGTTCGGCACCCGGGCGCAGTGGCGGGGGCAGCACTTCCCGGTGCTCATCAACCGCTTGCCCGATCGCAACGGGGTGATCTTCGCCACCAACGACGCTCGCCCCGATTTCCTGGCCGACTATCCCGAGGTGAAGGGGCCGACCATCGACATGATCAGCTCCCCCGACAATCCCTATGTGAAGCTGCTGCTGATCCTGGGCCGGGATCAGCAGGATCTGCTGGCCGCGGTCAGCGGGCTGGCCCGGGGAGAGGTGCTGCTGCGGGGCCAGAGCGTGCGGGTGGACGAGGTGAAGCCGCTGGCACCGCGCCAGCCTTACGACGCTCCCAACTGGGTGCGCCTCGATCGCAAGATGCGCTTCGACGAGCTGACGGAGTACCCGGGCCAGCTGCAGGCCACGGGGCGCCGCCTCTGGCCCATGAGCCTGACGCTGCGCCTGCCGCCGGATCTCTATCTGCTGGGGGAGAGCGGCATCAGGACCGAGCTCAAGTATCACCACAGCGCGCTGACCCTGAGGGATGGCTCCCGGCTGGACGTGGCGGTCAACGGCCAGTTCATGAAGTCGTTCCCGCTCGAGCCCGGTGAGGTCAAGGGGGAGCGGTTGCTCACCCTGCCGCTCTGGTTTGCCGAAGACGGCGACGCCACGGCGCTGCGGATGCCCGGGCTCAAGACCACCCAGGCCAACAACCTGAGCTTCTCGTTCGAGTATGCCCAGCAATACATGGGAGGGACGGAGGATGGCCGCTGCGATCTGGTGATGCCGCCGGCCCACCAGGTGCGCATCGACGATGCCTCCACCATCGACTTCACCGGCTATCGCCACTTCATCGAGATGCCGAACCTCAGGGCCTTCTCCTACGGGGGCTTCCCGTTCAGCCGGATGGCGGATCTCGCCGACAGCCAGGTGGTCATGCCGGCCAGGCCCCACCCGGAGCAGATCACCACCTTGCTCGACACCCTGGGCGCCATCGGGGCCGAGACCGGGTATCCGGCCCTCTCCCTGCGCGTCCTCGATGACTGGGAGCAGGCGCGCACGGCGGATCTCGATACCCTGCTCATCGGCACCCTGCCGGAGGAGTTCAGGCGGGATCCGGAGCCGGACGCCCTGCTGCAGGCCACGCGCAGCTGGGTCAATGAGCCGACGCGCCAGCACAGGGGGGATCTGCTCCACAACATGGCCGATCGCCAGCCCCAGGCCAGGGTGGGCATGACGGGCAACGACGCCATCGCCGTCATCCTGGGGCTGCAGTCCCCGACCCATGATCAGCGCAGCCTGGTGGCCCTGCTGGCGGACGGGCCCGCGGGGGTCAGGCTGCTCAACGACACCCTGCAAACCCCAGCGCAGCGCAACCAGGTGGCGGGCTCGGTGACCCTCATCCGGGAGTCCGGGGTGAAGAGCCTGGAGGTGGGCGAGCGTTACGAACTGGGCTATCTGCCGTGGTGGGAGCGCCTCTGGCAGCTGTTCGCCCGCTATCCGCTGCGCCTCGCCGGGCTGACCCTGGTCTGTATGCTGGTGCTGGGCTGGGGCCTGCGGGTGCTGCTCGCCAGTGCCAGTCGCCGCCGTCTGAAGGAAGACTAAGAGATGACTCAGATGAAGAATGCCTGTGGAGCCCTGATCCTCTGGGCCCTCTGTTCCCTGCCGGCCCTGGCCGCCTGTCACTGGCCGGAGTGGGACCATTTTCGCCAGCACTACATCAGCGAGGAGGGCAGGGTCATCGATCCTGCCGACGGTCGCCGGATCACCACCTCGGAAGGGCAGAGCTACGGCCTCTTCTTCGCCCTGGTCAACGACGACAGGGAGACCTTCGCCCGCCTGCTCGACTGGACCGAGCGGGAGCTCGCCCGCGGCGATCTGACCGGCTTCCTGCCGTCCTGGCTCTGGGGACGGCGGGAGGACGGCAGCTGGGGCGTGCAGGACGAAAACAGCGCCTCCGACTCGGATCTCTGGATAGCCTACAGCCTGCTGGAGGCGGGGCGCCTGTGGGACAACCACAGCTACTCGGCCATCGGTACCCTGCTGCTGCGCCGCATCGCCCGGGAAGAGGTGGCCAGCCTGCCGGGGCTGGGGCCGGTGCTGCTGCCCGGTGCGAAAGGCTATGAGGGGGAGGGGCGCTGGACCCTGAACCCGAGCTACCTGCCACCGCAACTGCTGGCCCGCTTCGCCCCCTTCAAGGGACCCTGGGGGGAGATGAGGGCCCTGCTGCCCAGGCTGCTGCAGGAGAGCGCGCCCCTGGGCTTTGCCCCCGACTGGGTGGACTGGCAGACGGACAAGGGGTGGCAGGTGACGGCGGACAAGGGCGATCTCGGCAGCTATGACGCCATCCGCGTCTACCTCTGGCTCGGCATGTTGAGCGAGGAGGATCCCGCCAGAGCGCCCCTGGTGGCGCACTTCGCCCCCATGCTGGCGAGCACGGCCGCACAGGGCGCGGTTCCCGAGCGAGTCGACACCCGCAGCGCCCAGACCAGGGGCAAGGGGCCGGCCGGCTTTGCCGCCGCCCTGCTGCCCCTCTCCCGGGGCGGGCCCATGGAGGCCACCCTGCGCGGCCAGGTGTCGGCCCATGGCCTGGATGCCGACGCCTATTACGGCAGCGTACTGAGCCTGTTCGGTGCCGGCTGGGATCAGGGGCGCTACCGCTTCGCCGCCGACGGCACCCTGCAACCGGACTGGAGCGCGTCATGTCGGGCAGAGTGATCCTGGGGGGCCTGCTCGCCTGTCTGGTGAGCGGCGCCCTGGCGCAGGAGACCGTACGGCCTGTGCCCTGGCTGCTGGAGCAGGTCAGGATAGGGGAGGCCCGCGGGCGGGAAGATCTCGTCAGCAACAGCCTCTACTCCCTCTCCCTGGTGGAGCCGGACCACCCCGAACTGCTGGCGGCCCAGGCGCGCCAGGCCCTGCGCCAGGGCAAGACCAGGGAGGCCGAGGCGCTGCTCGCCCGGCTCGGCAAGCTGGATCCCGACTCCCCCCTCTATCGCCAGGGCATGGCGAATCTCGCCCTGAGCGAGCCGGCCCGGCGCCAGCAACTGCAACAGGCGAGGCTGCTGACCAACGCCGGTCGCCTCGAGGAGGCGGAGCGCCTCTATCGCACCCTGTTCTCGGGGGATCTGCCCCCCAATCTCGAGGTGGCGGTGGAGTACGCCCTGCTGCAGACGCGCATCCCCGCCATGAAGGCGAAGGGGCTGGCGGCGCTGGAGGCGCTGAACCGGCAATATCCGGGCGAGCCCAGGGTGCGGGGCGGGCTGGCTCGCCACTACCTGGCGGGCGGACGCCAGGAGGAGGCCCTGGATCTGCTGCGCCAGATGGCACGGGATCCGTACCAGCGGGACGAGGCCGCCGAGATCTGGTTTGCCCATGTCGAGACCATGCCGGTCGGGCCCGGGAGCATGGCGGCGCTGCAGGAGTACATAGTGCTGTTCGGCGAGGGGGCGGATACCACCAAAGCCGAGGCGATGCTCGAGACCCAGGAGGCACAGTGGGCCTCGCCCGCCTACCGCTCGCGCCAGTCGGCGCTGGCGCGCACCGCCGGCGGCACCGCCTCCATCGCCGAACTGCGGCAGGCCCTGGCCGCCAATCCCGGGGATCCCGAGCTGATGGGGGCCCTGGGGCAGGCCTACTCCCGCAACGATCAGCGGGCGCTCGCCATCACCCAGTTCGAGCGGGTGCTGGCACACCCCGAGGCGACCGACAAGGACAAATGGCGCAGCCTGCTGGCCACCAACCGCTACTGGCTGCTGGTGAGCCAGGGGCGCAGCGCCCTCGAACGGGAGCAGTGGGAGGAGGCGGCGACCCTGTATCGCCGTGCCATCACCCAGGATGGTCGTGAGCCCGAGGCCTGGCTGGGCCTGGGGGACAGCGAACGGGGCCGTCATCGCGACGCCGACGCGGAGTCCGCCTACCGCAGGGCGCTCGCCATAGGGGGCGCACGGGAGCGGGCACTGGCCCGCCTGTTCGACCTCTACAAGGAGCAGGATCCGGCGCGGGCCCTGGCCCTGCTGGCGCAGCACGGCACTCCGGCCATGCAGGCCGAGGGCAAGCGGCTCAGGGCCGAGCTGTTGCAGGAGGAGGCCGACCGGCTCGATCGGGACGGCCAGCTCGCGCAGGCGCTCACCCGGCGTGAGCAGGCGCTCACCCTCACCCCGGACGAGCCCTGGTTGGCCTACCGGGTGGCCGATACCCGGGCCCGCCTCGGGGAGGCCGGGAGCGGGGAGCGGCTCTTGCGGGAACGGCTGGCGGCGCGGCCCCAGGACGCCGCCCTGCGCTACGCCACCGCCCTCTATCTCTCGGGGCAGGACAAGACGGTGGAGGCGAGAGGGGTGCTGGCCGCCATCCCCAGGTCCGGCTGGACACAGGACATGGATGCGCTGGATCGGCGCCTTGCCCGCGGCGAGGTGCTGGCCAAGGCCAGGGCGAGCCATGCCCGGGGAGATGATGCCGGGGCCGAGCGGCTGCTCCAGCCGCTGCAACCCGATGAGGAGGTGACCCTGATGCTGGCGGACTGGGCCGCCGAGCGGGGGGAGCTTGCCCTGGCCGAGCACCATTACCGCCAGGTGCTGGCCCGCACGCCGCAGCAGCCCGAGGCCAGGCTCGGCATGGCCGAACTGGCCCGGGCCAGGGGGGACGGGGCAGAGGCCCGGCGCTGGCTGCCGGCCTGGCCGGTCAGCCCGCTGTCCCCGGAGGCGTTCAACTACTACCGCCGGGTGGCGAACCTCTATCAGGCGCTGGGAGAAGGCGAAACGGCCGGGGCCATCTTCGCCGGCTACGAGCCCCTGGTGTCGGAGCAACCGGCTTCCCAGCAGACGGCCCTGTTCTGGCGCGATGCGGCCCGCCAGCGCTTCGCGGCCCACGACACCGAGGGGGCCCTGGTGCGGGATCGCAAGGGGCTGGTGGCCGCAGGCCTCGCCCCCCGCGAGGAGCTGGACGAGGGGGAACTGACCCGGCTGGCCCGCAGCCAGGACGGGGAAGGATGGCTGGCGTCCGGCCTGCGCAGCGATCTCGACAGGCATTACCGGCAGAGCCAGACCACCCTCTCCCTCGACAGCGACTACTGGGGATCCAGCGGCACCGGGGGCTACTCGGATCTGCGGGCCCTGACCCAGATGGCGCAGCTGGATACCCCCCTGGCCGGTGGCACCGCCTTCGGCCGGCTGGAGCTGGTCGACATGGATGCGGGGCAGCTGCCGGACTCCCCTTACCGGGCGCAGTTCGGTACCTGCGCCGCCCGCGACTGCCGGGGGCAGGAGCACCAGCAGAGTCGGGGCACCACCCTGGCGGCGGGCTGGCAGCGGGGGAACTGGGCCTTCGATCTCGGTACCACGCCGCTCGGCTTCGAGGTGGTGGACTGGGTCGGTGGTGCCACCGTGACCGGTGACTGGCGCGAACTGGGGTGGGGGCTCACCCTCTCCCGGCGGCCCGTCAGCAGTTCACTGCTCTCCTACGCGGGGACGGTGGATCCGGGGACGGGCATCAGCTGGGGCGGGGTGCGAGCGAACGGGGTGCGGCTCGATCTCAGCCATGATCTGGGGGGCGCCGTCGGCTTCTGGGGCAGCGCCCAGCAGCACCTGCTGACCGGCAAGAACGTGCCGGACAACTGGCGCACCCGGCTCATGGGGGGCGGTTACTACAAGTTCGTCAACGAGACGCACCGCCGCGCCAGCGTGGGGCTCAGCACCATGCTGTGGCATTACCAGCAGGATCTGGGCGGCTACACCCTGGGGCAGGGGGGCTACTACAGCCCGCAAGGGTACTTCTCGCTGTCGGTGCCGGTCAGCTACCGGCAGCGCACGCCGGACTGGTCCTGGGAGCTGGGCGGTTCCGGTTCCTGGTCCCACTCCCGCACCGACGACAGCCGTCGCTACCCGCTGGAGGGCCTGCTGCCCACCGGCTTGCCGGACAGCAACGCCCCCGTGCAGGGGGGCAGCAGCAGCGGTTTCGGCTATACCCTGAACGCCGTGGTGGAGCACCGGCTGACCGAGCACTGGCGCATCGGCGGGCGGGTGGACATCCAGCAGGCGGATGACTATGCCCCCAGCCATGCCACTCTCTTCCTGCGCTACACCTTCAAGCCCTGGCAGGGGGATCTCGACATGTCGCCGAGGCCCCTGACCCCCTACGCCGACTTTGACTGACAGGGGCGCCTGGCCTGGCCGGGCGCCCTCATTTCAGATAGGAACGCAGCACCCGCACCACCTGGTCCAGATCCTCCAGCCGCTCGGCCGGGGTCGCCTCCTCGGCACCCAGATGCTCGCGCATGTGTCCCTCCAGCACCTCCAGCATCAGGCCGTTGACGGCGCCGCGGATGGCGGCGATCTGCTGCAGGATGGCGGCGCAGTCGCTCCCCTGCTCCAGGGCGCTCTCCAGGGCGCCGGTCTGGCCCTTGATGCGGCGCACCCGCGCCAGCAGCTTCTTCTTGCCGTGAATGGTGTGTGACATGCAGGATCCTCTCGCGCAATAAAACTATACTGGGGTATAGTATATTGCATCCTCGTCTTCAGGAGAAATCCATGTCATCCCTCACCTCATGCCACTGCCACCAACCCGTCGTGCACCAGGGCAATCCCCTTGCGGAGCAGAAGACCCGCTGGGCCGTGCTGCTCACCGTCATCATGATGGTGGCGGAAATCGGCGGCGGCTGGTTCTACAACTCCATGGCGCTGCTGGCAGACGGCTGGCACATGAGCTCCCATGCCCTGGCCCTCGGGCTCTCCGTGCTGGCCTATCGCGCCGCCCGCCACTTCGCCCGGGATCACAGGTTCAGCTTCGGCACCTGGAAGATCGAGGTGCTGGGGGGCTTCAGCAGCGCCCTGCTGCTGGTGGGGGTGGCGGGAGTGATGCTGTTCGAGTCGGTGGCCAGGCTGCTGAATCCCAGCCCCATCCACTACCAGCAGGCGATCGGCATCGCCCTGCTGGGCCTGCTGGTCAACCTGGCGTGCGCCTGGCTGCTCAGGGACGATCACGGCCATCACCACGGCCATCACCACGACCACCATGATGATCATCACCACGGCCATGACCATCATCACGGTCATCAGGATCTGAACCTGCGCGCCGCCTACCTCCACGTGCTGGCGGACGCGGCCACCTCGGTGCTGGCCATAGTGGCGCTGGTGGGGGGCATGCTGTGGGGGGCCGACTGGCTGGATCCCCTGATGGGCATAGTGGGGGCCGTGCTGGTGGCGATCTGGGCCCGGGGGCTGCTGCGGGACACGGGGCGCGTGTTGCTGGATGCGGAGATGGACGCCCCCCTGGTGGCGGAGATCCGCGAGGTGATAGCCGAGCTGCCGGGCGCCGAGATCCGCGATCTGCACGTCTGGCGGGTGGGGCAGACGCAGTATGCCGCCGCGATGTCGTTGCAGATGACAACCCCCTTGCCGGCACAGGCGATCCGCGAGCGGCTCGCCATCCACGAGGAGCTGGTGCACCTGACCATAGAGGTGGCCGGAGGCTGAGGTCCCGCCGGGGTCAGCGCTGTCCCTCGCTGCCCCCCAGATCCTGCCAGAGGGAGCCCAGCATCAGCCTGAGCAGCAACCCCGGGGGGTCATCGAGCAGTTGGCCTGGCTCCAGCAGCAGGTGGCCGTCGGCGCGAAAACCCAGGCTGGCGTGGACCTTGCCCTCCTCGCCGCACACCTGGATGAGGCCGTTCAGGGCCCCCCGTTCGCCGGGCTGGCAGCGCAGGCGCAGCTCCCGCGGCTCTCCCAGCAGGGTGAAGGCGCGGGAGAGGGGCGGACTCTCCTCGTAGTCCGGCCAGTTGAAGAAGTGGTAGCGCTCGGCGAGCGCACCGGCCTGCTGGCAGAATTGATCGAACAGCTGGGCAATCCCCTGATACTCCTGATCCAGCCGCCTCGCCTGCTCCTCAATCCGTTTCATCTCTCATGGCTCCCTCTATCCGCTTGATTAGGCATTGATTTCGCCCGTGTTACCCATCTCTCTGCTGGTATGGGCCGAAAGTGCCTGCCGGTCTGTGAGCCCGATCCAATTTTCGTTATGAAAACGTTATCTTGTTGAAACGGGTTGGTTTTTTTTGCCCATCCGCTCACATTTACGACAATCTCCGCTGATTAATATGACACCGCTCGGCCACGACCGGGCACCTCGAGTATCGAGACCAACTACAGCGGGAATTATAAAAAAATGGATATGAAAAAGACCAAGGTGGCGCTGGTAACAGCCTCACTGCTCGCGCTTTTGTCAGGCTGTAACGACAACAGTTCTTCACCCTCCACCCCGACTCCCCAGGATGAGCCCGTCGCTCGCCTTCCCAATGTGCAACCCCCGGCCGAGCAGCTGGTGGCCGGTCCCAATGAGGCGGTCATCGCCCTGGTCGACACCCAGAGCAGCGCGGCCCGTGGCGTCGACGGCCCCTTCGCGGGTCACAGCCTGCACCTGTGGAACAACGACGCCTGCAACTCCACCGCCGACGGCGGCCTGAACGCGAGCTGGGACGACAAGAGCAAGACGCCGTCCGCGGCGGACAGCTTCGGCCCGAGCTGGGTGGTGCCCCTCAGCAAGATGGAAGGCTGCATCAACTTCATCGCCCGCAACGGCGATCTGGCGAACCTGACCGGCGCCGACATGAAGGTGGTCTTCAGCGATCACCCGGATCGCACCGTGGCCATCGTCGCGGGCAAGAACGAGATCTTCGGCAGCCGGGCCGACGCCTTCACCGCCGCCTTCGGCGTGGCGGGGGCCAGCGCCCACCTGATCGACGGCAACACCCTGATCTGGCAAGGGGGCAAGGACAAGCCCCACGTCCGCCTCTACTACACCGAGTCCGGCACCATCACCGCCAACGCCGAGGGGGTGTTCGACTTCCCCTACATCAAGCTGACCCCGACCAGCCTGACGGCCGAGCAGCAGGCCAAGTACCCGCATCTCAAGGATGCCGCCGCCTTCGCCCTGCCGGCGGGGCAGGATCTCAAGCCCCTGCTCAAGGGTGAGCTGGTGGCCATCGGCACCGATGCCGACGGCATCCTGCAGGGCGCCACCCTGGTGCAGAGCGCCGGCGCCCTCGATGCCCTCTACAGCGAAGCGGCCACCAAGCTGGCCTACGGTGCCGTGGTCGAGGGGGGCAATGTCACCTTCCGGCTCTGGGCACCGACCGCCAAGTCGGTCAAGCTGGCGCTGTTCGACGAGCAGCACAACGCCATCGGCGAGCGTGCCATGACCCTGGACGAGGCCAGCGGCAGCTGGAGCGTGCAGGGGGGCAGCGATCTGGTGGGCAAATACTATCGCTACGACATCCAGGTCTATCACCCGGTCAGCCGCAAGCTGGAATCCTATCAGGTGACCGACCCCTACTCCCTGAGCCTGGCCATGAACTCCGAGTTCAGCCAGGTGGTGGATCTCGACGATCCGGCCCTCAAGCCGGACGGCTGGGATAGCCTGAAGGCGCCCCACAGCCAGCAGAACCCCGCCGACATCACCATCTATGAGGCCCATGTCCGGGATCTGACCGGCAACGACGCCTCGACCGATGCAGAGAAGCGCGGCAAGTTCCTCGGCCTGACCCAGCCCGACAGCGTGCCGGTCAAGCACCTGCAATCCCTGGCCAAGAGCGGCGTCAGCCACCTGCACCTGCTGCCGGTGTTCGACATCGCCACCGTCAACGAGGATCCGGCCAAGGTGGCCAACATCGGCGACGACTTCAGCAAGCTGTGCGAGGTCAATGCCGAGGTCAAGAACTCCAAGTTTGCCAGCCACTGTGGCGGCGGCCAGACCATCGAGGCCGTGCTGGCAGATCTGCAAGCCAGCGACAGCAAGGAGAACCCGGTCGTGCAGGAGCTGTACGGCTATCTGCGCGGCGTGGACTCCTTCAACTGGGGTTATGACCCCTACCACTACACCACGCCGGAAGGCTCCTACGCCACCGATGCGGAGGGGACGACCCGGATCAAGGAGTTCCGCGAGATGGTCATGGCCATCAAGCAGAACATCGGCATGAACGTGGTGATGGACGTGGTCTACAACCACACCAACGAGGCGGGCCTGGGGCCGAAGTCCGTGCTCGACAAGATAGTGCCCTGGTACTACCAGCGCCTGAACCCGGAGACCGGCTCGGTGGAAAACTCCACCTGCTGCTCCAACACGGCACCGGAACACGCCATGTTCGCCAAGCTGATGGATGACTCCCTGGTCACCTGGGCGCGGGACTACAAGATCGACGCCTTCCGCTTCGACCTGATGGGTCACCACCCCAAGGATCAGATGGTGCAGGCCCTGGCCGAGGTGAAGAAGGTCAACCCGGACATGTACTTCTACGGCGAGGGGTGGAACTTCGGGGAGGTACAGGATGACAAGCGCTTCGTGCAGGCGACCCAGAAACACCTTGCCGGTACCGGCATCGGCTCCTTCTCCGACCGGTTGCGGGATGCGGTGCGCGGCGGCAGCCCGTTCGACGGCGGCGACGCCATCCGCAAGACCCAGGGCTTTGGCAACGGCGCCCTGGTGGATGCCAACGAGGTGGACGGCGTCGATCTCGCCACCGCCCTGCACCAGTCAGACCTGGTGCGCCTCGGCATGGCGGGCAACCTCAAGGAGTTCGTGCTGACCGACAAGGACGGCGTGCCGAAGAAGGGGTCCGACATCGACTACAACGGTCAGCCCGCGGGCTATGCCCAGGATCCGACCGAAATCCAGAACTATGTCGACAAGCACGACAACCAGACCCTGTTCGACAACCTGGTCTACAAGGCGCCGGCGGGGGCCGATCTGGTGCGGATGCAGGGGGTGTCGCTCGCTACCGCCATGCTGGGTCAGGGCATTCCCTTCACCCACGCAGGGGTGGAACTGCTGCGCTCCAAGTCCATGGAGCGGGACAGCTATGACTCCGGCGACTGGTACAACCGGGTCGACTATACCCTGGGCGACAACAACTTCGACAAGGGCCTGCCGCGCAAGGACAAGGATGAGGCCAACTACGAGTTGATCGAGCAGGTGCTCGGCCAGCACGCCAAGCCGGGTTCGGCCGAGATGGCGCAGATGGTGAGCTTCTACCAGGAGCTGTCCGAGCTGCGTCAATCCTCCCGCCTGCTGCGTCTGGGCAGCGGTGCCGAGGTGATCAAGCGGGTTGACTTCCGCAACACCGGGCCGGATCAGACTCCGGGTCTCATCGTGATGACGGTGGACGATGGCAGCAAGGCCGGCGCGGATCTGGATCCGGCCATCGACGGCCTGGTGGTGATGATCAACGCCACCAGCCAGAGCCAGAGCATCGGCGACTTCCGTGACGGCGACGATCAGCCCATCGACCTCTCCGGTCTGGTGCTGAGCGGTGCCCATCGCGACGTCGACAGCATCGCCAGCGGCGCCGCCGTGGGGAACGGTGAGCTGACCCTGGGGGCCTGGTCCGCCGCCGTCTTCGTCAAGCCGCAGAACGGCGCCCAGGGCGCGGGTCTGCCGGTGAGCAAGAAGACGGATCTGAGCACCTTGCCACCCTTCGGTGATACCGAGGTGTTTGTCCGTGGCTTCTTGGGGGCCTGGGATCCGGTCAACAAGATGAGCTTCAGTGGCAACTACACCTATGAGTTCACCACCGAAGTGACGACGGATCAGCTGGGGACGACCCAGGTGAAGATCGCCGGCAGCGACTGGGGCGGCCCCGTCAACTACGGCAAGTGCAGCGATACCGACCAGCTGGCAACCGGCCAGGTCAGCGCGCTCTGCGCCAACGGCGGGGATCTGCCGTTCAATGTGGACAAGGCGGGCACCTACAAGTTCGTCTTTACCGCCATGAACAAGGACAAGCCGACCTTGAGCGTCAGCTACACCGAGCCGGTGCAGGGCTGCAAGGTGCTGGATACGGTGGCGGGCAACCCGCTCGGCTACAACCTGTTCGTCAAGGGTGAGCTGTCTGGCTGGAATCCCCAGCCTCAGTACCAGTTGAGCTACAAGGGGATGGAGGGCGATCTCGCCATCTATCAGGTCGCGTTCAACTACACCGGCACCACAGAGTTCAAGGTGGCCAACGAGGACTGGAGCAAGGAGTACCTGATCAATGGCGGTGGTGAAGTTCAGGCCGAGACAGGCTATCCGTTTGCCTTCTCCCAGCCAGCCAGCGCCAACAACAAGATCACCCTGCCGCAGGGTCTGTGGAGCGTGCTGGTGAAGGTGGATCCGGCTGCGGCTAAGCCGGGCACCGCCGTGATCCAGGAGTGCAGCGCCAAGTAAGCCTTCCCATTGAGCCCGGGGCTGGCTCGGCAGCCCCGGGTTGAATTCCGCCTCGCCAAGGGCGGGATAACACCGAGAGAGTAAGCAAAGCGCGACTGCCGACCGGCAGGCGCGCTTTTTCTTTGTCGTCGTGGGCGAGGCAATAAAAAAAGCCGCCCCACTGGGGGCGGCTGTTGGCTGTGCCGTTAAGGGCCGGCTTAGCGCTTGCGCAGCAGGCGCAGGGCGTTGGCGGTGACCAGGGCGGTGGCGCCGGTATCCGCCAGCACCGCTATCCACAGACCCGTGATGCCGAGCAGGCTGGTGACCAGGAAGACGGCCTTGAGCCCCAGCGCCAGCGCTATGTTCTGGTGGATGTTGGCGAGCGCCGCGCGCGAGAGCCTGATCATGGCGGCCAGGCCACCGAGCTGGTTGTGGGTCAGGGCCGCGTCCGCGGTCTCCAGCGCCACGTCGGTGCCGCCCCCCATGGCGATGCCGATGCTGGCCCGCTTCATGGCCGGGGCGTCGTTGATGCCATCCCCTATCATGGCCACCCTCTGGGTCTCGGCGAGTCTGGCTATCTCCTCCACCTTGCCCTGGGGCAACAGGCCGGCGCGCCAGCTCATGCCGAGTTCGGTGGCGATGGCCTCGGCGGTGCGCGGGTTGTCCCCGGTCAGCATAAGGCTCTGCAATCCCAGCACCTTGAGCTCCTGCAAGGCCGCCGCGGCCTCGGGCCGGATCTGGTCCCGCAGGGCCAGCAGGGCCGCCGGGGCGGTGTCGGGCTGAGCGAGCACCACCACCGTCTTGCCCTGCTGCTCCAGGGTGGCAATCCTGGCCTGCACCGCCGCATCCAGGGCGGCGACCCGGCTCGGTGCCAGCAGCTGCCAGAGGGTGCCGTCGATGCGACCCTCCACCCCCATGCCGGGCAGGGCACGCAGCGCCTGGGCCGCGGCGAGGCTGAGGCCACGTTCGCCGGCCGCCGCCACAATCGCCTTGGCCAGCGGGTGATGGGAGCCCTGCTCGATGGTTGCCGCCAGGGCCAGCAACGCGTCCTCACCCCGGTCGTTCAGGGCGATGACGTCGGTCAGCTGCGGCTTGCCCAGGGTCAGTGTGCCGGTCTTGTCGAACGCCACCGTATCGATGTGGGCGAGGCGCTCCAGGGCCGCGCCCCCCTTGATCAGGGCACCCTGGCGGGTGGCCGCCGCCAGGGCCGAGGTGACGGCCGCCGGGGTGGAGATGACCAGGGCGCAGGGGCAGCCGATCAGCAGCAGCGCCAGGGCGCGGTAGATCCACGGATCCCACGCCTGGCCGAAGGCGAGCGGTGGCACCAGCATCACCAGCAGGGCGATCAGCATCATGGCCGGGGTGTACCAGCGGCTGAAACGGTCGATGAAGCGCTCTATGGGGGCGCGCTGGCTCTCGGCCTCCTCGATCAGGTGCAGGATGCGGTCGATGGCGTTGTGGCCGGGCTCGGAGACCACCTCCAGGCGCAGCACCCGATCCGCCGCCAGACTGCCGGCGGGCACCCTGTCACCCCGGCGGCGCTCCACCGGGATGGATTCGCCGGTCAGGGCGCTCTCGTCGAAGGCCCCGAGCGGGTCGAGCAGCACGGCATCGGCGGGCAGTCGGGCGCCCGGGGCGATCTCGACAAGGTCGCCGGGACGCAGCTGCTCGGCCGCCACCTCTTCACGCAGCTCCCCTTCGGGGGTCTTGCGGAGGCGCAGCGCCTTGTCCGGCACCAGCGCCATCAGGGCGGTGACCCCGGCGCGGGCGCGGCCGGCGGCGTAGGATTCCAGATGCTCCCCCAGCATGAAGAGCAGCAGCACCATGGCCGCCTCGGCGGTCTCGCCGAGGAACAGTGCCCCCACGGCGGCGACCGTCATCAGGGTTTCGATGGCGAAGGGGGAGCCGCTTTGGGTCAGTGCCCAGGCCTTGCGGGCGACGGGCCAGAGCCCCCAGAGGGTCGCCAGGACAAACAGCGGCTTGCCGAGGGTGTCCGGCAACAGGGCGGCGATCCCCATCAGGGCCGCCAGCGACAGGGGTTGCCCATATTTGCTGAACAAGTTGCCCAGCGTCGCCAGCCAGGGGCTGCGCTGCTTGTCATCGGCTTTTATCGCCTGGGTGTTTCCCTTGAGCTGGAAACCGGCGGCCAGCACGGCGGCGGTGACGGGATCGGGGGAGAGGCCGGGGGCCAGATCCACCACCAGCTTCTCGGTGGCGAACAGCACGCGAGCCTGGGTGACCCCCTCGACCCGGCTGACGGCGGTCTCTATCTTGCGGGCGCAGCTGGGGCAGTCCATCCCCAGCACCTGCCAGCTGTGGCGGCGGCTGTCGCGGGTGGGGGCAGGCAGGGGGCCGTCGGGGGCGTGTGCATGATGCGCAGGGGGCGGGCTTTTGGCCCCGGCGGGGGGATCCTCATCCCCGGTACATTCGCCTGTGCCGTGCTCCTGGTGATCCCGGGAGGCCTGACGCTGGCAATCCTGGGTCGGGGCGGCGTTGTCGCAGCAGTGGCTGTCGTGCTGGTGCTCGTGGGGGGCGGCCTTGACGATGCCCTTGATGGGGGCGGCATGGGAATGGCCGCAGCAGGATTTGCTCATGATGAGTCCCTCTTGAGTGGATCCCGCCCCTGCGGGATCCCCGATGTCTGGACCCAGTGTAAACCTTGGTCTTTAGTCCAAGGTCAAGCCCGGTTTGTGGTCTTTGTCCGGGGGCCTGATCCCAAGTCCCGTGGCTGGAAAGCGCGGGGGACGGGAGCAGGGCGCAAATCCCTCTTGTTAGCGGGTGTTTGTCCCCGCCCGGCAGGCCTATACTGTGGACCCTGGATCCCACATCAATCATCAAGGACCTAACATGAGCAATACCGTCACCCTGCAAGGCAACCCTGTCTCCGTTTCCGGTCACTTCCCCGTCGCCGGCGAGCAGGCCAAGCCCTTCTCCCTGGTTGCCAAGGATCTGTCCGATGTGACCCTGGCGAACTTCGCCGGTCAGCGCAAGATCCTGAACATCTTCCCGAGCGTCGACACCCCGACCTGCGCCACCTCGGTGCGCAAGTTCAACGAGCAGGCCAGCGCCCTGAACAACGCCGTGGTGCTGTGCATCTCTGCCGACCTGCCGTTCGCCCAGGCCCGTTTCTGCGGCGCCGAGGGGCTGGACAAGGTGGTGAACCTCTCCACCCTGCGCGGCGTCTCCTTCCTGCAGGACTATGGCGTGGCCTTCTCCTCCGGTCCGCTGGTGGGTCTGGCTGCCCGTGCCATCGTCGTGCTGGACGAGCACGACAAGGTGCTGCACAGCGAGCTGGTGGCCGAAGTCGCCGACGAGCCGAACTACGCCGCCGCCCTGGCTGCCCTGTAATTCGCGCCCTCTCCTGATTGCCTGACGGCCTGCCCCGTGTACACGGGGCAGGCCGTTTTCATTGCATATCCCGATCCTTTTACTTATGGGACGGCTCTGGCTAGACTTCGCCCCCACATCCTCGTTCAGCCTCTATCTGCGTAGCCCCATGACCTTTGACGAACTCTCCCTCGCTCCCACCCTGCTGGCCGCCCTGCCCGCGACCCTGCACACGCCCACCCCCATCCAGTGCCTGGCCATACCGGCGGCGCTGGCCGGCCGGGATCTGCTGGCCCTGGCCCGCACCGGCAGCGGCAAGACCCTGGCATTCGGCCTGCCGCTGCTGCAGCGGCTGGACGCGGCCTCCGATCGGGTGCAGGGACTGGTGCTGGTGCCGACCCGCGAGCTGGCCAGCCAGGTGAGCGCCGCCCTGCAAGGGGTGGCCGAAGGATTGGGGCTGCGGGTCCTGACCCTGTGCGGTGGCGTTGCGCAGGAGCTGCAACAGGCCGAGCTGGCCCTGGGGCCGCAACTGCTGGTGGCGACGCCGGGGCGGCTGCGGGACTTGCTGGCCCAGCAGGTGCTGGGGCTGGGCGCGCTGCGCTGCCTGGTGCTGGACGAGGCGGACCGCCTGCTGGAGATGGGCTTCTGGCCCGATATCCAGTGGCTGCTGAAGGCGATGCCCGCCGAGCGTCAGACCCTGCTGTTCTCGGCCACCCTGCCGGCCGAACTGGATGCGCTGGCCACCGGTCTGTTGCGGGATCCGGTGCGTATCGAGACCGAGCCCCTCCACAGCCTGGTGGGCGAGATCGAGGAGCGGCTCTATCTGGTCAACAGGAGCAGCAAGGTGCCGGCGCTGATCGCCCTGCTCAAGGCGCACGACTGGCCCCAGGTGCTGGTCTTCATCAGCGCCAGGGACGACGCGGACGGAGTGGCGAAGAAGCTCGCCAGGGCGGGCATTGCGGTGGCGGCCCTGCACGGGGACAAGGAGCAGGCGGTGCGGGAGCAGGCGCTGGCCGACTTCAGGGCGGGCAGGGTGCGGGTGCTGGTGGCCACGGATCTGATGGCGCGGGGCATTCACGTGGAGGCGCTGCCCCTGGTGATCAACCTGGATCTGCCTGCCCATGCCCCCGTGTATGTGCACCGCATCGGCCGCACCGCCCGGGCCGGGCGCAGCGGGCTCGCCATCTCCCTCACCTGCCACGGCGATGGCGGGGCGCTCGAGGCGATACGGGCCCTGACCGGACGGGCCCTGCCGCTGGCGGTGCTCGACGGCTTCCCGGTGACCGATCAGCCGGCGAGCGGGGAGGGCAAGCGGGCCCCCAGGGACAAGCAGGCAAACCGGCGCACCCAGGGCAAGCGCAGCATCAGGCAGTTCAAGGGCAAGGCCTAGGCGCGACGCTGCCCGGTTGGGCAGTATCAAAGGAGGCCTGTTTCGGTATGCTCCATGGACTGGACCATGGAGGATAGCGGATGACGACCCTGGTAATGGGGCCCCTGCTGGGGCTCGAATCTGAGACACAATACAGCATCTGTTTCCTGGCGGTGGCGGGCTTCAAGGGGGCCAGCGTCAGGATCAATGGCAGGCTGCTGACCGCCAGCAAGCAGGCGGATACCCCCAGAGGAGCGTTCTGGCGCGCCGTCTGGTCGGCGACCCCGGAGGCCCGGGCCAGCACGATCGATTACGAGATCCTGCTGGACGGTGTGGCCGCCCGGGATCTGGCCGGGATCAGCCAGTGGCAGTTTCATCTGCCGGGGCGGGAGGAGCGGGTGCGCATCGGGTATGCCTCCTGCAACGGTTTCTCCGACTTCAAGCTGCTCACCTCCACCCCCCAGCCCTATGTGATGTGGGACAAGCTGGCCGCCGAGCACAGGGAGCATCCCTTCTCGCTGTTGCTGATGGGCGGGGATCAGGTCTATGCCGACTCCCTCTGGACCTCGGTACCGACCCTGAAGGCCTGGAACGAGCTGGATCGGGTGGAGAAGGTCAAACGCAAGGCGACCCGGACCATGGTGGAGCAGCTCGATCGCTTCTATTGCGAACTCTACTGCCGGCAGTGGAACCGCCCCGAGGTGGCCGCCATGCTGGCCCGGGTGCCGAGCGTCATGATGTGGGACGATCACGACATCTTCGATGGCTGGGGCAGCTATCCCGCCGACTTGCAGGGCTGTGAGGTCTATCAGGCCATCTATGCCGCCGCCGCCAAGTATTTCCGGCTGTTCCAGCTGCGCTCCGCTGCCAATGCCTCCCTGCTGGATCCTGCGAACCTGGCCCATCACTCCTGGCGACTGCGTTTTCGGGGCTACCAGATCCTGGCCCTGGACAACAGGGCGACTCGCACCCAGAGCCAGGTGATGAGCCGGGAGCAGTGGGATCAGATCAACGGGGTACTGGCCGATTGCGGCGAGGGGCACCTGCTGGTCATGACCGGGGTGCCCGTGGTCTATCGCGACTTCTCCTTCACCGAGGCGGCGTTCGATGCGACCCCCTGGGAGGAGGAGCTGACCGACGATCTCAAGGATCACTGGCGCGCCAAGTCACACGAGGGGGAGCGGGCCCGCCTCATCATGCGGCTGCTGGACAACGCCAAGAACCGTCGCCAGCGGGATCCTGGCTGCAAGACCCTGATCCTCTCCGGCGACGTGCACGTGGGCTGCCTCGGGGTGATCCAGGACAAGCGGGACGGGGTGCTCAACGTGCACCAGCTGGTCTCCTCCGGCATAGTGCATCCCTGCCCCACCCAGTTCCAATGGACGGGGATCCTCGCCATGACCAACGACGATCCCGAATACCTCGACGAGAGCCGGCTGATCCGCGCCGAGCTGATCAAGCCGTTCGGCGCCCCCGTCTATCTGCGCACCCGCAACTTCGCCACCCTGCAGATGGGCAGCGACAACAAGCTGTGGGCCAACTGGCACTGCGAGAACGGGCTGGCGGCCAGCTATCCGCTGGCCTGATGACCCGGCAAACATCAAGGGCCCTGACGGGCCCTTTCTCTTGTGGCGATCAGACTCCCCAGGCCGTCGCCGGTTCAGGGCCGGCCCTGCTCCTGGGCGAAGAAGTCGCGCCTAAACTGGCCGAGCACCACCTCCCTGTGCTGCTGCCAGCTGGCCTCGTCCATGTTGCCCCGGCTGGCCGCCAGCTGCTGCTCCAGCTCGGCCAGCTGCTGCTGGTAGTGGCTGCGCTGCGCCAGCTGCTGTTGCCGGCTGGCGGCGAACTGCACGGTCGCCTCGGCCTGCCCGGCCGGCAGGAAGTGGCGGGCTAGGGTCGCCAGCTCCTCGTCCCCCCACAGCTGGCGCGCCTGCTGCAAGCGGGCATCCGGGTTGAACAGATCCGCCGCCAGATCCGGATGATCCGCCGCCCACTCATCCTGCAGCCGGGTGAGGGCCGTCAGCCGCTCGGTCAGGGTTAGCTGCTCGCTCTCCTGCGCCAACTGCTCGAGTGCCAGGGCGTAGCGCCCCTGCAGCCGAAACAGGCTCTCCCCCTCGCTCAGCCATTGGGCCTCTATCGCCTCCAGATCGGCGAGCCGCTCGGCCAGCGGCTGCTCGCTGTCGCTGACCTCGCTGGCGAGCTGCCGATTCATCTCGTCCGGCAGATCGCGCCAGCTGGCGGGCGTCTGTGCTGGGCTGGCTGGCGCGGCGGTGGTGGCAATCGGGCCGGTGACGGGGGCCAGTGGCGGCTGTGTCTGCGGTGACTCGGCGGCGGCTGGCCGAGCGCTCTGGCTGGTGAGTGCCGGCCGCTCGGGCGCCTCCTGCCAGCCGAGGTGGAGCAGCAACAGCGCCAGCACCGCCAGGGCCAGGAACCCGTAACGGCGCTTCATCGGCTGATCTCTCCCTTGACCGGGAAGTGATCGGAGAGGTTGCTGGCGGGCCAGAGGCTGCCATCGCTGCTGCGCGGGATCCAGACGCTGTTGAGGTTGTGGCTGACGGCGCCGTACTCCCGGCTCACCACCAGATAGTCCAGATACTCGACGTTGGCACCGCCGGAGAGGGGCCCGCCGGCGTAGGGGTTGATCCTGGGATCGAAGGTGGCCTCGGTGTAGCCGCCATAGGCGGGCTCATGGGCGTTGAGGTTGGCCAGCATGCCGGCGTAGTCGTCGGCGAACTTGCGCTTGTTGACGTTGAAGTCGCCACCGTAGATGACGGTGTCGCTGGCCGGGATCCCGAGGCTGGCGGCCAGGGTGCGGATCTGGCCGAACTGGATCTGGCGCAGCCGGCGCGCCTCGTCGGTGTCGAAGCTGGCGGTGTGGGTGGCAAACAGGTGCCAGGCCTTGCCCCCCTTGATCACCTCGGCGTACATCACCCCCTTGTCGGCGAAGCAGTCGGTGCCGGTGCACTGGGGATAGACCAGCTGGGCCTCGCGCACTATGGGGTAGCGGCTGACGATCACCACGCCGCCGTCGTGGATGTTGACCCCGGGCTTGTCGAGCACCTTGGTCTGGTAGGGGTACTCCTTGGCCAGCGCCTGCAGGAAGCCCTCGCGCCGACCGTCGAACACCTCCTGCAACAGCAGGGCGTCATAGCCCTTGAGATGATCGGGCAGCAGCGCCAGCCGCTCGCCGATGCTGGCGGCGATCACCGGCAGGGCCCAGACGTTGTAGCTGGCGACCTTGAGCTTGTCTTCTGCCGGTTCCGGCTGCTCCCGCTGTTGTGGTGGGGTGAGCATGTAGTGCAGATCGTCGTAACGGCCGGTGAACTTGGCGGCGAAGGCCAGCTCCTGCGGTCCCCGGGTGCGATGCAGGGCGCGATCGTTCTGCCAGCCGGAGCTGGCGGTCGGCGTCTCGCCGCCGTGCTGCAGGGTGCTGTTCCACCAGGTGCCCTCCATCCGCTGGTTGAGGCGATAGGTGTCGCCGCCGGCGGTGGTGACACGGGTTTCGAACAGATAGTGCTTGCCCGCCTGCACTCCCTCGTAGCGATTGAAGCTGAGCACCATGGCGCTCTCCCAGGGGCCCAGCTCTGTCCTGTGCTGAATCCACTGGCTGCCTGCCTGCAGCTGGCCGCTGCCGCTTTGGCTGACCGTCAGTTGCAGGGGGGCCGGGCTGTTGTTGGTGAGGTAGACATCTGTGTCGGCCAGCGCCTGCAGCGGCAGGGCGCCGGCGAGCAGCAGGGCGGCATAGCTCAGAGCGTTGTGCATCATGAAGTCCTTTTGGTCGAGGCACGATGGAAAGTGACTGTTATGGCGGGCGTTGGAGCAATCTCATTTACATTTTTGTTACAAATGTATGAAAGGCCCCATATGGGGAGGAGAAACGGAGGAGGGGAGCGCAACCGGGTAGGGCCGGCGTCTGGCATCAAGGGGTGGCGGCGGAGAAATCGCAGCGCGTCCGGAGACGCGCCTGGCTACACGGAGGGCAATCTCAGTCGTGGAACTGGGTGATCAGGCGGGAGAGGTTTTGCAGCCGCTCCACCAGCAGGGTGATGCCATCCAGCGCCTGTCGGCTGTTGTCCGCAGTGTGGCTCGCCAGCTGATGGATCTGCTGTATCCCCTGATCCAGGGTGCTGGTGACATCCGCCTGCTGGCTGACCGCCTGGGCTATCTCGTCGCTGGTGTGGGTCACCCGGGTCAGCATCTGGTTGATCTGGTCGAGCACCTCGGCGGTGGCCCCCATGTGCTGCTGGCAGCGTTCCGAGGTCTGCGCCCCCTGGGCCATGCCATCTGACAACTGCCGGGTGCTCTGCTGCAACGCCCCTATCATCTCGCTGATCTCGCCGGTGGAGCTGCGGGTCTTCTGGGCCAGGGCCCGGATCTCGTCGGCCACCACCGCAAAGCCGCGCCCCTGCTCGCCGGCCCGGGCCGCCTCGATGGCCGCATTGAGGGAGAGCAGGTTGGTCTGATCCGCGATCTGCCCGATGACCTCCAGGATGCCGCTGATCTTCTGGCTGTCCTGGTTCAGGCGGGCCAGCACCGCCTGACTGGCATCCAGCTCCTGATGCAGCTGGTTCACCGAGGCGCGAGTGGTCGCGAGCGCCTGCCGGCCGCTCTCAGACACCTGCTGCACCTCGCTCACCAGGGCGTTGGCCTGGTGGGCGTTGTCGGCCACGTCGCGAATGGAGTGGCTCATCTCGGTGATGGCCGCCGCCAGCTGCTCGCTCTGGGCCCGCTGCTGTTGCAGGTGGGTGTCTATGGTCTGGATATGGCCCCTGTCATCCTCCGCCGCCTGCAGGATCTGCTGGTTGGTGTCGGCGCTGCGCCCCACCACGGCCCTGAGCTCGGCCTTCTTCATGCGCAGCAGCAGCTCGAGGGCCCCCAGACCGTCCTGCCGCCGGGCGTAGAGCACCTGGCACAGGGGCGTGCCCAGCTCCTCGCCGGCCATGGCCAGCAGCCGGGCCAGCCGCCGCTGCTGGTGCCAACCATGTCCCATCTGGGCCAGCAGGCAGAGCAGGGTGATGGCGCCCCATCCGGCCTGGCCCGTCACCAGGGCGGCCCCCATGCCCGCCAGGGCCAGCCCGCACAGCAGCAGGGTGAGCTGTCCCGGCTCCAGGGTGAGGCGGCTGAGCCAGGGTAGCGCCCTGCCGGCGCGGATCCGGGCATAGAGCTGCTCCGCCCAGGCGATGTCGTGATCCTGCGGACGGGTGCGGACCGACTGGTATTCGATGATCTGCCGCCGTTCGTTGAGGATGGGGGTGACATAGGCATTGACCCAGTAGAACTGGCCGCTCTTGGTGCGGTTCTTCACCAGCCCCATCCAGCTCTTGCCCTGCTGCAGCCGGCGCCACATGTCGGCGAAGGCGGCCTTGGGCATGTCGGGGTGGCGCACCAGGTTGTGGGGCACCCCCTCCATCTCGGCGGCGCTGTAGCCGGCCACGTCGCAGAAGTGCTGGTTGGCGTAGGTGATGTGACTGCTGGGATCCGTGGTCGAAATCAGCGAGATGTAATCGGGGAAACGGATCTCCCCCTCTTGTGGGTTTGTGGTCATGTGCGCATCCTGAATGAGCCAAGTAACTGATAAATTTGTTTTTATTTTTTGTGACTGTTACGGCGTCATTGTAGATGCGGGGTGTGACACCACCTTGGCTTGGGTCAACAAATCCACGGGATGAAGACTGAAAAAAGTCGTAGATGGCGGGCCTGCGCGGCGGGATCAGCTTCGGGGGGTGAAGTCGTGGATCTCCCCCGTTCTCGGCTTGAAGCGGGGATCCCGGCCCGTATCCCCGTCGACCCAGGCCATGGCCTGGCAGAAACTCTCCTGCTTGGCGAAGGCCTCGCGAGCCCGATCGATGGCTCGCTCGGCGTTGCGCCGCTCCATCTTGCTGGCCTTGCGATCGCTGAACTGCTTCTGCTGGTCCAGCATCCATTCGAGGAAGGCCTGGCGGCACTCGGTTTCACTGGCGGCCTGGGCGGGGAGGGTGATCAACAGGGCAATCAGGGGCAGACAACGCATAGGGCGATCGAATCAACGGGCTGATGGACGAAGAGAAGCGGCATTCTATGCCGGGAACTTGAACGAGAACAGTGTCAGGAGGGGGCCAGACAGGCTGGCCCCTCGATTGCTCAGTGCTTGACGAGGTAGAGCTGGCGGCTGTAGGCCACGTCCTCCGGGTTGTTGATGGGATAGCCCTTGAGCCAGGGCTTGATGAGCCGGGCATTGGTGTACTGGTAGATGGGGGCGATGGGGGCCTCCTCCTGCAGTATGGCTTCGGCCTCGTCGAACAGGCGGCCGCGCTCGGCGGGATCCTGGCTGGCGGCCGCCCTGGTCAGCAGGGTGTCGTAATGGGGGTTCGCGAAACGGGCCATATTGCCGCTGTGGCCGGATCCCCAGAGGCCGAGGAAGGCGGACGGGTCGTTGTAATCGGCCACCCAGGAGGAGCGGATCACCTCGAACTGGCCGCTCTGGCGGCTGTCGAGGTAGCTCTTCCACTCCTGGTTGGTGAGCTCGACCCTGGCCCCCAGCTTCTGCTTCCACAGGTTGGCGATGGCCAGCGCCATCTTCTTGTGGATCTCCGCCGTGTTGTACAGCAGGGTCAGCTTGAGGGGCTTGTCCGGGCCGTAACCGGCCTCCTTGAGCAGCGCCCTGGCCTGCTCGTCGAGCGCCTGCTGGCTGTGGGTGGAGATCAGGTTGGGCTTGGGCGCGAAGCCGGCGGTCACGTCCGGGGTGAAGTGGTAGGCGGGCTTCTCGCCTGTGCCCAGCACCTTGTCGGCAATCAGGCCCCGATCGATGGTGTAGGAGAGTGCCTTGCGCACCCGCACGTCGTCGAGAGGCGGGCGTTGGGTGTTGAAGGCGTAGTAGTAGGTGCCGAGCTGATCCGGGGTATGGACCTCGCCCGGGATCTGCTGCATCAGCTTGTGATACTGCTCCTTGGGGAAGGACTCGGTGATGTGCAGATCCCCGGCCAGGTAGCGGAGGGTGGCCGCGCTCTCCTGGTTGATGGGGACGAAGGTGACCTTGGTCAACACGGTATGGGCGCGATCCCAGTAGTAGGGGTTCGGGGTCAGCTCCAGCTTCTCGTTCACCACCCGGTGACTCAGCACGAAGGCGCCGTTGCCCACCAGCTTGCCGGGCTGGGTCCACTGGCTGCCGTATTGTTCCATGCTGGCCCTGTGCAGCGGCGACAGGCTGGGGTGGGTCAGCAGGCTCAGGAAGTAGGGCACCGGCTGGGAGAGGGTCACCTGCAGGGTATGCTGGTCGAGGGCCTTCACCCCGAGCGCCTCGGGGGCCAGCTTGCCGGCCACGATGTCGTCCACCTTGTCGAAGCGGGCAAGCTGGGCGAACCAGGCGAAGGTGGCGGCTTCTTTCGGATCGACCAGCTTGCGCCAGCCGTAGACGAAGTCGGCGGCGCGCACGGGATCCCCGTTGGACCAGCGGGCATCGGGCCTCAGGTGGAATGTGAACTGCCGATTGCCCCTGTTCTCCCAGCGGGCGGCCACCCCGGGCAGCACCTTGCCGTCCGGCCCCTGGGTCAGCAACCCCTCGTAGAGATCCCTGAGCACCTGCAGCTCCGGCAGGCCGACCAGCTTGAGGGGGCTCAGGCTGGCCGGCTCATCCTTGATATGACGCACGACCGCCTGTTCGGCGGCGAGTTCAGTGCCGGGCGGTACATCGGCGGCCTGGACACTGACGCAACCCAGCAGGGCCAGCAGGGGGCTCCATCCTTTCATGGCGAATCCTTCAAATTGTGTGAAGCGG
This sequence comes from Aeromonas sp. XH, assembly GCF_033348475.1. Classification (NCBI taxonomy): domain Bacteria; kingdom Pseudomonadati; phylum Pseudomonadota; class Gammaproteobacteria; order Aeromonadales; family Aeromonadaceae; genus Aeromonas; species Aeromonas sp. XH. The sequence continues at coordinate 3,591,981 of NZ_CP137630.1, read as the reverse complement.
GGAGAAAAGTCGGCGAGAATGCATCGCCGGCAGACGGGAAATCATGATATCCCCTTTGCTGGTCAGACCGCCAGAGTGAGTCCCATGATATCCGGGGTGGCTGTCAACGTGCGCCCGTCTGGAGCGCGAGGAGGAGAGAGTGATGAGAGCATGGATCTTGTTGGCCTGTGTGCTGAGCCAGGGGGCCTGGGCGCTGGCCCCGTGCGAGAAGGAGAGCCCGGTGGGGAGCTGGTGCGAGGTGCCCATCGACCAGCTTCATCCGACCCAGGGCGGGGTGGGCCAGCTCCAGGTGGACGCCACGGCGCAGGAGCTGGCGGACAAGAGCGAGAAGCAGCTCGACAAATTGATGAAGAAGAAAGAGATCCCCATAGTGATTGCCCCCGATGGCGGCTACTGGCTGGTGGACAGGCACCACCTGACCAAGGCGCTGTGGCAGCAGGGGGTGAAGCAGGCCAGGGTCAAGGTGATCGCCCGGCTGCAGGACAGGGCCAATTTCTGGAGCCAGATGCAGAACAACCACTGGGCCTGGCTCAAGGATGAACGGGGCCGGCCCCTGACCCCGGAGCAGCTGCCCCGGCACATCGGGGATCTGCCGGACTACCCCTACCGCACCCTGGCGGGGCTGCTGCAGGATGCGGGCTACTTCAGCAAGGGGGAGCAGGTCTATTTCGTCGAGTTCGCCTGGGCCAGCTGGCTCGGCCAGCAGATGGGCTGGCAGCCGGTCAACGAGGCCAACCTCGCGGAGCGCCTCGCCGAGGCCAAGCGCCTGGCCTGCGGCGCCAAGGCCGGCACCCTGCCCGGTTATCCCGGCAAACAGTGTCGCGTCAACCAGCCAAGAGCGGCGGGCTGAGGGATCCTGCACAAAGGCTCGGGTTGATATTTATTCTCGATTGGCCATGATACAGGTTCCACTCGTGTCGGCAGAGGAGAGGAAGATGGCGAATCAACACTGGCAACGTTACATGCTGGAGGCGGAAAACGCCCTGGGCATGGGGGCACTTGGCACGGCCATCTGCCTCTATCAGCAGGCCCTGGGCGAGGTGTATGAACTGACGTCCGGGGATCTGGACGAGCTGGCCAGCATGCGGGTCGCCACCTGTCACCGCATGGCCGACTTCTGGCGTGCCATGGACGAACCCGCCTATGAGCTGCGCTACCTCAAGCTCGCCTCCGAACTGGTCACCGCCCTGGTGCCCCAGTGCCCCAACCGGGCGTGCGAATCCCTCATCAGCGAGCTGGGCTGCTGCCGCGCGGCCCTGCTCGCCTTCCTGAAGCGCCACCCCAACCCCGAGATCGCCCGACTGATCCAGGTGCAGGACAAGGTGCAGGGCTGCGAGCTGATCGGGCGTTTTCGCCTGAACTAGCGATTGGCCCTCAGCGCCTGAGCCGGTGGGCGATGCGGCGCTGGGCCTCCTCCCCCTGCAGGGCCTGGGAGAAGGCACGCGCCTCCAGATCGATGACGAAGTGCACCGCCTGCTTGAGCTCCTGCCTGAGCAGCGCCTTGCTCTTTTGCAGCGCCTTCGGCGGCTTGGCCGCCAGCCTCAGCCCCTGCTCCCGGGCGAAGGGGAGCAGTTCGGACGCAGCCAGCACCCGGTTGGCGAGTCCGAGGCGCAGCGCCTCGGAGGCATCCATGGGGTCGGCCAGCAACAGCAGCTCCGCCGCCTTCAGATGGCCCACGGCGCGGGGCAGCAGCAGGCTGGAGGCGAACTCGGGCACCAGCCCCAGCTCGACGAAGGGCAGTTGCAGCCTGGCGTTGTCCGCCAGATAGACCAGATCGCAGTGCAGCAGCAGGGTGGTGCCTATCCCCACCGCCGGGCCCGCGACGGCGGCGATCACCGGCTTGGGAAAATCGGCCAGGGTGTGGAGGAACTGCAGTATGGGGTCGTCGGCCTCCAGGGTCTCCTTCCCCACGAAGTCCGCGAGATCGTTGCCGGCGGTGAAGCAGTCGGGCTGTCCCTGCAGCAGCAGGGCATGCACGTGCTCGTCCCGGGTCGCCTGGCGCAGCGCGTCGGCAAGGGCCTGATACATCCCGGCGTTGAGGGCATTGCGCTTGTCCGGCCGGTTGAGGGTCAGGATGAGCAGGCCATCCTGCTGTTCGGTCAGAATTGTGAGGGGCATGTCTGAATCCTTGTTGTCGGGGCTGCCAAAAGCTTGCCATAGGGGGTAAGCTTCGCTTCGTTTAACAACATCATAAAAGGATTTCAACCATGTTCAAACGTGCGTTTTACTCCAGCCTGGCCCTGCTCCTGGCCGCCCCCGCGCTGGCCAAGGTCGAGGCCGTCGACGGCTATGTGCGCCTGCTGCCCCCGGGCTCGCCGAACACGGCGGCCTTCATGGTGCTCAAGAACGATGGGGACAAGCCGGTGGCGCTGGTGGCGGCGGCTTCCCCGGAGGCGGGTCGTGCCGAGCTGCACACCCATCTGCACGAGAACGGGGTGATGAAGATGCGCCAGGTGGAGCGCATCGAGATCCCCGCCAGGGGGGAGGCCGTCCTCAAACCCGGCAGCCTGCACATCATGCTGTTCGAGGTGCGCGAGCTCTCCCAGGGGACCCCTTTCCCGCTGACCCTGACCCTGGACGATGGCCAGAGCCTGGGCCTGAGCCTGCCGGTGAAGCCCGTCGAGCCGATGAAAGGCATGCAGCACTGACATTTCTGGACGCTTGTTCAGCTTTTTACTCTAGGTATTCCGTGCACTCCGGGTAAAATGATGGCCTTTCCCGTCCATGATGGAGCCTTATGATGAAGAAGACCTTGATTGCCGGTTGTGTACTGGCCCTGTTCAGCCACGCCGCCACCGCCGCCGATGACTGGCGGTTTGCCGCGGGTGCCGATCTGTGGAACGCCCAGGGCAGCGGCCAGGTCAGCGGTGTGAGTGCTGGCAGCTATGACGAGAACTACAACTGGAGCGGCTACCTGCAACTGGAGCACGGCATTCTGCTGCTGCCCAACGCCAAGTTCGAGATGTCCGACTTCAGCAGCAGCGGCGGCGCCTTCAACAACGATCTGCTGGCCTATGATCTGAGCCTCTACTATCGCCTGTTCAACAACGACCTGTTCCAGATCGATCTGGGTCTGACCGGTCGTCGTTACGACGGCGATTTCAACACCCAGCACTACTCCTATGACAAGGACGTGCTGATGGCCTACACCGGCGGTGAAGTGCGCATCCCGGGGACGGGCTTTGCGGCCTTCGGCGACATGCGCGTGCAGGATGCCGACAACTACGACTACCGTCTGGGCGGTTCCTACAAGTTCTCCACCGTGCCGCTCAAGATCCGTGCCGGCTGGCGTGAGGCCGAGATGGACTTCGACCGCGTCGACCAGACTATCGACGGCTGGTTCATCGGTGGCGAGTTCACCTTCTGATCTGACGCCCCGGGCGGCGCATCACGGCTAAGTGATGGCTGGCTCTGATGAGGAGAGAAGATGGGCCATATCATAGTGACTGGCGCGGGCTCCGGGCTCGGGCGTGCACTGACCATAGGACTGGTTGAGCGCGGCCATCGCGTCTCCATGATGGGTCGCCGCTACCAGAAACTGCAGGAGCAGGAGCAGCGCCTCGGCAGCGCCGTGGTCGGCATCGCCGCCGATCTCGCGCACCACGAAGAGGTGGACGTCGCCTTTGCCGCCGCAGTGGAGTGGGGCGGCCTGCCCGATCTGGTGCTGCACTGCGCCGGTGTCGGCGAGTTCGGCCCGGTGGGCGTCTACACCGCCGAGCAGATCCGCCGGGTGGTGGAGAGCAACCTCGTCTCCACCATACTGGTGGCCCAGCAGACAGTGCGTCTCATCGGCGAAAAGGGCGGCGTGCTGGCCAATGTGCTCTCCTCGGCGGCCCAGGCCGGCAAGGCCAACGAGAGCCTCTACTGCGCCTCCAAGTGGGGGATGCGGGGCTTTCTGGAGTCCCTGCGGGCCGAGCTCAAGGGCTCGCCCCTGCGGCTGGTGAACCTCTATCCGAGCGGGATCCGCAGCGAATTCTGGGAGAACTCGGATCACGTGGACCCGAGCGGCTTCATGACTCCGGAAGACGCGGCGGCCTACATGCTGGACGCCCTGGAGGCGCGCAGCAGCTGCCATGTGACCGATCTCTTTATCGGTCGCAATGGCTGAGGCGCCGTGAGCCGGCCCTGTCGCCAGATGACAAGGAAACAAAAAGCGCGCCATTTGGCGCGCTTTTTTCTAAATTATCTTCTTGCCTGCCTGTCTTTACGCCGGGCCATCATGGATTTGAAGGCGGGTAAATTTAATACCGACATGGCATGAATGATTGATGATGCATGTCGGCACATGTTACTTCCGAGCCGCATATTCCCGCAGGAAGGATGGGATCACCTGTTTTGGCTTCTTGCCAAGGGTCAGCAGCAATTCAAAATCCGGGTCGATAATGCCATATCGACACGCCAGCTCTTCCAACAAGGCGAGCCAGAGGTGGGCCGTCACCTCGGCATCCGCCAGGGCGCGGTGAAACACCCCGTCATTGGGCAGGCACCGGTATTGCACCAGGGTACCCAGCTTGTGATCCGGGGCATCGGGAAACAGGCGCCTCGACAGCAGCAGGGAGCAGGCGAACTGCCCGCGGTATTGCGCCGGCAATCGCTCTAGTTCCGCATCCAGAAAGCGCTTGTCGAAGGAGGCGTTGTGGGCGACCAGATTGTCATCACCGATAAAGTCGACGAAATCCGCCATCACCTCGTTGCAGGGGGGAGCCTGTTTCAGCATGGCATTGCTGATCCCGGTATATTGCTCGATGAAGCTGCTCACGTTGAAGCCCGGATTCATCAATGCCGAGAAACGCTCGCTGATATGGCCATCCTTGATTCTGACGGCACCGATCTCGATGGCTCTATCCCCTTGTCCGGGTGAAAGCCCTGTGGTCTCGAAGTCGAGCACGACAACGGTATTGGCTGAGGCGATGGACATGACTTCTCGGGCAAGCTGGGTAAAGAGCGCCAGTCTAGGAAATCAGCCGTGCCGTGTACAGGGCAATACAGTTATCTCAATGGTTCACGCTGGAGGCGCATTTTTGTGCATCATGGCTGAGAGCCATATAAAAAGCCCCGAGTGCCGTTGCTCTCGGGGCTTTCTTATGAAAAGCGAAAGGCGGTGTCGGCGTTATCAGCGACCCAGCTTGCCCTTGAGCAGGGCGACGATCTCGCTGATCGCCACTTCCTGCTTCTCGCCGGTGCGGCGGCACTTGTACTCCACCACGCCGTTGTCGAGGCCGCGGTCGCCGATGACGATGGCGTGGGGGATCCCCAGCAGCTCCATGTCGGCGAACATCACGCCCGGGCGCTCCTTGCGGTCATCGAACAGCACATCCACACCGGCGGCCTTCAGCTCGGCGTAGAACTGCTGTGCCTGCTCGGCCACGCGCTCGGACTTGTGCATGTTCATGGGGACGATGGCCACTTCGAACGGGGCGATGGCGTCCGGCCAGATGATGCCGTACTGGTCGTTGTTCTGCTCGATGGCGGCGGCCACCAGGCGGGAGACCCCGATACCGTAGCAACCCATCTCCATGGTGACGGACTTGCCGCCCTCGTTCAGCACGCTCGCCTTCATGGCTTCGGAGTACTTGGTACCCAGCTGGAAGATGTGACCCACTTCGATGCCGCGCTTGAGCAGCAGCTTGCCCTGGCCGCACGGGCTCGGGTCGCCTTCCACCACGTTGCGCAGGTCGGCAACTTCATAGGTGGCGATGTCGCGATCCCAGTTGGCACCGGTCAGGTGGAAGCCGGTCTCGTTGGCGCCGCAGACGAAGTCCGCCAGGTGGGCGGCGCTGCGATCGACGATGATGCGACCGGCAAAGCCGACCGGGCCGATGGAGCCTGCGTCGCAACCGGCGGCAGCTTTGATCTGCTCGTCGTTGGCGAAGGTCAGCGGGTTGGCGACGCCAGAGAGCTTCTCGGCCTTGATCTCGTTCAGCTCGTGGTCGCCACGCAGCACCAGGGCGATGACCGCCTGCTTGCCGTGCTCGTCCGCTTCGCCCAGCACCAGCAGGGTCTTGGCGATGGCGGCTGGGGCCACGGCCAGGAAGGCGGCCACTTCGTCGATGGTGTGCACGGCCGGGGTGGCGACCTTGGCCAGGGCCTTGGTCGCGGCAGGACGCTCGCCCGCCGGTGCCAGCGCCTCGGCCATCTCGATGTTGGCGGCGTAGTCGGAGCTGTCGGAGAAGGCGATCAGATCCTCACCGCTCTCGGCCAGCACCTGGAATTCGTGGGAGCCGGTGCCGCCGATGGAGCCGGTATCGGCCTGCACCGGACGGAAGTTCAGGCCCATGCGGGTGAAGGCGGCACAGTAGGCGGCGTGCATCTTCTCGTAGGTCTCGACCAGAGAATCCTTGTCGATGTGGAAGGAGTAGGCATCCTTCATCAGGAACTCGCGGCCGCGCATCACGCCGAAGCGGGGGCGCACTTCGTCGCGGAACTTGGTCTGGATCTGGTAGAGGTTCAGCGGCAGCTGCTTGTAGCTGTTCACTTCATAACGGACCAGGGCGGTGATCACCTCTTCGTGGGTCGGGCCCAGCACGAAGGGACGGTTGTGGCGGTCGGTCAGGCGGCACAGCTCGGGACCGTAGTCATCCCAGCGGCCGGACTCCTGCCACAGCTCGGCGGGCTGTACCACCGGCATGGAGACTTCGATGGCACCAGCATTGTTCATCTCTTCGCGAACAATGTTCTCGATCTTCTTCAGCACCCGCAGGCCGGTCGGCAGCCAGGCGTACATGCCGGAGGCGAGTTTGCGGATCATGCCGGCGCGCAGCATCAGCTGGTGGCTGATGACCTCTGCGTCGGAGGGGGTTTCCTTGAGAGTGGAAAGCAGATATTGGCTGGTACGCATCGCGGTAGACCTTCGCTAGTTCGGGCGGCTTGGCCCTGGAAAATTTCAAGTGCGGAATTTTAACAGGCCGAGCCTCGTGGCCCAAGGGCTAAATTCAGTCTGGTGAGGGCGAGGCCGGGGGCGGCCTATGCTGGATACTTATCCAGTTATTCTTTATGCTAGTGGCCAATTTGGAAAGAGTCTGCGTGGCGAGGAAGAGAACATGATCGGTCGCTTGAGAGGCGTCATCATCGAGAAGCAACCCCCCGAGGTCCTGATCGAAGTGGGGGGCCTGGGGTACGAGGTGCACATGCCCATGAGCTGCTTCTATGATCTGCCGGAATTGGGGAAGGAGGCGGTGATCCACACCCACTTCGTGGTGCGGGAAGATGCCCAGTTGCTGTATGGCTTCAATCACAAGCAGGAGCGGGCGCTGTTTCGCGAGCTGATCAAGACCAACGGGGTCGGCCCCAAGCTGGCGCTGGCGATCCTCTCCGGCATGACGGCCACCCAGTTCGTGATGAGTGTCGAGCGCGAGGAGATAAGCTCTCTGGTCAAGCTGCCCGGGGTGGGCAAGAAGACCGCCGAGCGGCTGGTGGTGGAGATGAAGGACAGGCTCAAGGGCTGGGTCAGCCACGATCTCTTCTCCCCGGCCGAGATCGCCCTGCCTGCCAAGGAGAGCCCGCTGCGCGCCCCCGATGCGAGCGAGGAGGCGGCCAGCGCCTTGGTGGCACTCGGCTACAAGCCGCAGCAGGCGAGCCAGATCGTCACCAAGGTGGCGGTCGAGGGGATGTCGGTCGAGGCCATCATCCGCGAATCCCTGCGCAGCCTGGTGTGAGTGTGACCATGAACAGAGCGGATCACCCCCTGCCGTGCGCCGGTGCGAGCGGGGATGCAGCGCGTGAGGTAGCCCATGATTGAAGCGGATCGTCTCATCTCGGCGGGGGCTGCCCGCGAGGACGAGATCATCGATCGGGCCATCCGGCCCAGGAAACTGGCCGATTACACCGGGCAGGATCACGTCTGCGACCAGATGGAGATCTTCATCGAGGCGGCCCGCCAGCGTGGGGAAGCCCTCGATCACCTGCTGATCTTCGGTCCGCCCGGTCTCGGCAAGACCACGCTGGCCAACATCGTCGCCAACGAGATGGGGGTCAACATCAAGACCACCTCGGGCCCCGTGCTGGAGAAGGCCGGCGATCTCGCCGCCCTGCTCACCAACCTGGAGCCGAACGATGTGCTCTTCATCGACGAGATCCACCGCCTGAGCCCGGTGGTGGAAGAGGTGCTCTACCCGGCGATGGAGGACTACCAGCTCGACATCATGATAGGGGAGGGCCCCGCCGCCCGCTCCATCAAGCTCGACCTGCCCCCCTTCACCCTGATCGGCGCCACCACCCGGGCCGGTTCCCTGACCAGCCCGCTACGGGATCGCTTCGGCATCGTCCAGCGGCTGGAGTTCTACAACGTCAAGGACCTCACCGACATCGTTTCCCGCAGCGCCCGCTGTCTCGGCCTCGACATGTCGAGCGACGGGGCGCTGGAGGTGGCGCGCCGCTCCCGGGGCACGCCGCGCATTGCTAACCGATTGTTAAGACGGGTGCGGGATTTCGCCCAGGTGAAGTCCGACGGGCGGATTGACGGACCCATTGCGGCCCGCGCCATGGACATGCTGGACGTGGACAACGAGGGTTTCGACTTCATGGATCGCAAGCTATTGTTGGCCGTCATCGACAAGTTTATGGGGGGGCCCGTGGGGCTCGACAACCTGGCCGCCGCCATCGGCGAGGAGAAGGACACCATCGAGGATGTGCTGGAACCCTATCTGATCCAGCAAGGCTATCTGCAACGTACACCCAGAGGGCGGATCGCGACCCAGAGAGCCTATGCGCACTTCGGCCTGGAACGGCCGGCAGAGCAGTAAGCGCCGCGATGTGAACGAAAAAACCGCCCTCGAGGCGGTTTTTTGTTGTGCGTGTAAAAAAAAGCCCACGGCGGATGCGGTGGGCAAAGACAATTCAGGATGGATGTTCACAGACTGTGAGGGCGTCTGCAGGCCGGTCGGGAAAAAACAAAGGAGCCGTCGCGAGGCCTCAGAGTCGGTTCATTTGATAGAGTTGAACGAAAGAAAGCTTGTAGTAACGGATGGTCTTGGCAACAAACTTTTTCATCATTAATCCCAACAAACAGGTTCGAAATGTTCATCGAATACGTACCGGGAACCCGGAATGACCGGCCTGTATCCAGAGGTATGCCCTCACTGCGAGGCGCATTGTAGGAGCTCTTGCCGGGAGGAACAAACAAGAAAATCTATGGGCTTTTGATTAGATAAAGTAATGATTTCACTGGGGCGGGATATACGCATAAACATGTGTTTTTACTGGTTTTAAATTGCTTTTATGATGAGCCGCATCATTTTTTAAATAATGAAATAATGAGCGCGCTTTTTATGGCTTTCACTATTTGATTAACAGAATTGAAACTATTTTGTTTCTTTATAAAATTGATTTAAATCAATAATTTATGTTCTTGTGTTTTTTGTGATGCGGTTCGCACAATTAATATGAATTGGCTCGTAAGTTGCCTTGAAAAGGCATGTATTGACGGTGGTTTTACATTGATTTCAATCAAATAAAGGTGATATAAAACAGCGATCATTATAGGCGGGAATAGAACCATAGTTATTGTTTGAAAGATGTTAAACATTAGCTTTTTTTGTTCTCGTATATTGCCTTGTTGTTAATGTGGTGGCAGTCGAATCCGGTCAGTCCGCGAGGGGTGATCGACCATTCGGGGACTTCCAATGGAAGCTTTGTCCTTAAAACTCAAAATAGCCGTGCCAATAATCGGTGAGGAAACATCATGATTGCTGAGCATGTGGTAGACCTATCGCGGTTCCAATTTGCCGCGACGGCCCTTTATCACTTCCTGTTTGTACCCCTGACGCTGGGAATGGCCTTCCTCCTGGCGATCATGGAGTCTGTCTATGTGATGACCAACAACACTGTCTACCGGGACATGACCAAGTTCTGGGGCAAGTTGTTCGGGATCAACTTTGCCCTGGGGGTCACCACAGGGCTCACCATGGAGTTTCAGTTCGGTACAAACTGGGCCTACTACTCCCACTATGTCGGCGACATCTTCGGGGCCCCGCTGGCCATCGAAGGGCTGATGGCCTTCTTCCTGGAGTCCACCTTCGTCGGCATGTTCTTCTTCGGTTGGGATCGCCTCAGCAAGCGCCAGCACCTGGCCGCCACCTGGCTGATGGCACTCGGGACCAACCTCTCCGCCCTCTGGATCCTGGTCGCCAACGGCTGGATGCAGAACCCGGTGGGTGCCGAGTTCAACTTCGAATCCATGCGCATGGAGATGGTGAGCTTCGCCGACCTGGTGTTCAACCCGGTCGCTCAGGTCAAGTTCGTCCACACCGTCGCGGCAGGCTACACCACGGGCGCCATGTTCGTGCTGGGCATCTCTTCCTACTACCTGCTGAAGCACCGTGACGTGGCCTTTGCCCGTCGCTCCTTCGCCATCGCGGCGGCGTTCGGCATGGCCTCCATCCTCTCCGTGCTGGTGCTGGGCGACGAGTCTGGTTACGAGACCGGCGAGGTGCAGAAGGTGAAACTGGCGGCCATCGAGGCCGAATGGAACACCGAGCCGGCGCCGGCCTCCTTCACCCTGTTCGGCATCCCGAACCAGGAGGAGATGCGCACCGATTACGCCATCAAGATCCCCTATGCCCTCGGCATCATCGCCACCCGTTCCCTGGACGGCCAGGTGACCGGCCTCAAGGATCTGAAGAGCGAGCACGAACTGCGCGTGCGCAACGGCATGACCGCCTACGAACTGCTGACCAAGCTGCAATCCGGTGACAAGTCCGAGGATACCCGCGCCCGCTTCGACGAAGTGAAGCAGGATCTGGGCTACGGCCTGCTGCTCAAGCGCTACACCCCGAACGTGACCGACGCCACCGACGAGCAGATCAAGGCCGCCGTGGATGATTCCATCCCGCAGGTGCTGCCGCTGTTCTTCGCCTTCCGCATCATGGTCGCCTGCGGCATCCTGATGCTGGTGCTGATCGGTCTGGCCTTCTATGACAGCACCCGCCACAAGATCGGCGAGCGCAAGTGGCTGCTCAAGGCGCTGCTGTGGGGCATCCCGCTGCCCTGGATCGCCATCGAGGCGGGCTGGTTTGTCGCCGAGTATGGCCGTCAACCCTGGACCATCGCCGAGATGCTGCCGACCTACGTCTCCGCATCCAACATTCCTGCGTCCGAGATCTGGTTCTCTCTGATCGGGATCTTCCTGTTCTACACGGTGCTGCTGATCATCGAGATGTACCTGATGTTCAAGTATGCGCGCCTGGGCCCCAGCAGCCTGAAGACGGGCAAGTACCACTTCGAACAGAGCAAGGCATAAGGAGAGTGACCCATGTTTGATTACGAACTGTTGCGTCTGGTCTGGTGGGTGCTGGTCGGCGTGCTGCTGATCGGTTTCGCCATCACCGACGGTTTCGATATGGGGGTGGGCGCCCTGCTCCCCTTCGTCGGTAAGAAGGATGTGGAGCGTCGGGTGATGCTCAACACCATGGGACCGCACTGGGAGGGCAACCAGGTCTGGCTGGTGACCGCCGGTGGCGCCCTGTTCGCGGCCTGGCCCATGGTCTATGCGGCGGCCTTCTCCGGCTTCTACATCGCCATGATCCTGACCCTGATGGCGCTGTTCTTCCGTCCGGTCGGCTTCAAGTACCGTTCCCTGCAGGAAGACGCCAAGTGGCGCTCCAACTGGGACTGGGCCCTGTTCGCCGGTAGTGCCATCCCCCCTGTCATCTTCGGGGTGGCGTTCGGCAACCTGCTGCAGGGGGTGCCGTTCAGCTTCAACCAGTTCCTGATGATGACCTATCACGGCAACTTCTTCGGTCTGCTCAATCCGTTCGGCCTGCTGGCCGGTCTGGTGAGCCTCTTCATGATCATCACCCAGGGCGCGACCTGGTTGATGATGAAGACCGAAGGTGAAGTGCTGGCGCGTTCCCGCACCGCCGCCATGATCTTCTCCCTGCTGACCCTGGTGCTGTTCGCCCTGGCCGGTGTCTGGGTGAGCGGCATGGATGGCTATGTGATCGTGGGCTCCGTCGCCACCGACGCCGTCACCAACCCGCTCCACAAGGAAGTGGTGGTGCAGGCCGGTGCCTGGATGCAGAACTACGGCCTCTACCCCTGGATGATCGCCGCTCCCGTGCTGGGTCTGGCGATGTGCCTGCTGACCGCAGTGGCGGCCAAGCTGGACAAGGGCTGGGTGGCGTTCCTGTTCTCCTCCCTGGCCATCGCCGGCATCATACTGACGGCGGGCTTCTCCATGTTCCCGTTCGTGATGCCCTCGAGCCTGGAGCCGTCCCAGAGCCTGACCATGTGGGATTCCACCGCCTCCTTCAACACCCTCAAGGTGATGACGGTAGTCGCAGTCGTCTTCGTACCGACCGTGCTGGCTTACACCATCTGGACCTACATCAAGATGTTTGGCCGGGTGAGTAACAAGCACATCGAAGACAACCAACAATCGCTCTACTAAGAAGGTGCCCTGATATGTGGTATTTCACCTGGATCCTGGGGCTGCTGCTGGCCTGTGCGTTTGGCATCATCAATGCGCTCTGGCTGGAGCACACCGAGAACCTGGATCGTCAGATAGATGAAGACAAGTGACAGGCTTGCCCGGCTGGCCGCTCCCCTGGAGCGCCAGCCATGGCAGGGTCTGATGCTGCTGGCGGCGGCCCTGTTGGCCGTCGCCATCCTGCAGGCACCGAACCTGGTCGCGGCGAATACCAGTGACCACGGTCTCTGGCTCGCGCCCTGGCTGATGTGGGCGGTCTGCTGCGGGGTCATGCACGGCCTGGGGTTTCACCCGCGCAGCCTGGTCGGCCGCGTGCTGTTCTTTCCCTGGCTCGCCCTGCCAAGCCTGTTGTACGGGCTCTGGCTGACCAGCAGCTATTACCTGTCATGAATGCAGAGGGGGAGGCCGGCGTTTAGCCGCCTCCCCCTGTTTTTCGTCCCCTCGGGGGTGGCTGTCTTATCCCGGCTTCAGCCCGTCTGGTATGTTCGGCGGAGTCTGTCCGGGAACGGGTTATTTCCTGCCATAAAAAACGGGGGGAGATGGGATTTCCCTGTCTCCCCCTGCTTCTTTCCTATTCAGCCCTGCGCTATGATAGCCCCCCATCTGACTGTCGAATGGATCACAGATTTTTATGGGGGAAGTCTCTGAGTTTCCGGTGCGTGTCTACTACGAAGACACGGACGCCGGAGGCATCGTCTACAACGCCAACTATCTCAAGTTTATGGAACGGGCCCGCACCGAATTCCTGCGCGCCGGCGGCATCGAACAGGATGTCCTGCTGCAGGAGGGCATCGCCTTCGTGGTGAGTCGCACCGAGATCGACTTTCGCGCCGCCGCCCGCTTCAACGAACTGCTGACCGTACTGACGCAAGTGACTGAAGTGAAACGCGCCTCCATGCGCTTTTCACAGCAGATACTGGCGGCTGATGGGCGGCTGATCACCCAGGCCGTGGTTCAGATTGCCTGTGTCAGCCATCCGCAAATGAAACCTGTCGCAATACCTGAAAAAATCAAGGGAGTGCTGTTAAGTGCACGCTGAAATTTCGTTTATTGGCCTGTTCTGGCAAGCCAGTCTGTTGGTCAAACTGGTCATGATGACCCTGATGGGCATGTCGGTCGTCTCCTGGGCGCTGATCATCCAGCGTTCCAAGGCCATCAAGGCAGCCAATCTCGCCTCCGAGCAGTTTGAAGACAGATTCTGGTCCGGGGTCGACCTCAATCGCCTCTACCAGGAGTCCTCTTCCCGTCGTGACGACATCGAAGGCATGGAAGACATCTTTTACTCCGGCTTCAAGGAGTATGCCCGCCTGCTCAAGGCTGGGGCTCGCGGCCAGGATGCGGTGATGGACGGTACCTATCGCGCCATGCGGGTCTCCCTGTCCCGCGCGGTGGACGATCTCGAGTCCAACCTGCCGGTGCTGGCGACCATCGGCTCCATCAGCCCCTATATCGGTCTGTTCGGTACCGTCTGGGGGATCATGAACGCCTTTATCGCCCTGGGTCAGGTGCAGCAGGCGACCCTGCAGATGGTGGCGCCCGGCATCGCGGAGGCGCTGATCGCCACCGCCATGGGCCTGTTCGCCGCCATCCCGGCCGTTATCTTCTACAACCGCTTCACCAACAAGGTCGAGCGGCTGGAAAACGCCTACGCCAACTTCATGGACGAGTTCACCACCATACTGAACCGCCAAATCGCACAGCAGGGTGAGAAGTAATGCAAACCTATCAGCGGCTCAAACGCAAGAAGGTCGCCGAGATCAACGTGGTGCCCTACATAGACGTCATGCTGGTGCTGCTCATCATCTTCATGGCGGTGACGCCGGTGATCACGCAGGGGGTCAAGGTGGATCTGCCCCAGGCGGAATCCGAGCAGTTGCCGGAAGATTCCAAGCCGCCTTTCATCGTCAGCGTGAACACCGAGAGCGAGTACGTCATCAAGGCCGGCGAGGCCGATGACGAGCCGGTGCCGAGCGGCACGCCCGAGGCGATGCAGCAATACATCACCGAGAAGGCCATGGGCTACCTGGCCATCAACCAGAACGCCCCCGTGGTGGTGGCCGGTGACAAGTCCGTGCGTTACGAAGAGGTGATCCTGCTGATGGTGGCCCTCAAGAAAGCCGGTGTGCCTCAGGTTGGTCTGATGACGGATCCGGTGAACTGACGGAGATGGATGTGAAGCGTGGTATTTCCGGTTATCTCGTCGCGTCGCTGCTGCTGCATCTGATCATCGGCATCATCCTGCTGGTCGGCGTCGACTTCAGCAAACCCAAGCGCCCCGAGTCCAAGGGACAGATCGTCAATGCGGTCATGATGGACAGCGAAATGCTGGAACAGCAGATGCAGCAAATCCAGCAGCAGAAGCAGGCCCAGCCCAAGGCGGTGCAGCAGCAGAAGGACAAGGAAGACGCCGAGCGCGTCAAGCGCGAGCTGGCACAGGAGCAGGAGCGCCTGCGCATCGCCGAGACCAAGCGCAAGCAGGCCGAGGAGGCGACCCGCAAGGCCGAGGCCGACAAGCAGAAGAAAGAGGCTGAACAGAAGCTGGCGGAAGAGAAGGCCCAGAAAGCCGAGGAAGCCCGCAAACTCGAGGAGCAGAAGACCAAGAAGGCCGAAGCCGAACGCAAGGCGGCGGAAGAGGCCAAGGCGCTGGCGCTGAAGAAAAAGAAAGAGCTGGAGAAGAAGCAGGCCGAGGAGAAGGCCAAGGCGGAAGAGGCCAAGGCCAAGAAGGCGGAGGCCGAGAAGAAGGCCAAGGCCGAAGCGGAGAAGAAAGCGAAGGCGGAAGCCGAGAAGAAAGCCAAGGCGGAGGCCGAGAAGAAGGCCAAGATCGAGGCTGACAAGAAGGCAAAAGCTGACGCAGAGAAGAAGGCGAAGGCCGAGGCCGAGAAGAAAGCCAAGATAGAGGCGGAGCGCAAACGCAAGGCGGCCGAGGAGGCCAAGCTGCAAAAAGAGATGGAAGCCATGATGGAGCAGCAACTGGCGGCTGAAGCCAATGCGCGCAGTCAGGCTGCGTCTGCTGCCGCCAAGGGCGAAGTCGACAAGTACGCCGCCCTCATCAAGGCCACGGTCGAGCGTTACATGATTTTGGATCCCACCATGCGGGGCAAAACCTGTACTATCGGTGTCAAGTTGGCCAGCAGCGGCTTCGTCATCTCGGTGGACAACGGCCAGGGCGACCCGGCTGTCTGCCGCTCCGGCAAGGCGGCGGTGCTGAAGGCCAATCAGTTGCCGGTGCCGAAGGATCCGGCGGCATTCGAGATGTTGAAGGAGTTTAACCTCAAGTTAGAACCGAGCATCTAAGCGTGATAAAACGGGGTCGTTGACCGGGGTTGGCAGTATCTGCTGATAAAGGAATCTCACCTCTCATTTTTTTGGAACAGAGTATTTAAGCCATGATAAGAAAAGTGTTTTTTGCTTTGGTTGGCTGCCTTCTGCTAGGCCAGAGCGCTCAGGCGGCCTTGGACATCGTCATCACCGGCGGTATCGACAGTGCGCGCCCCATCGCCATCGCCCCCTTCAAGTGGGAGGGCAATGGCCAGTTGCCGCAGGACATCGCCGAGGTGGTTTCCAACGACCTGATGCGCAGTGGCAAGTTCAAGCCCCTGTCCCGCAGCCAGATGCCGCAGACCCCGAGCACCAGCGGCGAGATCAACTTCGCGCCCTGGGCTTCCCAGGGGGTGGAGGCCGTGGTGGTCGGCTCCATCGCCGCCGTGGGTGACGGCACCTACAAGATCAACTTCGAGCTGGTCGATGTGCTGAAGGGCCAGCTGGCCAAGGCACAGGGCGGCGAGGCGAACGGTTACATCCTGGACAGCCGCATGGCGACCATCCCGGGTGCCCAGATGCGCCAGTTCGCCCACCGCATCTCCGACATCGTCTACGAGCGTCTGACCGGTGAGCGTGGCGCCTTCCTGACCCGGTTGGCCTATGTGTCGGTCCAGCAGGGCACCCAGTTCCCTTACCAGCTGCGCATCTCCGACTACGACGGCTACAACGAGAAGACCCTGCTGCGCTCCCGCGAGCCGCTGATGTCCCCGGCCTGGTCGCCGGATGGCAGCAAGCTGGCCTACGTGAGCTTCGAGAACCAGAAGTCCGAGATCTACGTGCAGGACATCTACACCCAGCAGCGCAGCATGATCACCAGCTTCCGCGGCATCAACGGTGCCCCTGAGTGGTCGCCGGATGGTCGTCGTTTGGCTATTGTTCTGTCCAAGGACGGGCAGCCGGATCTCTATGTTGTTGATGTTGCTAGCAAGCAACTCACTCGAGTCACAAATAACCGCACCATAGACACCGAACCCTCCTGGATGCCGGACGGTCAAACTTTGCTGTTCACCTCTGAACGTGGTGGCAAACCCCAGATTTATAGCGTAAATTTGGCGACTGGCGTCACTCGCCGGATGACCTGGGAAGGGGATTCCAACCAGGGGGCATCCATCACGCCGGACGGCAAGTCCATGGTGATGGTGACCCGGGTTCAGGGACAATATCGCATCGCTCGCCAGGATATGGAAAACGGAGCCATGCTGGTACTGACTCAGAGTGCTCTGGATGAATCGCCAAGTGTGGCTCCCAATGGCAGCATGATCATTTATGCCACCATCTATCAGGGTCGTAAGAGTCTTGCATTGGTGTCGACCGACGGTCGCTTCAAGGCAGTGCTTCCGACCAGTAGCGGTGAAATTCGTGCACCAGCTTGGTCGCCCTTCTTGAATTGATAAAAAAATCGCTTGTTTTTTGTTTTGTTATAAAGGTTTAAGGAAATAGCATGCAACTCAATAAACTGCTCAAGGGTCTGGCCATCGCACTGCCACTGTTCACCCTGGCCGCCTGTAGCTCCTCTTCCGACTCCGACGCCGCTGGCGCCGAGTCCGGCATGACCGACGGCATGGGCGGTGTACAAACCGGCGGCGCCAACGGCATGTTGTCCCCGGAAGAGCAGATGCGTCAGAAGTTCGAAGCGCTGCAGCGCGACAACGTGATCTACTTCCCGTACGATGGCTACGACATCCAGGGTCAGTACGCCGACCTGCTGGATGCCCACGCCAGCTACCTGCGTGAGCGTCCGAGCGTCAAGGTATTGATCGAAGGCCACGCGGATGAGCGCGGCACTCCGGAATACAACATCGCACTGGGCGAGCGTCGTGCCAAGGCCGTTGCCAAGTATCTGCAAACCCTGGGTGTGCAGGCCGAGCAGCTCTCCATCGTCAGCTATGGCGAAGAGAAGCCGCTGGATCTGTCCCACACCGAGGAAGCCTTTGCCAAGAACCGCCGTGCGGTCCTGGTTTACTAAGGTTTGAATCGAACGAAGTTCGTTTATATGCAAGCGGCCATTTCGATGGCCGTTTTATTTGCACTAAACGCCAAGGTTTGATCCGAATGAAATCTGTATAAGCGAGCGACTATGGCGCTGGCCGTTTTATTTGCACTAAACGCTAAGGTTTGATCCGAATGAAATCTGTGTACAAGCAAGCTGTTGTTGCGCTGGCGGTATTGGTTGCTCTGAATGCGCAAGCGGCGGCACCGGTGAGCGATCTCAGTGGCGACAGCGGCAGTGCCGTGGCCCTCAGTGGCAACAACGGTGCCATAGTGCCGACGGGCAGTCTGGAAGACAGGGTCGCCCTGCTGGAACGCACCCTCAACGCCCGTCTGCGCCTGCAGGCCGAATTGCAGCAGCAGGTCGACTCCCTGCAAGGGGAGGTCTCCGAACTGCGCGGCCAGCTGGAGCAGCAGACCTACCAGATGGAGCAGTCCCAGGAGCGCCAGCGCCAGCTCTACCAGGAGCTCGACAAGGTGGCGAACAGCCAGCCTGCCGCCGCCCCGGCACAGCCAGCCGCCGCTGCTGCGACCCCTGCCGCGGCAGCCAATTACTCGACCAACCAGGACGAGAATCAGGCCTACGACGCGGCCGTGAACATGGTGCTCAAGGAGAAGAACTACGACAAGGCCATCCCCGCCTTCGAGGGCTTCATCAAGCAATTCCCCAGCTCCAGCTATGTCCCCAATGCCCATTACTGGCTCGGTCAGCTGATGTTCAACAAGGGCGACAGAGCCGGTGCCGCGAGCCAGTTCACCACGGTGGCAAACAAGTACAGCAAGTCGCCCAAGCGGGCCGACGCCCTGCTGAAGCTCGGCATGCTGGCCCAGCTCGATGGCAAGAAGGCGGAAGCCAAGGCCTTCTATGAGCAGGTGATCAAGGGGTACCCCAACACCTCGCCGGCCCAGTTGGCCAAGCAGAGCCTGGGCAAGCTGTAACATTGCTGCATGTCACTGTTTTAGTAACAGTCTTGTAAAGATGCTCTTGCTTTGTATGCGCAGTGAACAAACAGATTTAATTTAAGATTTTTCTATTGCGCCAGGATGATAAATCCGTAATATAGGCCGCCGTCAGAGCCGGTGCAGTAGTGCAGTCGGTCCTGGTCGTGGTGAGGGTCGTTAGCTCAGTCGGTAGAGCAGTTGACTTTTAATCAATTGGTCGCTGGTTCGAATCCAGCACGACCCACCATTTCTTCACAACGGGTGAAGACAGCATTCCCAGGTCGTTTAGCTCAGCTGGGAGAGCACCTCCCTTACAAGGAGGGGGTCACTGGTTCGAGCCCAGTAACGACCACCATGCTTTAACACTGTCCGCCACATGCGGTCGGTGACAGGTTCAGGATGTGGGTCGTTAGCTCAGTCGGTAGAGCAGTTGACTCTTAATCAATTGGTCGTAGGTTCGATCCCTACACGACCCACCACTCTTGGACGCACAGATTCCCAGGTCGTTTAGCTCAGCTGGGAGAGCACCTCCCTTACAAGGAGGGGGTCACTGGTTCGAGCCCAGTAACGACCACCATGATTTAACACTGTCCGCGACATGCGGTCGGTGACAGGTTCAGGATGTGGGTCGTTAGCTCAGTCGGTAGAGCAGTTGACTCTTAATCAATTGGTCGTAGGTTCGATCCCTACACGACCCACCACTCTTGACCGCACAGATTCCCAGGTCGTTTAGCTCAGCTGGGAGAGCACCTCCCTTACAAGGAGGGGGTCACTGGTTCGAGCCCAGTAACGACCACCACTTTCTTGAAATAGAAAGAAAAAATGATACAGATGGGTCGTTAGCTCAGTCGGTAGAGCAGTTGACTTTTAATCAATTGGTCGCTGGTTCGAATCCAGCACGACCCACCATCATTTCAAGAATCCCAGGTCGTTTAGCTCAGCTGGGAGAGCACCTCCCTTACAAGGAGGGGGTCACTGGTTCGAGCCCAGTAACGACCACCATGCTTTAAAAAATGATACAGATGGGTCGTTAGCTCAGTCGGTAGAGCAGTTGACTTTTAATCAATTGGTCGCTGGTTCGAATCCAGCACGACCCACCATCATTTCAGAATCCCAGGTCGTTTAGCTCAGCTGGGAGAGCACCTCCCTTACAAGGAGGGGGTCACTGGTTCGAGCCCAGTAACGACCACCATGCTTTAAAAAATGATACAGATGGGTCGTTAGCTCAGTCGGTAGAGCAGTTGACTTTTAATCAATTGGTCGCTGGTTCGAATCCAGCACGACCCACCATCATTTCAGAATCCCAGGTCGTTTAGCTCAGCTGGGAGAGCACCTCCCTTACAAGGAGGGGGTCACTGGTTCGAGCCCAGTAACGACCACCATGCTTTAAAAAATGATACAGATGGGTCGTTAGCTCAGTCGGTAGAGCAGTTGACTTTTAATCAATTGGTCGCTGGTTCGAATCCAGCACGACCCACCATCATTTCAGAATCCCAGGTCGTTTAGCTCAGCTGGGAGAGCACCTCCCTTACAAGGAGGGGGTCACTGGTTCGAGCCCAGTAACGACCACCATATTGAGAAGCCCGCAGCGATGCGGGCTTTTTCGTTTCTCTCTTTCATCAGGTCCGCAGTCGTTCGAGCTCGCTCGCCAGGGTGGTGGCCGCCTGCTCCAGCACCTCGCTCAGGCGATGGCTGGCGCTCGCCTCCTGCCCCAGGGTGGTGGCGGTATCCCCGATCCGCATCAGGTTCTGGTTGATGGTGTCGCTGACGGCGCTCTGCTGTTCGGCCGCCGTGGCCACCTGGCTGATGTGGTCGTGGATCTGCTGGATCTGGACCACCACCTGACCGAGCGCCTCGAAGGCATGATCTGTCCCCTCGACCGTGCTGACCGAGCGGGTGATGCCCGTGCTCATCAGTTGCTGGCTGCTGCTCACCTCGGTCTGCAGACTGCCGATAAGCTGGCCAATCTCGTCGGTGGATGCCCGGGTCTTGTTGGCCAGCGCCCGCACCTCGTCCGCCACCACCGCAAAGCCTCTGCCCATGTCGCCGGCCCTCGCCGCCTCGATGGCGGCGTTGAGGGCCAGCAGGTTGGTCTGTTCGGCGATGGCCCGGATCACGTCGAGAATGCGGCTGATGTTGGCGCTGCTCAGCGCCACCTGGGCGACCGCCTTGTCCGCCTGGTGCATGTCCTCGACCAGGGTATGGATCTCGCTGCGGGCCTGGCTCAGGGTCTGCTGGGCCCTGCTGACATGGTGGGTTGCCGCCTCCGACTCCTGCGCCGCCTGCTCGGCGTAGCCCGCCACGCTGACTGCCGTGGTGCTCATCTCGTGCATGGCGCTGACCACGCTCTCCAGCTCCAGGCTCTGCTCGTCCAGGCTGCTGCGCATGGTCTCGGCCGTCTGCTTCATGCCTCTTGCCTGCTGATGTACCTGCTGCCCTACTTGCTTGCTGCCCTGCACCATGGCCCTCAGCTTGCCGAGGAAGGCATTGAGGTGTCTGCCAAGCTCGATGAGCTCCTGGTGGGTGTCGATGCGCATCTGCTGGGTCAGATCGCCCTCATTGCTGGCGAGGTGGGAGACGTGGCGGCTGATGAGGGAGAGGGGGGCCGTGATGGTCTGGATGAACCAGATGAGCAGTGCCAGCGCCAGCAGGGTGATGATGACGATGGCGATCAACTGCTGCTGCTGGGTGGCTTGCAGCAGGCTGCCGAGCTGGCTGCTGATGGTGTCGGCCTGGCTGAGGGCCAGTGCCTTGGGCACCTTGATCATCAGCCACCACTGGCTGTCGGCAGCCTCGATCCGGATCGGCTGCTGCAGGATGAAATCGCTGTCTGTCTCCTGAGGTTGTCCGTTCGGGGCAACCAGTCCGGCCTCCGTCAGGGGACGCCCCAGCTTGCCGGCGTGGCGGTTGCTGCCGACGATGAGCCCCATCTTGCTGACCAGGGTCACCTCGGCCTGGTTATCATAGAGTTGCTTGCCGAGCTGCTCGGCCAGTTGCTGGAAGATGGGCAGGTTCATGTCGACACCGGCGATCCCGACAAACTTGCCCTCCTTGAGGATGGGCACCGTCAGGCTGGTCATCAGCATCTTCTGGCCCGGGCCTATCTCGTAGAGGTAGGGCTCCATCAGGCAGGGTCGCAGGGTGTCGCGGCCACAGAGGTACCACTCGCTGTTGCGGATGCCGAATTCATTGCGTGAGGTATCGAACTTGGCGTCACTGGTAGCGGCATCTATGGTCTGCTGCGTTATGTTTTCGTTCTGTTCCCGGGTGAAGTAGACCTCCAGGCTGCCCTTGCCGGCAACCGAGTGACTCGCGCCCCCCTGCCAGTCGGCGTCCTGTCCGTCATAACCGTTGGGTTCGAACTGTGCGTAGATAGAGCTGATCCCGTCTGCCTGGCGCAGACGACTGTGCAGCAGGAGCTCTACCTGGGGGCGGCCCAGCATGCGATCAGGCTGGGCCATGCTGCCCTCGAGCTGCGCCGCCATGCCGAGGGGTATCTGGTAGGCCTGCTGCAACTGGTCGGTAATCTGCTGAGCGTAGCGTTCGGCCTGGAATTGCAGGGCGCGTGAGACCTCCTGCTCCAGGGCGCCGCGAGTCTGGGCCACAATCTCGGTGCGCAGGCTGTTCAGGGAGGATGACTGCATCAGCGTCATGGCGACGCCACTGGCGAGAAAGAGTCCAAGGGTGAGCAGCAGCAACTTGGTTTTGAGAGAGCGTTGTTTCATTCGACAACTCCTTTTGGCAAGAATGACAACGATTGATCCGGGCGGGTTCTGACAGTTGTACTGTACTGGATTTGTTGATGGGTTTGTGCGCGGCTTCTGGTTATAATTTTGGCCTTTCCAAGCGTTGATGGAACAGTCGCAATGAGCAATGCACTGAACAATGTCCCGCCGGTAGTCGAGATGGACTACCCCTTCCCGGCCAAGCCGAAGCCCCTGAGCGCCGAGCAGAAGGCGACCCTGATCGCCGAGATCAAGACGCTGCTGCAGGAGCGCCAGGCCGTGCTGGTTGCCCACTATTATACGGATCCCGAGATCCAGGCCCTGGCCGAGGCCACCGGCGGCTTTGTCGGCGACTCTCTCGAGATGGCCCGCTTCGGCCGCGACCACGCCGCCCAGACCCTGATCGTGGCCGGGGTGCGCTTCATGGGGGAAACCTCAAAGATACTGAGCCCCCACAAGCGGGTGCTGATGCCGACCCTGGAGGCGGAGTGCTCCCTCGATCTGGGCTGCCCCATTGACCAGTTCTCCGCCTTCTGCGATGCCCATCCCGACCATATCGTGGTGGTCTACGCCAACACCTCGGCGGCGGTGAAGGCGAGAGCCGACTGGGTGGTCACCTCCAGCATTGCGCTGGAGATCGTCGAGCACCTGGACAGCCAGGGTCACAAGATCATCTGGGGACCGGACAGGCACCTGGGCGCCTATATCGAGAAGAAGACGGGGGCCGAGATGCTGCGTTGGCAGGGCCACTGCATCGTCCACGACGAGTTCAAGGCCAAGGCGCTGCGTGAGCTCAAGGCCCAGAACCCGGATGCCGCCGTGCTGGTGCACCCGGAATCCCCGGCCTCCGTCATCGAACTGGCGGATGCGGTGGGTTCCACCAGCCAGCTCATCAAGGCGGCCAAAGAGCTGCCCCAGCAGAAGCTCATCGTGGCCACCGATCGCGGCATCTTCTACAAGATGCAGCAAGCCTGTCCGGAGAAAGAGATGGTGGAGGCACCGACCGGTGGCGATGGCGCCACCTGCCGCAGCTGCGCCCACTGCCCCTGGATGGCGATGAACGGCCTGGTGGCCATCAAGGAGGCGCTGACCGACGGCGCCGAGCGCCACGAGATCCAGGTGGATGAAGCGCTGCGCCTGAAGGCTCTGATCCCCCTGGATCGCATGCTGAATTTTGCCGCCGAGCTTAAGCTCAAGACTCAGGGCAACGTCTGATCGTCTCTGATGACAAGATGCAAAGAGGGCTCCCGCGGGAGCCCTCTTTCTTTATCCGTCAGCCGTATCGTCAGAGGATCACGGTGGAGAAACTGTGCTCCTCGTCGGGTGCTACCGTGACTCCGGCCTCGTCGGTGATGGCGGCCTCGACGCAGAGCATGGTGCGATAACCGTCGTCGCTCATGTCGGCCATGGCGCTGGCGCCTTCCTGCCAGGGGGTCCAGACCACCACGCTGTCGTGGTTGCCGCTGACCACCCGGGTGGTGCGCTCGCCATCCTGCACGCTGACCATGGCATCGGGCTGGCGATAGATGCGATCCATGGCCGCCGTCACCGTCAGGGGGCCCTGCTGACGTTCTGGCTGGCCGGTCAGCTTGTCCAGGTAAGGCTCGCCCAGGCCGGTCAGGGTCACCGCTTCCGGCGCGCTGATCTGCAGATAGGTGTGCAGGGCGGCATTGTAGGTGAGCGGCGCCTTGCCGGTGTTGCGGGTGGTCAGCACCAGGGAGAGCTCCTTGCCTACCAGCACGTCCAGCTCCAGCTCGAAGGCATGGGGCCAGAGGGTACGGCTGGCATCGCTGTCGCGCAGGGACAGATGGACGAGCGTGCCATCCCCGTGATCGGAGACGCCGTCCAGAGTCCACAGGCTGGTGCGGGCGAAGCCGTGGGCCGGCTTGCCGCTGCCAACGCGGGCGGGGGAGGGGCCGAACCAGGGCCAGCAGAGGGGGATGCCGCCGCGGATGGGCTTGCTGCCATCCAGTACGGCCTTGTCGCTGAGCCAGAGGGAGGCGGGCTCGCCATGGCGCCGATAGCTCAGCACGTGGGCGCCAAACAGGCTGATCTCGGCCCTGGCGTGCTCATTGTCTATGGTCAGCAGGGGCAGGCCGTCCTGGCTAAGGGTGCAGTGGGCAGTCAGCGTACGTGTCGGTGTCATAAAGGCTCCAGTGCTGGGGGACATTCAGAAAGGGTCCGTGATTCAGAATACAAAAAGGCGGCCATTGGCCGCCTTTTTTCAAGCTACGCGATTGCGCATCCCAAATTACTTGGAGATGTGAGCGATCAGGTCCAGAACCTTGCTGGAGTAGCCCATTTCGTTGTCGTACCAGGAGACGACTTTCACGAAGGTCTTGTTCAGCTGGATACCAGCCTTGGCATCGAACACGGAGGTCTGACGCTCACCCAGGAAGTCGGTGGAAACCACTTCGTCTTCGGTGTAGCCCAGCACGCCCTTCATGGCGCCTTCGGAGGCAGCCTTCATGGCCTGGCAGATTTCAGCGTAGGACGCTTCTTTCTTCAGGTTGACGGTCAGGTCAACAACGGACACGTCCGGAGTCGGAACGCGGAAGGCCATGCCGGTCAGCTTGCCGTTCAGTTCCGGGATGACCACGCCAACGGCCTTGGCAGCACCAGTAGAGGACGGGATGATGTTCTGAGCCGCGCCGCGGCCACCGCGCCAGTCTTTGGCAGACGGGCCATCAACGGTCTTCTGGGTAGCAGTGGTAGCGTGAACTGTGGTCATCAGGCCGGATTCGATACCGAAGGTATCGTTCAGAACCTTGGCGATGGGGGCCAGGCAGTTGGTGGTGCAGGAAGCGTTGGAAACGATGTCCTGGCCAGCGTAGGAATCCTGGTTGACGCCCATGACGAACATCGGAGTGGCGTCCTTGGACGGACCGGTCAGTACGACTTTCTTGGCGCCGGCAGCGATGTGCTTGCGAGCGGTCTCGTCGGTCAGGAACAGGCCGGTGGCTTCGGCAACAACGTCAACACCGATCTCGCCCCATTTCAGGTTGGCCGGGTCACGCTCAGCGGTAACACGTACGGTTTTGCCGTTGACGATCAGGTTGCCGTCTTTGACTTCAACAGTGCCCTTGAAGCGACCGTGGGTGGAGTCGTACTTCAGCATGTAAGCCATGTAGTCAACGTCGATCAGGTCGTTGATACCAACCACTTCGATGTCGGAACGCTCAGCGGCCAGACGGAATACGAAACGACCGATACGGCCAAAACCGTTAATACCTACTTTGATAGTCATAATTGGTTACCTAACTGTTCAGTAGTCAAAGAAAATTCCGTTTGTAAATTTACTAGAACTCACCTGCGAGTCAACCAACAATCTGCGCGAAATTGCGCTATATCATGAAAAACTGTGAAATTTATTTTCGGTTTATGTAACTGGCTACCAGCTTTTGTTGAATGCATCATCAGCAACGTCGGGTGCAGAGAACAACAATAGTGCCTGCCCGGTCACACATCCAGCCGGGGAGATATGTAAAAATGTGCGCGGTTTAGCATGGCCAAAGAGCCACTGTTCAAGTACCACCATAAAAATTAATCACAAAATAGTGTAGACAGAATCCACAGCGGGAATTCTCAAACTATGACCACCCTGATTGAACAGCTGGCTGCCGCCAAAGGCATCGCCAGTGAGTATGTTGATGCCTGGGGCCAGCCGGCCCTGGTATCCGAAGAGAGCAAGGCCGCCATGCTGGGCGCCATGGGTTACCGCGTCGACGACGAGGCCGCCCTGACCGAGCAGCTGGAGCAGGAGCATCGCCAGCACTGGCTGCGGCCACTGGATCCCGTGATGGTGGTCCGCAGTGGCGAACCCATCAGCCTCGAAGTCCGTCTGCCCATCGAATTCGTCAACGACGCCCTCACCTGGCAGCTCCAGCAGGAGCAGGGTGCCGTGCTGTCCGGTCAATTCACTCCCATCGAGGGTGAGCTGGTCGGGGTGGCCGAGTTCGAGGAGATGGAGTGCCAGGCCTATCGCGTCACCCTGGATGTCCAGCCGGCGCTGGGTTATCACCAGCTCATCCTGTTGGAAGAGGGCAATGACGAGCCGCTGGCCACCATGCGTCTCATCGTCGCCCCCAAGTCCTGCTACAAGCAGGCGCCCATCGCCAACGGTCGCAAGGTGTGGGGCCCGAGCGTGCAGCTCTACTGCCTGCGCAGCCGCCACAACTGGGGCATCGGCGACTTCAGCGATCTCGGTCAGCTGGTGGAGAAAGCAGCCGCCTGGGGTGCCCACTTCGTCGGCCTCAACCCCATTCATGCTCTCTATCCGGCCAACCCGGAGAGCGCCAGCCCCTACAGCCCCTCTTCCCGTCGCTGGCTCAACGTCGCCTACATCGACGTGGAGGCGGTGCCCGAGTTCCTGGGCAACGATCGCCTGAAGGCGGAGGTGGCGAGCCCGGCCTTCCAGCAGCACCTCACCTCCCTGCGGGTCAAGGACAACGTGGACTACACCGGCGTCATCCAGACCAAGATCGGCATGCTGCGCCAGGTGTTCGACCAGGCCAGCTTCAGCGCCGAGCGCCAGGCGGCGTTCGATGCCTTCGTGGCCGCCGGTGGCGACAGCCTGCAACAGCAGGCGGCGTTCGATGCCCTGCAGGCCCACTTCTATGCCAAGGGCGACAACGCCTGGGGCTGGCCGGTCTGGCCTGAGCAGCTCCGTGACTACCACAACCCGGCCGTTGCCGCCTGGATGGCCGAGCACAACCAGGACGTGGCCTTCTACCTCTACCTGCAGTTCCTGGCCGACGAGCAGCTGGCCCAGGCCGATGCCCGCGCCAAGGCCGCCGGCATGGTGATGGGGATCTACCGGGATCTGGCGGTCGGCGTCTCCGAAGGCTCCACCGAGATCTGGGCGAACCGGGATCTCTACTGCCCGAAAGCCTCGGTCGGTGCGCCGCCCGACATTCTCGGCCCCCTCGGCCAGAACTGGGGCCTGCCCCCCATGAACCCGAACCAGCTGTTCGAGGCGGCCTACCAGCCCATGGTGGATCTGTTCCGCGCCAACATGCGCTCCTGCGGTGCCCTGCGTATCGACCACGTGATGGCCTTGCTGCGCCTGTGGTGGGTGCCGCCCGGAGAGTCCGCCGCCAAGGGTGCCTACATCTATTACCCGGTGAACGACCTGCTGGGGATCCTGGCCCTCGAATCCCACCGCAACCAGTGCCTGCTGATCGGCGAGGATCTCGGCACAGTGCCGGAGGGGATCGAAGTGACCCTGAAGGAGAACGGCGTCCACTCCTACAAGGTGTTCTTCTTCGAGCGCTCCAAGGACGATGGCGGCTTCATCTCCCCGGCCCACTACGCCGAGCAGGCGATGTCGGCCCTGACCACTCACGACATGCCGACCCTCAAGGGCTTCTGGCATTGCGACGATCTGGCGTTGGGACGCGAACTGGGCCTGTATCCGGATGAAGAGGTGCTCAAGACCCTGTATGCTGATCGCCACCAGGCCAAGCAGCGGATCCTTGACAGCCTGCATGCCCATGGGGTCATCTCTGGCAATATCAGCCATGACGTGAACTGGGTCGGCATGAACACCGAGCTCAACCACGGTCTGCAACTGCACATGTCCCGCGGCAGCTGTGCCCTGTTCAGCACCCAGCTGGAAGACTGGCTGGAGATGGACAAGCCGGTCAACGTGCCGGGCACCAGTTACGAATACCCCAACTGGCGTCGCAAGCTCTCCCGGGATCTGGAGGATATTTTCGCCGATGAGGCGCTCAAGAATCTGGCGGGCAAGATGAGCCGGGCCCGTGACGAGGCCAGCCGTTGAGCCTTAATCGCCAACATGTGACTCACTTTCATCCGCTTCGGCCCAGGCCGAAGCGGATGTTCAGCCATCAAAGGAAATGTCGATGCCCGTTGAACGTTTGGTTGCCGCCCGCTGTGCCGATCCCTTCTCCCATCTAGGCCTGCTGGCCAATCCGGATGGGCCAGGCCTGAAACTCACCGCCTGGTTGCCCGATGCGCTCGAGGTCCGGGTCAGAGACCTCAAGTCAGGCAAGATAGTTGCCACCCTGACCGCCGCTGACGAAGCGGGCCTCTTTGAAACTGTTTTCACCCGCCGCAAGAATCCCTTTCCCTACCAGCTCATCGCCAGCTACGCCGACGCCAGTGCCGACATCATCGACCCCTACCAGTTCCAGGCCGCCGCCTGGGAGGGGCTGGCGGAGCTGACCTGGCAACCGGAAAACCTCTACCACACCCTAGGTGCACAACTGCGCACCGTGGAGCACCTCGGCCAGCAGGTGGAAGGGGTGCGCTTTGCCGTCTATGCGCCGAGCGCCACCGCGGTGAGCCTCATCGGCGACTTCAACTTCTGGGATGGCCGTCGCCACCCCATGCAGCGCAGCCAGTGCGGTCACTGGGTGCTGTTCGTGCCGGGGCTCAAGGCCGGGGATCGCTACAAGTTCGAGCTCAAAGACCCCATGGGCAACCGGCTGCCCCACAAGAGCGACCCGGTGGGCTTCTATTGCGAGCAGTACCCCTCGTTCGCCTCCGTGGTCTATGACCACGATCAGTACCAGTGGCAGGATGCCGCCTGGCGCGAGAGCCAACGCAACGACAAGCGGGAGCAGCCGCTCTCCATCTACGAGCTGCACGTGGGCTCCTGGAAACGTCACCCCAACGGCGACAGCCTGAACTGGCGCGAGCTGGCGGTGGAGCTGGTGAACTACATCAAGGAGATGGAGTACACCCACATCGAGCTGCTGCCGGTCTCCGAGCACCCCTTCAGCGGCTCCTGGGGTTACCAGCCCGTGGGCATGTTCTCCCCCACCAGCCGCTACGGCAGCGCCGACGACTTCAAATACTTCGTGGACCAGTGCCACCAGGCCGGGATCGGCGTCATCCTCGACTGGGTGCCCGCCCACTTCCCGTCCGACGCCCACGGCCTGGCCCGCTTCGACGGCACCCCGCTCTACGAGTACGAGGATCCGCGCCGTGGCTGGCACCCGGACTGGAACTCCTACATCTATGACTTCGGTCGCGATACCGTGCGCCAGTTCCTGGTGGCCAGCGCCCTGTTCTGGCTCGACAAGTTCCACGTCGACGGCCTGCGGGTGGATGCGGTCGCCTCCATGCTCTATCTGGATTACTCGCGCAACGCCGGCGAGTGGGTGCCGAACGTCGATGGCGGCAACCACAACTACGAGGCGATCAGCCTCTTGAAGTGGACCAACGAGGAGGTGTACGGCAAGTACCCCCACGCCATGACCATCGCCGAGGAGTCCACCGCCTTCGCCGGGGTCTCCCGCCCCACCTTCCTCGGCGGCCTGGGTTTTGGCTTCAAGTGGAATATGGGCTGGATGCACGACACCCTCAGCTACATGCAGAAGGAGCCCATCCACCGCCGTTACCACCACAACGAGATGACCTTCTCCATGGTGTACCACTATGACGAGAACTTCATTCTGTCCCTCTCCCACGACGAGGTGGTCCACGGCAAGCACTCCCTGCTCTACAAGATGCCCGGCGACGAGTGGCAGCAGGCCGCGAACCTGCGCGCCTACATGGGCTTCATGTATGCCCACCCCGGCAAGAAGCTGAACTTCATGGGTACCGAGATCGCTCAGAGCAACGAGTGGAACCACGACGCCCAGCTGCCCTGGCACCTGTTGCAGTATCCCAAGCACGGCGGCCAGCAGCGGCTGATCCGGGATCTCAACCACCTCTATCGTCACGAGGCTGCCTTGTATCAGGCCGATTATGAACAGGCCGGTTTCCGCTGGCTGGATCACAACGACGCCGACAACAGCATCTTCGCCTGGCTGCGGGCGGACAAGCTGGGGGCGCATCCCCTGATGGTGGCCTGCAACTTCACCCCAGTGCCTCGGGTCGGCTATCGCCTCGGGGTACCGGCGGCCGGCCACTATCGGGTGGTGCTCAACACCGACAGCGAGCATTACTGGGGCAGCAACTATGATGTGGGTCTGGTCTTCGTCGCCGAGCCGACGCCCTGGCAGGGCATGGCGCACAGCATAGTGCTGGATCTGCCGCCGCTCGCGACCTTGTTCATCAAACAGGAGTCTTGATGTTCGCAATGGAAAACGGGGTTGATCACCCGCTGGGCGCCCGGCTCGACGAGACGGGCTGCCACTTCTGCGTCTGGGCACCGCAATCGGACAAGGTGGAGCTCTGCCTGTTCGACGAACAGGAGCAGGAGCAGGCCCGGCTGGCCCTGCCCGGCCGGCGAGGCCAGTACTGGTTCGGCCATGTGCGCGGCGTCAAGGCCGGTCAGCGCTACGGTTATCGGGTCCATGGCAGCCCCCAGGACGGTCTGTTGTTCGACCCGGACAAGCTGCTGATCGACCCCTATGCCAGGGCACTGAGCCGTCCTACCTACTGGGACGACGCCCTCTATCAGGGGGACAGCGCGGCCATGGTGGCCAAGTCCGTGGTGGTGGACGATGCCTTCGACTGGCAGGGGGTCGGCAAGCCCGGCATCCCGCCCGAGCGGGTCGTGCTCTACGAGACCCACGTCAAGGGTTTCACCCGCCAGCACCCCGGGATCCCCAAGGAGCTGCAGGGCACCTATCTGGGCATCAGCCACCCGCTGATGATCGAGCACCTGCAGTCGCTGGGGGTCACCTCGGTGCAGCTGATGCCGGTGGCGGCCTTCATGTCCGAGCCCAGGCTCGAGCAGCTCGGGCTCACCAACTACTGGGGCTACAACCCCATCGCCTTCTTCGCCCCCGAGCCGCGCTACGCAGCGAAGGAGGCGGTAACCGAGTTCAAGACCATGGTGCGGGAGCTGCACCGGGCCGGGATCGAGGTGATCCTGGACGTGGTCTACAACCACACCGCGGAATCCGGCTTCGACGGCCCCATGCTGTCGTTCAAGGGGTTCGACAACGCGGGCTACTACGCCTTCGAGTCGGGGGCCCACGGCCCGGACTACCACCGTCACGCCAACGTCACCGGCTGTGGCAACAGCGTCAATCTGGATCATCCCAACACCCTGCGGCTGGTGCTCGACGCCCTGCGCTACTGGGTCACCGAGATGCAGGTGGACGGTTTCCGCTTCGATCTGGCGGTGACCCTGGCGCGAGAGGCGGGGGAGTTCGATCCCATGAGCGCCTTCTTCAAGGCCATGATGGCGGATCCCGTGCTGGCGCGGGTCAGGCTCATCGCCGAGCCCTGGGACATAGGCCCCTTCGGCTATCGTCTCGGCCAGTTCCCGAGCCAGTGGCTGGAGATCAACGACCGCTATCGCGACACGGTGCGCGCCTTCTGGCGCGGCGACGCGGGCAAGATGGGGGACTTCGCCACCCGGCTGGTGGGCTCGCGGGATCTCTTCCCGAAGAACTGGCGCGCCCCCCACACCAGCGTCAACTACCTCTGCTATCACGACGGCTTCACCCTGGAGGATCTGGTCTCCTACAACCAGCGCCACAACCAGGCCAACGGCGAGGACAACAGAGACGGCCACGGCCACAACCTCTCCCATAACCACGGGGTGGAGGGGCCGACGCTCGACCCCAGGGTGAACAACCTGCGCCAGCAGCAGAAGCGCAACCTGATCGCCACCCTGCTGCTCTCCCAGGGGACGCCGCACTTCCTCGCCGGGGACGAGATGGGCCGCAGCCAGCTTGGCAACAACAACGCCTACTGCCAGGACAACCAGATCAGCTGGGTCAACTGGCAGTTGCGCCCGGAGGACGAGCGGCTGCTCGCCTTCACCCGTCAGATGATGGCGCTGCGGGCGGAATCCGGGGTCTTCTCCAACCTGCAGCTGAGCGACGACAGCTGGAATGGCAAGGCGACCAGCTGCCACCAGGTCAACTGGTACCACCCGGACGGCCACCAGCTCACCGATCAGGACTGGCATGCCCCCATGGGCCAGGCGTTCGCCATGGACATCGGCATGATCGGCTGCACCGGCGAGCGCTGGTTCGTGCTGTTCAACGCCAGCGATTACGACATCCAGTTCCGCCTGCCACCGCCGGGGGAGGGGATGGAGTGGATCCAGACCATAGACACCGCCACCAACGACGGCCTGCCCTTCCTGCCGGACGACATCAAGCGGCAGGTGGCGGTCGGGCGCGCCCACTCCCTCAAGCTGCTGGAGCGGGTCGCCCTGCCGGCGGTGGCCCTGGCCAGGGAGGGGGTAGTCGCCACGCAGGATGTTGCCGCCGTGTTGCCAACGGGATCACTGTTCCCGCTGGCGGGGTAGAGTGAAACGGCCTGACTCGGTATGCTGGTCACCGCTACCCATGGCAAGGAGTCCATATGAATGGCAATAATCCTGGACGGTGGCGTAGCAATCCCGAGAACCGGGCAGTTTCATATCTGCCCGGTCAGCATGACGAGGAGTCAGTATGAGCGGTAACAATCCCGAGCAGTGGCGCAGCAAGTTGAGCGCCGAGCAGTTTCACGTCTGCTGGGAGAAGGGGACGGAGCGGCCCTACAGCGGCGCCCTGCTGCACAACCGCAAGAGCGGCGACTACCTGTGCGTCTGCTGCAAGAGCGTGCTGTTTCACTCGGATGCCAAATTCGATTCGGGCTGCGGCTGGCCCTCGTTCGATCGGGCCATCGAGGGGACAGTGACCTACACAGAGGACAACAGCCACGGCATGAAACGGGTGGAGATCACCTGTCGCCAGTGCGGCTCCCACCTGGGTCACGTCTTCCCGGACGGGCCGACCGAGACCGGCCAGCGCTACTGCGTCAACAGCCTGAGCCTGGACTTCGATCCCGACGCCTGACGCTGCCCGCCTCGAATGCGTAAAACGGCGCCCCTGCCAGCAGGGGCGCCGTTTTCTTTTGCCGTCTCAGCCTCAGGCCAGCAACAGGGCGGCGCCCACCAGCAGGGAGGCCAGCGCCAGTATGGGCAGCTTCTGCACGCGCAGCAGGTAGAAGCCGACGGCGGCCAGCGCCAGATCGGTTGGGGCCAGCACGGCGCTCTGCCACACCGGCTGATAGAGGGCGGCCAGCAGCAGGCCCACCACGGCGGCGTTGATCCCCGCCACGGCCCCCGCCAGGCGAGGCTGGGCAAGCCAGCGTTGCCAGCAGGGGCCCATGGCCCACAGCAGCAGGAAGCCCGGGAGGAAGAGGGCCAGGGTGGCCAGCAGGGCGCCCGCCAGCGGGGTCGCCGGCAGCAGCATGGCTCCGAGGTAGGTGGCCAGGGTGAACATGGGGCCGGGCACCAGCTGGGCCAGGCTGTAGCCGGTCAGGAACTGCTGCTGGCTGAGGCTGTGCCCCACGCTCTCCTGCAACAGGGGCAGCACCACGTGGCCACCGCCAAACACCAGGCTGCCCGCCCGGTAGAAGTCGGCGATCAGCTGGCTGGTGGGGCCGCTGGCCACCAGGGGCAGGCCGACAAACAGCAGGGCGAACAGCAGCAGGGTCGGCCAGTGAGGCTGGCTCGCCAGCTCCTTTGATGGGGCCTGCGCCGCCTCGGCCTGCTCACGATAGGCGCAGAGCAGGGCCGCCCCGAGCAGCAGGACGAGCTGGGCCAGCAGGCCGGGCTGCCACCAGAGGGCGGCGGCGGTCACTACCATGACCCCCTGTTGCAGCGTCGTCTTGCAGAACTGGCGGCTCATGGTGAGCACGGCATCGGCCACCACGATGAGCGCCAGCAGCTTGAGACCGTGCAGGGCGGCCTCCAGCCAGAGGTTGTTGCTGAGCAGACCCACGCCGACGGCGGCAGCCAGCAACAGCAGGAAGGAGGGGAGGGTAAAGCCGATGAAGGCGGCCAGGGCGCCGCCGAGCCCGGCCCGGTGGCGGCCGATGGCAAAGCCGAGCTGGCTGGAGGCGGGGCCGGGCAGCAGCTGGCAGAGGGCCAGCAACTGGGCGAATTCGGCCTGGGTCAGCCACCCCAGTCGCTCGACGAAGGTGCGCTGAAAATAGCCGATATGGGCGGCCGGCCCGCCAAAGCTGACACATCCCAGCCACAGAAATTGAATGAATACCTGTCCCACGCCACCACTCCTGTTCCGTCATCAAAGGCAGTGGTGGGATGATATGACAAAGCGATGAAGGTTTTATGACTATTCGGGTGACCAGGATGGCAGATAGCAGTCCCCGCCAGCCAGCAGGTGATGGCTTATGGGGTGGGCTGGCTCGACACCGGCAGATAGCAGCGCCCCGCCAGCCAGCGCGCGATGGTTTATGGGGTGGGCTGGCTCGACACCGGCAGATAGCAGCGCCCCGCCAGCCAGCAGGCGATGGCTTATGGGGTGGGCTGGTTCGAGGTCGGCAGGTAGCAACGATTGGCCAGCCAGCAGGCGATGGACTGGCGGCTAGCGTCGAAGTGAGGCTCTGGCAGGGCCTTGGGATCGCACCAGATCCAGCCCTCGCACTTCTCCGGCTCCAGCAGTTGCGGCTCCCCTTCCACCTCGGCCAGCAGGGTGACAGAGACGTAGTGCAGCCCGCTCTCTCGCCAGGTCTCCAGGTTGTTGGTGACGGCGATGACGCGAGGCTGCCGGATGACGAAGCCGGTCTCCTCTTCCACCTCCCGGATGGCCGCCGACTCGAAGGTCTCCCCCAGCTCCAGATGGCCGCCGGCGATGGACCAGTAGGGGGCATGGCTGCCCTTGCGCTTGCCGAGCAGTACCTGGCCCTGGCCATTGGTGAGAATGACGCCGACACCGACGCGGGGATAGGGGGTAGACATAAGGAATGCTCCTTGCTGGGGGTGATGTAGGGTAAATGGGTTGGTCAGGATGACACGTTCATCGACCACTGACGCGGGGATAGGGGGTAGACATAAGAAATGCTCCTTGCACAAACGGCGGATTGCGCCCTGAAAAACGGGCCCACCTTAGGGCGGATGGGCCCGTCATGCAAGCAGTCTGCGGCCTGAGGCGCCAGTTCTGCGGATCAGTCCAGCTTGACCAGCATCTTGCCGGTGTTGCGCCCCTCGAACAGCCCGATAAAGGCCTGCGGCATGCTGGCCAGCCCAGTGCTGACGGTCTCCTCGGCCTGCAGGGCGCCGGCCTCGAAGGCCGGGATGGCCTCGGCCAGGAACTCCCCGTAGTGCTGCCAGTGATCGGAGACCAGCAGCCCCTGGATCAGGATGCGCTTGCGGATCACCTGGGCGAGGTTGCGCGGCCCGCTCCCCTGGCCGTTGTACTGCTCGATGAGGCCGCACAGCACGATGCGACCGTACAGCGCCATGTGATTGAGGGCTGCGTCCAGCATGGCGCCGCCCACGTTCTCGAAGTAGACGTGGATGCCCTCCGGGGCGAGGCATGCCAGCTCGGCATCGAGATCCGGCGTCTCCCGGTAGTTGATCACCGCATCGGCGCCGAGCGTCTTGAGATAGGCGACCTTGTCGGCCGAGCCGGTAGAGCCGATGACCCTGGCGCCGGCCTGCTTGGCGAGCTGAACCGCCATGGTGCCGACGGCCCCCGACGCCGCCGAGACCAGCAGGGTCTCGCCCGCCCGCAGGCGGGCCACCTTGTGCAGCCCGGCCCAGGCGGTCATACCCGGCATGCCGAGGGCGCCGAGAAAGAGTTGGGGCGGCAAGCGGGTGTCGGGCAGTCTGGTCAGCTGAGCGCCGTTGGCGACGAAGCGATCGCGCCAGCCCTGCATGCTGCTCACCCGGTCACCCACCGCAAAGTCCGGGTGACGCGAGGCTTCCACCACGCCGATGGCGCCGCCATCGAGGGGGCCGTTCAGGGGAAAGGGAGGCACATAGCTCTTGGCCTCGCTCATGCGACCGCGCATGTAGGGATCCACCGACAGCCACTGGTTGGTCACCAGCACCTCGCCCTTCTGCAGGGCGGGCAGGGGCACTTCCCTGAGGGCGAAATCGTCCGGGGTGGGGAGGCCGGTGGGACGGCGCAGCAGTTGGATCTGATGGCTGATGGCATTCATGGGCATTCTCCGGCAGTGGGGCCGCGCGCTGGGATGGCGGCCTGGCAATTTTGTTTGCGTGCAAACTAAAATCAGGTTAATCCCGAACGGCCGGGCTGGCAACTGTTTTGTGTGCAAACTATTCAGCCCTCACTTTTCATGGGGTATACTGCCCCCAGTCGTCAGCGAGGTGCCCCATGAGTGAATTGAAAAAGCAGGTCTGTTTTGCCCTCTACAGCGCCTCCAATGCGGTGATGCGCGCCTATCGGCCGCTCCTGGACAAGCTGGATCTGACCTACACCCAGTACCTGGTGATGCTGTCGCTCTGGGCGCGGGACGAGGTGAGCCTCAAGGAAATCGGCCAGGAGACCGGGCTGGATGCGGGCACCCTGACCCCCATCGTCAAACGGCTGGAGAGCAAGGGCTGGCTGACGCGCACCGTCTCCCGCGAGGACGAGCGGCAAAAATGCATCAGCCTGACCGAGGCGGGTCGCCAATTGCAGCAGGAGGTCAGGGAGTGCTGCCTGGCGGACAACTTGCGCAATCAGGTGGATCTGGCCGATGCTGAGCTGGCCCAGCTCAAGGTGCTCTGCGATCGCGTGTCGGCACAGCTGGGACGCTGACCCCTTCTTCCCATCCGGAGTGACCCGATGAAAGCTCTCTTCCCCCTGTTTGCGCTCCTGCTTGGCGCCTGCGCCGGCAACACCCAGCCTCCCTCGGAACTGCAGATCGACGATGCCGATGCCTGGCAGGCAGTCTGCAAGGACGGCGTCCGCGTCAGGGCCGTCAGCGACGAGGGGATCTGCGCGGATCATCGCGGTGTGGCCATGTGGATGAATAAACCAAGGGCCGTGCGAATGGCAGAGCAAGCCGCCAAATAGTGTGATCAAGGCGCCATAAAATGACAAAACCGACCCCTTGGTCGGTTTTTTTCGCGATCTTGCCTGCACTTTGGCGCCTTGTTCATGGTGCACTCATTTTTCTGTTCCCATACTGGCCTTCAAGATGCCAGACAAAGAGGAGAGTGAGATGCAGTCATCCATCGTCGGTCTCTCCATTCTGTGGGGGCTGGCCAGTTTTGGCGTTCAGGGGGATTTCATCGAGAGCCGTGATGCCGTTGCGCCGTCCTGGCAAGCCGAGTCCAGAGTGGAGATGGAAGGGTACTTGATTGAGTCATTGGGCGCCGATCGCTGGGTGTTCGACAATGGCAGCGAGAGCCTGGAGGTCGTCCTGCCGGAGGGGCAGTGGGTCTCCACGGGGGAGCGGTTGCGATTGAGCGGTGAGCCCCAGCAGGAGCAGAGCGGCTGGTTGTTGCAGGTGCAGGACGTCAGCCAGGTCGAGGCCTGATCTGCACCCTCGCCAGGCGTGAGCGTGAAGCAGGGGCACGCAGAGACAAGAAGAGGAGGCCCCGGCCTCCTCTCGTTTTTTCCGGCCCTGGCCCTCAGCCCAGGTGATTGAGGGGCAGCGCCGTCTTGTGCTTGATGCGGCGCAGCACGAAGCTGGAGCGCACCCCGGTCACCCCCGGGATGTGGGTCAGCTTGTCCAGCAGGAAGTGCTGGTAGTGTTCCATGTCCCGCACCACTACCTTGAGCTGGTAGTCGGCGTCGTTGCCGGTGATGAGATCGCACTCCAGCACCTCGGGCAGATCCTTGACCGCATTGTCAAAGTTCTCGAACCGCTCCGGGGTGTGCCTGTCCATGGAGATGTGAATGTAGGCGGTGAGAGTCAGCCCCAGCTGGCGGGCATTGAGCAGGGTCACGTGAGTATCGATGAGACCGGCATCCTCCAGCGCCTTGACCCGGCGCGAGCAGGGGGAGGGAGAGAGCCCGACCAGCTCGGCCAGCTCCAGGTTGCTGATGCGGCCATTCTCCTGCATCAACTCCAGAATATGCCTGTCTATACGATCAAGTTTCAGCATTCTCCGTTCCTCGTTGCAATTACTAATCCACTTTTCCTAGATTAAGGGTGAACTATTGCAAAAACAACTGAAAATACCTGCTACTTCACAAACACTCACCGCACGGCCAGGGGTACTATGGTGTCATCTTCCGGTGGCAAGACAGACGCCCGACCAGGCGCCTGTGGTGAAGGACCTTACCGGGTCAAGATCCCCATCAGCCGTTCAACCCAACCGGGAAGCGACGGGCTGGAACGAGAGCACCCTCTCCCCGAAGGCAACAAAGCAGGCATCCCGGCGCCTGCTTTGTTGTTTCTGACGTTTGCGGATCAGGGCTGCGGCCTGATGCGATAGAGGCAGCGGTGATCCCCCTCCAGCAGATACTGCTCCCGCTCCACCCCGGCCGGCGCCAGCAAGCGGCGAAACATCTCCAGCTCGCTGCGACAAAAACCCCGGCAGGCCCGCGCCGCCGCGCAGATGGGGCAGTGGCTCTCCCACAGCAGCCAGCTGCCATCCTCCTCCTGGCGAAAATCCGCCATATAGCCCTCTCGCGTGCGCTGCGCCGTCAGTGCCGCCAGCCTGTCGGCCAGCGCCGGCTGGGTCAGCTCGGTCTGATAGCGGGCCAGTTGTTGCTGCTCCCGCTGGGCGATCAACCGCTCCATGCCCACCTCGCCAAACAGCTGCTGGATGTTGTCGATAAGCTGCAGCGTCAGTTCGCTGTGGCTGTCGGGGAAGCGTTGCCAGGCCTGCTCGGTCAGGTGCCACAACCGTACCGGTCGACCGCGCCCGCGGGCCTCGTCGTTGAAACTCACCCAGCCGTCGGCCTCCAGCGTCATCAGGTGCTGGCGGGCCCCCATGGAGGTCATCTGCAACTGCTCTCCCAGCTCGGCGGCGCTCTGGGGGCCGTGGCTCTTGAGCAGAAACAGTATCTTGTCGGTGCTGGCATTCATGGCAAGGCTCTCATGGTCGGCAGGTGCGGCCGCTTGCGCGGCAGCGGTTCTGGCATGGATAAGAGCATTATGGGGAGGGGAATCTTTTAAATCAATAATTTGCTTTACTTAATCTGGTTTGATTGCCAACATAAATAAACCAATAACTTTATTTAATGGGGCGGACATGGAAGGGATCAAGGGGCAGGCCAGCCTGTGGGTATTGGTGATGACGGTGACGCTGGCGGTGGCGGGCTTCAGCCTGCCATCCCCGGTGCTGGCGCCGCTGTTGCTGGATCCGGCCCAGGGCATGCTGACGTCGGAAGCGTCGGACTGGAGCCGCAAGGTGTGGCTGGGGGTCATCATGGGGCTCTATCCGCTGTTTCAACTGGTAGGGGCCCCCTGGCTCGGCAAGCTTTCCGATCGCCATGGCCGCAAGCCGGTGCTGACCCTCTGTCTGGTGGGCGTGCTGGTGGGCTACGCCCTGATGGCGCTGGGGATCGCCTGGCGTTCCTTGCCGCTGCTGTTGCTGAGCCGGGTGGTGGAGGGCTTCTTCAACGGTGACATCGCCATCGTGCAGGCCATGGCGGCCGACATGAGCACCGCCAAAACCAAGGCGCGCAGCTTCGCCTGGATCAACATCGGCATGAATCTGGGCTGGGTAGTGGGCCCCATGATCGGCGGCTATGCCGCCGTGGTGTCCGGCGATTACAGCCTGGCGGCCTGGCTGGCGGTGGCCATGACCCTGGTCAACCTGCTGCTGGTGCTCTGGCTGCTGCCCAATCGGCCGGCAGTGGCCCGCAGTGAGCAGCCGGCACCTGCCCTCTCTTCCCGCCAGCTGCTGCTGCAACCGGCGCTGCTGCCCTACTTCGTGCTGACCCTGCTCAGCTACGGCGCGGTGCAGCTCTACTTCACCTACTTCAACGTCTGGCTGGTGGAGCGGCTGGCCTGGGATCCGGTGCAGCTGGCGCAGGCCGCCGTAATGGTGAGCGCGCCCATGATCCTGGGATCCTGGCTGGGTTCCCGCCTGGCTCGCCATTGGCGCGGCAGCAGTCTGGGGGTGGTCGGTCATCTGGTGATGGCGGCGGGCATGCTGATGTTCGTGCTGCCCGGCCACTGGTGGGGGCTGGCACTCACCTTTATTCCCGCCGGCATCGGCATGAGTCTGGGGGAGCTGGCAACCTCGGTGGCGGTCTCCAACCGCAGCCATGCCGAGCAGCAGGGGCAGGCGATGGGGCTCTATCGCGGGCTGGCGGTGGGCAGCGAGATCCTGGCGGTGGTGGTCGGCAGTCTGGTGCTGCTGGCGGGCACCGAGTGGCCCTTCTATCTGGCGGCGCTGTGCAGCCTGCTCTGTGCTGTCGGCTTCTATGGCCTGCGCCGGGCGGCAGATCGGCGGCAGCGGCTCGGCGTCCAGGTGGAAGCCGGCTGACGGGATCACAGAACGACGCGGAGGGGGCAACCGGCGCTTGCATCGTGGCGCCGACTCTGGGACGGTATGACTCCTTGCCTCGTTCAACTCCGTCGCCCGGTGAACCTCTTGACCCTTGCGCCTCGCGATGCTCAGTCTTTGGAGGTGATATGCGTCGTTATCAGGCCATGGCGCTGGACGCGGGATTGCATGGCACCCCACTGACCTCAACATTCCTGGAGGTGATATGCGTCGTTTTCAGGCCATTGCACTGGACGCGGGATTGCATGGCACCCCACTGACCTCAACATTCCTGGAGGTGATATGAGTCATTATCAGGCCATTGCATTGGATATGGATGGCACCCTGCTGACCCGGGATCACAAGATCTCGTCCGCCACCCGGGCGGCCCTGGCCGAGGCCCGGGCCCAGGGCATCAAGGTGCTGCTGGTGACGGGTCGCCACTTCATGACGGCCCGTCCCTTCCACCACGCACTGGCCCTCGATACCCCCATCATCTGCAGCAACGGCGCCTACCTCTATGATCCGGGGCAGGATCGGATCCTCGCCGGGGATCCCCTGGCGGTAGCGCCGCTCACCGCCCTGCTGGCCGAGGTGCAGGCCCAGCAGATGGGGGCGCTCTTCCACCTGGGGGGCGGCATTGGCTACCTTGGCTGCGAGGAGCACGTGGGCCGGATGCGGCGCTGGTCGGCGAGCCAGCCGGACCACCTCAAGGTCTCCCTGCTGCCGGCCGAGGATCTCGGCGCCTGGCTGCAAGCCCCCATCTGGAAGCTGGAGCTGTTCAACCAGGATCCCGGCCGGTTGCACCGTTTCGTGGGGGAGGTGGTGGAGACGCTGCCCTTCACCCGCGATTGGGCGGCGCCCTATGCGGTGGAGCTGGTGCAGCCCGGTTGCAGCAAGGGCAACCGGCTGGCCCAGTGGGCGGAGAGCGAGGGGATCGCCATGGAGAAGGTGGTGGCGTTTGGCGACAACAACAACGACATCAGCATGTTCGAGCAGGTGGGGCTGGCGGTGGCCATGGGCAACGCGGCGCCCCAGATCCAGGCCCATGCGGACCGGGTCACCGCGGATCACAACGAGGATGGCATCGCCCTGGCGCTGCAGCGCTGGATCCTGCCCGCCTGAGCGGCAGCAGAACGGGGCCAGACCGGCCCCTTTGCTGTCAGCTCCCGAAGGAGAACTGGATCACCCGGTCCGGGAAGCGGATCCGGTTGTACTCCCGGCGCACCCCCTCGTAGTGGCGGATGGCGCGCTCGCGCTGGGCCCGGTAGTAGTCCCGCTGCTTGCTGTCGTTCTCGCTGCGGATCTGCTGGTCGAGCTGATAGATGTCCCGCTCGGTGCGCTCCAGCTCCTGCTGCAGTTCGCCGAGGCGCTGCTCCAGCAGGTACTCCTGGCGGCCGCGCTCGAACTGGGTGAGGAAGCTGGTGTCGTTGGGGCAGACCCCCAGGTATTCGTGTCCCTCCCGTCCCTTGCTGTAGGCAAGCTCGGGAATGCAGTAGAGTTCCAGCCCCTTGGCGTAGCCCCGCTGCCACTCGTCTTCGTCCACCCTGAGACCGTACTCACCGCAGGTCTGCTTGTAGTCACGGGTGGCGGTCCGGGTCTTGCCCTGCTCCCCGTCCTGATAACCCAGGTTGTACCAGCTCATGGTGCGGCACTCCTCCTCAGACAGGGAACTGCACCCGGCGAGCAGCAAGGGGAGGGTCAACAGCAGGATCTTGGGGAACATGAAGGGGCTCCGACAGGGAAGATGGAGGGGCATTCTAGAAGAGGAGGCCTGCCCTGGACAAGCACCGGGCGAGGTGCCTGCGTCATGATGTTTTTATCAGTATTTTCAAGCCGTTGCAGACGGGCTTCCGGCAGCCTTTTCATGCCGGGGGAGGCAGGGTAAACTGCGCCTACTTTTAACTGGCACGTAACAAAAAAACAATGAAAGTCCTGACCGTCGATTATCGCTCCCCCGATGCGGCCGAGCGCTTCACCGAGTCCCTGCGCACCACCGGCTTCGGGGTGCTGACCCATCACCCCATCCCGAAAGAGCTGGTGCAGTCGATCTATGAGAACTGGTACCGCTTCTTCCTGAGCGAGCAGAAGCACGACTTCCTGTTCAATCGCGAGACCCAGGACGGCTACTTCCCGCCGTCTGTCTCCGAAGTCGCCAAGGGCCACAGCCAGAAGGACATCAAGGAGTACTTCCACATCTACCCCTGGGGTCAGATGCCGGCCGAGCTGAAAGCGCAGGCGATGGAGTACTACCGCCTCGCCAACGATCTCGCCGCCGAGCTGCTGGGCTGGGTGGAGCAATACACCCCGAGCGACATCGCTGCCCGCTACAGCTGCCCGCTCTCCTCCATGATCGAAGAGAGCCAGAAGACCCTGCTGCGAGTGCTGCACTACCCGCCCTTCGATGGCACCGAGGAGCCGGGGGCCATCCGCGCCGCCGCCCACGAGGACATCAACCTGCTGACCATACTGCCCGCCGCCAACGAGCCGGGCCTGCAGGTGAAGGGCTCGGACGGGGAGTGGATGGACGTGCCCTGCGACTTCGGCACCCTCATCATCAATATCGGTGACATGCTGCAGGAGGCCTCCCGCGGCTACTACCCCTCCACCACCCACCGCGTCATCAACCCGACCGGCGGCAGCGCCGCCAAGTCCCGCATCTCCTTGCCGCTCTTCCTGCACCCGCGCCCGGACGTGGTGCTCTCCGAGCGCCACACCGCCCACAGCTATCTGATGGAGCGGCTGCGGGAGCTGGGGGTCATCTAGTCCCCGCCCTGTCCTGGCGATGCAAAACCGGAGCATACCCGCTCCGGTTTTTATTTTTGGCACGATTGGTGGGCTATCCGAATTTTATTGGTTAATGATGCTAAAAACTGAGTTTTATATCGGATATACGACGAGTGATTGCGGAGCCGAAGGGGTACTCTGAGCGCCTTTCGGGCCCCGTGGGCGGGCCCCTCGTTTGGAGTTCCCATGAAGCAGTCCCAATGGTCATCCCGGCTCGGTTACATCCTGGCCGCCGCGGGTTCCGCGGTCGGTCTCGGCGCCATCTGGAAGTTCCCCTATGTGACCGCCGCCAACGGCGGCGGCGCCTTCCTGCTGGTGTTTCTGCTGTTCAGCTTCACCCTGGGGGTGGCGGTGCTGATGGGGGAGACCCTGATCGGCAGCCTGACCCGGCGCGGGGTGGTGGGA
Source organism: Aeromonas sp. XH (assembly GCF_033348475.1). Classification (NCBI taxonomy): domain Bacteria; kingdom Pseudomonadati; phylum Pseudomonadota; class Gammaproteobacteria; order Aeromonadales; family Aeromonadaceae; genus Aeromonas; species Aeromonas sp. XH. The sequence continues at coordinate 3,548,324 of NZ_CP137630.1, read as the reverse complement.
GCCTTCGGCGAGTTGATGGGCAGACGCTGGCGCTGGGTCGGCGCCATGGGGCTCTTGTGCAGCCTGCTCATCTACAGCTTCTACAGCGTGGTGGGGGGCTGGACCCTGGGCTACACCGGCATGGCCCTGGCGGGCAGTCTGCAGCACGGCGACGGGGCGGCCCTCACCGCCCGTTTCAACGACTACGTCGGCGATCCGCTCTGGCCGGTGCTGACCCACCTGTTGTTCGCCGGCCTCACCTGGTGGTTCGTCCAGGGCGGCGTGCAGCAGGGGGTGGAGCGCACCCTGCGCTGGATGATGCCGGCCCTCTTCATCATGATCCTGCTGCTGGTGGCCTTCGGGCTGACCCTGCCGGGCGCCATGGCCGGGGTGCGCCACTTCCTGATGCCGGACTTCGGCAAGCTCGGCATGTCAGGTGTGCTGGACGCCCTGGGGTTGGCGTTCTTCTCCCTCTCCATTGGCCTGGGCATCCACACCACCTATGGCGCCTACCTGGTCTCCAGCGAGGGGGTGGGCCGCTCCAGCCTCTGGGTGGTGTTGCTGGCGAGCCTCATCGCCGTGCTGGCGGGGCTGATGATCTTCCCCGTGCTGGCGGCGACCGGCATCGATCCCGCCTCCGGCCCGGGTCTCACCTTCATGACCATGCCGGCGGTGTTCCAGCAGCTGCCGTTCGGCCAGGGGCTGGCGGTGGTGTTCTTCGCCCTGCTAGTGGTGGCGGCGCTGTCGTCTTCCATCTCCCTGCTGGAGCATCTGCAATGTTTCCTGTGCGAGAGCCTGGGCTGGTCGCGGCGTGCGGCGTGTAACCTCATCACCGCCCTGGTGATGGCGGGAGGCATCCCGGTCAGCCTGTCGTTCGGCCTCTGGGCGAGCATCACCCTGTTTGGCAAGAACATCTTCGAGCTGCTGGATTTTGTCACCTCCAACCTGATGATGCCCCTGTTCGGTCTGGCCCTCACCCTGCTGCTGGGCTGGCAGCTCGGTCGCCGGGCGCTGCCCGCCGGACTGGCGCCGCACTGGCGCACCCTGCTGATGGGCTGCTGGCGCTGGCTGGCACCCCTGCTCATCGGCGGCATCCTGGTGCGGGGCCTGGTGTAGGCCGGGGCGGGTGGCGGGTCCTCAGGTCCGCCACGGACCCCGATGTGGGGTCGGCAGGATTGACTCTGCATCAAAACCTGTAATATCCAAAAATTCGAAATATTTATCCGCAGATGCGTGTTTCTGTTTGGTTATATTCTGTTTTGGAGGATATTCATGACTAGTGTCTGTCAACTTCTCTTGCCATGGTTTAGGCTGTGGCCCCTTTTCCCCGTGCAGGCGACGCCGTTTCATGTCACCCCTCATCGCCCTCTTTGGCCGATTTTTCCGCTCGCAAGAGAGGTGACCTTGCACGTGCCGTTTGTCTGAAAGTTCATTGCAAAGGTCGCCACCAGGCGGCCTTTTTTATTGCGACGCCGCGCGCGTCCAGCCATGGAGTATCGATCTGATGTTGTCTTGCCCGGAGGTTGTATGAGCCAGGTTCAGTGGTCTTCCCGTCTCGGTCATGTGCTGGCAGCCGCCGGCTCGGCCATCGGCCTTGGTGCCATCTGGAAGTTTCCCTATGTGACCGCCACCAATGGCGGCGGTGCCTTCCTGCTGGTGTTTCTGCTGTTCAGCTTCACCCTGGGGGTGGCGGTGCTGGTGGGAGAGACCCTGCTCGGCAGCCGCAGCCAGCGCGGCGTGCTCGGTGCCTTCCACAGGCTGATGGGGCCGAACTGGCGCTGGATGGGCTATATGGGGATCCTGTGCGGCTTCTTCATCTACAGCTTCTACAGCGTGGTGGGGGGCTGGACCGTGGGCTATGCGGCCCTGGCCCTCGGCGGTGAGCTGAACCTCGGCGAGGGGAGCGCCCTCACCGCCCTGTTCAACGGCTATGTGAGCGACCCCCTCTGGCCTGTCCTCACCCATCTCGTCTTCGCCGGGCTCACCTGGTGGTTCGTGCAGGGCGGGTTGCAGCAGGGGGTGGAGCGGGCGCTGCGCTGGATGATGCCGGCCCTGTTAGTGATGATGCTGCTGCTGGTGGTGACCGGGCTCTCCATGCCGGGCTCCCTGGCCGGGGTGCGCCAGTTCCTGTTGCCGGACTTCTCCATGCTGACCGGACAGGGGGTGCTGGACGCCCTGGGGCTGGCGTTCTTCTCCCTCTCCATCGGCCTGGGGGTCCACACCACCTATGGCGCCTATCTGCCCAATAGCGACGGTGCGCTGCGCTCCGGGGTCTGGGTGGTGACCCTGGCGAGCCTGATCTCGGTGCTGGCGGGGCTGATGATCTTCCCGGTGCTGGCGTCCACGGGGATTGACCCGACCGCCGGGCCTGGGCTCACCTTCATGACAATGCCGGCGGTGTTCCATCACCTGCCGTTCGGCCAGGTGCTGGCCGTGGTCTTCTTCCTGCTGCTGCTGGTGGCGGCGCTCTCCTCCTCCATCTCCATGCTGGAGCACCTGGTGCGCTTTACCACCGAGGAGTGGGGCTGGTCGCGCCGCAGTGCCTGCCGGGTGCTGACCCTGCTCATCATGGCCTGCGGTATCCCGGTGAGCCTGTCGTTCGGCCCCTGGGCCGAGTACACCCTGTTTGGCAAGACCCTGTTCGATCTGCTGGACTACCTCACCTCCAACCTGATGATGCCCCTGTTCGGCCTGGTGCTGACCCTGCTGCTGGGATGGCGGCTCGGCGACAGCATGGTACCGGCGGATCTCTCGCCGCTGATGCGCCGCTGCCTGCTCTGGTGCTGGCGGCTGGTGGCGCCGCTGCTGATCGCGGGGATCCTGGTGCGGGGCCTGTTCTGACCCGCCTGCCGGGGCGGCTTGGGCCGCCCCTATTGGGCTGGGAGTGGCGGCAACCTGGGAGCCAGGTGGCTTCTGATCCGCCGCAGCGTCTCCCGGTAGGCCTCGGCATGCTGTCCCTGGAAGGCGGCACTGTGGTCGAGGCGCCGCTCCAGCCTGTCCACCAGCTGCGCCACCGCCGGGGCGGCCATGCCGGTCGGCCAGCAGTGGGTCAGCAGCGTCAGCAACTGCCAGGCATCCCCCGCCTGGGCCGGAAATGTCTCCTGCAGCGTCAGCGCGCACTGCACGGCGAGCTGGTGCTGGCCCGCGGTCAGCGCCCGCTGCCGCTCCTGGCGCAGCTGGCTCAGGCGCTGCTCGCGCAGTTCCAGCTGGCCCTGGAGATCGCCGACCACCCGCTGGATCAGCCGCTGCAGCTGCGGGCTCTGCGCCACCGGGCCCCGATACTGGCCGAGCCGGGCCAGGTAACGCTGGGCATGCTGGGGCAGACCGCAGAACTGGCTCACGGCAAAGCCGAGCAGCTGGTTGAGGTGGTTGTCCCGCGCCGCCTCCGGTGGATGCTTGGCCAGCAGCATCAGGGCGTCGTCGAAGCGGTAGTCCAGCGCCAGCATCAGGGCGCGCATCAGGGCCTCCTCGTGGGCCCTCAGGGTGACCGCCTGCCGGCCGAGATCCTCGAGGGCCTGCTGCAGCCCATGGACCCTGGCCTCGACCGGGGGATGCCAGAGCACCGCCAGGGTGGCATCCAGAACGCAGTGCTCGATGGACTGATGAAACTTCTGCCTGGGGAAGAAGCGCAGGCCGACGGCGGTGGCCTGGGCCAGTACCTGGGCTTCGTCTCTTCGCAGCAGGGCCAGCAGAATGGCCGTCTGGCGCCATTCAGGTTGCCAGGGGCAGCGTTGCAGCAAGCCTGACAACAGGGCCCAGGCCGGTTCCCACTGCCCCTGATGCAGCAGGCAGGCGAGGGTGAGCTCCTGATGAATGACGGGGGGCAACCGTGCCTGGTTGCGGTCCAGATCCTTGTGGGCACTCTCCACCCGGTCCAGCCCGAGCAGGGCGTGGATCAACCCGGTGCGTGGCCACCAGGCGTCGTGTTCCGTGGTGCACATGGCGTAGTGCTGGGTCGCCTGGACGAGCTCCCCGGCCTGCAGCAGCATGTAGCCCTTGACCCTGTCCATCTGGGGCCCCAGTGCCTTGTTCCTGGCGTGCCGGTAGAGCAGATCCTCGCACTGGGCGCAGGCGCTGCGCCACTCCCTGAGAGCCATGGGCGTGGCCAGGGGGCGCGTCACCGCGGTCAGTACCAGCAGCGCTTGCAGGCTGTGCGCCAGCTGCTCCGTGGTGAAGGGGACGGCCAGGCGCAGCGGGAAATAGAGGTCGGAGGGCGGGTACTGGCCCGTCTCCTCGTCGTGATCCAGCAGCAGGAGCACGCAACCCGACGCGAGCAGCCCCAGGTGGTGGGCCTCCTGCAGCAGGCGAGCCCCTTCGCGGGCCTGATGGTGATACTGGCGACAGAGAATGGCATCGAACGACTGCTGACGCAGCAGGGCGGGCAGGGCCGAGATCTCTTTGCAATGGTGCAGTCTGGAGGGGGCCATCCCCTGGTCGCTCAGCCCCTGGGTGAGGGCCGAGATCATCATGGCATCGTCTTCGATCAGGAGGATCTGCATCCTTGACGCTCCTTCGCCGGTTCGGGGGCGGGGTGCCCGAGCCAATGGTTCACCGGTCTGGCTCCACTGTCGTCCGGGCGGAGGCCGGGGTCAATCCCCCAGCTGGATCGGCGGGTCGATCTTACTGCAGGCCCGGGCCCTTGGCCGAGAAGGGGCAGTCGGCCTGCCGGATGAGGCGGCTGTCCCGGTGACCCTCCCCCTGCCAGACGAGCTCGAGCTGGCCCAGTCGCCCGAGCCGGCGCAGCTCGAATTCATAGCGCAGGCAGGGGTTGTCGGTGGGCAGGCTGGCCATGCCGGCCGGCAGGCGGTAGTCGTAGCGCAGCAGGGGGCCGTCCTGCAGCCGGCTCTGCACGGGCACCAGCCCTTCCGCCGTCGGGGCGGGGGACTTGAGGTGGCGGCGCAGTGTCACAGGCGCATCTATGGCCTTCTGGTAGTGAAGCCCGTTCATGGCCGCCAGCTCCTCTTCCAGCCGCGTCAGCTCCCCCTCCAGCCCGCTCAGGGCTGCACCCAGCTGTTGATGGGCGGGAGAGGCACAGCCTCCCAGCAGCAGGGTCGAGAGCAGCAGGGCGGGACGGACGGCAGACATGGGAGCTCCTTGGGGGCCTGGGCCGATGACTATAGCAGGGGATTGGTGGGCGGCGCGGCGCGCAGCAGGCCGGCGAGTCGCTCCAGCCCCTCGGCGACGCGGGCGTCGGTGGCGGGCTGGCTCAAGCTCAGACGCACCCCTTGCGGGGCGGCAAACTGGCCGGCGGCGAAGTGTTCCCCGCTCGCGACCCCGACGTCAAGGGCGTTGGCCGCCTCCGCGAACTCCTGACTGCGCCAGGGCTCGGGCAGCGGCAGCCAGGCGTGCATGGAGCCCGGCTGCCAGCGGGCGCCCGGCAGCAGGTGGCGCAAGAGTTCCCCCCGACGCGCCAGGATCCGTCTCTGCTGCTCGATGAGCGGCATGATCTGGCGCTGGCTCACCAGCTTGCAGGCCAGCTCGATGAGCAGCGGACTCACCATCCAGCTCGACAGTCGCATCGCCTGGGCGAAGCCGTTGCGAAGGGCTGGCGGCGCCAAGACGAAGCCGACCCGCAGGCCGCCGCAGGCGATCTTGGCCAGGCTGCCCAGGTAGATGACCCGCTCCGGCGCCAGGTTGACCAGGGGCGGGAGTGCGCTCTCGGGCAGCAGGCCGTTGACGTCATCCTCGACGATCAACAGATCGTGGCGGCGGGCGATGGCGATGATGGCCTCGCGCCGCGCCAGGCTCATGGTGGCCGTGGTGGGGTTCTGCAGGGTGGGGGTGAGGTAGAGCAGCTTGGCCCGGCGGGTGCGGCAGGCCGCCTCCAGCGCCTCGGGCAGCAGCCCCTCATCGTCCATCGCCAGCCCCACTACCTGGTTCTTGAGCTGGCGCGAGTTGCCCAGCATGCCGGGATAGCTCAGCCCCTCGCACAGCAGGGTCTCCCCCACGCAGCCGGTGGCCAGCAGGGCCAACAGGATGCCGTGCTGGGCGCCGTGGCTGAACAGCAGGCGATCCTCGCTGCCCTCTATGCCCTGCTCGGCGAGCCAGTCGACGAACAGCTGGCGCTGCGAGGCGCGCCCCGCCTCCTTGTCGTAGCCGAGCAGACCGTTGAGATCCCCCTGTGCCAGTTCGGTGAGCAGGGGCCTGATGATGGCCCCCCTGTCCAGCTGGACCGGCAGGTTCTGCCACAGCTCGATGCGGTGGTCGTCCTCGTTGCGGATCACCCACTCGTTGGCGGGATCCGTCGCCCCCCTGACCCAGGTGCCATGCCCCACCCTGGCCGCCAGCAGGCCGCGCCGCTCGGCCTCGGTGTAGGCGCGGGTGACTGTGCCCACCGTCACCCCCAGCCGGTCTGCCAGGGCCCTGTGGGTCGGCAGCCGGGTCTCGGGGGGCAGGGCACCACAGGCGATGGCCTGCTCGATGGCCTTGACCAGCTTGAGATAGAGGGGCCCCTCGAAGAGGCTGAGGTCGGGTGTCCAGATTGTCATGGTGACAATAAATCCATTGATCCAAGTTTGTCCGCAATATAGCGTGAATATCAACCTTTGAACAACCGGAAAACTCACATTGTATCGATACAATGTGGCAAGAAAGGAGTCTCCCCATGACCATCGAATGGTATGCCACCCTGTTTGGCTTTGCCCTGCTCACCTGCGGCACCCCGGGCCCCAACAATCTCATGTTGACGGCGTCCGGCGCCAACTTCGGGGTGCGCCGCACCCTGCCACACCTGCTCGGGGTGACGGTGGGCCAGCCCGTGCTGCAACTGGTGCTGGCGCTGGGCTTCTATCCGCTGTTCGAACGCTGGCCCCTGCTCAAGCTGAGCCTGCAGGTGCTGGGCAGCCTCTATCTGCTGTGGCTGGCCTGGCGCATCGCGGTGGCCGGTGCCCCCGGGGATCCCGCCAGCCGTGCCCGCCCCCTGACCCTGCTGGAGGGGCTGGGCTTCCAGTTCCTCAATCCCAAGGCGTGGATGATGGGGATCTCCGCCATCAGCCTGTTCAGCCTGCCGGGGAGCGACTACTGGCCGAGCCTGTGGGGCATCATGTCCGTCTTCCCCATGGCGGGGCTGCCGGTCTGCTTCGCCTGGGTGTTGTTCGGCCATCAGCTTAGCCGCTGGATCAACTCGGACAAGGGGTGGCGCCGCCTCAATGGCAGCCTGGGGGCGCTCACCGCCCTGTGCGTGGTGATGCTCTGGTATTAATGCCTGCCTGATTATTCATGCAAAGAAAATGCATTGCCGACCTTGTCGTCCTGGCGCCGGCTCTGCATATTAGGAGGCTTGCCGTATCCGAACGAGGTTGAGATGGATCTGAACTGGTTGCTCCCCCTGGCGGGCTTTGCCCTCATCACCTGTGGCACGCCGGGCCCCAACAACATGCTGCTGACCAGCGCCGGGGCCGCCCAGGGTTTTCGCCGCTCCGTTCCCCTGCTGGTGGGGGTGGTGGGGGGCATCAACTTGATGATCCTGGCCATGGCCCTGGGGCTCGGGGTGGTGTTCGAGAAGGTGCCGCTGCTGCACGACGGGCTCAAGCTCGTCGGCTCGGCCTACCTGCTCTGGCTGGCCTGGAAGGTGGCCAATGCCAGCGGTCCGGCGGAGGGAAACCGGCCGCTGATCCCGGCCCATCAGGGGGCCATGTTGCAACTGCTCAACCCCAAGGCCTGGATGATGGCGCTCTCCGCCATTAGCGGCTTCACCCTGGCGGGGGAGGCTTACTGGCCGTCCGCCGGCTGGGTACTCGGCATCTTCTTCGTGACCGGCCTCTATACCGGGGCCTTCTGGGTGCTGTTCGGTGCCCAGGTGCGCCGTCTCATCCGCACCGCCAGGGGCTGGCGTCGCTTCAATCTGGGCATGGGGCTCGCCACCGCGGCCTGCGTGCTGATGATCTGGGTTTAGGCATAGGCCTGAGCCTTTACCGGCTGTCTTGTTGGCCCTTCGGGGCCTTTTTTGTTTCACCTGAGCTGGCAAGGAGGTGCCATGAAATGTATCGGTCTGCTGGGTGGCATGAGCTGGGAGTCCACCGTCAGCTATTACCAGGCCCTCAACCGGGGTGTACGAGCTCGCCTCGGCGGCCTGCACTCGGCGCGGGTGCTGCTTGCCAGCGTCGACTTTGCCGAGATTGAGCGGTTGCAGCACGCCGGCGACTGGCCCGCCACCGCCCGCCTGCTGGCGGCCGAGGCCAGGGCCGTCCAGGCCGGTGGCGCCGATTTCCTGCTGATCGGCACCAACACCATGCACAAGGTGGCGCCGGAGATCGAGGCCGCCATCGATATCCCCCTGCTCCACATCGCCGATGCCACGGCGCGCCGCCTGCTGGCCGACGGGGTGACCCGGGTCGGCCTGCTCGGCACCCGCTTCACCATGGAGCAGGCGTTTTACAAGGGGCGGCTCCAGGAGCGGTTCGGGCTGGAGGTGCTGGTGCCTGGTGACGCTGCGCGGGAGCGGGTGCACCGCATCATCTATGACGAGCTCTGTCTCGGCGACATTCGCGAGTCGTCGCAGGCCGAGTATCTGGCCATCATCGCCGGGCTGGCCGAGGCCGGCGCCCAGGCGGTGATCCTGGGTTGCACCGAAATCGCCCTGCTGGTGGGGGCGTGCCAGGCCGCCGTGCCGCTCTACGACACCACCGCCATCCACGCCGAAGCCGCCGTGGCGCTGGCCCTTGCCTGATGTGATGCGGGCGGGGTGAGGGGGAGCGGCCCCTCTCGGCTCCCCGCCGGCGTGCCTGGTTTTTCCCTCCGCATAACTGTGAGTCAGCCTTCATTTCAGCAGGGTAGGGGGCGCTTTTATTGTCAATCGGCTCACATTTCCTCCTTTTGTCTCTTGAGTCCGGCACGTCGGCCGCCTAGTTTCTCGATCACTGAAACGATTCAGCTTCACAAAAACAAGAGACACGAGGATACATCCATGTTGAAGAAACTCTCCCTTGCCGTGCTGCTCGCCCTGGGTACCACCGCGGGTCACGCCGCCGAATTCCTGCTGACCGATTCCCAGCAGGGGCTGGACGTGGGCGACTGGAAGATCACCAGCGAGAAGCTCGGCATCAAGAGCCCGGTTCCCTTCACCATCGAGAAGAAGCGCCTGCACGGCGGCCGCCAGGAGGGGGTGGATCTGCTCATCGTCGACAACGGCGTCATGAAGATCACCCTGGTGCCGACCCGCGGCATGGGGATCCAGGAGGTCAAGGCGGCGGATCTGCGCCTCGGCTGGGATTCACCGGTCAAGGAGGTGGTCAACCCCGCCTTCATCGATCTCGAGAGCCGTGGCGGCCTCGGCTGGCTCGACGGCTTCAACGAGATGCTGGTGCGCTGCGGCTACGAGTGGACGGGTCACCCCGGGGTGGATGACGACGGCCGCCTCAAGAGCCTGCACGGCCGGGTGCAGAACATTCCCGCCTCCGTGGTCAGCGTGACCGTGGACGAGGCGCCGCCCTACGCCATCCACGTGCGGGGCCGGGTGGACGAGCGCACCTTCAAGATGAGCGAGCTGGTCACCTGGACCCAGCTCAGCGTCGTGCCCGGTCAGGGGGAGTTTGCCCTGCAGGACAAGCTGACCAACCACGCGGACTACGAGAACGAGTACCAGATCATCTACCACGGCAACTTCGGGGCCCCCATCCTGGAGGAGGGCGCGCGCGTCAGCACGCCGGTGAAGCAGATCTCCCCGTTCAATGACTACGCCAAGGCCGGGCTCAAGAGCTGGCAAACCTACCTGGGGCCCACCAAGGGCTTCGACGAGATGGTGTTCAACCTGGTGCCCTACGGCGATGCCGACGGCAACACCCTGGCGGTGCTGAACAACAAGGCCGGCAACGCCGGGGTGGCGGTGGGCTACAACACCCGGCAGTTGCCGGTGCTCACGCTCTGGAAGAACACAGACACCAGGGCCCAGGGCTATGTGACCGGCATCGAGCCCGGCACCAGCTATGCCTACAGCACCAAGTACCAGCGCCCGCTGGGGCTGGTCCCCAAGATCCAGCCGGGGGAGACCAAGACCTTCGATCTGACCTATCGCCTGCTGCAAAATGCCGACGAGGTGAAGCAGGCCCTGGCCCGGGTGGAGAAGATCCAGGCCGGTCGGGCCACCGAGCTGCGCGAGCAACCCCTGGTCAAGCTGCCATAAGGGAGAGACGCCCAGCAAAAAGCCGCTCCATGAGCGGCTTTTTCATGTCTGGCCCGTCGGTCAGACGTGGCTGTACATGGCTTCTATCTCGCGCTGGTACTTGGCCTCGATGATCTTGCGGCGCAGCTTCATGGTGGGGGTGATCTCCCCGAGCTCCATGGAGAAGGCGCTCGGCAGCAGGGTGAACTTCTTCACCTGCTCGAACTTGGCCAGCTCCTTTTGCAGATCCTGAATGCGGGCTTCGAAGAACTCCATCACCCGGGAGTGGCGCAGCAGCTCGGTCTTGCACTGGTACTGCAGGTTGATGGAGCGGGCGTACTCCTCCAGGGACTCGAAGCAGGGGACGATGAGCGCCGACACGAAGTGGCGGGCATCGGCGACGATGGCGATCTGCTCGATGAAGCGATCCTTGCCCAGGGTCCCTTCCACCAGCTGGGGGGCCACGTACTTGCCGTTGGAGGTCTTCATCAGCTCCTTCAAGCGCTCGGTGAAGTAGATGTTGCCCTCGCCATCCAGCTCGCCCGCATCGCCGGTGCGCAGGAAGCCATCCTCGGTCATCACCTCGGCCGTGGCCTCCGGCTTGTTGTAGTAGCCGCGCATCACGGTGGGGGCACGCACCAGCAGTTCGTTGTTCTCGCCGAGCTTCACCTCGATGCCGCAGAGCGCCGTGCCGATGGAGCCCAGCCTGAACCGGGTGTCCTCGTAGCAGCAGACGGTGGCGGTGGTCTCGGTCATGCCGTAGCCGTACTTGAGGTTGAGCCCCATGGCCTGGAAGAAGAGGTTCACCTCGTCTGCGAGACGGGCGCCCGCCACCGGCAGGAAGCGGGTACGGCCGCCGAAGCGGGCGCGCAGCTTGCGAAACACCAGGCGCTCGGCGAGCCAGAGCTGGCCGTAGAGCAGGGGAGAGGCGGACTTGCCCGCCTGGCGGGCGGCGACCATCTGCCTGCCGACCCGGGTGGCCCAGCCGAACAGGGCGCGGCGCAGGCGCGGGGCCTGGGCGACCTTGGCCTGGATCATGGCGTAGGCCTTCTCGTAGAGGCGGGGCACGGCGCACATCACGGTGGGCTTCACCTCGCCGATGACATCCATCACCTTCTGCGGGTCGCGAATGTAGACGTTCTCGGCGCCGCAGTAGAGCACGTAGTAGCTCCAGGCGCGCTCGAACACGTGGCTCAGCGGCAGCATGCAGAGGGACACGTCCTGTTCATTCAGGTCGAGGCGGCGGTCATGCATCTCGAAGCAGGCGGCCATGTTGGCGAAGTCGAGCATGACCCCCTTGGGTTCGCCCGTGGTGCCCGAGGTGTAGATCAGGGTCAGCAGGTCGTCCATGCGGTAGTGGCGCTCGCGCTCGCGCAGCTCCAGCTCGCTGGGTGGGTGGTTGCCGGAGACGAGGAAGGTCTGGAAGTGGCTGGCAGCCGCGCAGCCGCGCAGGTCGACGGTGCCGTCCAGGGCGACGATATGGCGGATCTCGCCGCTGTCGATGAGCTGCAGCGCCTGATCGAACTGGGGCTGTTCCCCCACGAACAGCATCCTGATGCCGGCATCCTTGACGATGTAGCGCAACTGATCGAGGGTGCTGGTGGGGTAGATGGGCACGCTGACGCCGCGGGCGGCCAGGATGCCGAGGTCGGCCTGGGTCCACTCCGGCATGTTGCGGGCGTAGATGCCGACCATCTCGCCGGACTGGTGGCCGGCGCGGATCAGCCCCTGGGCGCAATAATCCATGGCCTGACCCAGGGTGCGCCAGCCGATGGCGCGCCACTGGCCATCCTGCTGGACGCGCAGGGCGGCCTTGTTGCCAAGGCGGGCAATACGCTCACGCATCACTCTAACCAGATGAAACTGCGACATCTCACTCATCCTCAAGTAACAGTTGTGCGCCCGCAGGGGCACTGAAAACGGGGCTGGAGTTTAAACTCTAAGATTACGGCTTACAAGTGTTCGCCATTTGTCCTGGATCACAAAGTCGTCAACTTGGGGAGAGTCAGGCATGATAAGGGCAAGGGTCGGATTCATTCAGGGAGTAGAGCCATGAATATCGGGATCAAGAGTCTGTTGACCGGCGCCTTGTTGCTGCTGGCGGGGGCCGGTGCCCTCTGGTTTGCGTTGGGCGGAACTGCGGGGCAGGAGAATCCCTGGCTGAGCGGCGCCGAGGGGTACGAGCAGGCGCAGCGGCTGGCACTGAAGGAGGGATATCCCCTGCTCTATGTGATCGAGCGCGCCAAGTGCCGGCGCTGCAAGGCGCTCGACAACAGGATGTGGCGTGCCCCCGAGATGCAGTCCGCCCTGGCGGGGCTGGCCAAGGTGCGGCTCAACCCGGATGCGGGGGATGGCAGCGAGCATATTCTGCGCCGCTTCCCCAGGGTGGAGACGGCCCCAGGCATCTATGTCCAGCGACCGGGGGAACCCCTGCGCCCTATCAGGGTCGTGCCGGATACCGAGGAGATCTGGATGCCCGGGGTCACCTATGGCCGCGGCTTCTTCATGCCGATCTCGGGCGCCGCCTTCGAGGCCGTGCTGAGGGTGACCCTGAGCCTGGAGGATCCCGCCATCGACAATGCCCCCCTGCCCTGAGGGCGAGTGGGAGTCGGGATGAGGGTAGAAACGACAAGGGGGCGGCATGCCCCCTTGTCTGTTGCGGGCGGCCTCTTAGCCTGAGCCGAGCGGCATGGGATCAGCCGAAGTCGAACAGGCGGGACATCAGCACGGCGTCCTCCCGATCCTGGCCGGTGCCGTAGTAGTCGGCGCGGCGGCAATACTCGGCAAACCCCTCGCTCTCGTAGAGGTTGATGGCGGTGCGGTTGCCGGCCCTGACCTCGAGGAACCAGGCCTCGGCCCCGCCGGCCTTGCTGCGAGCCAGGTACTCCTTGAGCAGCGCCCGCCCCAGCCCCTTGCCCTGAAAATCGGGGTGCACGCAGAGGTTCATCAGGGAGCTGTCCCCGGCCACCAGATCCGAGATGTAGAAACCGGCCGGTTGCCCGTCCACCAGCATCAGGCCGTTGAGATAGCGCGGCCCGAAGCAGGAGAGCAGGTTGGCCCGGCTCCAGGGCTCCTGGTGGGCGGCCTGCTCGATGGGGTAGATGGCCTCGAAATCGGATTCGAGCAGGGGGCGGAAGAGGGGCAAAAGGTCAGACATGGTGACTCCGGGCGGGATTCGGGCTTGCGAGGGAGGCCATGGCCGTGCCATGGTCGTTGCGTCAGGGAGCCCGGTTCAACCGGGCTGGCGGTGCCGGCACTGCTGCCACAGGGCGCGCTTGTGTGTCCCGTCGGGCTTGAGCGGGCAGACCAGGGCGTCGGGCCAGCGGGCATCCGGGGCCGTCAGCCAGATCAGGGGCTGCGGTGTCCCCTCTGGCAGCTCGGGGATCCTGGCCAGCAGGGAGACCTCGTCCGTGCCGATGCCGAGCCACTGGCAGAGATCCCCGAGCAGGGCGGGGGAGGGCAGGGTGTCGGCCTGCAGCCACAGCCTGCCGGTCGGCAGCGAGGGGGCCGGATGCCCGTTGTTCGCATCATGCGCCGGGCGTTCAGCCGTCACCGGCGTCGCCCCTGCCGCCTGACCCGGCAGGGCCTGGCCTCTCTGTTGCCAGAGGGTGATGCCCATCCGGGCCAGAATGCGCTGGCGCAGCGGGTCCAGCAGGGGATCTTGCATGGCGAAGGCTCACTCTTGATCTGCGTTGGGGTAAATTCTGATGAGCAGAGTACACTCTCGCGGGTTTTGCTGCACCCCGGACGTTGCCTTTTCGCCGTGCGGCGATGGCGGATGAACGCCGGTTGGGGCAGAGATGACAGACAATGACGACGGGAGGGGGCCAGAGGCCGGACCCCGAATCCCTATGACCATACCAGCTTCGGAACTGTGCCTATGCCGCCTTTAGCCCAGAATACTGTTCGTGCCACCCCCATCCATGAGCGCCTGCCACGGCTCCTGGCCGCCCTCGGGGAGGGGCTGTATGAGCGCCAGGACGCCCTGCGGCTCGGCCTGCTGGCGGCCCTGTGCGGCGAGAGCGTCTTCCTGCTGGGCCCCCCGGGCATCGCCAAGAGCCTGATCGCCCGCCGGCTCAAGCTGGCGTTTCACGATGCCCGTCACTTCGAATACCTGATGACCCGCTTCAGCACGCCGGAGGAGGTGTTCGGCCCCCTCTCCATCCAGGCGCTCAAGGAGGACGGCAAGTACCTGCGGTTGACCAGCGGCTACCTGCCGGAGGCCGAGGTGGTCTTCCTCGACGAGATCTGGAAGGCGGGCCCCGCCATCCTCAACACCCTGCTCACCGCCATCAACGAGCGGCAGTTTCGCAACGGCGACAGCCAGCACCCCATCCCCATGCGGCTGCTGGTCACCGCCTCCAACGAGCTGCCGGCCCCGGACAGCGGGCTGGAGGCGCTCTACGACCGCATGCTGGTGCGGGTCTGGATGGACAGGGTGCAGGAGAAATCCAACTTCCAGGCCATGCTGGCGAGCGATGGCCAGTCCCACCAGAACCTGACCCCCTCGGTGCAGATCCGGGGGGAGGAGTACGCCGCCTGGCAGGAGCAGATAGAGCAGGTGCGCCTGCCCGATGCCTGTTTCGAGCTCATCTACCAGTTGCGCCAGCAGCTCGACAGCCAGCTCGGGCACGGCTGCTATGTCTCGGATCGGCGCTGGAAGAAGGCCGTCAGGCTCATCAAGGCGAGCGCCTTCTTCAACGGCCGCGACGAGGTGGCCCCGCTGGATCTGCTGCTGTTCAAGGACTGCCTCTGGCACGACGAGGCCTCCCGCACCGCGCTGCTGGAGATGATCGGCGAGTTTTCCCGCCTCTACGGCTACCAGCAGCTGGCGCTGACCCGGCAACTGCTGGCCCTGCGCGAGCGGTTCAAGCAGTTGAAGGGGGCCGTCGCCCAGCGCATCGGCAGCAAGGCGGTCAAGCGCAAGCAGTGGTTCGGTCGCCGCGCCCGCGGCACCGAGCTGCCGCTCGCCAACGCCAGGGCGTTCGGCAAGCAGGTGCACTTCCACCTGCTCACCCCGGCGCCCCTGGACGGCGGCGATCCCGACCGCCTGACCGAGACCCTCACCTTCGATCGCACCCTGCTCTCCCACTGGCACCCCACCGGGGAGGCCCTGGTGGGCTGGCAGCTCGGCAACCCCAAGGAGGGGCACTACGAGCTGGTGCTGGACGAGCAGCTGCGGCTGCACGTGCTGGATATCCAGCGCCAGCCCGTGCCCCTGGTGCTGGTGGAGCGGACCCCCATCCCCGAGGTGGTGATGAGCCCCTGGCTGGCGGAGCTGGAGGAGCTGGCGAGCCAGGTGGTCCGGGTGCAGCAGAGCCTCAAGGGGCAGCGCAGCCTGTTCGATCGCCACCAGCCCCATCTGTTCGTGGGGGACAACTGGCTGCGCCAGGTGGAAGACAGCTTCTTCGTGCTGAACCGGGATCTGGAGCGGCTCGGCACCGAGCTGCAACAGTGGCGGGATCGCCTGCCCAGGCTGGATGCCTGATGGTGTTCGACGTGGCGCTGGCCCCTAACACGAGCCGCCTGCCGTTGCGGGATGGCACCCTGCGTCCCCTGCACAGGGAGTGGCCATGCTAGAGATCGGCATGATGGATCTGGGGCTCCTCATCGGCGAGGGGGAGCTGGCGGGGGAGATGGCGCTGCTGCTGGCCTCCACCCCGAAGATCTCCGAGTTCATCAAGCGCTCTCCCCTGCAGGGCAAGCTGCTCAGGAAGCGGATCCAGCGCTGGGGCGAGCAGCTCGGCGAGGAGATGCGCCACAAGCCGGTACCGGTGGCGCTGGAGCAGGAGTACCTGCTCTATCAGGCGCACCGCCTGCTGCCCCTGCCGGAGCTGGTGGGGCGACTGCCGGCCCTGCTGGAGGCCCTGGAGCAGCACAGCCCCTTCGCGGGGGATGCCCGCAGCCTGGTGCGCCAGATGCTGGCCCAGCCCACCGAGGGGCTGCGCCAGCTCTTCATCGAGAAGTGGCGCTACAGCCTGGTAGGCAGCCTGCTGCAGTTGCAGCAGCAGATCGCCGAGGCGGAGCGGGAGAAGCAGCGCCAGGAGATAGAGGATCAGCTGCTGGCGAACCGGACCCTGGCCGATGCCCTGGATCCGCACCAGATCTCCGCGGGCGGCCTCTGGGATCTGGCCCAGGGCAGCTGGCACAAGCGCAGCCTGGTGCTGATCAAGCAATATGCCCGCATGTTGCAGCAGGAGCCCCTGCTGGCGGAGATCGCCGCCCTGCTGGGGCGCAGCGAGCGGGAGCGGCGCAGCGAGGCCAGGACGCTGCCGCCTGTGCCGGTGCACGAGCTGGAGGAGGTGCAGAGCGACGACGTGCCCGACGATCTGGTGGGGGTGCACCCGGCCAGCGATCTGATGCGCCTCTTGCCAAGCGAGGCGGTGATGCTGGCGCTGCCTGAGCTGGAGCTGGAGTTCTATCGCCGCTATCTGGAGCGGCGCCTGCTGAGCTACCAGTCCAGGGGCACCCTGCCACGGCAGCGCCTGATGCAGCGCTCCCCGGAGCAGGGGGGCCAGGAGGTGCAACCTCGGGGCCCCTTCATCGTCTGCGTCGATACTTCGGGCTCCATGGGGGGCTACCCGGAGGAGTGCGCCAAGGCGCTCTTCCTGGCTCTGCTCAAGGTGGCGATGAACGAGAAGCGGGGCTGCTATCTGATGCTCTTCTCCACCGAGGTGGCGACCCTCGAGATCACCGCCGAGACCGGGCTGGAGAAGGCGGAGCGCTTCCTCTCCATGAGTTTCCACGGCGGCACCGATCTGGTGCCCTGTCTGGAGCAGGCCCTGACCCAGCTGGAGGAGCCGGCGTTTGCCAAGGCCGATGTGCTGGTGGTCTCCGACTTCATCGCCCAGAGCCTGCCCCACGCCCTGCTCGATCGGATGAACGGGCGGCGGGCGCAGCAGACCCGGTTCCACGCCGTCGCCATGTCCCGTCACGCCAAGACGGCCATACTGCGGGTGTTCGACAACAGCTGGCTGCTGGATTGCGGCCTGCGCGGACGCCTGCTCAGGCGCTGGCAGCGCAGCTAGGGGCAGGCCGGCACTGTCTGGGGGTCAGACGCCGGGCCTGTGGCAGAGGCCCCGTTCGTTGACCTGTTCCTGATCCAGCAGGGGCTGGCCGCTCGGCTGGGCGATGTGGAAGCCGCGCTTGCCGGCGCGCTTGACCCGGTACATGGCCTGATCGGCCCTGGCCAGCGCCGTGCTGAAGTCGTCCTGGGGCCGGATGGCCGCAATCCCCATGCTCAGCCCCACCGCCGCCTCGCCGTTGGGCAGCTCGAACGGGGTGGCGATGGCGTCGATGCACTGGCGAGCCAGGTGGCTGGTGCGGGGATCCTCGCTCGGCCAGGGCAGCAGCAGCACGAATTCGTCGCCGCCGAGCCGGCCTATCTTCACCCCCTCCTCGCAGCAGTCGCGCAGCCGGCGGGTGAGGGCGATCAGCAGCTCGTCGCCGGCCCGGTGGCCCAGGTTGTCGTTCACCCGCTTGAAGTCATCGAGATCGATGAAACAGATGGCCTGGTACTCCCCGGGGAACTGACGGTGCAGGGCGGTGCGGTTGAGCAGGCCGGTGAGGGGATCCCGGTGGGCGAGCTGGGCGAGCTGCTGCTCGTACTCCTTCTCGTGGGTGATGTCGATGTGGGTGCCCATCACCCGGATGGGGTTGCCCTGGGCATCCCGCTCCACCACCCGACCGCGGTCCAGCACCCAGGTGGTCTTGCCGTCCTTGGCGATCATCCGGTGCATCACCTGGTAAAACGGGCTCTTGCCCTCCAGATGGTCGAAGAAGGCCTGCAGCACCTGCTCCCTGTCCTCCGGATGCAGGTGTTCGCGCCAGACGTCGAAGTGGGCCGACAGCTCCTTGGGCTGATAGCCGAGCATGGATCCCCAGCGCCGGTTGAAGATGATGAGCTTGCCGGTCGGCACATGGTTCTGCCAGATGCACAGGCCGGTGCCGTCCATGGCGGCATCCAGCTTCTCCCGCGCGTCCTCGGCGATGCGCTTCAGACGCTCGTTCTCCAGCAACAACCTGTCGTAAGCCTCCCGCAGCTCCTCGTAGGTCATTCCTCATCCCTTCCCTGTTTGAAAGCCTATATAGTCGATGCAGACTTTCCTTCTGTAAAGAAGGGGATAGCGGGGGCTCCCGTCTGACATGAGGAATTTTCTCGCCCTCCGGCGGCTGTGCGCCCGGAGACGGTGGGGATATGATGACAGCGGTGAGCGTGGCATCCGGGCCGGTAAACGGGGAGAGTGAATCTGCATGAAGATCCTGATGGGGTGTGGCCTGCTGCTGTGGCTGGGGATGACGCCGGCCCTGGCACAGCCACCGCGGCTCTCCGAGCCCGAGCTGCTGCGCGAGCTGCAGCAGCTGGAAGACGGCGGGCTGCCGGAGCGGATCTTTCGCGATCGCGTCGCCGCGCTGGCGGACAAGAAGCAGGTGTATCCGGAGGAAGTGCAGGGACGCATCGCCCGCCTGCAGTGCTGGGCCCAGCCGAGCGAGCGGGATGACGACTTCCTGCGCGCCGTGCAGTTTGCCGATCAGGGGCTGGACCGGGCCCGGGCACGCAAGGACAGGGTCACCGAGGCCGGCCTGCTCGCCTGTCGCGGTTACCACAGGCAGCTGCTCGGCAACATGGCCGAGGCCAGGCAGGATTACGACGCGGCCCTGACCCTGGCCCGCCGGCTGGGAGACGAACGCCAGCGGGCCGACATCCTCAGCCTGCGGGGGGAGATGTTCGCCTACCAGGGGGATCTGGCCGAGGGGCTGATGGAACTGATCGATGCCCATCGCCGCTACGAGGGGCTCGGACTGGAGGGCAAGGGGCGCGAGGTGCTGACCCGGATCGCCAACGCCTACCGCAGGATGGGGCTCTATGAGCGGGCCGAGAGCTACTTCAAGGAGCTGGAGCACGACTACCGGGTCCTGGGGGATCGGGAGCATCTGGTGGACATCCACAGCCAGCAGGGGCTGCTCTATATCGAGACCGAGGAGTACGACAAGGCGCTGCCCCTGATGGCGGAGGCCGAGATCTACTACCTGGGGCAGCAGCAGGAGGGGATGCTGGCCTGGAGCCGGGTCGAGATGGCCACCCTCTTGCTCAAGCAGGGCAAGACGGCGCAGGCCATGGCCAAGCTGGAACAGGTCAAGACCCAGCTGCTGCGAGGGAAGGGGGCCGACAGCGTGACCCTGGGCCACTGGCACCTCATCATGGCCACCGCCCTGGACGCCATGGACAGGCCGGCCGAGGCGCAGCGGCACCTGGACGAGGCCGAGCCCATCTTCGCCAGGGAGCAGAATCTGCGCTTCCTCGCCCGGGTCCACGAGGTGCGGGCCCGGGTGCTGGAGCGCCAGGGCCGCATCCAGGAGGCCCTGGCCAGCCTCAAGACTTTCGTGCAGACCCGGCAGGCCCTGGAGCTGCGACTGCGGGAGCAGCGCTCTCTGCAGATGCGCTTCGAGTTCGATCTCGCCCGCAAGGAGCTGGAGAACCAGACCCTGAGATCCCGGCAGCAGTTGCAGGAGGAGAAGCTCAAGCAACTGCAGGAGCGCCGCTACTGGCAATACCTGGTGGTGACCCTGCTGCTGCTGGTGATGGGCATACTGGTGGTGCACCAGCGCGGCCGCACCCGCAAGATGCAGCGCCTCGCCATGACGGACGAGCTGACCGGCATCCACAACCGGCGCCAGATCCAGGCCAAGGGGCGCAAGTGGTTCACTCAGGCGCGGGAGGAGGGCAAGCCACTGTGCGTGCTGCTGCTGGACGTGGATCACTTCAAGAGGGTCAACGACCAGCTTGGCCACCAGGTGGGGGACAGGGTGCTCACCGCCGTGGCCCAGTGCATCGAGGAGCAGTTGCGCAGCCTGGACAGGGTGGGGCGCAACGGCGGCGAGGAGTTTCTGGTGCTGCTGCCGGACACCCGTCTCGACGAGGCCGCCGAGGTGGCGGAGCGGATCCGGCTCGCCGTCTCCCGCCTCGCCATCGAGGGGGTGCCGGCGGATCATCCCATCCGCATCAGCATCGGCTGCGCCCAATACAAGCCCGAGGATGACAACCTGGGCGAGCTGGTGCGCCGGGCCGACGAGGCCATGTACGAGGCCAAGCTGGCGGGGCGCAACCGGGTGGTGAAGGCCGCCTGACGCCGCCCGGGGTGGCCCCTCGATGCCGGGCTGGGTATTTTTCACTCGCGCGGGTATAATGCCGCGCAATTTTGCTTTGACTCAAGGCCAGACCCATGTAACGCAACGCTCTTCCCCGTTTCCACCGGCCGGTCCCCGACCCGCCCGCGTGGCGTTGTTGCATGCATGGGCGCCCTGACCCCAAGGTGCTGTCCCGCATTTATTCCCACGGTGGCCCGCGCCGCCGCCCAATAGAAGAACGTCGAATTATGTCAGCTGAATTTCTGAGTGAAGTCTCCAAGAGACGCACTTTCGCGATCATCTCGCACCCGGATGCGGGTAAGACCACCATCACCGAAAAGGTCCTGCTGTTCGGACAGGCCATACAGCGCGCCGGTACCGTCAAGGGCCGTGGCTCGGGCCAGCACGCCAAATCCGACTGGATGGAGATGGAGAAGCAGCGCGGCATCTCCATCACCACCTCGGTGATGCAGTTCCCCTATGCCGACTGCCTGGTCAACCTGCTCGACACCCCGGGTCACGAGGACTTCTCCGAAGATACCTACCGTACTCTCACAGCCGTGGATTGTTGCCTGATGGTCATCGACGCCGCCAAGGGCGTCGAAGACCGGACCCGCAAGCTGATGGAAGTGACCCGGCTGCGGGATACCCCCATCCTCACCTTCATGAACAAGCTGGACCGCGAAGTGCGCGATCCCATGGAGGTGATGGACGAGGTGGAGCGCGAGCTCAACATCATGTGCGCCCCCATCACCTGGCCCATCGGCTGCGGCAAATCCTTCAAGGGGGTCTATCACCTCTATAAGGACGAGACCTATCTGTATCAGAGCGGTCAGGGCCACACCATCCAGGAGAAGCGGGTGGTCAAGGGCCTGCACAGCCCGGAACTGGATGCCGCCATCGGTGAAGATCTGGCGGCCCAGCTGCGCGGCGAACTGGAGCTGGTGCAGGGGGCCTCCCCCGAGTTCGATCACGACGCCTTCATCGCCGGCGAGATGACCCCGGTCTTCTTCGGGACCGCGCTCGGCAACTTCGGCGTCGACCACATGCTGGACGGCCTGACCGACTGGGCGCCGTCTCCCATGCCGCGCAAGGCCGAGAGCCGCGAGGTGGTGGCCACCGAGGAGAAGTTCTCCGGCTTCGTGTTCAAGATCCAGGCAAACATGGATCCGAAACACCGCGACCGCATCGCCTTTATGCGTATAGTGTCAGGGACTTACAGCAAGGGCATGAAGATGCGCCACGTGCGCATCGGCAAGGACGTGAACATCTCCGACGCCGTCACCTTCATGGCCGGTGACCGGGAGCAGGCGGAAGACGCCTTCGCCGGCGACATCATAGGCCTGCACAACCACGGCACCATCCAGATCGGCGACACCTTCACCCAGGGTGAGGATCTGAAGTTCACCGGCATCCCGAACTTCGCTCCCGAGCTGTTCCGCCGTATCCGCCTGCGCGACCCCCTCAAGCAGAAGCAGCTGCTCAAGGGGCTGGTGCAGCTCTCCGAAGAGGGGGCGGTGCAGGTGTTCCGCCCGCTCATCAGCAACGACCTCATCGTCGGTGCGGTCGGTGTGCTGCAGTTCGATGTTGTGGTGTCCCGCCTCAAGAGCGAGTACAACGTCGAGGCCATCTACGAGGCGGTCAACGTCGCCACCGCCCGCTGGGTGGAAGGGACCGACGTCAAGAAGTTCGAGGAGTTCAAGCGCAAGAACGAGGTCAACCTGGCGCTGGATGGCGGTGACAACCTCACCTACATCGCGCCGACCATGGTCAACCTGCGCCTGGCCCAGGAGCGTCACCCCGACGTCCAGTTCCGCCAGACCCGCGAGCACTGATCACCCCGGCCGCGCCCTGTGAGTGGCTGACGAAATAAGAGAGACCCCGCTTCGGCGGGGTCTTTTGTTATGGGGCGTTTGTTGGGAGGGGGAGACGATCCCCATCCGGGGCTTGATGATGGAATGAACATTGCGGATAAGTGATTCAAATTTCACTCGTGGAGAGAGACATGTCCGTCACCCAACCCGTGGAGGCGCAGTTTGCCGCCTACAATGCCCACGACCTCGACGCCTTCGTGGCCTGCTTTGCCCCGGATTTCAAAGGCTACCGCATGCCGACCGAGACGCCGAGCACAGTCGGCAAGGGGGCGCTGCGGGCCTTCTATGCGGAGCACAGATTCAACAACCCGCTGCTCAAGGCCGAGCTGCTGTCACGCACAGTCATGGGCAACAAGGTGTTCGATCACGAGAAGATCCATGGCCTCTCCCCCGAGCCCATCGAGAGCGTGGCGGTGTTCGAGGTGGAGGCTGGCCTGATCAAGACCGCCTGGTTCTATTTCCCTTCCTGAATGTCCTCTCCCGCAGGGAGAGGACACCATCCGACGTCTGCCGGAAAAATCGCGGAATCCTGTTTTGCTCCCTTCTCCCCTTGCGGGAGAAGGGGCGGGGATGAGGGGGCGAAGCCGAGGGGTTGGGGGGATAGGGGAGCTACTTCAGCTCAAGCACCATGCAGATCTCGCAGGCGTCGTGGCCGGTGCAGCCGAGCGGCCCCGGCAGGTGCTCGAAGCCCAGGGATTCGTAGAGCGCGGTGGCTTCCCGCAGCACGGCCGTGGTCTCCAGGTAGCAGCGCTGGTAACCCAGGGTGCGCGCCTCGGCCAGGGCCTGCAGCACCAGCCGCCGTCCCAGCCCCAACCCGCGCAGGGCGGGGAGGAAGTACATCTTCTGCAGCTCGCAGATCTCCGGATCTCCCGCCAGCGGCGCTATGCCGCCGCCGCCGAGGATGCTGCCGTCCGGCCCCTCGATCACCCAGTAGCGGCTGCGCTCCCCCTGGTAGGTCTCGTGGAGGAAGTCGAGATTGGGATCCGCCACCCCGTAGCCCTTGTCGGCGGTGAGGCCGTACTCGGCGGAGACGGCGCGCACCACGGCGGCGATATGGGGGTTGTCGGCCGGGGTGATGGGGCGGATGACGAACCCCTGCTGGCGGCGGGCCCGGGAGAGGGCGCTGCGATAGAGCCGCATCCCCTCCCAGATCCGCTCGCACTCGGCGGGGGATAGCTGGGCCAGGGCCCCGGCCATGGTCTCGTCCATCTGCCGGTGCAGCTCCTCAAGTTGCCCCTTGCCCTGTTCGGTGAGGCTCGCCTCCTTGCTGCGCCCGTCCGAGGGGTGGGGCTGCCAGGCGATGAGCTCCCGCTCGGCGAGGCGGGCCAGGGGGCGGCTGGCGTTGGACTTGTCGATGCGAAGGCGCTCGGCGAGCTGCTGGTTGGTGGCGGGGCCTTTCTCCAGCTCGATGAGCAGGTGGGCCTCCAGGGGGCTCAGGGCCAGGGAGCCGCACTGCTGGGAGAGCATGCCGAGTTCGCGTACCAGTTCCCGTGACAGGGCGCGCAGGGGGCGGGGATCCATGGATTCAGTTTCCTTCTGAGGGTTTTGGTTGTCGTACGCAACCAATAACATTTTTTGGTTGTTGATGACAACCATTTTGCGGGATTAAGGGAGTGAGTGGGCAGAAAAAAGGGCCCGGGAGAGGGGCCCAAACATTGGAAACCCGCGCCAGGGCGCGGACTCCATCCTTGGTCAGGAAAAGGCAGGCTGCGGCGGCCAGACCCCTGTATCGCCAGGGGCTGGCGGCTGATGCCCGCTCCGCCGGCGCGGTGGGCGCTGCGCGGTTTTACACCAGCTCGGCCAGCATGGTGTCGGCATAGGGGGTCAGTGCCTCCCCCTGCTTCACCTTGGCGAGGTAGTCCGGGTTGGCGATGAGGGGGCGACCGATGGCGACGAGGTCGAAGCGATCGGCCTCGATGGCCTCGGCCGCGGTCTCGGCGCTGTAGTTGCCGACCCCGACCAGATGGCCGTCGTAGTGGGCACGCAGGTAGTCGGAGGCGCGGCCATCCAGGTAGTCGAAGGTGAGGCTGTCATCGAAGATGCCGAGGTGCACATAGGCCAGGGTGCGCTGGTTCAGCTCGGCCAGCAGGTGGTCGAACACGGCGCGATCCCGGGCATCCCCTTCGAGGTGCACATAGGCGCCTGGGGAGAGGCGCAGACCCACCCTGTCCCCGCCGATGCGGGCATTGATGGCGTCCACCACTTCCAGGGCGAAGCGGCTCATGTTTTCGGGGCTGCCGCCGTAGTTGTCGGTGCGCAGGTTGCTGGCGTGGTGCAGGAACTGATCGATGAGGTAGCCGTTGGCGCCGTGGATCTCCACCCCGTCGAAGCCCGCTTCGATGGCGTTGGCGGCGGCCTGGGCGTAATCCTCGACCAGCTGGGCGATCTCGCTCTCGGTCAGGGCGCGGGGCACCTGATAGACCAGCTCGCGCATGCGTGGCACCGTGCCCTCATGGGCGACGGCGGAGGGGGCCAGCACTTCGGCGTGATGGAAGAAGGGGTGGGAGAGGCGGCCCACGTGCCACAGCTGGGCGAAGATCTTGCCGCCTCTGGCGTGCACGGCGGCGGTCACCTTCTTCCAGCCTTCCACCTGCTCGGCGCTGTAGAGCCCCGGGGTGTTCGGGTAGCCCTGGCCGTCCGGGCGGATGATGGTAGCCTCGGAGATGATGAGGCCGATGTCGGCGCGGCGGCCGTAGTAGGCGGCCATCTGCTCGGTCGGCACCAGGCCCGGGCCCGCCATGCAGCGGGTCAGGGGGGCCATCATGAAGCGATTGGCCAGGGTGAGGGTGTCGTTCAGGCGATAGGGTTGAAACAGGGTATCCATGGGGTTTGTCCTTGGGGATGATTCTTGAACGGGCATTCAAGACGTTTTTTGGTTTGTGTGCAAGTCTTTTTTGAGCAAGCATTCAACATGGATTGAAGGGAATGGCTGGGGTAAACTTGCCGCCCTGTTTTCCCGCCCCACGACACCTTGCCAACGGAGACCCCATGCGCACTGCCGAATTTGATCGGGATCTTGTCCTGCGAAGCGCCATGGAGGCGTTTCGCGCCAGAGGCTATGCCAAGACCACCATGCAGGAGCTGGTGGCGGCGACCGGCCTGCACCCGGGCAGCCTCTACGCGGCCTTTGGCAACAAGCGCGGCCTGCTGCTGGCGGCGGTGGATCACTATGTGGAGGAGAAGTGCGCCCTGCGCCGGCGCTGCTTCGAGCAGGCGAGCCCCCTGGCCGGGCTGCATGCCTACTTCACCCGGCTGGTGGACGATGCGCTGCAGGGCGCCTGCCTGGTGACCCGCACCCTGATGGAGCTGGCGGAGCAGGACGAGGAGCTGCACCTGCGTTGCAAGGCCATCTATGGCGAACTGGAGCGCGATCTCGCGCAGCAGCTGCAACGGGCAAAGGCGCTGGGGGAGCTGGCGCCCGGGCGGGACATCCCCACCCTGACCGCCTTCCTGCAGGTCAATATCCAGGGGCTCATCACCTTCGCCCAGTGCCACCCGGACCCTATGCTGCTGGAGGGGGTCGTCACCCAGTTGATGGCGGCCCTCGTCCTTCGCTGACCCCTCTCGCACGGCCTGCTTCGGCCGATTTTTCCCCGTCCTGCCTTGCTCTCGTCCGCCCCCTCTTCCATCTTCATGGGACAGTGTCAGGAGCAAGCGAATATGGCCAAACCATCGAAGTCCCAGGCGATGCTGATGCATTTCACCGCCCCCCGTCTCTCCATCGAAGAGCGCTTCGCCGCCGGCAAGCAACTGCGCGATCGGGTGCCCCGGGAATCCCATTGCCTGCTGCCGGATCCCTCGCACGGGCGGGATCCCATCGCCGTGCTCAAGGCCCAGGCCGCCACCCGGGTGCAGCGGCTGGTACCGGTGCGCCACGCCAGGATGCAGGAGTCCCCGTTCGCCTTTCTGCGCGGGGCGGCGGCCATCATGGCGGCGGATCTGGTCGACACGCCGCGCACCGGGCTCATGGTGCAGGCCTGCGGCGACATGCACGTGGCCAACATAGGCCTCTATGCGAGCGCAGAGCGCAACCTGGTGCTGGCCATCAACGACTTCGATGAGACCCACATCGGGCCCTGGGAGTGGGATCTCAAGCGGCTCGCCGCGAGCGCCCTGGTGGCGGCCGACTTTCTCGGGGCCAGCGCCGCCCGCCAGCGGGAGGCGGCCAGAATGACGGTGGCCGGCTACCGCACCCGGCTGCGGGAGTACGGCAAGATGGGCTTCATGCACGTCTGGTACGATCGCATCGATCAGGCCTCAGTGCTCCACGCCTTCTCCGAGGATGCCCACCGCAGTGTCGAAGCCGCCTTCGCCAAGGCGAGGGGGCGCAATCACCTGCAGGTGCTCGGCAAGATGACGGATCTGGTGGACGATCAGCACAGGATCCGCGAGATCCACCCCTTCGTCATCCGCGAGACCCACACCGAGGATGGGGAGCCTGTCTACGAGGTGCTCGGGGAGCTGCTGGAGGCCTATCTGGCCTCCTTGCCGGAAGACAGGCGGATCCTGCTGCGCCGCTACCGGGTCGTGGACGTGGTGCGCAAGGTGGTCGGGGTGGGCAGCGTGGGCACCCGCTGCTGGGTGATACTGCTGACCGGGGCCGACGACGACGATCCCCTCTTCCTGCAGGTCAAGGAGGCCCAGCCCTCGGTGCTGGCGCCCTACTTCACCTCGGAGGATGACAGCGGCAGCCAGGGGCGGCGGGTGGTGCGGGGCCAGCGCCTGATCCAGGGCTCGCCGGACATCTTCCTCGGCTGGTGCGAGCTCAGGGGACGCCACTTCTACGTGCGCCAGCTGCGGGACATGAAGGGGGGCATCGACATCACCCCAGGCATGGTCAGGCCCCGCCACTTCGTCGAATACTGCCAGCTCTGCGGCTGGGCCCTGGCGCTGGCCCACGCCAAGTCGGGGGACGCGGCCCGCATCGCCGGCTACCTGGGCAAGTCGGACGTGATGGACGAGGCCATCGCCGAGTTTGCGGTGGCCTATGGCCAGCGTACCCGGGAGGATCACCGCCGCCTGCAGGCCGCCATCGCCCTCGGCGAACTGCCGGTGGCCAGCGAGGCCCGGTGAGGGGCTATTCCTGGTTCATCCGCTCCTTCATCAGATTTTTGAGCCATGTCAGAGCGGGTGGCTGGACGTGCAGCCTGGTATGCCAGACGCAGCGGGTTATGCCGGATTCACCAACTCCCTCATCAACTCTTTCAGCCAGATGAGCGCGGGTTGCTGGGCGTGCAGCCTGGTGTGCCAGACGCAGCGCTTATCCCGGATTCACCAGCTCCTTCATCAACGCCTTCAACCAGATCAAGGCCGGTTGCTGCGCATGCACCGGGTGCCAGACGCAGTTGAGGTGGTAGTCCGGCACGTCTTCGGGCAGGGGCAGGCTCCTGAGCGGCCAGTGGTTGGCGAGCAGCTCGGCCACCATGCTCGGCAGCACCAGCAGGTGGTCGCTCTGGCTCACGATGGCGGCGGCGGACATATAGCTCTGGCTGTTGACCGAGATGGTGCGGCTATGACCCAGGCTCTGCAAATAGCGGTCGAGGCT
This sequence comes from Aeromonas sp. XH, assembly GCF_033348475.1. NCBI lineage: Bacteria > Pseudomonadati > Pseudomonadota > Gammaproteobacteria > Aeromonadales > Aeromonadaceae > Aeromonas > Aeromonas sp. XH. The sequence continues at coordinate 3,520,699 of NZ_CP137630.1, read as the reverse complement.
CGCCTCCGAGGTGCCGAGCGGCGAGTGGAACACATGGGGCATCTCGATAAGCTTTGCCAGGGTGATGCGCTCCTCCTCCAGCGCCAGTGTGGCGCGCACCAGCCCGGCCAGGGGCTCGGTGAGCCAGGTCTCCTTGCCGAGATACCCCGGCACCTGCATGTATTCGTCAAACCCCAGCACCAGATCGATTTCGCCGCTCGCCAGCTCGGCTTCGGGCAGGGTGTCGCGCAGGATGCGGATCTCGATGGTGACCCCGGGGGCCAGCGTCCTGAGGCGCTGGATAAGCGGCGGGATCAGCACGCACTCCACGTAGTCCGTGGTGCAGAGCACGAAGCGGCGCTTCGACTGGCTCGGCGCGAACTCGTCCTCCTCGGACAGCTGCTGCTCCAGCAGCCGCAGTGCCTGCTGCACCCCCAGGTGCAGGCGCTGGGCCCGGGGAGTCGGCAACATCCCCTGGGGAGTGCGCACCAGCAGCGGGTCGCCGAGAAAGGTGCGCAGCCGGTTGAGGGAGTGGCTCATGGCGGGCTGGCTGATAAAGAGCGATTCGGCGGCGCGGGTCACGCTCCCTTGCGTCATCAGGGCGTCAAAGGCGAGCAGCAGATTGAGGTCGAGCTGGTGCAGTTTCATGGAGGATTATTCGCCGTGCTTATGGGACAATCCATCCTATTCATTTGATGGATGGGCGCGCAACTTCTTACACTGCGACCCACTCTTATTTTTCCAGGGTTCCTGCATCAATCCGGGGGCCTCAATCCATGCAAGGAGCCTTGCGATGAGCATCAAGACCATCAACTCCATTCCGGCCGCCGACGGCTTCACCATGCCCGCCGAGTGGGCGCACCAGCAGGCCGTCTGGATGATCTGGCCGTTCCGCCCGGACAACTGGCGCGTCGCCGGTCGCTTCGCGCAAGCCACCTTCGCCAAGGTGGCCGATGCCATCGGGCAAGCCACCCCGGTCTTTATGGGGGTGCCGGCCCAGTTTATGGAGCAGGCTCGCGCCATCATGCCCGCCCACGTCACCCTGGTGGAGATGGCCAGCGATGACTGCTGGGCACGCGACACCGGTCCCACCGTGGTCACCAACGCCGCCGGCGAGTGCCGCGGGGTGGACTGGGGCTTCAACGCCTGGGGCGGCCACAAGGGCGGTCTCTACTATCCCTGGGATCAGGACGAGAAAGTGGCGGCCCGGATGCTGGAGCAGCACGGCATGGATCGTTACGCCGCGCCGCTCATTCTGGAAGGGGGCTCCATCCACGTGGATGGCGAAGGCACCTGCCTGACCACCGCCGAGTGCCTGCTCAACGAGAACCGCAACCCGCACCTGAGCAAGGATCAGATCGAAGCTCACCTGCGCGACTATCTGGGCGTGAAGAGCTTCATCTGGCTGGACGAAGGCGTCTACATGGACGAGACCGACGGCCACATCGACAACATGTGCTGCTTCGTGCGTCCGGGTGAAGTGGCCCTGCACTGGACAGACGACCAGAGCGATCCCCAGTACGCCCGCTCCCTGGCCGCCCTCAAGGTGCTGGAAGCGGCGGTCGATGCCAAGGGTCGCAAGCTCAAAATCTGGAAGCTGCCCCAGCCGGGCCCGCTCTACTGCACCGAAGAGGAGTCCGCTGGCGTCGAGAGCGGCAGCGGTGTGCCGCGCGAGGCAGAAGGCCGTCTGGCCGGTTCCTATGTGAACTTCCTCATCACCAACGATCGCATCGTCTACCCGCTGCTGGATGCCGCCACCGATGGCGAAGCCCAGCGCATTCTGGAAGAGATCTTCCCGGAGCACACAGTGGTTGGCGTACCGGCCCGGGAGATCCTGCTGGGCGGTGGCAATATCCACTGCATTACTCAGCAAATTCCTTCTGGCAAGTAAGAACCTGTTCCAAGCCAGCCGAGGTTGGTATTCAAAACCCCACTCAGTGGGGTTTTATCTCTTGATAATGTGATGGTCGCAGGCGCCGATGCGGCGATCATCATGACAAACAGTCACCCTTCTGCAGGAGATCCCCAATGATCGAAGTGACCGAGGTTTCCATTGCCGAGCTGCGTGCCGCGCTCGAATCCGGCCGCACCACTGCGGTCGAACTGGTCGAGGCCTATCAGGCGCGGATCAAAGCCTATGACGGCCCCGAGACACAAACCCGCCTCAACGCCGTCGTGGTGCCCAACCCCGATGCCCTGAAAGAGGCGCAAGATTCTGACGCCCGCCGCGCCCGTGGTGAAACTCTGGGCCCGCTCGACGGCATCCCCTACACGGCCAAGGACAGCTATCTGGTCAAGGGGCTGACTGCCGCATCCGGCAGCCCGGCCTTCAAGGATCTGGTGGCCCAGCGCGACGCCTTTACCGTGGAGCGCCTGCGCGCCGCCGGTGCCATCTGCCTGGGCAAGACCAATATGCCGCCCATGGCCAATGGCGGCATGCAGCGCGGCGTCTATGGCCGTGCCGAGAGCCCCTACAACGCCGACTACCTGACCGCGCCCTTTGCCTCCGGCTCTTCCAACGGCGCCGGTACAGCCACCGCCGCCAGCTTCGCCGCCTTTGGTCTGGCCGAAGAGACCTGGTCGAGCGGCCGTGGCCCGGCCTCCAACAACGGCCTGTGTGCCTACACCCCGTCCCGTGGCGTGATTTCTGTGCGTGGCAACTGGCCCCTGACCCCGACCATGGACGTCGTCGTGCCCTACGCCCGCACCATGGCCGATCTGCTGGAAGTGCTGGATGTGGTAGTGGCCGACGATGCCGAGACTCGTGGTGACCTGTGGCGGATGCAGCCCTGGGTCAAGATCCCCAAGGCCTCCGAGGTGCGTCCGGCGTCCTATCTGGATCTGGCCGCCAAGCCCGACGCCCTCAAGGGCAAGCGCCTCGGCGTGCCGCGCATGTTTATCAACAAGGATGAACTGGCCGGCACCAGCGACAATCCCGGTATCGGCGGCCCGACCGGTCAGCGCATCCATACTCGTCCGACTGTGATCGCGCTGTGGGAGCAGGCCCGTCAGGCACTGGAAGCCTCGGGCGCCGAAGTCATAGAGGTGGACTTCCCCCTGGTCTCCAACTGCGAAGGGGACAGACCCGGCGCGCCCACCGTGTTCAACCGCGGCATCGTGAGCCCGGAGTTTCTCAACGACGAGCTGTGGGAGCTCTCCGGCTGGGCGTTCGACGACTTCCTGCGCGCCAATGGCGATCCCAAGCTCAATAAACTCGCCGATGTCGACGGGCCCAAGATCTTCCCCCACGATCCCGGCACCCTGCCGAACCGCGAGGGGGATCTCGCCGCTGGCATGGACGAGTACGTCAATATGGCCAAGCGCGGCCTGAAATCCTGGGACGAGATTGCATCTGTGCCGGACGGTCTGCGTGGCCTGGAGCAGACCCGCAAGCTGGATCTGGAGGACTGGATGGACGGGCTCAAGCTCGACGCCGTGCTGTTCCCGACCGTGGCCGATGTGGGCCCGGCTGATGCAGACGTGAATCCGGCCTCCGCCGATATCGCCTGGAGCAACGGCATCTGGGTCGCCAACGGCAACCTCGCCATTCGCCACCTCGGCGTGCCGACCGTCACCGTCCCCATGGGCATCATGGCCGATATCGGTATGCCGGTGGGCCTGACCTTCGCCGGTCGCGCCTATGACGACAACAAGCTGCTGCGCTTTGCCTCGGCCTTCGAGTCCACCGGCAGCAAGCGGATGGTGCCGCCACGCACGCCGCCGTTGGGGTAAATATCCCGAATTGGTCTGGTGATAATGATAAAATCCACCCGTTATACGGGTGGTTTTTTATTCTTCATAGTCATCAGGATCATAAGACGACTCTTGAAGAGTGATCTCGGCGTCGTCCATATCTAAAGATATTAGGTGTATGGAGACGGTATTCACCTGACAGTTGCCCACAAAAGGGAGTGGTCATACGGCTTCAAACCGGATAACAAAACGGTACCCCTACCGTGTTATCTGGAGTCACCGTATGACCACCAACGAGAAAGTAGCACGTCGCAAACTCAGCCTGCTAGAGCTCGCCAAAGAGCTCAATAATGTCAGCAAAGCCTGCAAGCTCATCGGCTACAGCCGTCAGCAGTTCTACGAAATTCGCCGTAATTACCAGACCTATGGCGCCGAGGGCTTGCTCGACAAATTGCCCGGCTGTAAAGGGGCTCATCCCAATCGGGTCGCTCCCGAGATTGAACACGCCATCCTCGATTACTCCCTCACCAGACCAACTCATGGCCCGCTGCGGGTCGCGCAAGAACTGGCTCTGCAAGGCATCAATGTCAGTGCGGGCGGTGTGCGTGGCGTGTGGCAACGGCACGACTTGCTCTCCAAACACGACCGCTTGCTGCGCCTTGAGAAAACTCACCGGGAGCAGACCATTGAGCTCAATGACGAGCAGATTCGCCTGCTCGAACGCTTCAGCCCCGAGTTTCGCGAACGCCAGATTGAGGTTCACTACACCGGAGAACTGGTGGCGGTCGACACCTTCTTCGTCGGCGCGCTCAAGGGGGTTGGCAAGGTGTATCTGCAAACCGTGCTGGACTGCTATAGCCGCCACGCCTGGGGACGGCTCTACACCAGCAAGCTGCCGGTGACCTCGGTTCATGTGCTCAATGAAACGGTACTGCCGTTTTTCGAGGCCCACGAGGCACGGGTCTATACCATCCTGTCGGATAACGGGCGCGAGTTCTGTGGACGAGCTGACCACCATCCCTACGAGCTGTTCCTGCAACTGGAGGGGATTGAGCACCGGACAACCAAGGTACGCAGGCCGCAGAGCAACGGCTTTATCGAACGGCTGCATCGCACACTGCTGGATGAACACTTCCGTATCAAGGGGAGGACGACCTGGTATGAGTCGGTAGAGCAGATGCAGACAGACCTGGATAGCTACCTGGAACACTACAACACCCAGCGGCCACATCAGGGCAGGATGATGGAGGGACAGACGCCTTACAGCATGTTCAAGAAGGGTCTGAAATTGATACCGAAGGAAGTGCGCACTAAAGTAGCGTAAACAAGACACCGGTTTGAGGCCGGTGTCAGGTGATAACTAGATCTGTACATATTAGGGAATCAATAAATTCAATGTCATCTACTGTGGCGCGAGCAATAAGCTCATCATCATAATTTAGGCTCACATCGACGAATGTTTTCTCTTTGTGATTAATATGTAATCTGTCGGTGACTATGAAAACATATTCTCTGTCTTCAGGATCCCACGGAGAGTTTTCATAATTTGCAGCTGAATATTCTGCACTCACCGAAATTTCAATTTCCAATTCGTAGGTCGCCCTATGTGGGCTAACTTCTATAAGGTTTTTGTCGACTACGCTTACTTGGGTAACAATAATACGTTCGATATCGACATCTAAGTAATAGCTGCTGTCCGGATAAAACTCCATATCTGAAAGTTTAGCGTGAATGGTTTTTATAATTTCGGATTCAAGTCTAGTGAACACCTTATCCGCAAAAGATACCGGTTCGCTTAATTCAGCTTCATTTCTTATAACTAAGTCAATTAGCTCATCTACGGTTTTTAGATGAAAAATATTTTCATATTGCTCTGCATATGCCTTCATATCTCCATCGCAACTAATTACATAAAGTAGATGCTCTCTTTCCTCACTTACTTTGCGCACAGCTTCTAAAGCAAATGCATCAGGAAACTCATTCTTTTTGTTTTCTCCACAGAAAGGTGGAAGACTATTGAAGTAGTTTTCAAAAACAATTGATGCATCAACAATGTTTATTGGGACAATCTCAGCATTACTAATCGTTAAAAATTTATCAAATGCATCCATCAGAATCTTGTTAATGTCATTTTCTTTTAGGGCTGAAAAAATCCCATGACAATCAAGAGTTGGAGTGTTTCTGAGAATCATTGCCTCCTTCTGAGCCTTTTTTATGGTGCTGGCTGCTTTTTTCGCTTTCTCTTTCAGGTGTTTTTTAACCTCCTGAATTGTTACTTCGGTTGTCAGTAAGTGTAATTTTCTTTTTTCCAAGAAACCGCAGAGCTGATCCAATTTATGAGAGTCAAATTGAAAGTTTTTGTTTTCGAATGCTGACGTGTCAATGAAAATAAGCCTGCTTTGGAGTTCCATGGCCATAAGTGCTCAAATTGTCTGCCTAAGAGTAGATTTAGATTGATTTTTTCTGCCTTAATAGTCAATTTAAAAAAGCTAAACCTTGTCCTCTTTAGAGGGCTGCATGTTCGAATAGCGAAGCGTATTCGGACGCTCGCGAATCGGAGGCCGTTGGTTCCAGGGTTTCCTGCCGGTCTTGCCATGACTCGGTGCGCGGTGGTATGCGGACGATTACGCTGCGCTAATCGTCCCTACATCAGGTGTTGATTGCGTATGTCGAGTCCTTACCTCTCTCCATTCCCCGCATTGCCAACCGCCATCTTTGTCGTGACTCGCTGCTGATTTCTCCTGACGTCCCTCGACTTCACCCTGGCTTCACACAGCCTCATTTTCCCCTCACATATCCCTTCTATCTTCTGCCCATTGATAAATGGGCCTGCTTGCCGCAGGGGTGGCGAGGGCCAAAGAGAGGGGAGCAAGACGATGAAATCCTGGATCAAATACGGGTTGGCCGGGGCCTTGATACTGGTGGCGAGCTTCTGGGGCGGCAGCGTGCGGGCGGCGGGGGCGTGGCCCGCTCAAGGGGGCCCGTGCCCACCTGTCTCCCAGTCCCCCTTGTATCAGGCCAATGACTGAACGCGCCGGTCTGGCCCGTCAACGGAAGCGGAACAGCTCCCGGTGCAGCGGGGCTGCCAGATGGGCATCCAGAGTCTGGGCCATGGGCTCGGGGCCGCAGAACCACACCGGGGTGTGCTGGCGTTCACCCAGGGCGGCGAGATCCAGTCGGCCGCGCTCTGACTCCAGATGCAGCCGGTAGTCGACCCCGGCCCGGCGGCACAGCTCGGCCAGCCGACTGTGATAGGGGGCGGCCTCGGCGGTGGGGGCGCATTGCAGCAAGGTGGTGCCCGGGCGTGTCTCGCCACGGCGCACCAGGGCTTCCAGCCAGGCGACGAAGGGGGTGATGCCGATGCCGGCTCCCACCCAGAGCGCGGGGGCGGGATCCGGCAGGGCGAAGGCGCCATAGGGGCCGGTCACGATGACCGCATCCCCCACCCTGAGGTGGCGGTGCAGCCAGCGGGTGTGATCCCCGAGGGCGCGTACCGCCAGGGTGAGGGTGCAGCCATCCGCCGAGACATTGACCAGGGTGTAGGGGTGAGGCTCGCCGCGCCCGGCGAAGTCGAAGAAGGCGAATTGCCCCGGACGATAGCCGTGCAGGGGCGCGGTGAGGCCAACCCGGATCTCCAGGGTGCGCTCATCCAGAGGGGTGAGGGCGCAGACCGTCCCCTGGCGACGCGCGTTTTGGCCCACCCGGCCAAACAGGGAGTAGAGCGCCCCCAGGGCCCCCAGCCCGCCGCCGACAAGCAGGGTCAGGCCGACCGGGGTCAGGACGCCGATGCGCGGCAGCAGGCAGAGCCCGTGCAGCCAGCCCATCAGATAGATGACGGGGGCCAGCCGGTGAACCACCCTGAAGCGCTCGTAGCGCACCACCGCCAGCAGGCTCACCGCTACCAGGGCCAGCAGCAGATAGAAACCCCACTCCCCCAGGGTATTGCCGAGTTCGTGCCACAGGTCATCGCTGCCTGCGCCTGCGCCTGCGCCGCGGCGTGCCGGCCGGGTCAGCCAGTCGGCGGCGACGGCCCACTTGGGGGCCTCCACCAGCAGCCAGTGGGCCACCAAGGTGCCGGTGGCCCAGAGGGCGCTGCTGCGGTGTAGGCGCAACATGCGATCCAACCCGCCGCACCAGGCTTCGAGCCTGGGCAGGCGCAGGGCGAGCAGCAAAGAGAGGGTCATGGCGCCGAGGCCAATCAGACCGGTCAGGATCAGCAGTTCATGGCGCCAGGGCCAGAGACCGGCGGGCCACTGGGTCAGGCCAGCGAGCCAGAGCAGGGTGAGGGTCAGGGGCAGGGCCCAGACGAGGGATGCGGGTTTCATGATGTCCTCCTTGTCCATGCCTCCATTGCACGCCTGCTTTGTGGCGAAAGTGTGCCCCCTTACTACCTCTTTTGTAGCAGAGTGTGGCAAGGATCTGCCCGGTGGCGGTCTGGTCAGGGGAGCAAAAGGGAGAGAGCAAGAGAGGGGGTCGGCGGCGCCAGGGTTTCTCCCCGGGCCGGCGCGAGGAAAAGGGGAGCACCCGTGCTTTGGGGCTCCCCCGCAAGATCCTCCAGTCAGGGCTTGCGGCCCTTGCCGCCCTTGTTGCCCGCGAGGGCCAGCTTTCTGGCCTTCTGCTTCTGGGCGCCCTTGCTGGCGCGGCGCCGCTCGGGGTCGAAGCGGGTCAGATCCGGCTCGAAGCCCGGGAACCACTGCTGGGGCAATCGGGTGTCGAGCACCGCCTCCACCTTCTCCAGCAGGGGCGCGTCTTCGGGGCTGAACAATGTGATGGCGAGCCCCTTGTTGCCGGCGCGGCCGGTGCGCCCGATGCGGTGCACGTAATCCTCCGGCTGATGGGGAAACTCCAGGTTGATCACATGGTTGAGGTCGCTGATATCGAGGCCGCGGGCCGCCACGTCGGTGGCCACCAGCGCCTGCAGGGTACCGGCGCGAAACTCCAGCAGCACCTTCTCCCGCGCGCTCTGGGACAAATCCCCGTGGAAGGCCAGCACATTGATGCCCGCCTTGCCAAGCTGCTGGGCCAGCTTGTCGGCCCCCTGGCGGGTGCGGCTGAAGATCAGCGCCGGTGCCCAGCCCTTCACGGTCAGCATGTGTTCGACCAGCGCCACCTTGCGATCCCCATCCACCGCATAGACCCGCTGCTCCACCTCGGCCGCCGTGGTGTTGCGCGGTGCCACCTCGATCAGTTCGGGGTCGCGCAGCAAGACCTTGCTGAGCGCAAAGAGGTTGTCGTCGCAGGTGGCCGAAAACAGCAGGGTCTGGCGATCCGCCGGTATCTGTTTGAGCAGGGCGGTGATCTCGTCCATGAAGCCCATGTCGAGCATGCGATCGGCTTCATCGAAGACCAGATACTCTAGCTGGCTCAGGCGCAGCGCCCCCTGGCGCAGATGGTCGAGCAACCGGCCCGGGGTGGCGATCAGCAGATCCACCCCGGCTTTCAGCGCCTCCACCTGGGCCGCTATGCTGACCCCGCCGTAGACCAGGGCGCTGGCAAGGCCTGTGCCCTGACCGTAGTGCTCGACGCTCTCGGCAACCTGCACCGCCAGCTCGCGGGTCGGCACCAGCACCAGGGCGCGGATGGGGCGAGGGGACGCCTGTTGCGGCTGCTGCATCAACAACTCCAGCAGTGGCAGCACGAAGGCGGCGGTCTTGCCGGTACCGGTCTGGGCCCCCGCCAGCAGATCGCGGCCTGCCAGGATGGCCGGGATGGCGGCGGCCTGGATCGGGGTCGGCGTGGCGTAGCCGAGCTCGCTCAGGGTCTGCTGCAAACGGGGGGAGAGCGCCAGGTCGGCAAAGGAGGCGTTGGACATAGGGGCACCAGTATGGGGTTATCGCGGCCAGGGGCCGAGACGGAAACGATCAGAGTGGCCGGCATGGTAACAGATACAGCGGCACGGGCAGAAGGCGGACCGGCGGGGTCGCAGGGTCAGATGCAGTGAAATACCTCTGCCTGCGCCTCGGCTGACTCTTCAGACCGGGCTGGCTCAGTCAACCAGGGCGACGCTCCCGGCATCCAGGTGGTGCATCCACTCCCGCAGGATCAGCAGGGCGGCGGCGACGAGCCTCTCCCTCGGCAACTGGGCGGAGGCGAGAGGATCCCCCTCCACCATGGCGGCCAGCTGGCCGAACAACCGCTCTATGTTCTCCCGGCTCTGCACCCGGTTGCCGAGCACCTCGGCCAGGGGCACCGGGCTTTGCAGGTGCAGCACGGGGTGAGGTGGGATCCGGTCCGCGAGGGGCATCAGCACATCCTCCACCACCATGATGGCCTGCTCAAGCTCGAGGGGGGTCAGCAGATCCTCCGTTACCGGGATGGCCTGCTCCAGCTCCAGGGCGCTCGGCGGGTCCCGGCGAAACGGACCCGGGGTCAGGGCATCCAGGCCCAGGGCCAGCGAAAAGGTCTGGCTGACGCCATCCGCCCCGGTGAGCTGCACCCGGCTCTGGGTCTCCCCCAGGCTCAGCAAAATGGCGTCGCGTTTCTCTACAGTCATGTGGTGCTCTCCTGTCGTCGAATGCCCATGGATACACCCGAGCGGTCCGGATTGGCGAGTCTTTTCCCCCCATTCGGGCATCAGGGGTTGCAAAGATCTCCTTGAATGGCAATCTGGACGTCCAAACGTCTTGAAAGGAGCCCTGACATGGATATTCGTATTGTCCCCCGCGCCCTCGTGCTCGCCCTCTCTCTGGTGGGGGCGAGTGCTCTTGCCAACGAGGCCCTGGTGTTCCAGACCGACTTCGGTCTCAAGGATGGCGCCGTCTCCGCCATGAAGGGGGTCGCCTTCGGGGTGGACCGCACCCTGCCGCTCCATGACCTGACCCACGAGATCCCGGCCTACAACATCTGGGAGGCCTCCTACCGCCTCTATCAGACCCTGCAATACTGGCCCGAGGGCACCGTCTTCGTCAGCGTGGTGGACCCCGGTGTCGGCACCGAACGCAAGTCGGTGGTGCTCAAGACCAGGAGCGGCCACTACATCGTCAGCCCGGACAACGGCACCCTGACCCTGGCGGCGGAGCACTTCGGCATCGACACCGTGCGCCAGATAGACGAGAAGACCAACCGCCTCAAGGGCTCCGAGAAGTCCTACACCTTCCATGGGCGCGACGTCTACGCCTACACTGGTGCCCGCCTCGCCTCCGGTGCCATCAGCTTCGAGCAGGTGGGGCCCAAACTGCCTGCCGAGGTGGTGACCATTCCCTATCAGCCTGCTGTGGTCGAGCAGGATGGCACCCTGAAGGGCACCATCCCGATCCTGGATGTGCAGTACGGCAACGTCTGGACCAACATCGACGAGGCCCTGCTCGGCAAGGCAGGCATCCACAAGGGGGACAACGCCTGCATCAGGATCAGCGAAGGAGATGCGCTGAAATACGAGGGCAAGGCCCCCTACGTCAGCAGCTTTGGCGATGTACCGGAAGGCCAGCCCCTGGTCTACCTCAACAGCCTGTTGCAGGTGTCGGTGGCCCTGAACATGGACAGCTTCGCCGCCAAGCACCAGGTGCAATCCGGCGCCAACTGGCAGATCAGCCTGAAGAAGTGCGGCTAGAGCTAGAAGGAGGCTGCCAGCGGGTGCAATCCGGTACAAACGGCATACCAGCCTGAAGAAGTGCGGCTTGAGGGAGGCTGCCAGCGGGTGTTATCCGGTACAAACGGGCAGATCAGTCTGAAGAAGTGCGGCTAGGGTTCAACCCTTCTGTCGGCGATACGTCTTTCTGGGCGGTGGCGCCTTGTCGGGCCAGGCGGTTATCTCATCGCTTGTCATCCTTGTTTAATAAAGTGCCCCCATGCTGTGGCCGGACGCAGTGATTACGCAATGACGCCAGCACAGAGAACAAGGAAAAGCCGATGAGCCGTTTTGACGAGAGAGACAGCGCCAACCACCCCCGGGAGCAGGAGCCGGAATTCAACCGCCTCATCGAGGCCGGCCTGAGCCGCCGTGGTTTCCTGAAGGGGATGGGCGCCGCCAGCATGGTGGCCTTCTTCGCCGCGAGCCCCGTGGCCCGCGCCGTGGCCGCCGCGACCCAGCCGCTGCTCGGCTTCCAGGCCGTGCCCGCCTCGGTGGCCGACACCATAGTGGTGCCGCCCGGCTACCGGGCCGAGGTGCTGATCGCCTGGGGGGATGCCCTGTTCCCCGATGCCCCCGCCTTTGCCCAGCGCAATGATGCCAAGGCCCAGGCCCGCCAGTTTGGCGACAACAACGACGGCATGAGCTTCTTCCCCCTGGGCCCGGATCGCGCCCTGCTCGCCGTCAACAACGAATACACCAACTACGAATATCTGTTCGCGGATGGCGGCAAGACCCTCAGTGCAGAGGCGGTCGCCAAGGCCCAGGCGGCCCACGGGGTCTCCCTGGTGGAGCTGGCGCGCATCGATGGCAAGTGGCAGGCCAACCCCAAGGGGGCCCTCAACCGCCGCATCACCGCCACGACCCCCATGACATTGAGCGGCCCGGCGGCGGGCCATGCCCTGCTCAAGACCCAGGCCGATCCCGAGGGGCGCACCGCCCTTGGCACCTTCAACAACTGCGCCAACGGCCAAACCCCCTGGGGCACCTACCTCACCTGCGAGGAGAACTTCAACGGCTACTTCGGCAGTGCGGGCAAGCCGGTGCTGGACCAGCGCGCCGCCCGCTACGGCCTGGCCGCCGAGGATGCAGGCTTTGGCTGGCACAAATTTGACGAGCGGTTCGATCTCGCTAAGCATCCCCGGGAGCCGCACCGCTTCGGCTGGGTGGTGGAAATCGATCCGCAGGATCCCGCCTCCACCCCGAAGAAGCGCACCGCCCTTGGCCGCTTCAAGCATGAGAATGCCGCCTTCACCGTCAACAAGGATGGCCGCGCCGTGGTCTACCTGGGCGACGACGAGCGGGGCGAGCACATCTATCGCTTCGTCTCCAAGAACCAGGTGGCGCCGGGCGATGACCCCGCCAACCGGGATCTGCTGGACGAGGGCACCCTCTATGTGGCCCGCTTCGAGGCCAGGGAGGGGGAGCTCAAAGGTACCGGCCAGTGGCTGCCCCTGGTACACGGCCAGCATGGCCTGACCCGAGAGAACGGCTTCGCCGATCAGGGGGAGGTGCTCATCTTCGCCCGGGAGGCGGCGACCCGGCTCGGCGCCACCACCATGGACAGGCCCGAGTGGGTGGCCGTGCATCCCCACAGGGCAGAGGTCTACTGCACCCTGACCAACAACAAGAACCGCGGCCTCAAGGAGAACCAGCCCCTGGACGGCGCCAACCCCAGGGCCGAGAACCCCTATGGCCAGATCATCCGCTGGCGCCCGATGGGGGACGATCACGGGAGCGACCGCTTCGAGTGGGATCTCTTCCTGCTGGCGGGCAACCCAGGTGTGCACAAGGAGGGGCTGATGGCGGGCAGTGCCAGCATCCACCCGGACAACATGTTCAACAGCCCGGACGGCATCGGCTTCGACGAGGCGGGACGGCTCTGGATCCAGACCGACGGCGACTACTCCAACGAGAAGCAGTTTGCCGGCATGGGCAACAACCAGATGCTGTGCGCCGATCCCGCGAGCGGCGAGGTGCGCCGCTTCCTGACCGGCCCCGTGGCCTGCGAGATCACGGGCCTCACCTTCACGCCTGACTGGCGCACCATGTTCGTCGGGGTGCAGCACCCGGGGGAGGAGGGGGCTCCCTCTCACTTCCCGGACGGCGGCTCCGCCATCCCCCGCTCCGCCGTGCTGCGGATCACCCGGGACGATGGTGGCATCATAGGCGCCTGATGGCCCGGGATAACCGCCGGCCCGTGATGAAAAGAGCCGCCTTCGGGCGGTTCTGTCGTATGCGTGGCGGGCGGGAGACAAAAAAAGACCGGGTACGGGACCCGGTCAAAGAACCCGCGCAGTCTGGGAAGAAGTGCGGGCGTTCAGGCTTGGTGGCGGGGCCGGTGTCGGCCCCCGATCCGGTGTCGGGGTGGCATCACCCCGGCGTCAATGCGGGCTATTCGCGCTCCAGTGCGTGGATGGGATCCAGCCTGGCGGCCCGGCGGGCCGGGGCGAAACCGAATATCACCCCGATCAGGCTGGCGCAGAGGCAGGCCACCCCCATGGTGGCAAGGGAGTAGCTCATCCGGACGCCGCTGCCGAGGTGGTCGAACAGCTGGCCCAGCAGCAGGGAGAGGGCGATGCCGAGCACGCCTCCCAGCAGGCAGATCAGCACGGCTTCAATCAGGAACTGCTGCTGGATGTCCCGGGTCCGGGCGCCGACCGCCATCCGTACCCCTATCTCCCGGGTGCGCTCGGTGACCGAGACCAGCATGATGTTCATCACCCCTATGCCCCCGACGATCAGGGAGATGAGGGCGATGAGGGCGATCAGCGTGGTCAGGGTGGCGCTGGTCTGGCTGATGGTCTGGCGGATGCTGTCGGTGTTGAGCAGGAAGAAGTCCTGGCTGCCGTGGCGCAGGGTGAGCAGGCGGCTGATGCCGTCCTGGGCGACGTCCAGGCTCACCTCGTCCCGCACGCGCACGCTGATGCTGCGCAGATGGCTCTGCCCCAGCAGGCGGCTCATGGCGGTGGTATGAGGGATCCAGACGTTGAGGGTCTCGTCGCTGCCAAAGCCGCTCTGGTTCTTGATGGCGACCCCGATCACCCGGCAGGGCAGATCCCCCAGCAGGATCACCTGGCCCAGGGGGGACTGGGTCGGGGCGAACAGCTTGTCCCGGGTGTGCTCGTCGATCACCACCTCCTGGGCCAGGCTCTCCTCGCTCTGGCGATCAAAGCCCATGCCCTGGGCCAGGCGATAGCCCCTGACCTGGAAGAACTGGGCGCCGACGCCGTTGATGGTGCCGGAGACGGCGGTACTGCCAAGGCGCAGGGTGGCGCTGGTGCTGAGGCTGGGGGTGACGCTGTGCACGTAGTCCAGCCGGGCGATGGCCTCGGCGTCCCCGATCCGCAACGTCTGTATGGTGGCGGAGCGCATGTCCCCGAAGCCACGGCCGGGGAACACCTCCAGGGTGCTGGTGCCCATGGCGTTGATGTTCTCCAGCACCCGCTCCCGGGAGCCCTGGCCGAGGGCCACCACGGTCACCACCGAGGCGATACCTATGATGATGCCGAGCATGGTGAGAAAGGTGCGCAGACGCTGGGCGACCATGGCCTTGAGGGCCATCTGCAGGGCATTGCCGAGCCCCGCCATCAGTGGGGTCTTCCCCCTGGCGGACGTCTTGGTGGCGGTCTGGGTCGCCTGGGAAAGGGCCTGTGGTTCGCGCGTGCGGCGATCGGCGATCACCCGGCCATCTTTCAGTTCGATGATCCGCTCGGCGTGGCGGGCGATCTCCATGTCGTGGGTGACGATCACCAGGGTGTGGCCCTGGCGATGCAGGGCCTGAAGGCTCGCCATCACCTCGGCGCCGCTCTGGCTGTCGAGGGCCCCGGTCGGCTCGTCGGCCAGGATCACCTCGCCGCCGTTGATGAGGGCCCGGGCGATGCTGACCCGCTGCTGCTGGCCGCCGGAGAGCTGGCTTGGCTTGTGTTCGAGCCGGCTGGCGAGGCCGAAGCGGGTCAGCAGGGCCTCGGCCCGCTGGCGTCGCTCGGCCGGATCCAGACCGGCGTAGAGGGCGGGCACCTCCACATTGGTGCGGGCATCGAGATCCGCCAGCAGGTGATAACGCTGGAAAATGAAGCCGAAGTGCTCCCGGCGCAGGGCGGCGAGCTCGTCACGGCTGAGGGTGGCAGTGTCGCGCCCGGCCACCAGATAGGCCCCCTCGCTCGGCTGATCCAGGCAGCCCAGCAGGTTCATCAGGGTGGATTTGCCGGAGCCCGAGGCGCCGACGATGGCCACCATCTCCCCACGGGCGATCGCCAGATCGATGCCATCGAGCACGGTGACGGTGCGCTCATCCTCTCCGAAGTGGCGGCGGATGCCCCGCAGCTGCAACAAGGCGCTCATGGTCACATCCCCATGGGGGGTGGCATGCCCCCGGCGGCGTCGCTCTGGCCCGCGCTCACTTCGCTGACGATCACCCGCTCACCGGCGCTCAGGCCCGACAGGATCTGGGCATCCACCTTGTTGTTCAGGCCGACCTTGACCCGGCGCAGGCTGATCCTGCCTCCGTCGTCGACCACCCTGACCTGATCCCCCTGCAGGGCGATGGCCGGGATCACCAGCGCCTCTTTGAGCCGGGCGACCACCAGATAGACCTGTGCCGTCATGCTGATCCTGAGCTGACCGTCCTGGTTGGGCACCTCGAACAGCCCGTGATAATAGATGGCGCTGCTGTCGCTGCTGCTAGTGGTCGTGTCGTCGTTGATGGTGTCGGGGGCGGGCTCGATAGCGCGCAGGGATCCCTCGAAGCGGCGCTGGCTGTTGCCAAGAATGGTGAAATAGACCGGCATGCCGACCCGGGTGTTGATGACGTCGGCCTCGGAGATCTTGGCCTCCACCGTCATGGTATCGAGCCGGGCTATCTTGAGCAGGGTGGGGGTGCTCTGACTGGCGTTGAGGGTCTGCCCCTCCTCCACCGGCACGGCCACCACGGTGCCGGAGAGGGGGGCCAGGATCCGGGTATACCCCAGGTTGACCCGGGCTGTGTCCACCGCGATCCCGGCTTGCACCCGCTGGGCCTGGAGGGCCCGGATATCGGCCAGGGTCTCGTCCAGGGTCGCCCTGGCGCTGTCATGGTCGGCCGTGCTGCCAAGGCCCCTTGCGACGATCTTTTGCTGGCGCTGGTACGCCAGGCGGGCATTGCGAAGGGTGGCCTCTTTGGAATCCAGCTGGGCCTGGAGGTTGTCGCGCTGGGCAAGGGCATCCTTGAGGGCGTTCTGCTGGGGCAGATCGTCGATCTCGGCCAGCAACTCCCCCTGTTTGACTGCCTGACCCAGGGTCACGTGCAGCTTCTTGATCTGGCCCGACACCTGGGCGCCCACGCTCACCTGCTTGCGCGCCTTCAGGGTACCGTCCGCCATGATGAGCTGCTCCAGATCCCGGATCTCGGCGCTGGCGGTGATGTAGTCGCTGGCGGGGGCCTTGGC
Organism: Aeromonas sp. XH; assembly: GCF_033348475.1. Classification (NCBI taxonomy): domain Bacteria; kingdom Pseudomonadati; phylum Pseudomonadota; class Gammaproteobacteria; order Aeromonadales; family Aeromonadaceae; genus Aeromonas; species Aeromonas sp. XH. Next base: position 3,504,034 of record NZ_CP137630.1, on the reverse strand, counting down.
CTGAGGGCGCCAGGCCAGCAACAGGGCGAGGGCGCACAGGGGCAGCAGCCAGAACAGACGAGGGGAGAGCTTGGGCATGACAACCTGTATCCTGAATGACGATCACGGTGGCACTCTACCCCAGAGCCGGGTTAAGGCTCTTTGCGCCAAGCGTAAGGGTTTCGTAAAAATGGCTGCCAAGTGCGTGGCAAGGGGCGAAAATGGCCGCCGACAAGGGAGAGCCTGTATGAAGATCCTGCTGGTGGATGACGACGCCGAACTGGGCGCCATGTTGAGTGAATACCTGGGGGGAGAGGGGTTTGACACCACCCAGGTGCTGACCGGAGGGGAAGGTGTGCACCATGCCCTCTCCGGCCGTTACAGCGCCCTGCTGCTGGATGTGATGCTGCCCGACTTGAGCGGCACCGAGGTGCTGCGCCAGGTGCGCCAGCGCAGCCGCCTGCCGATCATCATGCTGACCGCCAAGGGGGACAACGTGGATCGAGTGGTGGGACTGGAGATGGGGGCCGATGACTATGTGCCCAAACCCTGCTACCCCAGGGAGCTGGTGGCCCGGCTGCGGGCCGTCCTGCGGCGGGTCAACGAGGGGGGGAGTTCAACCCCCTCGCCGGATGCCCTCATCCTGGGGGAGCTGACGATCACCCCGGCCAACCGGGTCTGTCTCTGGCAGGGGGAGCCGCTGGAGCTGACCGCCACCGAGTTCAACATGCTGGTGTTGCTGGTGCGAGCACCGGAGCAGGTGGTCACCAAGGACACCCTCTCCCTGCAAGGGGTGGGGCGCCCGCGGGAGGCCTATGACCGCAGTGTCGATGTGCACATCTGCAACCTGCGGCAGAAACTGCAGCAGAAGGCGGGGGAGGCCGTCACCATAGAGACGGTGCGCAGCATAGGGTACAAGATACGGTGATCCTCAAGGGACGTTTGTTCTGGAAGATACTGCTGGGGTTCTGGCTGGCCATAGTGCTGGTCAGCCAACTGCTCTGGCTCGGTTTTCGTGCCGAGCGTGAACCCCCGGAAGAGCACCTGGCCCAGCAGTTGGCGAGCCAGCATCTGGAGATGGCGGCAGCCGTGCTGGCAAAGGGAGGAATTGAGGCTGCGACGGCATTGAGCGAGACCATGTCGCCGCCGTTGCTGCAGATAACACCCCTCGATGTCTCCGATGCGCCCCCCCGGCCAGTGCCCCAGGCATCCAGGCCGCCTGTCCCCGGGGAGCCGGGCCCTGGCACCGTGCTGACACGCACCGTGATCGCCAGCGACGGGCAGGCCTATCTGCTGCAGACCAGAGTGGACTCGCGCGTCCTCCCCGGCGGGCCTGCGCCCGGTCCCCTCTCCTGGCTCAACATTCCCCCGCCCATGCTCTGGATTGGTGGCCTGGGGGGACTCTTGTTCAGCATTCTGTTCGCCTGGCACCTGACCCGGCCGATGAACGCCCTGCGGCGCAGCTTCGATCGGGTAGCCAGAGGGGATCTGGGGGTCAGACTCTGGCCCGCCCTGCGCTGGCGCCGGGACGAGCTGACGGAGGTGGCTAAGGAGTTCGATCTCATGGTGGAGCGGCTGCAGCAGCTGGTCGAGGGGCGCGAGCAGCTGCTTCACGACGTCTCCCACGAGCTGCGCTCCCCCCTGGCCCGCATCCAGATGGCCATCGGCCTGGCGGAGCAGCGCCCGGAGAAGGCAAGCGACGCCCTGGCGCGGATCCGGCTCGAGACGGAGCGGATGGACAGGATGATAGGGGAGCTGCTGACCCTCTCCCGTGCCGAGCAGGGTCACGGGCTGGCGCAGAGCCACTACGACCTGCTGGCGCTGGTGGAGACCGTCGTCCAGGATGCCAGGTTCGAGGCCCAGCAATCCGGGGTCGAGATAGCGCTCGAGCAGGCGCTGGGGGAGGGTTGCCTCCTGCTGGGTCATGCCGAGCTGGTGCGCCGCGCCGTGGAGAACGTGGTGCGCAACGCCCTGCGCTTCTCGCAGTCGGGGCAGAAGGTGAATGTCAGCCTGATTCGTCTGGGCCAGGAGGTGCAGCTCTCCATCGCCGATCGGGGGCCCGGTGTGGAGGAGGGCAAGCTGGCGGGGATCTTCGATCCCTTCGTGCGCATCGGCTCACCCCGCATGGGCAAGGGCTACGGGCTCGGGCTCGCCATCGCCCGCAAGGCGGTGACCCTGCAGGGCGGCACCATCCAGGCGCGCAACCGTGCTCAGGGGGGGCTGAGGGTGACCATGACGCTGCCCCTGCATGAGCCGTCCTGAGGTACGCGGCTCTGGCTGGAGTGGGGTGAACCCCAGGTAATGAAAGAGGGGGCCAAGGCCCCCTGCTCGTATCTGTTCCATCGTGCGATTCAGCGCAGCGCCGCCGGTGGCGGTACCTCGGTGTAGCGCCCGTCTATTTCTCGCAGGTAGTAGTGACCCTCCCTGACGTAATAGCGGCGGCCATCCAGATCCAGGGGGACCAGGCCCGACTCCGCTGTGACCAAGACCTGAGGGGGTGGAGCAACCACCACGTAGTGGTTCTCCTGCCGACGGTAGAAGATGCCGTCGAGCACATAGTAGGTGAGCCCCGCCAGCAACAGGGTTTCCACCCCTCCCGGCAGCCTGTCGACGCGGTGGCCGAAGCCGGGGCCAGCCCCATGGCCGTACTGCGGGGCAGGGCTCTCCCATCCGCCCGGCCTGCCCATGTCACCCGGACCCGCCATGGCGGGCAGGGCGATGGCCATGGCAAGCAGCCAGAGTGAAGGGCGGCGCAGACTCATCTCACTGCCCCTTGAGCGGCGCACCGGCGGGCTGGGGTTTGAGTGGCTGGGGCGGCAGTTCGCGCACGCTGACCATGACCTCGTAGCGGGTATCCGGCTTGGCGGCATCAATGTTCCTGGACAGTGCCTGTGCCAGGGCCTGGGGATCCGCACCCTGCTTGCTGGCGTGATAGAGCACGGAGGGGGGCGGTGTCATGGGGCCTCCCTGGCGGGCGCCCATCGGGGGCGGCATCTCGCCGGCATGAAGGAGCGTGGTGCCCAGCAGGAGGGCAAGAGCGATGGGGTAGCGTGACATGATGATGACTCCATTGATGGGAACGCCCCCATCAAACGCGACGCGTGCGCCCGGCTCAACCACCTTTACACCCTCTTTTCGCCCTCTTTACCGTTGTGACAACGGGCGCCGTGGCGCCCGTCGTGTCTCGTGAACCGCTCGCCGGATCAAAACTCGTTGGAGAGCGCCTTGTAACCCCTGACCAGGTCGATATTGGTGTGGGCCACATCCTCGGAGAACTCGGTGGCGTCCACGGTGACGCGCGGGATTTGCGCCAGATCGCTCTGCTGGTTGATGCGGGTGGTGGAGGGCACGTAGAAGCCGGGGGGAATATCGCAGCCATCGACCACGGAGTTGTGGCGCACCACGGATCCTTCGCCGATGTGGCAGTTGAACAGCACGCTGTTGAAGCCGATGAAGACGCGGTTGCCCACCTCGCACGGTCCGTGGACGATGCTGCGGTGGGCGATGGAGCTGTACTCGCCGATGGTGACGGCGGCGCCGGATTTGGAGTGGATGACGACGCCATCCTGAATATTGGAGTTGGCGCCGATGACGATGGGCTCCATGTCGCCGCTCTCGTCCACTTCGTCTGCGCGGATCACGGCATAGGGGCCGACAAACACGTTCTCCTTGATGATCACCTTGCCACAGATGATGGCGGTCTTGTCGATATAGGCGGATTCGTCGATAACGGGCAGGTGACCTGAGGGATTCTTGCGGATCATGTTACGTCCTGTTGCTGATGAAATCGGGGAAAAGTGGCGCGTCATGAAGGCCCGCCGGAGAGCCAGCTTACGCCTCTGATCCGGCAGGGGAAACCTTTTACTGGTCTGACCCATCTTTCATAGGGGCATTGCTCATGGTTGTTCTTTGACTCCCTGTTATGGGAGCATGAGGGCGCGAAATGGGGCGCCGCCGGGTGCAAAGAAATGAGGAGGATCGAGAGATGAAGCAGGTCATGGTATGGCTGGTGGGGTCGCTGTTGTGGATCTCCGCCGCACAGGGCAAGGGCCGTG